>NZ_CP084318.1:1502500-2102500 GCF_020310025.1 Leeuwenhoekiella palythoae
AACTTTAAAAAAGAGGAATCAATCTCGAATTGATTCCTCTTTTTAAGTTTTAGAGATGTTCTTTCTGATTACATTTTGAACTACTTCTGCTACCGTATTCTCGTTTATATTTTTTGATAAACAATAGTTGCCTTTAAGCCATTCTTCTAATTTCTTAGCTCCTTTGCTCGCGTTACAAGAAGTACAACAGAGTGCAATATTATCTGCTGAGGAAAGATGAATGTCGTTAATTATATGTTCCCAAGATGGCTTGGTTTTTCTTGATACATGAGTGATTGAAAAATCAACGCCGCAATACACACACGTCTTATCACGAATTAAAACAAATTTTTCAACGTCTTACGGAATACCCCACTGATTAGCCATAATAATATTTCAGAAATAATAAAACGCATCTTCAAAATGCTCCAGCTGTTCTTGGGTTTTGTTTTTTAAGATGGCGATGACGTCAAAACGGACTTCAAGATCCAGATCGTTTGAGATGATGTATTCATTGGTGGCTTTCACAAGTAACTTGATCTTTGCCGGCGTCACAAAATCTTGTGGATCGCCAAAAAAATCAGAGTTGCGTGTTTTGACTTCAACAACGACCAACTGATCGTCTTTTAGCGCAATAATATCCAATTCAGCTTTATTGAAAAACCAATTGCGTTCTAATAATTCATAACCCTTTTTCTCGAGATAGCTCGCAGCATATTCTTCACCCCATTTCCCGAGTTCGTTATGATTCATAAGCCTTATTCTAATTGGTCAAAATAGAGTTTAGCACCACGCTCATTCACCTCAAGTGAAGCGCTTCGGCCCAAAATAAGTGCACGATTATCTTTTAAATGCCCCGCCGGAAAATCAAAACATACCGGGTAATCGTATTCAGCAACAGCATCCATAACAATTTCTTTAGCGGTTTTCCCAAAAGGTGTAGAATTGTCGTGCATACTGGTAAGTCCGCCTACTACCAAGCCGCGTATATTCCGCAGCATGCCGTTGCGTTTTAGATTGATCATCATTCTGTCTACGTGATATAAATATTCGTCCAGATCTTCAAGAAACAAAATCTTGTTGGTCGTATCTATGGCAGAGTGGCTTCCGCAAAGCGAATATAAAATAGAGATATTTCCGCCTACCAGTTCGCCTTTGGCCGTTCCTAATCGATTTAAAGAAGCGCTTTCTATATGGTAATGTACCGGTTTGCCAGACCAGGCATTCTCTAAAGTTTGTTTGGCAACCGCAGTATTTCGTGCAATTCCCACAGGCATTACTCCGTGAATGGTTTCAAAACCTAATTTATGAATTTGGGAATGCAGCACCGTCACATCGCTATACCCTATGATCCATTTGGGGTATTTAATGAATTTGTAGAAGTTGATCTCATCGATGATGCGCACCGTTCCATAACCGCCTTTTGCACACCAGATCGCATTGATTTCTTCGTCATCAAGCATCGCTTGTAAATCTGCTGCGCGCAATGCATCAGTACCACCATATTGGTTGTCTGAAGCGCCAATGGTTTTTCCCAGCACAGGTTCTAGTCCGCAAGATTTCAATAGCGCAATTCCGTTTTCGAGATCCTCGCGATCTGCTTTGCGAGCGGTGCACACGATACCAACTTTATCTCCTTCTTTTAAATAGGGCGGGGTTAACATACCAATTCTTTTTAGCCTGATGGCTTTAAATTCATTATTCCGTTTAGGGGTTTTCTAATTTTAGAAAAAGAAAACAACAGACCACTATAAGAAAAACGGGGAAAGCAGTCTTAAATTTTCTCCTTGTAAAATACCAATATACGCACTTATTAAATGAAGTGCTAGTCTGGTTTTGTTTATATGCATAAATGGTATCTTTGCCGCTGAAATTTTATTCGCATTATGAGTCCGAAACGATATACAATTACCGCCGCATTACCTTATACCAATGGGCCAATTCACATTGGGCATTTAGCCGGAGTTTATGTTCCTGCAGATATTTATGCCCGCTACCTGAGAGGTATGGGTAAGGATGTTGCTTACATCTGCGGTAGTGATGAGCACGGCGTTGCCATTAGCATCAAAGCCAAAAAAGAAGGAATCACGCCACAAGAAGTGGTAGATAAATACCACAAGATTATCAAAGATTCTTTTGAAGATTTTGGGATTTCCTTTGACAATTACTCGCGTACTTCGGCACAAGTGCATCACGATACGGCTTCAGAATTTTTCAAAACGCTTTATGCAAAAGGTGATTTTATTGAGGAAGTGACCGAGCAGCTTTTTGATGCCGAAGCCAATCAGTATTTAGCCGATCGTTTCGTAACCGGAACCTGCCCTAAATGTGGCCACGAAGAAGCTTACGGTGATCAGTGCGAAAATTGCGGATCTTCTTTAAATGCAACCGATTTAATTAATCCGAAATCAACCATTTCTGGCTCTAAACCCATTTTAAAAGAAACCAGACACTGGTTCCTACCGCTGGATCGCTATGAAGATTTTCTGAAAAAATGGATTCTTGACGGGCATAAAAGCGATTGGAAACCGAATGTTTACGGGCAATGTAAATCGTGGATCGATGAAGGTTTACGACCTCGCGCAGTAACCCGTGATCTCGATTGGGGAATTCCTGTGCCGGTAGACGGTGCCGAAGGTAAAGTGCTTTATGTATGGTTTGATGCACCCATTGGTTACATTTCTTCAACCAAAGAATGGGCTGCGCGCGAAGGCAAAAATTGGGAAGATTACTGGAAAGCAGACGATACTAAACTGGTGCACTTTATCGGGAAAGACAATATTGTTTTTCACTGTATTATTTTCCCAAGTATGCTGGAAGCCGAAGGAAGCTATATTTTACCAGACAATGTGCCGGCAAATGAGTTTTTGAACTTAGAAGGTAACAAACTTTCGACCTCAAAAAACTGGGCAGTTTGGCTTCACGAGTACCTTGAAGAGTTTCCGGGGCAGCAAGATGTATTGCGTTATACGCTTACGGCCAACGCTCCAGAAACGAAAGACAACGACTTTACTTGGGCAGATTTTCAGGCCAGAAATAACAATGAGCTTGTTGCCATTTTTGGAAACTTCATCAACCGCGTGGTGGTGTTGACTAACAAATATTATGAAGGAGCAATCCCGCAACCTTCTGAATTTAATGCTGAAGATGAACGCGTATTAGCCGAAATGAAAGCCTATCCGGCGGTGATCGCAAGTTCGATTGAACGTTACCGTTTCCGCGAAGCGCAAAACGAACTGATGAACGTTGCCCGTCTGGGAAATAAATATCTGGCAGATGCTGAGCCGTGGAAATCAGTTAAAACTGATCCTGAACGCACAAAAACGGTGATGTACATCGCGCTGCAAATCGCCGGGACTCTAGCTGTTTTGAGTGAACCGTTTTTACCACACACGGCAAAAACACTCAAGCAAATGCTCAATATAGAGAGTGAAGATCCGCTTATGCAACTTCCTGAGCCGTTGAGCTGGGAGGTTCTTGGAGAGAAAATAGATTTACTTCCTGTAGGGCACAGCATTAATAAAGCCGCGCTTTTATTTAGCAAAATAGAAGACGAGCAAATACAAAAACAACTTGACAAATTAGAAGCGACTAAAATGAGTAATCAAGCCGAAAACACTCCGGTAACCCCACAAAAAGACACGATCGAATTTGATGATTTCACCAAATTGGATTTACGTGTAGGAACCATTCTGGAAGCTGAAAAAATGGCTAAAACCAAAAAGCTTTTAATCTTAAAAGTAGATACCGGTCTTGATGTACGCACCATTGTTTCTGGTATTGCAGAAAGCTTTAAACCGGAAGATATCATTGGTAAGCAAGTAACCGTTGTGGCCAATTTGGCTCCGCGTAAATTACGTGGCGTAGAAAGCCAGGGAATGATCTTAATGACCGAAGATAAACAAGGAAAACTTGTTTTTATGAATCCTGACACCGCCGGAGTAAAGAACGGTGAAGCGGTGAGCTAATTTCTCGACTGCTTGACAGGACAAGATTTAAAATTAATAAGTACTTTATTTTGTCACATCGAGCGCAGTCGAGATGCCATCTAATACATTATTATGAAAACTTATTTTGTTTACATACTTCATTGCGCTGATGGCTCATATTATACCGGACTGACTAATAATCTTAAATTGCGACTTGAACAACATAATTCTGGGACAAACCCTGCTAGTTATACCTATAGACGTAGGCCAGTATTTTTAGCCTTTAATCAAGATTTTAGTGATGTTAATCAAGTCATTCTGTTTGAGAAAAAGATTAAAAAATGGAGTGCTAAAAAGAAGAAAGCCCTTATTGATGGGGATTTCGATCTACTGCAAATTTTAGCGGAATGTCGAAATGAAACACACCATAAGTTTAAACCTGATTAATGTCTCGACTGCGCTCGACAGGACATAAAATGAAACATCAATAGACATTCTCGTGTCACATCGAGCGCAGTCGAGATGCTCAATGAAAATATAATTTTAAAAGCATGCTTGCACTCCTCTCCTACCTAAAATCTTCGACCAATCTTCCGGAAAAGGGTATCAAGAATGTGTTGCAACTTCTTGATGAAGATGCGACCATCCCTTTTATTGCACGTTACCGTAAAGAACGCACCGGGAATTTAGATGAAGTGCAACTGGGCGAAATTGTAAAGTTCAAAGAACAATTTGAGGCCTTAGAAAAGCGGAAAGCGACCATTCTAAAAGCTTTAGAAGAGCAAGAGGTTTTGACTGCAGAACTTCAGAAGCAAATAGAAAACACAGCAGATGCTACTGCTTTAGAAGATCTATATCTTCCGTATAAAAAGACGCGTAAAACCAAAGCAGATACCGCCCGTGAGAACGGTCTAGAACCGCTCGCCAAAATTATTATGGCGCAAAACACGCGCGATCTGGAGCAAGCTGCCGGAAGGTTTTTAAACAACGAAGTTGCTTCCATCGAAGAAGCTCTTGAAGGCGCTCGCCACATCATTGCAGAATGGGTGAATGAGCGCAGCGATGTGCGCAACTATTTAAGGAACCAAATAGAACGTTACGCACAGATTGCTTCTAAGGTAGTGAAGTCTAAAAAAGACGATGAAAAAGCGCTTAAATACAAAGATTATTTTGATTGGGAAGAGGCTTTAAACCGCATTCCTTCACATCGTTTTCTAGCACTTTCTCGTGCCGCCGATGAAGGTTTTATTCGTTTAAAACTGGATATTGACATCGATCGCGCTTTATCGCATATCGCCAATAGAATGGTAAAATCACGTGGAGACTGTGCTGAGCAAATTGAGCTTGCCATTGCTGATGCATATAAACGTTTGCTGTTTTCCGCGTTGAGCAACGAGGCTTTAAGCACTGCTAAAGAAAAAGCCGATGCAGAAGCGATTAGTGTTTTTGCAAAAAATTTACGCCAACTGCTTTTAGGTTCGCCACTTGGCGAAAAGCGTATTCTCGCGATCGATCCGGGTTTTAGAACAGGTTGTAAAGTGGTTTGCCTTGACGAAAATGGCGGTTTGCAGCATAATGAAACCATTTATCCACATCCTCCTAAAAGCGATACTAAGGGTGCGATGCGTAAGATCAGTTTTCTGGTAGATGCGCATAAAATCGAAGCCATCGCCATAGGGAACGGGACCGCCAGCAGAGAGACCGAGCAGTTTATCAAGCGTATGCAATTCAATCGGGATCTTGAAGTGTTTGTGGTGAGCGAGGCCGGCGCAAGTATTTATTCGGCTTCAAAGATCGCACGAGACGAGTTCCCCAATTATGATGTGACGGTGCGCGGTGCGGTCTCTATTGGTCGCCGACTTGCAGATCCGCTTGCGGAGTTGGTGAAAATCGATGCAAAATCCATCGGTGTGGGACAATATCAACACGATGTGGATCAAACCAAATTGAAAAACGAACTCGATCGTGTTGTTGAAAGCTGTGTAAACACGGTAGGTGTAAACATCAATACTGCCAGCATTCCGTTGCTAAGTTATGTTTCGGGAATTGGACCTAAACTGGCTGAAAATATTGTAACCTACAGAGATGAAAACGGTGCTTTCGCTTCGCGGAAAGAAATTTTAAACGTTCCGCGTTTGGGTGCGAAAGCTTATGAGCAAGCTGCCGGTTTTCTACGTATCAAGAATGCTGAAAATCCGTTAGACGATTCAGCCGTACATCCTGAGCGTTATGGTTTGGTTGAAAAAATGGCTAAAAACCTGAAGCTTTCCGTAGCAGAATTGGTAGGCAATAAAACGGTGATCAAAGAATTAAGTCTCGAGGATTATGTTTCTGATGAAGTGGGCGAACTTACATTGAAAGATATTTTGGACGAACTCGAAAAACCCGGTTTGGATCCACGAGAACCGGCAAAGGCATTTACCTTCAATCAAAATATACATAAGATCGAAGATCTTGAGCCCGGTCAATTACTTCCCGGGATCGTGAATAACATCACTAACTTTGGCGCCTTTGTAGATATCGGTATCAAAGAAAGTGGACTGATTCACATTTCAAATCTTGCTGACGGGTACGTAAGTGATGTAAATGCGCACGTGAGTTTGCAAGAACAGGTCGTGGTTAAAGTGCTTGAAGTAGATATCAAGCGTAAGCGCATTCAACTTAAATTGCATAAACTGAATGCTTAAAATCGCCTACCATCCTATTTATAAACATCCGCTTCCTGAGGGACATCGTTTCCCGATGGAAAAATATGATTTGCTACCTAAGCAATTGCTTTACGAAGGCACGTGTACTGAAGTTAATTTTTTTGAACCCGGCTTTCCAGAGGAAAAATACTTGACGGCTGTTCATACGCAAGAATATGTCACCAATCTCAAAGCGCTTAATCTTGACCGCAGGGCGATTCGAAAAACGGGATTTCCACTCTCTCAAGAGTTGGTCGACCGTGAGCAAATTATCGCTCAAGGTACGATGATGGGCTGTGAGTTCGCTTTAAAATATGGGATCGCTTTCAATATTGCCGGTGGTACACATCACGCTTATTCCGATCACGGCGAAGCTTTTTGCCTACTTAACGACCAAGCAATTGCAGCGCGGTTTCTTCAATCTAAGGAGTTGGCAAAGCAAATTCTAATTGTAGATCTCGACGTACATCAAGGCAATGGCACTGCCGAGATTTTTGAGGACGATACTTCCGTATTTACATTTTCGATGCACGGCGCGGGCAATTATCCCTTTAAAAAAGAAACTTCAGATCTTGATATTGCCGTTCCCGATAAAAGTGGCGATGCAGTTTACTTAGCAAAGCTGAAAGAAACACTTCCCAAACTCATCAATCAGGTGAAGCCGGATTTTATTTTCTACCTCAGCGGTGTAGATATTTTAGAAACTGATAAACTCGGTAGACTTTCGTGTACGGTTGAAGGTTGTAAAGAACGAGATCGGTTTGCACTATCCTGCTTTCGCGAAAGCGGAATTCCCGTTCAAGTGAGTATGGGTGGCGGCTATTCGCCCGATATTAAAGTCATCATCGAAGCACACGCAAATACTTACAGACTGGCTCAAGAGCTTTATTTCTAATCGCTCTAAAGCTAAATCTTCAAGCTCGCTTAGATTTGGTTGAATTTCAATACCCCATAAATCAAAGCTTAGAATGCTTAAGGGTTTTTTCACCCTATTTACATTAAAAACTTGGTTAATAGTGATTTATGCTTACTTTTGTTAAAACAATTAACACTTTTAAAGATGAAAAAATTCACCACCTTTTTTGCCCTAAGCCTTTTTGTATTTGCATTCAACTCGTGCGATGCGGTTGATGAATTAACGGAGATTAGAGTAAGTCCAGATTTAAAAGCGGAAGTTGATGTTTCTATCCCAGAGGGGTCTTCATCAGTTAATTCTGCTATTTCTCTTGATGCTACAAGTAATTCTGATGTAAGAGATAACTTAGACAAAATAGAATCAGTGGATATCTCAGGGTTTACATATGTTTTCAAAGATGTTGAGGCTGCAGCTGGAACTACACTCTCAGGTACGTTATCTTCTGGAGGACAATCAGTAACCTTAAGTAATATTGCTGTTGCCAATGGAACGACTGGAACAGTAAGTTCATCAGAAGCAGCTTTTTTAAACTCTTTAGGTTCAAGCTTAAAATCAAATGGTAAGGTTACCATCGATATTGACGGGTCTTTGAGTAATGATGAAGGTGCAAATTTTACCTTAGAAATTACTCCAACCTGGACATTCTTAATTGATGTTTTATAAACTAAGGATTATTTAAAATTAAAAAACCCGGTGCCTCAGCACCGGGTTTTTTAATGCAAATTTTCTCAGAAACAGGTAAGTACAGGGAACCGCATTAAATTTTATAAGCTATATTAGAAAGCGTTTTAAATCATTATCCTATGTCAAAACCAGATAAATCTAAAGCCTACTGGCGCGAAAACAAAAAATACCTAGCTATTTTACTCAGCATTTGGTTTGTGGTTTCCTTTGGTTGCGGCATTCTTTTTAAAGACTTACTCAATCGATATAGTTTAGGAGGTTTTAAATTAGGATTCTGGTTTGCTCAACAGGGAAGCATCTATGTTTTTGTAGTACTCATCTTTGTTTACGTCTGGCTCATGAACCGGCTTGATAAAAAATACGGCTATAATGAGTAAACTACCCCAGGGCAAGCCTCGGAGTATTAAACCATTTGGCGGTGCCAATAAATGCCTTTACCATCTATTTAAGCAGATTCTTGCTGCAAATTAAACTTTCACATTATGAGCGTTCAACTTTGGACTTGGATTTTAGTAGGCATCACCTTCGCCTTATATTTTGGAATCGCTATTTGGGCACGGGCCGGTTCTACCAAAGAATTTTATGTCGCCGGAGGCGGCGTTTCTCCATTAGCCAACGGAATGGCCACCGCAGCCGACTGGATGAGTGCTGCCTCGTTTATCTCTATGGCCGGGATCATTTCTTTTGCGGGTTATGACGGCTCCGTGTACTTAATGGGTTGGACCGGTGGCTACGTCCTACTCGCGCTTTTGCTGGCGCCGTACCTAAGGAAATTCGGGAAATTTACGGTTCCTGATTTTATTGGTGACCGTTACTACTCCAACACCGCGCGTACCGTAGCGGTGATTTGTGCGCTTATCGTGTCGTTTACTTATGTCGCCGGGCAAATGCGCGGTGTAGGTATTGTATTTTCTCAGTTTCTTCAAGTGGAGATTACTACCGGCGTGATCATCGGTATGGCGGTGGTTTTGGTGTTTGCTTTTTTAGGCGGAATGAAAGGAATCACCTATACGCAGGTCGCGCAATATTGCGTGCTCATTTTTGCTTTTATGGTTCCTGCGATTTTTATTTCAATTCAAATGACGGGAAATATTATTCCCCAAATCGGAATGGGATCTCGTGTAGAAGACGGCACCTTTCTACTTGAAAAGTTAGACAACCTGCATACTCAATTAGGCTTTAAAGAGTATACCGAAGGCATCAAATCTACTTGGGATGTCTTTGCAATCACCCTCGCATTGATGGCGGGTACTGCAGGTTTACCTCACGTGATCGTAAGATTTTTTACGGTGCCTAATGTAAAAGACGCTCGTAAATCGGCCGGACTCGCACTTTTACTTATCGCGATTCTGTATACCACGGCACCGGCGGTTTCCGTTTTTGCCCGTACCAACCTCATCGAGACGGTAAGCGATCAAGAATACACATCGCTTCCTGAATGGTTTAAAAACTGGGAAAATATGGGATTGATCGCCTGGTCTGATAAAAATGAAGATGGAAAAATTCAATATGTGAACGGTGATGCAACCACAGGAAAACCGGAATTTACTGAGGCGCGTGGCGCAAGTGGAGAACGTCTTATCGCTAACGCTTCAACCGAAACGAATGAATTGTACGTAGATCGGGATATTATGGTACTCGCCAATCCTGAAATTGCCCAACTTCCTTCTTGGGTGATTGCCCTTGTAGCAGCCGGGGGACTGGCAGCTGCGCTTTCTACAGCAGCAGGTTTACTACTTGTAATTTCGACTTCGGTTTCTCACGATTTGATCAAAAAACAACTTAAGCCAAATATTTCTGAAAAAGGTGAATTGCTCGCAGCGCGTTTGAGCATTTTAGTTGCTATCATCGTTGCGGGATTATTCGGTATTTATCCGCCGGGATTTGTGGCCGCGGTGGTCGCTCTGGCTTTTGGGCTCGCTGCAGCCTCCTTTTTTCCGGCAATCGTGCTGGGGATTTTTGATAAACGTATGAACAAACAAGGCGCCATAAGCGGAATGATCGTGGGCACCCTATTGATGCTTTTTTATATGATTCGGTTTAAAACCGGATTGATAGGTGTTCTTGATCCGCTTCCTGCTTCAGAATGGTGGTTTGGTACTTCGCCAGAAGGTTTTGGCACTTTTGCCATGTTGATCAATGTGGTCATTTCGATAACCATAAGCAGACTCACACCTGCTCCGCCAAAGGATGTACAGGAAATCGTAGAGCGTATACGTATTCCTAGTGGCGCCGGTGAAGCTCAGCATCATTAAAATGATAGAAGTTTAACGCATTTTTATTAAAATTTTGCGGCAACTGCAGAATTGTTCAAACCTAAACCGATAACGATTTAGTAATTTAGTGAGGACTAAAAGCACAATTCAACCATGAGTAATTATCACATAAAACATTTAGAAGAATATTTTCAAGTATACCGTAAATCTGTAAGAAACCCCGAAAGCTACTGGGAAGAAATAGCCGAAGAGCATTTTATGTGGCATAAACGCTGGGATAATGTGCTGAGTTATGATTTTGATAAACCTGAATTTAAGTGGTTTGAAGGCGCCCAATTGAATATTACCGAAAACTGCATTGACCGTCACCTACGCACCCGCGGAGATAAAACGGCGATTCTTTTTGAGCCCAACGATCCCAAAGAAAAAGCTCAACACATTACCTATAACGAATTGCATAAGCGCGTTGCCAAAATGGCTAATGTTCTTAAAGCAAAGGGAATAAAAAAGGGAGATCGCGTGTGCATCTACTTACCAATGATTCCTGAGCTTGCTGTGTCACTACTCGCTTGTGCGCGTATTGGCGCCATTCATTCAGTAGTATTTGCGGGCTTTTCTTCGAAAGCCTTGGCCACAAGAATCAACGATGCGAGCTGTAAAATGGTGATTACTAGCGACGGCTCTTATCGCGGAAGCAAAACAATTGACCTAAAAGGTATTGTTGATGAAGGTTTAAAAAGCTGTGAAAGCGTTGAAAACGTACTCGTAGTTAAACGCATCAATGCTGAAATTCCTATGGAAGAAGGTCGCGATCACTGGCTACAGCCTTTACTGGATGCGGCAGAAGAAACCTGCGCTCCTGAGATTATGAATGCCGAAGATCCATTGTTTATTTTATACACTTCAGGTTCTACGGGGACGCCAAAAGGAATGGTACATACCACGGCAGGCTATATGGTGTATACCGCATTTACCTTTAAAAATGTATTTCAGTATCGGGAGGATGATATTTATTGGTGTACGGCAGACATCGGTTGGATAACCGGACACAGTTATATTGTTTATGGTCCGCTGGCGAATGGTGCCACGACCGTAATGTTTGAAGGTGTGCCTAGTTATCCTGATCACGCGCGTTTTTGGGAAATTGTTGAAAAACACAAAGTGACACAGTTTTACACGGCACCAACCGCGATTAGAGCACTCGGAAAAGAGAATCTGGATTTTGTGGAAAAACACGATTTGTCTTCTTTAAAAGTACTCGGTACTGTGGGCGAACCTATTAATGAGGAAGCTTGGCACTGGTATGATGAAAATATTGGGAAACGTAAATGTCCTATCGTAGATACCTGGTGGCAAACCGAAACCGGAGGAATTATGATCTCACCTATTCCCTACTCTACTCCGGCGATACCAACCTTTGCAACGCTTCCGTTACCGGGAATTCAACCCGCGTTGATGGATGAAGAAGGAAAAGAAATTAAAGGAAATCAAGTAGACGGCAGACTGTGCATAAAATTCCCTTGGCCGTCAATGGCACGCACCATATGGGGCAATCATCAGCGTTATAAAGACACGTATTTTTCAGCTTTTAAAAATATGTATTTTACCGGTGACGGGGCTTTACGCGATAGCGTGGGCTATTATCGAATAACCGGTCGCGTGGATGATGTGGTCATAGTAAGCGGTCATAACTTAGGAACTGCTCCTATTGAAGATGCTATTAACGAGCATCCGGCAGTTGCAGAAAGTGCTATTGTGGGGTATCCTCACGAAGTAAAAGGAAATGCGCTTTACGGTTATGTGATCTTGAAAGAAACAGGGGAAACTCGTAATCAAGACAACCTGAGAAAAGAAATCAACCAGATGATTTCAGATCGTATTGGACCCATTGCCAAACTGAATAAAATTCAGTTTACAAGTGGATTGCCCAAAACCCGAAGCGGAAAAATCATGCGTCGTATTTTACGTAAAATCGCTTCTAACGACACTTCAAATCTTGGAGATACCAGTACGCTATTAAATCCTGAAATCGTCCAGGAAATAATGGATAATGTGATTAAATAATAGCATTTATCATAAAATTCAAAAGCCGCATTATCTTAATAATGCGGCTTTTTTGATGCAGTTCCCTATCCCGGTTACTTCCCGAGCAGCAGTAATTCGTTGCAGACAATTTCGGTTAAATAGCGTTTTTCGCCTTGTTTGGTTTCATAGCTACGAGAGGTCAGTTTACCTTCAATGGCCACTTCTTTTCCTTTAGTTACATAGTTTTCTATAACCTCAGCCGTTTTTCCCCAGGCAACCACATTATGCCATTGCGTATCGGTCAGGCGCTCGCCTTTATTATTTTTATACGTTTCATTTGTGGCAATGCTGAATTTCGCCAGTTTCTTACCCGAATCAAGATTTACGATTTCAGGGTCATTTCCCAAGTTTCCGATCAACTGTACTTTGTTTCTTAGCGTACTCATAATTTTCAAATTTTTGGTTAAACAGTTAATGATTAATTGCACTGCAAAGATGAAATGAGAGCTAAATTGTATTCGGTTAAGAAATAGTTACTTTCGTTTATAAATGTTTGTAAACGTTTGTGAATGGATATGAGTCGAAGTAGAATAAATAATTTTGAGTCTTTAGCACCTCAAATAAAGCTTAACTTCGTTCTAAAACACTTATACCAAAGCAAAAACTTATCAGGCTTATGAAGATTTGCTTAGCACAAATAGCCCCTCATAGAGGCAACGTTCAAAAAAACATGGAGATCCACAAAAAATGGATTGAACGCGCGATTCACGAACAAGCAGATCTGATCGCTTTTCCTGAGCTTTCTCTTACCGGTTATGTACCCCAGCAATCAAAAGCCTTGGCTTTTACTGAACATGATGAGCGACTAGATCTTTTTAAACAGCTTAGTGACACGCATAAAATAACGATCGCTATTGGGGTTCCTACAACCTCTAAAACTGGGATTCATATCAGCATGTTTATTTTTCAGCCGCAGCAGGAGCGCAAATTGTACTCAAAACAGCACTTACACGTAGACGAACTCCCCTTTTTTACACCAGGCACTGAGCAACTTATTTTTAAGGTTAACCACACAACAATTGCTCCTGCGATCTGCTTTGAATCTTTACAGAATGAACACGCAGAAAACGCGTTTGGTTTAGGCGCAGCAATTTATTTGGCAAGTGTAGCAAAATCAGAAACAGGAATGAAAAAAGCATATGCGCATTATGCTAAAATCGCACAAAAGCACGCCTTTCCGGTGGCTTTGGTAAATAACATTGGATTTTGTGATAACTTTTACGGAGCTGGTCAAAGCGCTATTTGGAATGAAAAAGGTGACTTGATCGCGGCGCTCTCTAAAGATCAAGAGGGTCTTTTATTTTATGATTTTGAAAACCACAGCATCCGTATCATTGAAGCTTGAAATGCATAACCCCTCGGTTTTCAAAAAATCTGAACTATCTTAAGGCAAGCGACAGATTTACTAAATATATCTTCTTATGAATTTAGAACAGCTAAAATATCCCATTGGCCACTTTCAAAAGCCGGAAGCCATCACGGCAAAGCATCTTATATCGTGGACTGCGACTATTGCTGAATTTCCACAAAAGATTGCGGCGTTAACCAAAAACCTTGAAGAAGACGCACTCTCAAAAACGTACAGGCCTAATGGTTGGACGGTCAGACAACTTGTACATCATTGTGCCGACAGCCATATGAATGCGTTTATTCGGTTTAAGTTGGCACTCACTGAAGAAGCGCCCAAGATCAAACCTTATTTTGAAGATAAATGGGCCGAATTACCCGACACACGATCTGCTGCGATCACTTCCTCATTACAATTGATTGCAGGCTTACACGCACGCTGGGCAACGCTCCTTCAATCTTTACATTCTGAAGATTTGATTAGAGAATACATACATCCGGAACACGGCAAACGCTTCAGCCTTGCTGAAACTATTGGGATGTACGCTTGGCACTGTGAGCATCATTTAGCACATGTGCAAATAGCGTTTAAAAACTAGAAATTCAGTATCTTAGAAAAGTTTTGGTTTCGTAATTAGAGCATATGCAAAAATCCTGTCCCGAGTGTGGAGATAAAATTATAGGCAGAGCAGATAAAAAATACTGCAGCGACGCCTGCCGCAATGCCGCTAACAATAAGCTCAACAGCGACACTAAAAATCTTATACGCAATACTAACAATCACCTGCGAAAAAATTACCGTATTCTAGAATCGCTCAATCCCGAAGACAAAACCAAAACCACGCGTGACAAGCTCACTTCTTTGGGCTTTGATTTTAATCTTTTCACGAGTATTTACACTACAAAAGCCGGCACGGTGTACTACTTCGTTTACGACCAAGGCTATTTACCTTTAGAAGGTGATTATTATGCTTTGGTAAAACGCAACTGATTACTTCCAGGTATTTCCTCTAAGTTTTAAGGCAGCTTTAATCACATCCATCTGACTGATTTGCCCTACTAATTTTCCATTTTCAACAATGGGAAAACGTCTGTGTTTGCGCTCGATAAAGAAACGAGCAGCATCAAAAACATTCATATTCCCATCAATGGTTTCCACATCAATCGCCATATTTTGACCTACCGTAGCATTATCCATTGGTAAATTGTGATAGCGACTGTCTGAAATATGCTTGATACAATCTCCCTCAGAGATCACACCGAGCAGTTCGTTGTTCTCATTCACCACCGGCGCACCAGAAATACGATGTTTGATCAGCTTCTGCATCACATCCATAACCGATTGATCTGGAGTAAATGTGATCAGCTTGGTCGTCATATAATCAGACACTTTGATATTTACCTCTTCGGCAACGACTTTAGATCGTTTACCCATAAAACTCTTGATTCCCATACGCTTATATTTTAGACTCTTTAAATTAGAAAAATTATTTGAATTAACGAAAACGTTTGCATTAACTAAAAAGCATATTAACATCAACCTTGTGCAAAACCTAGTTTCCCACTACCTTTAGCTTAACTATACGTGCTTATGAAAACAACCTACGCTGCCGTCCTCTCATTTCTATTGCTTTTAGGGCTTACCTATTTTAGTTTTTATACTCATAAACCTCAACAAGTTTCAGGACTAGACACTCCCGAAACCGAATTTTCTACTGCCCGAGCTTTTCAACTTTTAGATTCGATCGCTCAAAAACCCCACGCGGTAGGGATGCCCGCGCATCAAGAAGTGCAAGATTTTATAGTTACGACTTTAGAAGCGTACGGTCTTGAAGTAGAGCTACAAAGTGATTTTGCTTACAAGCCGGGTTGGGGCGCATTAAGCAGAGCCGAAAATATAATTACTCGAATTCCCGGTACTGGTGAAGGTGAGACCTTATTAGTGATGACGCATTACGACAGTGCACCGCATACGGCTTCAAAAGGTGCCAGTGATGCCGGAAGCGGCGTAGTCACTATTCTAGAAAGCATTCGCGCATTTTTAGCCAAAGGCGAAAAACAAAAAAATGATATCATTCTTCTTTTTACCGATGCGGAAGAATTGGGGCTCAACGGCGCCTCTGTCTTTGTCAACAAGCACCCTTGGGCAAAAGAGGTTGATCTGGCATTGAATTTTGAAGCGCGCGGAAGCGGCGGGCCTTCAAATATGATCGTAGAAACCAATGGCGGAAACGGCGCATTGATCAAGGCTTTTGCTGAGGCAAATCCGTCGCATCCTTATGCCAATTCATTAATGTACAGCGTTTATAAACTGCTGCCTAATGATACTGATAGCACCGTGCTGCGCGAAAACGGCGATATTGACGGCTTCTTTTTTGCCTTCATCGGGGATCATTTTGATTATCACACCGCAAACGACATCCCATCACGTTTAGACCCAAAATCTTTAGAACATCAAGGTAGCTATCTGACTGCTTTACTAGAACATTTCAGCAATGCTGATCTCAATTTAAAAGCAGACCAAGATTATATTTATCTGAATATGCCCCTAATCAAAATGCTGTATTATCCATTCAGTTGGATTTTCCCTATGCTTATTTTAGGTTGGATTTTATTTTTTGCGCTGCTCATTTATGGTTTACGCAATCAGTCATTCAAATTGATTGACATTTTTCGAGGATTCCTACCGCTGCTGATTGCCTTGGTTCTCGCTTATGTCATCAGCTTAGGATGGAAGTTAATCCTAGCTTTAGACCCAAAACAAGCCGATATTTTACAAGGTTTTCCTTACAACGGCTACGAACTGCTTGCCGGTTTTGTTGGGCTAACATTGGCTGTCGTCTTTTTCATTTACAAACTATTTTACCGCCCCAATAGCGCTGCTGCCCTTAGTTTTGCACCTTTATTTTTCTGGTTATTGATCGCTACCGGAGTCGCCGTGTATCTTCCGGGAGCTTCGTTTTTTATCATCCCTGTGTATTTTGGATTGCTGGCTGTGTTTTTACTTATTAAGTTCTCAAAACCGCAGTTCTTTATTTTAACACTGCTTTGTGCTCCTGCGCTTTTTATAATCACGCATTACATCAAAGAATTTCCTGTGGGTCTCGGTCTTAAAATGCTGGCCGCCGCAACGATCTTGACGGTATTACTTTTTGGTCTCCTACTTCCGGTAATTGGATTTTACAAGATGAACGCTAAGATTGCCGGGCTTTTTACTTTGGTAAGTATTGGGGCTTTTATTGCCGCTTATGGTAAGGCAGATTTTACCGAAGAACGTCCCTTTCCTACGAGTCTGAACTATGTCTATGACGTAGATCAAGAACAGGCATTCTACGCAACATACAACACCCAACTCGACTCTTGGCTTCACGAGATCTTGGTTCAAAATGCCACTGACGATACACCACTAGAGATCAATCCGCCATCTGGTAAATACGGTAGCCAATATAATTATATCACCGCAGCGCCTAAAAATTTTGTCGCTCCATCTCAAGTCTATACCGAAAAAGACACCGTGATCAATGGCGAACGCCGACTTGATTTTGTAATCTTTCCGCAGCGCAATGTGGGCGATATGATCTTGATGTGTCCGCAAGGGACGCTATTTAACCGACTCAGTTTTAACGGGCAGGAAGTGTTTCCGCGAAGCGGAGAAAATCATCCTTTAGAAAACCGCAACAGTGATTATTTACTGAGTTATCGTCTGGTAGATCGTGAACCTCTGGAAGTTCATTTAAGCATTGCTGAAGACGCTGAATTAAGCTTTACTCTTTTTGATTATAGTTACGATCTTTTAGAAAACAGCAGCTTTGACCTACCTTCGCGACCCAAGAACAGTATGCCGATGCCTTTTGTAAATACAGATGCGCTAGTGACCAAGCAGCACATTCAGTTTTAAGGCTTCGGAAAAATTTGAGCTATGAGCAACATTGCAATCGCAGGATTAGGCTGGTTAGGATTACCTCTCGCCGCACAATTACTAGAATTAGGACATCACGTTAAGGGTTCGGTCACTTCAAAAAATAAACAAGCTGAATTGCGCAACCACGGCTTAGATGTTTATCAAGTTGAAATTGCCGAAGATGAAATACGCGGAGAAATACAATCCTTTCTCGCTGATGCTGAAATTCTAATCATCTTGATTCCGCCGGGACTACGCCGCAATACCGGCCATAACCACGCCTTGCGTATGGCACAATTGCTGGATGCTACCGAAAAAGCTTCGGTTAAAAAAGTGATTTTAATAAGCAGCACAGGCGTTTATGATGACGCTCAAGGCGCTGTTACCGAAAAAGATATTCCGCAGCCTCAAGACAACAAAGGCAAACAATTATTAGAAGTCGAGCAGATTTTCTTTAAATCACCTGCATTAGAAACTACCGTGATCCGTTTTGGTGGACTCTTTGGCGGAAGCCGAAATCCTGTAAAATACCTTGCCGGTCGCACCGGTTTATCTAATGGAACTGCGCCCGTAAATTTGATTCACAGACAGGATTGTATGGGAATTATTCTAGGGGTGATCTATAAAAACGCTTTTGGCCACATTATAAATGCGGTGCATCCTGAGCATCCCAAAAAAGCTGAGTACTACACCAAACAAGCGAAAGCCTTAGGTCTAGAGCCACCACAGTATGATACCGAAGAAGCAGAGGAAACCTATAAAAAAGTAGATTCGGTTACTTTAAAGCCTTTACTGGGCTACACATTTCAGAAAAGTTTATAACTAAAAAAACCCGGCAAGCACACACCGGGTTTTCCATGTTTCCTTCTGGTTGGTCAGAAGAAGGCTAACACTAACTAACAAAAGTCTAAGCTATTGCTCCCTCTAGTTGGAACAATTGCGCGTTTAAATATTGTAATGTGTTAATCTTTTCGCGAGTTGGAACAAGAAGCGAAATGTTATTGTTACTACCTCCATAAGCGATCATACGCACCGGGATAGAATTTAAAATGCCAAAAGCTTTGTACGACTCGTGATCTGCAATAAGGTTTTCTCCTACGATACAAATAATACTGTGATCTTCTTCAACAGTAACTTCAGCAATAACAGAAAGTTCTGTGATGATCGCTTTTAGATTACGCGTGTCATCTATGGTCAACGAGATAGCAACCTCAGAAGTGGTGATCATATCAATAGACGTCTCGTGACGATCAAAAACCTCAAATATTGTTCTCAAGAAACCGTGCGCACCAAGCATGCGGTTTGATTTGATTTTTATAGCGGTAATACCATCTTTTGCTGAGATCGCTTTTAGGCCTCGGTTGTGGTACTCATTAGAAATTTTAGTCCCCGGTGCCGATGGCTCAAACGTATTTTTTAACCATACCGGGATATCACGATCGATGACCGGCGCTACCGTTTGTGGATGCAAAATCTTTGCTCCAAAATAAGCCAGCTCAGCCGCCTCGTTATAGGTCAAATGCTCAATGGGTTGTGTTTCTTGTACATAACGTGGATCGTTATTGTGCAATCCGTCAATATCTGTCCAGATTTGAACGCCTGCGGCATCTACGGCAGCTGCAATAATGGTTGCACTAAAATCACTTCCGCCGCGCTTTAAAGTTGCCAGAGCGCCACGCTCATCGCGACAAACAAAACCTTGAGTGATATAAAGTTCAGATGAATTTTCTGCTAATTGAGGTGCCAAAGCTTCAGCAACAGCATCAATGTTTGGATTCTCAACAGAACCTACATTCATAAAGGTACTCGCATTGAGCAACACATTGCTTACGTTTTCCTGATCTAAAAATCTCGAAAACATCCAAGTAAGCATAGTCTCGCCATACGTAACAAGTTCTGCATAGGTAGTCAAGGTGCGACCACCGGTTGCAATTTCTTGTAAAGCAGCTACAAACGTCTCAATTTGAGCTTTTGTTTCTGGTTGATTCTCTGCGGTAAACAGATCTTCGATTGCTTCAAAATGTTTAGCTTGAAGCTGCTCTAGCACATTGGTGATTTGTGCTAAATCTTTATCTATACTTGCCTGATTAAGGCTTACTAATAAATTGGTAACACCAGACATTGCAGAGAGAACCACAATTTTTGGCTTTTCGGTAACAGCTAAAATTTCTACTACCTTTCTAATGTTTTGAGCGCTTCCTACTGAAGTTCCTCCAAATTTTAAAACATTCATCATCGTCAAATTAATTCCGTTGGGGATAACATTTAAATAAATCGCTTATGCTTAACCGATTATTGCTGCATAGTTAAGTCGAAAAAAACTCCGCCGAAAAAAATTCAACAATTTTATATAAATTTGTACAAATTGTTAAATATATAACATTGAAAACGATAACTTCTGTTGTTGAACAACTTATAAAACATCAGCCCTATACCGAAGATGCATTGATGCGCAAGATCATTAACTACAGTGCCCTTGCCGAAGATTTTCAGCCACGCATAGAAAAAGAACTGGGTAAACCGGTGAATGTAGGCTCCATTGTAATGGCATTGCGCCGTTATTATCCTCAAAAGCGCGTAGATGAGCGTATGATGCGCGATCTGGGAGATATTGTCGTGCGCAGCGGGATTACTGACTTTACCTTTCTCAACTCGAATACGATTTTAGAAAGTCAGTCTAAACTTTTAGAAGAAACCAAGACCATTCCTAAAGCCTATTTAACGTATTCCAGTACGTTTCACGAGAGTAATATTTTGGTTTCAAATGACTTGACAGACCTTGTAGAGCGCTGTTTTAAAGATGAAACCTGTGTGATGGTCAAGCACGATCTTTCGTCATTATCTATCGCGCTTCCCGCAAATAACTCAAAAACTGTTGGACTTTACTTTTATATATTCAAATTACTCGCATATGAAGGAATTCCCATTTTTGAAGCTATTTCCACTTCAAACTATTTCACGCTTTTTCTTGAAAAGGAATACGTAAATCAAGCTTTTGCTTTGGTTAACGAAATTAAAGGCTAAAAAAATCCCGAGAGCAATGGCTTTCGGGATTCTGTATTTAGATATGCATAGTATTACCAAATGCGTACGCGGTCTTCTTCCGGTACAAACATAGGATCACCTTCTTTGATATTGAAAGCTTCATAAAAAGCATCTATATTCTGAAGCGGTACGTATGCGCGATACATTCCCGGAGAATGTGGATCTGTTTTAATACGTGTACGTAGCGCGTCATCCCGCATTTTTGTACGCCAGATCGTCGCCCAGCTGATAAAGAAACGCTGTTCTGGAGTAAAACCGTCAATGTTCTCTGGTCTTCCGTTTTTCTCATAGAATTTTTGCAAACCAGTAAAAGCAGCTAGCAAACCGCCAAGATCACCAATATTCTCTCCTAAAGTGAACTTCCCGTTGATGTACAAGCTGTCTGCAACCTCGATATTGCTGTATTGCTCTGCTAAGGCTCCACTACGAGCAGTAAAGGCTTCAAGATCTGCATCAGACCACCAGTTCTTTAAGTTTCCGTCGCCGTCAAAACGCGCTCCACTATCATCAAAAGCATGTGATATCTCGTGCCCTATTACGGCTCCGATTCCACCGTAATTTACAGCTTCATCTGCTTGATAATTATAGAATGGAGGCTGTAAAATTGCTGCCGGAAAAACAATCTCATTAAATGAAGGATTGAAATACGCATTTACCGTTTGCGGCGACATACCCCATCTGGTCTTATCTACCGGCTCTTTATAGTCTGCATTATTCTTGTCAAGAGACCAGCTTCCGTAAGCCAGCATATTTTCAAAATAGCCTTGGTCTGCATCGATCTCAAGCGCAGAATAATCCTCCCATTTGTCAGGGTAACCTATTTTTACCGTGAACTTATCAAGCTTTTCAATGGCTTGCATCTTCGTTGAGTCAGTCATCCATTCAAGTGCATTGATGCGGTCTCTAAAGGCTTCCTTGATGTTTGCGATCATTGCCTCAGCTTTTTCTTTCGCCTCCGGCGGAAACACTTTATCTACATACAATTTACCCACAGCTTCTCCTAAAGTGCCATCTACAGTAGCCAACGCACGCTCGTCTGCAGGTTTTTGTTTTGGTGTTCCGTTAAGTGTTTTGCTATAGAATTCCCAATTAGCAT
The DNA here is from genome assembly GCF_020310025.1 of Leeuwenhoekiella palythoae. GTDB lineage: Bacteria > Bacteroidota > Bacteroidia > Flavobacteriales > Flavobacteriaceae > Leeuwenhoekiella > Leeuwenhoekiella palythoae. Next base: position 1,524,386 of record NZ_CP084318.1, read on the forward strand.
ATTCTAAGTCGGTTGTCAATTTATCTGACCACGAATTCAAAGTTGCCCAATGCATAAGTAGCTTTAAATCTTCTAAAGAAGTCTTTGTAAGTACATTTTGCAACGCACTCATATATTTAGGCTGAAGCACGATCACCGTATCTACTTCTTTAGCTAGCCCTTGATTTTCAAAAAAGGCTTCCCAGTTAACCGCCGGTGTGATTTTCTGTAACTCAGCAACGCTCTTTGGATTATTGAGGTTACGTGCGTCACGCTGTTCAACCTTGTCTAATTTAGGCTCGGCTAATTTTGTTTCTAACGCAAGAATGCGCTCTGCTTCTTCTTTTGCAGTAGCTGCATCATCACCCGCATATTCTAGTACCCAGCTGATGTATTCTTTGTACTGCTCGCGAATTTCTTTAGACTTCTCATCTTGCTCGATGTAGTAATCACGATCAGGCAATCCTAATCTTCCCGGAGCAATATACCCGGCATTCATCTTACTGTTTGAAAAATCTGAAAATACTCTGAAGTTAAAAAATGGAGTTCCTGTACCATTGCGCAATTGTCCTACACGCTGAATATCTGCCACCGAAGCTATAGATGCAATACTGTCTAATGCAGGCTGAAGCGGTTGAAGTCCGGCTTCATTACGTGCAACCGTGTCTAACTCACTTTCATAAAGGGCAAGTGCTTTGGCCTGATCTGAGTCTGCGGCATACGTGTTGCTTTTACGCGCATCATTAATGATGGTTAAAACATCCTCACGTGTTGTTTTACGCAATACACTAAAGCCTCCCCACACCGATTCTTCTTCAGGAATCTCTGTGGCTTTCATCCAATTTCCGTTTACAAAATTGTAAAAGTCATCTTGCGGCTTCACTAAAGTATCCATATTAGCCATATCGAGCGCCGGTATTTTGGCTTCGGCTACAGCATCAGTTTTTGACTCTTGTTTACAAGCGGTCAAACTTAAAATCCCGAGAGAAACCGGGACGATCATTTTAAACATTGAATTCATATAATAGTATAAAAATAAAGGGGTTATGTAATTTTAATTTGCCCGAAACACTTTAATCAAAGCATCATCGTGCGTTTTTTTAAGCTGGGTGAGTTCGTCAACATTTTCATTAGGAACAGCAATAGACAGCACATAATGCTGTACTTTCCATTCTTTACCGTCCAAAAGCATCACTCCTGAACCGCGGCAAATTCCCATTTGCGTATCAAGTAATTCATCAAACCAAGCCATCTTGGCCTTTTTAGGATGATAAATGGTGCGCTCCAGTGTACTGAAACTCCACGCCTTTCCACGATCAAAGTAGGGTTTTGAAAATGCTTTAAACTGATCTAACTGCCAGTTTTCTTCGGCGTCTGTACCAATAAAAACAGCATCGTCAGTCATCAAGTCAAAATAGGCATCAAAATCTGCATCTGCCGCAGCTTTATGCCAAGCCTCAAGCTGGGTGTTGATGGCCATTTCTATTTTGTCTTGTTTTTGGGCGGTAAGACTTATCGTGCTTAAAAGCAAAAGTCCTAGAAAGAGATGTTTCATAAGAAATTTTTAATTAACAGGAACGCGGTTTGCGCGCAACAAGCTGTCGTTGCGCACTTGCGTAGAGTCGCGTACCGCAGAAAGTGAATCAGCCTCAACCTCATATTGCTCCAGAAGTTCTTCAATAGACTTTTGAAATTTAAGATTGATCTGCAGTTTAAGGTTTTGAAATGCGTTGTACAGTTCAGTTGCTTCTTTGTAATAAGAGACGGTGTCCACCTCGAGTTTTGAAGCTTCTTGAATGGTGGTATTCATCTTTGTAAAAAGCACCGTAAGTCTGGAGCGCATTGCATTATTTACAAGACTGTCATTTACCTTAGATTGAGCCAAACTTGCGGTACTGATCCAATCTTCGCCATTCACTCTTAAATACTGAATTCTAACCGTATCAAGAGCAGCTATATGTGCCTGAAGTTCTGGAAAACTTTCCCAACCTTCAATTGCCTTTACCGCAGCAGGAGTAAGTGCAATATTACCTTTTTTATTTTCATCAAAGTTGACTTGTAGCGTATCTGTTGCATTGCGAGGATTTACAGTAGCTTTCTTTTCTTCTTTACAAGAAAAAAGCATCAATACAAGCAGTAGTGCGGTAGCGTAAAACTTCATAGTTTCAAATGTACACAAAGGTACGCACAAAAAAAGCTCCCTGTTTAGGGAGCTTACTTATTTATTCTTCTTTTTCACAATTATAAGGTGCGGTTGAGTTCTTTATTTAGCGTATCAAAAGCTTGAACGATCGTCTCGATATGATTTTGAACAATACGCTCCCGCATTTCGTTGCGGTTGACTTCTGTATAGAACTGATTAATTCTAGTATCTACTTTTTCAACGCGATTTTTGATCTCTGGAGTTTCAATAGCATCCGGGATTTGTAAGATCATTGCGTTGCAATTATTAGCCATCTTATCCATAAAATCTATTGCGTTGAGCGCATTAGTATTTTCGATCATAGCAATATTGCGTTTAAGTGCCCAATAGCCATCCCAGTCTTTAATGATTTCTTTGACATTAGGTTCTAATTCTTCTACATGAGCTTTGATCGCAAAATCTTGCGTTGTGGAAGAAGCGCCTTTTTTACAGGACACGCACAGCACCACACAAAGTAGTATTTGAAGCAGGTAATATTTCATTGCATTGGGGATTAACATTGCAAATTTATGACAGTCAATCGCTTATATAAAGTTGCGCAGCTTAAAGTATTGCTAAAACTTTATTGAATTTGCGGCAATGCTACTAAAAAATTAACAAATACAAAAAAAGGCCTCCTATTTAGAGGCCTTCTTTATTAAATTTTCTATCGTATTACGATGCTTTTTTAGTCATCGTTTCTTTCAACTCTTCGTTAAGATCTTGATACGCTTCAACAAGTTCTTCTACTTGATTATCAATTTTTGAGGTTTCAACACCCGGTTGCTCTACAACGCGTCTCAAATCTGCCACTTCTTCTCTGATATCCTTAATATCCTCCTGAACCTCTTCGGTTAATAGGCTAGCAGGTATGGTACTTTCAAGAGCTGTGGTTTCATTTTCTAATTGTGTGATATAGTCTGTAATTTCTTCTTCTGGCACTTCTTTAAGTTCAAGTTTACCTAAGCTTCCAGAGAACGTCTGATATTCTAACCAGCCGTCAAAATCAAGCTTTTTGTCAGCGTCAGCTTCAACACCTTCCCAGTCTATCTCGTAGTTTTCAGGCATGGTAGGTTTTTTTGGCGTAACTACAGCATCTGCGTAACGCGCCTTTTCAGGAGCTGTGCTATCTACAGCCTGCACCTCTTGGTTTTCTTCAACTTGTGCTTCTTTATCCTTATCTGTTTTACAGCTTGCAAGTGATGCGATCAACAAAGCACTCACTGCGATTTTTATTGTTTTCATAAGTAGTTGTCATTTAATTGAAGAACAAATTTAGCAGCGAAAAGCATTCGTTTATAAAGCGATACGATAAATTATACTTAAACTTTTGGTTTGATTTTAACGTGCTACGGCTCTATTGTTAAACCGAAATAGCAGAACGTTAATTTTATTAGAAACCGCTTGACATTAGAAAGTGATTCGTTTAAATTATCCTAAAAACTATTGTTATGAGTACCGAAAACTTATCAGATAGAGAATTAGATAGAATCATTGAAATGGCGTGGGAAGATCGCACTACCTTTGATGCTATTGAATTTCAGTTTGGTTTAAAAGAACAAGAGGTGATAGAACTTATGCGTCGTGAAATGAAACCTTCTAGTTTTAGAATGTGGCGCGCTCGAGTACAAGGTAGAGCTACCAAGCACGCGGCCAAAAGAACATTTGAAAAAGGCACTTTTAAAAGCTCCCGACAAAAGCAGATCACCCACAATAAAATTAGCAAACGATAATCTATTCCTGTCACTGTAGATATTAGATTTCCGGACAAATCTACTAGAAATATATTTTCTGAAAAATGCTTCTAAACGCGCCAAAGGCTAATTTCCTGCAACAATATTTTTAAAAGACTGTCATTTATTGACGGTTTTTTAGTTTTTTGGCTAATAATTCTCAGCAATTAGAATCTTATTACAACGATATCGTATTAATTAGTGTTAAAATCCTTAACTAATAAATACGATAGTATAACAATGGGTTAACATTTACATAACAGAGGCGATTTAGTACCGCTATTTTCGAAAACGTCGAATTGGTCGATTCGATTTGGTAAAAAAGTAAAACGTTTTGCCACCGAAAATTTCTATTAACTAAATCACTAACATGAAAATCAAAACAAAAGGATTTCTAATGCTCTTTTTTGCATTAGTTGTACAGATGGCCCTTGCGCAAACGCAAACAATCACAGGTACCGTAGTTGACGATACCGGATTGCCTTTACCGGGTGCATCTGTGGTTATTAAAGGTACAAGCACAGGTACCTCAACCGACTTTGACGGAAATTTTAGCCTTAACGCGTCTACCGGAGATATACTTGTAGTAAGCTTTATGGGTTTTAATGATCAAGAAATACCCGTTACAGAAGAGACAACATATTCTATAAGCCTGAAATCAGGAGAAAGCCTTGATGAGGTCGTTGTTACAGCAAATGGGATTAAACGTGAGAAAAAGAGTCTTGGTTATTCACAACAATCTATAGATGGTTCTTCTGTAGTTCAAGCAAAAGATACTGATATCAACAGCGCTCTTGCAGGAAAGATCGCAGGGGTTCAGCTCATTGGTTCACCAAGTTCTACTTTTGACAATGCTTTAATACGATTAAGAGGAGAAACTGGAGTACTTTATGTAGTGGATGGTGTAAAAATCTATTCGGTTTCTGATATCAACATGGAAGATGTAGCCGACATCTCTGTTCTTAAAGGTGTTGCCGGTACAGCTCTTTATGGTACAGAAGCGCGTAACGGTGCTGTTATCATCACCACAAAATCAGCTAAAAACGGAGAAACGAGAATCTCTATTGACGAAGCAGTTTCTATGTCTTCTCTTTATCTGTTGCCGGAATATCAAAATCAGTACGGTGGTGGGTACTCTCAAGAGTTTTCAACTTTTGAAGGTCAATTAACCCCTAACTATTCTGCAGATGAATCTTGGGGTCCTGAACTTGATGGAACCCTTGTAAGACATTGGGATAGTTGGATTCCTAATTCTGACACCTACGGCGAACTAAGACCTTGGTCTGCAAATCCTGATAACGTAAGAGACTTTTATGAAACAGCAACTACTAACAACCTTACGTTCTCTTTACTAAAAGGAGGAGACGATTATAATATTAAAACTACGATCAACAATCTTAAGACGTCGTTGATCACTCCAAACACAAACAGAGAGCAGACTACAGTTTCTTTTAAAGGATCTTATAATGTAGCTCCTAAATTAAAATTCAACGGAAACTTTAACTATCAGTATCGATTAACAGACAATTTCCCTGTACAAGGTTATGGTAGTATCGGTTCTAACTTCAACCAGTGGTGGCAACGTCAATTAGACATTAACCGTCTAAAAAATTACAGACAAAACGGGCAAGTTTATTCTTGGAATATGAAGTCTGCTTCAGATCCAACACCACTATACTGGAACTCTCCTTATTTTGATGTTTATGAAAACACCAATTCTCAAATCAAAAATGCAGTGTATGGTAGTATTGGTTTAGAATATGAATATGACGAGCACTTGAGCGGTCTTGTAGATCTTCGTCGCACATTTAACAGCTATGAGTATGAAAGCAAAACAGGTTGGTACGGTTTAAGTCAGCCAGGCTATTCTGAAAATACGACGACGAATGAGTTTAACGAATTGTACACACAAATCAACTATGAGAACAAATTTGGCGCTTTTGATGTAGTGGCAAACGTAGGTGCACAATGGAATCAAAGAAAATATTCTTACATAGGCGCCAACACCACAGGTGGACTGCAAATTCCAGATTATTACAGCATCAGAACTTCGGTTGGAAACATTAATTATTCGAGAGATCACTCTTCAGAAAAGAACTATTCAATGTTTGCTACTGCTTCCATTGGTTATGAAAACTATTTGTATTTAGACGGTTCTTACAGAAAAGAGTGGAGCTCTACTGCAGATGTAAATGACAACAGTGTAGATACCTACGGGGTTTCAGGAAGTTTCATTTTTACTAATGTTCTTGAGAACAATGACGTATTAAGCTTCGGTAAACTTCGTGCCGGTCTGGCGCAAGCTCCATCATTTCCGGGAGTATACGCCTTAAACAACACCTACTCTATTCAGAATTCATACGAAGACAAGCTAAGCATCTCTACCCCAAACACATTAGCTAACCTTACGCTTAAAGGAGGAATTCGTGAAGAAAAAGAATTAGGTACAGAGCTTCGTTTCTTTGGAAACCGCATAGGCCTTGACTTTACGTATTTCGCTCGTAAAGACAGTGAGCTTCCTTCATCATTGACCATTAATGGTGCAACAGGATATACTGCAACTACCGGAAACGAGTCAATCACTAAAACTAACGGTTGGGAATTAGGGATTACCGCAACGCCGTTTGACGGCCCTGATTTTAGATGGAATATGGCTTTTAACATCGCCAACTATAATAAGAAGGTGGTGAAGATCAATGATCTTACAGATCAGACCTTATTAGCTAGCGTTTGGAGAGGTTATTTATACGCAGATGAAGGTGACGATTGGGGTAATATTTATGGTTACAAATGGCAGCGTGATGAAGATGGCAACATTCTTTTAAACGAAGCAGGAACCCCACAATACACCAATGCTATCGAGAAGATCGCAAACATTCAGCCTGATTTCACGGGTGGTTTCAACAACCAGATGTCGTACAAGAACTTTGATTTAAACTTCTCTTTTGACTTTCAAAAAGGTGGAAAATTCTATTCGGTTACAAAAATGTTTAACGCGAGTTCAGGGGTAGGTATTCAGACCGTAGGTACTAACGACTTAGGTAACCCAATACGTGATGTCGTAATTGATGCCAGCGGAAACGAAGTGACTTCTGTAAATGTAAACAACGCACAAAGCTCTTCTGGAGGTATTCGTGTAGATGGTGCTGATGCTACTACAGGCGAACTCGTTTCATACTATGTAAATCCTAGAACGTACTTCGGAAATCTTTATGGTGTTGTTGAAGAGTGGCTGTATGATGCTTCATACATCAAACTAAGACAAGCTTCTTTAGGCTATAATTTCCCAAAATCTATGATCGAGAACCTTCCTTTTGAAAATGTGAAAGTAAGTGTTTACGCAAACAACCTTTGGCTTATTTATTCTAGCGTAAAAGGAATTGACCCTTCTGAAATTGAAGATTATTATTCTAGTGGAAACGCCCGTTGGGTAGAAGCAGGACAAAATCCAAGTCAAAGAACCTTTGGTATGGATATTAAACTAACCTTCTAGAAACAAAATTATTATGAAGAACTATATATTAAAACTTACGTTGTTATCAATTCTGTTATTTGAAGTCTCTTCTTGTGACACTGTTGATTTTAACGACACCAATATTGATCCAGATGCTACTACAGCTGCAATTAGTAGTGGTCTCTTAACCTATGCCGAATCGCAAATAGGTTCTGCAGTTACCGCAGAGACAGGTAATTTATATGTACAATACATTTCAAACATTACCTATACCGAAGGTTCACGTTATGGTACAAGAAACTGGGATATTGACTACCTCTACTATGGCCCATTAATAAACTTGCAAACCATTATTGATCTTAACAGCGATGAAGAAACCGCATTAACTCAAGTTGCCTACGGTTTTAACGATAATCAGATCGCTGTAGCCAAATTACTTAAAGCGTATTTCTACCAGTTTGCAACAGACCGCTGGGGAATGCTTCCATATTCTGAAGCGCTACAAGGTTTAGACAACACCACTCCGGTATTTGACTCTCAAGAAGAGATTTATCTTTCTCTTTTTGATGAGATTGATGATGCCCTTGCCCTGATCAATACCTCAGAAGCAGGACCTACCGGTGACTTGATTTTTGACGGAGATATGACCCGATGGATTCAGTTTGCAAATACCTTAAAGCTGAGTATGGCTTTACGTCTCTCTAACGTATACCCTGGAGCAAGCGGTGTAGCAGCTACTAAATTTCAAGAAGCGATGAGCGGCGCTATCTCTTCTAATTCTGAAAATCTACTTTATCCTTTTATTGCAGATCAGTCGTATGATAACCCTTGGGAAGATCGTTTTGAAACTCGTGAGGATTATGCAGTAAGTGACGTTTTTGTAAACCGCTTATTAGCTGATGACGACAGCAGAATCGACGTTTACGCAGAATATACAAGAAGTTCTGTAGTCGCAGGAGACCCGCAATATATTGGAATGCCTTATGGTTTGACCACATCAAGCTATGCGGCTAGCGATGTTTCTTTTATCACAAGCGATATTATTTATGATCAAACGGCTCCCGGAGTGATCTATAGCTATGCTCAAGTACTTTTCTCTTATGCCGAAGCTGCAAAGTTAGGTTGGATTAGCGGCAGCGCAAGCGATTATTATGAGGCAGCAATTACCGCATCTTACGAGCAATGGGGCGCAGCAGATGCAGATGCCTATATCGCCACGGTACCTTTAAGCACTAACGATGCAACAGCAATGCAGCAAATTGCAGAAGAAAAATGGAAAGCGTTATTCTTACAAGGCTATGAGGCTTGGGCAGAATGGAGAAGATTAGGATATCCTGAGCTTACCCCGGCTGCAGAGCCCTTAAATGGAAGCGATATTCCTGTGCGCCACGGTTATGACTTAGATTGGTCACAATCAAACTCAGCGAATTATGAAGCCGCAGTAAGTACACAAGGAGAAGACAATTTAGGCACAAACCTTTGGTGGGATGCGCCACACCCTATAACTAACCAGTAATTATCTAGTTATTTTGTTTTGGTCAAGGGGATGCTCTTTATGGAGCATCCCCTTTTTTTGTTGTTAGCCTTTTAAGGCCTTATCTATGGTTTTGCTGTATGAAAATCAGAAGCAATGAACTAAAGCCGGTGTTGGCAGTAGTACTTTTCATTTCCATTTCCAATTCAGTTCATCAACGTATTCCGCTCCTAATTCAGTTACTCGCTTTTTAAATTCCGATTGATTTTCAATTGAGTGTTTTGGGACAATCAGAGACAAGTCAGTTTGTAACTTAATAAAGAAATGGTCTTTAGTTTCTATCAGTTCTTTTAGTTCAGTTCCTTTTATTCTGCTTTCGGATGTGAAATCTTTAGCATTCAAAGAATTTTCATCAAAGTCAATTTCAACAGATTTGTTTATTCGATTTTTATAATTTTCTTCAACATGCTTTCTAAAATGGTTCTTATATCTCCATTTAGAATATAACGGATAGAATAGGAACCATAAAATTCCAAATACAGCGAATCCAATTCCAATTCCTAATTTTCCGCTCTGATTTGCGAAAAAAAATCCGAGTACCAAATAAAGTATCGGAATAATTATTCGAGAACGAAATCGCCTTTTTCTATGTAATTCAGATTTTGAAGATGTATAGAGTTGATGCTCTAAAAAATCCGAGTTTGTAAGTTGATAGTTTATGTTCATTTTGTTAAAGGTTTGTCTATGATTTCGTTGCGGAAGCATCCGCACGACATTTCTGCCAAACTTAAAGATAGTAAAGTGGCCAAATAAAATTTGGGGATTACTACAGCAATGAATTATAGTTGGTGTTGTATAAAGGTTATTTTTTTAACCATATTTTTATTGATGGTTCAGTTACAGGTATTTCCATATAAAAAATGTCATCTTTTATCCAATATGGCAATTCAAGAATATCTTTCTCATTCAAGAAATTATTTTTAGATGTAAGAATTAAATTTTTTTCAACATCAATTTTATAATCAAGCTCAAGTTTCATGACAATTAAATTCTGAATGTACTTACCATTTTCCGAAAAGGTATGAGTTTGTTTGAAGTAAATTTGATTTGCTGTTTTTTTGAGTTGATTTATTTTCAAAGAATCATTTGCGATATATTCGAACTCATCATATAAAGAAATTGAGTCAGTTTCAACATTCATATAAAATTCACCGTTGTCAATTGCAAAAGGTTTCCAATGGCCATGAATCCGAGTGTCTTGGGAGAAAATATTTGAGGTAATAAATAGTATTAAAGTAAAGAATAAATTATATTTTAATTTCATTTTTAATTTCAACTTGTTTACAACTTCTATTAACTAGAATACCAATTTACAGAAAAGCATTTAGATTCATAATAGACGCTCTAAACCATAGAATATTTAAGTGCAGCATCCTCAGACGGTTTAAAGCAAAAAAAAGTCCGCTGAACATTCAGCGGACTTATAATTTTTAAGACCTTGTTTTTAATAAAAAGCTAGGTTTACTCATTGCTCACTACACGCTCACCCTCAATTTTCCAAGTGTTAACGCTGGTAATTTGAGACTGGCTATAGTCTACTTCTCTTAAGGTGTCGTCATTCCAGAAAAACCATTTTCCGGTTTTCTCGCCATTTTCATAGTTAGCTACTGCAGTTTTAATTCCGCTTTTATCGTAGCTGATCCATTCACCTTGAAGCTTTCCATCTGCTGTGTAGTAACCCTTTTGACTAACCTGCCCATTATCGTGAAACAAAGTTGCTTTAATTAAATTACCTTCTTTAACATAAATGTTCTTCTTTTCCTGTGCTGAAGCAAAACTTACAGCTCCTAAAAAGGCAACGGCAACTAGTAACTTTTTCATAATAAACAGTATTTGGGTTAAACTTTACTTTACAAATATATAACATTAGTAAACATAAAGAAACATTTACGTAACATTGAGTTAACATTAAAAATATAAAACACTGATTTATAAATATTTGATATTATTTTTTAACTTAAAATACACGCTTTCCCCCACTGTTTAAACGCTTTTCAAGCCTAGAATATGCATTTTGTTACCGTACTTATAACCTTCGCGTAACATTCAACTTTAAAATAAATATCAAATTTGCACATTTAAAAGACAGACCCTTTTTATGGATAATATATACTTGATTATGCTTATCGCTTTGGCCATTTTAGCCATTGCAGATTTAGTAGTGGGAGTGAGTAATGATGCGGTTAACTTCTTGAATTCAGCGATTGGTTCAAAAGCGGTGAGTTTTAAGACCATTATGATCGTTGCCAGTATTGGTATTGCTTTTGGAGCGCTCTCTTCTAGCGGGATGATGGAGGTTGCTCGTAAAGGTATCTTCGTTCCTGAGAAATTTTATTTTGATGAAATCATGGTCATTTTCATGGCCGTTATGATTACTGATATTTTATTGCTGGATTTCTTCAACACACTGGGATTGCCTACTTCAACTACGGTATCTATTGTATTTGAACTTTTAGGCGCGGCTTTCTGTATGACATTCATTAAGCTTTCTGGAAACTCAGACACGTTATTACATCTTGGGGAATACATCAACTCAGACAAAGCTATAGAGATCATTGTGGGTATTCTGCTCTCGGTCGCCATTGCCTTTACGGTGGGTGCTTTAGTCCAGTTTATTACCCGTTTGCTCTTAACCTTCAACTTCGCTAAGCGTCCTACTTGGAATGCTGCGGCATTTAGCGGAATTGCTACTGCAGCGATCAGCTACTTCATTATCATCAAAGGTTTAAAAAGTGCCGATTTTGTTCAGGGAGCTTTCTTAGATTGGGCTAATGCTAACGTATGGCCTTTCATTGGTTTAAGTTTTATTGTTTGGTTCCTTATTTCATATATCCTGATCAAAGCTTTTAAGCTCAATGTCTATGTGATGGTTATCATCTTTGGTACGTTTGCCCTCGCGATGGCTTTCGCCGGAAATGACCTCGTAAACTTCATCGGTGTACCTATGGCAGCCTACAACTCGTATGAGATTTGGCTGGCAAGTGGTGAACCTGCTACTAGTTTCACTATGGAATCTCTGGCAGAAAAAGTACCTACTCAACCCTTGTTACTTTTAGGAGCCGGTTTAGTAATGATCTTAACCTTATGGTTTTCTAAAAAAGCCCGTCGTGTTGTAAAAACGTCGGTAGACTTATCCCGTCAGGACGAAGGCCAAGAACGTTTTAAAGCCAATGCCGGTTCTCGTGCCTTGGTGCGTGGCGCTATGAAACTCAATGCGGGAATTATGTCAATTTTGCCCGATTCTGCTAAGCAAATGATGGAAAAACGCTTTGCGAAACCTAAGGTTACTTCGCGCGTAGCTACTATTGATATGCCAGCTTTTGACCTGGTTCGCGCTTCGGTAAACTTAATGATCGCCAGTGTACTTATTTCGGTGGCGACTTCGCTTAAACTTCCACTTTCTACAACTTATGTAACCTTTATGGTCGCTATGGGTAGTTCGCTTGCAGACCGTGCTTGGGGAAGTGAAAGCGCCGTATATCGTGTTGCCGGAGTACTTAATGTCATTGGAGGTTGGTTTATGACGGCTCTTAGCGCATTTACAGCCGCTGCTATAATGGCTTTTCTTCTATACAAAGGTGGAAGCATTGCACTGTTCTTATTGTTTGCTGCTGCGATCGCAATTTTGGTGCGTAACTATATGAACCACAAAAAACGCTCTGAAGCCGAGGCTGAAGAGGGCCGCTTAATGCGCGCTGTGAGTAATTCTATCCAAGGAATTATCAATGAAAGTACAACCAATGTTGCTTCAGCATTCAGACGCGGAAGCAAGGTTTATGTTGGTACGATTGAAGGTTTGGCTAAAGTAGATCTAGGCAAACTCAAAAAAAGTAAAAAAGGGATTGCAAAACTCAATAATGAGGTTGAAGAACTTCGTAACAGCTTGTATTATTTCATCAAAAATCTAGATGAAACACACGTTCAAGCCAGTCGCTTTTACATTGATGTTTTAGGGTATTTACAAGATGTAACCCAGTCTATAGACTTTGTTACCACCTCAAGCTACAATCACCTCAACAACAACCACAAAGGGTTAAAGTTCACACAGCTTAAGGATCTAAAAGAAATTGAGGACAAACTAGATAAATTGTTTTCAAAAATTGAAGACACCTTCAATGCTAAAAACTTTGACGACCTGGTGGCTATTTTAGAGGAAAAACAAAATCTTCTTGATAGCGTTTCACAAAAGATCGAAAAACAAGTAGAGCGCACCCGTAGTGCTGATTCCAGTCCAAAAAATACCATGCTTTATTTTAGTATTCTTCAAGAAACTGAAGATCTGATCAAAGCAACTATGAATCTGCTCGAGCATTATTACATAGAGCACAAAAAGCATATGTAGAAACATTCATATACTAGCAAAGCCCGAAGTTTTAAAGCTTCGGGCTTTGTATTTATTATAGGTCGAAAGGATCTAAGACAGTATCATCATTATCATAGGCATAAGCGCGCCACGTGAATCCCGTGCCTTTATACTTCCAAGCGATTTCCTGGTTCTCGGTAACTTCCCAACAGCCATAATTTCCTTCAGTAATTAAGGTATTTCCGTTTGACAATCTATAAGCTCCTGAAACTCGGGGTGCAAACAGATCAGGGTCTGTAAAACTCCATACTTCTTCTAATTCATTATCAGTATCAGGTTGCATTACAAACGCGTCAGGTAATGCCAATTCATAAACCACAGATTGCGTAACACCACCCAGGCCACCATTGGCATAGATCAATATATGCTCTGTATTTGCTATTTTATTGATCCCGTGATTATAAAAGAACATTCGTGTTCCTTGTGAATTATTATAAGTCTCAGGATTCCCAAACCTGTACACGAGGTCACCTCCCTTGTTTCTGTTACCGCCGGTATTGAGAGCAGCCTCTTCGGTGGTTGTGCTGTGATCAAGCACCCATACTTCGCTGTAAAAATTCACGCTTATATAGATCAGATCGTTCTGAGCATCATACTCAATTCCGTTAGCGTGCATGATATCGCCGTTGTAACTGCCGTCACGAAGCGCGTCCCGGTAATTGAGATCAATACGCTGAGGGTTTTCAGAAATCAACCCATAGTTAGACTTGGTTACATCGTCTTCTTGTATGGTATGATCCCACGAACTCCACTGCCACACAATCTCGTTGGTTGCCGGATTAACTTCTATGAGCTTTTCAGCATAAATCACTTCATCATCATAAGCATATCCAAAGGTCTCACGCGCTTCATCATTCAGCTTACCTTCCCAGACCAATAAGAGAATATTTCCGTTAGGTAATTGCTCTACATCGTGATGCCCTAATTCAAATGTGGTATTGATCTCGTATTCCCACTTTACTGTATTATCTGGAGCCACCAACTGTACTAAACCTCCAAATCCACCAAAACTGAACGCTACATCTTCGGCAATCAGGCTTACCAATAAATCTGAATTTTCAAGGAGCTCTGCATCATTACCTATCCCCTGCTCAAGTTCCCATTCGTGACGTATTTCGGCTTTGTCTTTACTGATCATATACACCCTATTAAATCCCACATCATTGACTAAAACATAGCCTTCGCTTATAAGGTTCTCATCATAGAATTCGATCTCACCGGCAACCTCATAAGTTTCTTCAGGTTCTTCTGGAGTTTCGGGATTTTCTTCAGGATTTTCTACCGGTGTCTCTTGATCAGTCTCTTCCTCCTCGATAAAACCCGGTTCATTATCTGAACAACCAAAACAAATGAAGAGTAAGCATGCAAAAAGAATTGAGGGTTTCATAGGCTGTAAAATCTCTGAGAATAATTTTATTGCTTTAAACTCATAGCGTATCTAAAAAGATCACTAATGTATAAGCATAGTGTAAACCGCTAATCACAAGACTACACTTCTTGTGCTAAGCTAGTTACCTAAGTTACCCAAAAAGATTTAAAAATCGCTCATTGAGCGTATTAGAAGTCTCAAAGCTGAGGTCCTATAACCTTCAAAACCTAAAATAAGTCTATTTTTTTCCTTCCCACTCCGCATAGAATTGGTCCAGAAAAGTTTCCATAAAAGTGTGGCGTTCTTGCGCTATAGCCTGAGCCGTTTTTGTGTGCATTTTATCTTTAAGCAACAAAAGCTTTTCATAAAAATGATTGATGGTAGGAGCTTCAGACTTTTTGTATTGCTCTGCGGTCATATCCAGTTTAGGCGGGATAGCAGGATCATAAAGTTTGCGGTTTTTGAATCCACCGTAGTTAAACGTGCGTGCAATTCCAATTGCGCCTATGGCATCAAGACGATCTGCATCTTGCACGATTTGAAGTTCAATACTTGAATAGTCAGATTTAGGATTTCCACCTCTGTAAGATACATTCTCAACAATCTTAACCACCGCCTCAACCCTTGAAAAGGTCACATTTTGCGATTGCAAAAATGCTGTAGCCAGTTTAGGACCAATACGCTCGTCACCTTTGTTAAACTTAGAGTCGGCAATATCGTGCAAAAGCGCACCTAAAGCTACAATCACCACATCTGCCTGATCTTCGCCCTTAGCGATATTCAGCGCATTTTTATACACTCTAAGCGTATGAAACCAATCATGCCCTCCTTCGGCTTCTAAAAGCGTTTTCTTGACATAATCGCTGGTCTTTTCGATCAGTGCGATATCAGACTTATGCAACTTCAGAGATTCGGTCATAGCTTAAATCAATTTTGATTTTCGGGTATGCTCTTTAATTCTAGGAAAATCAGCCAGCACAATATCTTGTACTTGTTTTACCAGTTCTTCAGGTGCGGTCCCAGCAACCGGAATAGGTTTATGAACGGTATGCTTTACGTGTACTCCTATATCCTGCGGAAATCCGCCCCAGCGCATTAATTTCCACGAATTGTTAATAGTAACCGGCACGACAATCGCATCAGGCATAAATTTAAAAAGCGTTACCAAACCACCTGTGGCAAACTGTTTTGGGATTCCATCTTTGCTGCGCGTTCCTTCAGGAAAAATAACCACAGATCTGTTGGTTTTATTTAAAGTTTTAGTCAGATCACGAATCGCCATAATCGATTGGCGCTTGTCTTTACGATCAATCAATGCCGAACCTCCCTTTCTCAAATTATACGAGATGCTGGGAATACCTTTTCCTAATTCAATTTTACTAATGAATTTGGGATGTAGTCGTCGCAGATACCAGATTATAGGTGAAATATCCCATTGCCCCTGATGGTTAGCAACGATGATTATAGGCTGATCGCGCTTTATATTGTATGGGTTTTCAAAAGTAAAGCGCGTTCCCAGAAGATTCAGACACTTTAAAATGCAGAAATTAAGATAATCTACACTCTTTTTATGCGCCTGATAACCAAACCAGTTATAGCACACCCATTGCACGGGGTGAAAAATACAAATGGTCAAACCAAAAGCAAGATAAAAAATCACACTAAGCGGATATGCAAAAAACTTTCTCATGAGTTTAAAACTTAACAGCAAAGAAAACACATCAACTTGAAGTGACAAATTATAATGACATACATTACCCTAAACAAAACTTTATAATGGGGGAAATTCCCCTACTCTGCCTAAAACTCGACCAGTACATTTGGGGAAAATTAAAACGTGAATCAATCGCTCATACTACGGCTTACCATTGCGTTAATTGGTTTTAATTGCATTGCCTTTGGCGTAAATTATTTTGGAATTTCGCCGAAAATACAAGCGGTTTCTGAGCGAGAAACTTTTGAAATATTCTTATTCACAGATAGGGAACCCGGTACAAAATCTTCACTGTCACAAGTTGGGGGATTTTTGCAGGATCAAGATGGTTTTTGGCCCTTTGAGTCGTTTTATACTAAAACTTCAAAAGGAATCGATCAATATACCGGAAGATTTAGAGGATTTTTTACCGGTTTTCTACTTTCTGAATTTGTGTTTTATAATCTGATCATTCTTGCCCTTTTGGTCTTTTTAAAACTTTGGTAGAACACCTATAAGTCAAGCCTTTTGCTTCCTTTTCTTGCGCTTTTTACTCCAAAAAACATAACCTAGAAAAATAACTAAACTCACTATAGAACCCCACAGCAGTCCGTTTTTAAGTCCGTCTGTGCTTTCACCCATAATCGCGATGAATAGTGTCAGCGGAGCAATTCCTGCTAGGGTAGCGCCTAAAAATTTGAAATAATTCATCTTTAAAATTCCGGCTACAAAACTGATCGCGTCATTAGATAAAAACGGATTCAATCTGGTGATGGCAATTGCCCAAAACCCGTAATTGTTAAGAAAATCCTCAAGTTTATCTTCGGTTGAAGCACCTACTAGATTTTTAACTACTCCATCGCCTAGTTTTCGGCCTAAAAAATAACCCACTGTAGAAGCGCAGCTAATGGCAACACCAACCAGTAAACTACCCCAGATAGGACCGTAAGCTAAAATGCAAACAACCATCAGCGCGATAGAAGGTATCACTATCAAAAACATCTGGATCACCATCGCTAAGATCAGCACAACGGGACCCGCCCAACCAAAAGAATCTACCCAATTTTTAATTTCCTGCTCGTCACCACCGGTAAGCACCCGCCAAGCTTCATCTAAAAAATGCTGCACTACAGGCAGTGTAAAATAGGCAGCTAGACCACAAAGCACGACAAATGCTGTTAGTATTTTGGGTAAATTCTTTACTAAGAAGTTGCGCATAAATTGCTCTTATTCTTCAGATTCATAAATAAAAAGTTCTTCAATACTGCAATTAAAAACTGCAGCAAGCCTAAAAGCCGTAGGCAAACTAGGGTCAAATTTACCCTTTTCGATCGCGTTAACCGTCTGACGGGAAACCTCTATTTTTTCAGCCAAATCACTTTGCGTAAGCTGAAATGCTGCGCGTAACGTTTTAATATTATTTTTCATGAGTAACGACGCGAATTGAAAAACACACAAAAAATATAAGTAATCCCCATAAAAAGAATGAGTACACTAATTTCGGCGTCAGCCTTAATGAGATTAGTGGTATCTAATTGAGAATACGCGATGCCCACAACCACCGCGAGCCCCAAAGTAAGCGCCATAGACTCTAATTGAATTTTGCGCTGCAACTCATCTCCATCATTCACAAATTTGCGATTGGCCAGCACCATCCCAACGCCAACAGCAAGGCTAATACTAATACTTAAAACTGTAATGATTTGGGAATCCCATAAAAACTGTGATCCAAAGGTGACCAGAGCAGTTGTAAATACCCAAGCCAAAGACCATTTAGCCAAGCGATTTCTTGAAGCAATAAATTTTGGATTCATACTATTTGATTTTTGATTAATGTAAAGTTTACTTGACAAAAGTACACTTTTTTAAATGTAAAGCAAACTTTACATTTAAATTTTATTTCAAGAAAAACACTAAATTTCTACGAGACACTCATAGCACCATCTTATGTCCAGAATTCTTATTGCACCAGATTCCTTCAAAGAAAGTCTTAGCGCTACACAAGTTTGCAAGGCAATCGCCGAAGGATTACAAAGCATTAACCCTGACGTACACCTAGATCAATTGCCGTTTTCTGACGGTGGCGAGGGTGCATTTGAACTTTTTGAAGCATTGCAACTGGGAAACACAATTGAATTTCAAGTTTGTGATCCTTTGGGTCGACCTTTGAACGCTGCTTACTACGGATTTAAAGATGGAAGTACCGCGTGGATCGAATTGTCGCAAGCTTCAGGAATCGCGCTTTTAAAAGATGAAGAGAAAAACCCCATGCGCACATCAACATTGGGTACCGGATTACAACTGAAGCATGCTTTAGAAAACGGTTATCAAAATATAATTTTAGGCATTGGTGGAAGCGCTACAAATGATGTCGCGACGGGTATATTTACCGCTTTAGGCGGAAAACTTTTAGACCGCAACCAGAATTCAGTTCAAGCCTGTGGAGCACATCTCAAAGCTATAACCGATCTTGATTTTGACAGTCTCATACCCGAAATCGCTTCGGCACAAATCACCGTGGCTTGTGATGTGTCTAACCTGCTGCTTGGCGCAACGGGAGCAGCAACGATCTACGCTCCGCAAAAAGGTGCTACGCCGGCACAGGTTACAGCCCTAGAACAAGGTGCCGAACATTTAGCGCAAATCATTCAACAAAAAACAGGAAGGACTATAACGAGCATTACCGGTGGTGGCGCTGCCGGAGGCACTTCCGCAGGAATGTTTGGCTTCTTTAACAGCAAACTCGAGCCCGGCTTTGAATTGCTCAGCAAACTGGCAAACTTGGAAGAACGCGTAAAACAAGCCGATTTGATCATCACAGGAGAAGGAAAAACCGATAATCAAAGTCAGTATGGCAAAGTGCCTTTTAAACTTGCAGAATTGGCGCGCAAACACTACAAACCGCTTTACCTCTTTGCCGGAAGTGTTCAAGCAGACCTAGAAGTATTAACCGCCGCCGGAATTACCAAAGCTATCGCGATAAAAACGGAAACGATGTCTCTGGAATATGCAAAAAGCAACGCCTTTGCATTGCTTAAAGCTGCGGTTGCACAACACCTAAACACCGAACTGTAATTATGGGATTAGATCTATTTTATATTGTACTCGTTGTTGTTTGGATCATTGCAGGTACGAGTTACCTGCGCTGGCATCCCTTTTTTGTGTTGCTCATTAGCGCCTTAGGTCTGGCCTTTCTCCTCCAGATTCCCTTAGAAGAAATCCCGGAAACGATAAGCACCGGGTTTGGAGCGATGTTTAAAAACATCGGTCTACTGATTCTTTTTGGCGCGTGGATTGGCGTTGCTTTAGAAACAACAAATGCGACCACGGCAATTGCCAAAGGCATAATTAAAAAACTGACTATTCTACCGTTGCCTTTTGTGATTAGTGCTTTGGGATATCTGGTTTCAATTCCTGTTTTTTGCGATGCGGCTTTCGTTATTTTGGCTCCGTTGACCAAAAAACTGGCGCTCAATAACACCGCCCGGCGCAACGCCTTAACGGTTGCGCTTTCCACCGGACTGTTTTCTGCTCACGTTTTGGTACCACCAACGCCGGGACCATTAGCCGCAGCTGGAAATCTTCAGCTAGAAAATTTATATCTGTTGCTTTTGGCAGGCGGAATTTTTGGTCTTGTACTGATGCTTATCGGCGCGTTTTTCTCGTATTACTTTTTCAGAAAAAGTAATCAGCAGGATGTCTTTAATCGTAACAATCTTCAAAACTATTTTAACCAAGACACTGATCTCCCTTCGTTTTCGGCAGCCATTTGGCCTTTAGCCCTTCCCATTCTATTAATGGCAGCAGCTTCGATCATCCCACTGTTTTTTGAAGGATCCAATCTATTCATCGATATACTTCTATTTCTGGGAGATCCTGCAATTGCGCTTCTCGCAGGGGTGCTGGTCGCCTTCAGCATATGCAAAAAACAACAACAAGATATTTCTGAAATTATTAAAAAAGGAATGGCGCAAGCTGCTCCTATTCTCTTGATTACTGCAATGGGCGGTGCTTTAGGAACCGTTATTCAAACCGCAAACCTTACTGACGGGATCAACTTAGAATCTTTTAGCAATGGATTGGGCTTGGCGATTCCGTTTTTACTAGCCGCATTACTTAAATCGGCCCAAGGTTCGTCTACCGTTGCAATTATCACCATAAGTTCTATAATGCTGCCGTTACTACCCGCATTAGGTTTTGACTCTGAAATGGGCAAGGTATGGGTCATAATGGCCATTGGCGCAGGATCACTTACTGTTTCGCACGCTAATGACTCGTATTTCTGGATCGTAAGTCAACTGGGAGAAATGCCGGTTAAAGAAGCCTACCGCAAACACACCTTAGGCACGTTACTACAAGGAGTCGTCGGCTTTGTCATTCTGTTTTGTGCGTATAGTGTGTATTCTGCCTTTTGATGGATAAACGGTTGGATAAAACGAATCCTCCAAAAACAAAAAAGCCTCAACTACAAGTAGTTAAGGCTTAATTTTGCTCCCCCTCTTGGGCTCGAACCAAGGACCCTTTGATTAACAGTCAAATGCTCTAACCAACTGAGCTAAGGAGGAATTTAATCTTTATATTTTTCTTTTAACTTAAGTTCAATATCAGAATACTGAACTAGATTAAAATAATACTTTCTAGATTTCATATTCTTAATATGTCGCTCTATTTTTAGAGCCTGTGTTTTACTTTCACACAATATTGTGTGGAAAATAATCCAGTCATCTGAATGAGCAGTCCACGAGTTTTTAAAAAACTTAGTATTATGCTGATCCAATCGTAAATCTACGTTTTCGGTGTGACCTACATAATATTTATTCAAACTCGCTGAATAAAGAATATATACATAATACATATGAACGTTTTCCCGATTTTGCTCTAACCTCCCGATAGCTATCGGGATGAGCTAAGGAGGAATTTAATCTTTATATTTTTAAAGTCACACAGCGTATCGCAATACTTCTGTTTTTGTTGTGCCTTAAAGAACGTTTCGCTTATTTGCTGAAAGCGGATGCAAATATACACAACTATTTAAACCCACAAAACTAATTTCAAAAAATATTTGATAGATTTTTTATCGTCGTGTTTTGTGGCTTAGCTACCGGTAATCCAGCGGTAAATATCATTTCCGTTAGCGTATAATACTAAGGCAATTAGCAAGAAGAACCCTATCATCTGCGCATACTCAAGAAATTTATCGCTAGGCTTTCTTCCGGTGATGATTTCATATAATAAGAACATTACGTGACCTCCATCTAAAGCAGGAATTGGCAGAATATTCATAAACGCCAGTATGATCGAAATAAAAGCTGTTGTTTCCCAAAACGATAACCAGTTCCAAGTATCTGGAAATAATCCTGCGATCGCACCAAAACCACCTACTTGAGACGCTCCTTTTTTAGTAAACACATATTTAAACTGCGCTACGTAGTCGTGCAGCTTCCAGTACCCGTGATTGATTCCTTTTGCGATGCTTTCTCCAAAAGAATACTTAACCACTTTTGATTTATAATTAGCTTTAGGATACACACCAAAGTTTCCGTTATCGTCTAAGGTAACGGTGGTGTTTGCCAGTTGCCCATCACGAGAATAGGTCACTGCATACTCGTTAACACCTTCCTTCTTACTTCCTTTAAAATCAGTCCACGTATTGATTGGGTTATCATTAATTTGAGTAAGCACATCCCCTTTTTTGAGTCCGGCTTTTGCCGCTGCAGATTCAGGAACAACACTATCTAAAACAGGCTTAATAAGTGGCGCTAATGCATCGGTCTCTCCAGACTGAAACATTGTAGTCCCAATATCCTCCGGGATCGTGATCGTCTCCTCGCTTCCGTCAGTGTGCGCAACGGTAATTGAACTCACATCGCGCAACATCATATCACGATTGATCGCCAAATTGTTTTCGTAAGGTGCTCCGTTAACGGCTAAAATCTGATCTCCGTCTCTAAAACCGTATTCTTTAAACCCTTCAGAAACCTCAATTCCGTCAGGCATTTGTTCAGGACCTACCACCGGATTTCCGTAATAGGCAATGATCATTATGTAGATAAAAAAGCCCAAAATAATATTCACAGTAACCCCACCAATCATCACGATAAGACGCTGCCAGGCCGGCTTAGAACGGAATTCCCACTCTTTAGGCTCTTGGGCCATCGCTTCCTTATCCATACTCTCATCGATCATTCCGGCGATTTTTACATAACCTCCTAGCGGAAGCCAGCCAATACCGTAAACGGTCTCTCCTATTTTTTTCTTGAAAAGCGAAAACTTAACATCAAAAAAGAGAAAGAATTTTTCTACGCGAATTTTGAAAAGTCGGGCGGGAATAAAATGCCCAAACTCGTGAAGTACAATCAAAAGTGAAAGGCTCAAAAACAACTGAGCTCCTTTTACAAAAAATGGATCCATAAAATTTATCTAACTAGTGGCAACTAACCACCTCCTTATTAGTAGCAAAAAACATTTTTTAATAGAAGTCGATCATCAGTGGTTCTACCTAAGGGTAGTTTAACTTTTGATGATCGCCCTGCGATTAAAAAGTGCACAAAAGTAACCTTTTACATTCGCATTAGAAACTTTGATAGTAAAGCTTAATGTAAAATGCAAAGATTGAAGCATTCTGGCTTTGCTAACCAGCGTTCACGGCGTAATTTTGTAGATACAAAACACGCATTATGCTTCAGTTTTTTGCTAAATACAAAAAGTTTGCCATCGTGATGGCGATCCTTTCCGCAGTGATTCTTTACACTTTTTATACGTTGATGAAACCGGCGCCCATCCTTCCTGTGTATCAACCTACTATGGTTGACAACAGTTTAGTAGATAGCACGGTTCAGTTTGTAAAAAAATACCATAAAATAGCCGATTTTGAATTGGTGAATCAAAACGGAGACACCATCACTCAAAAAGATTACCCCGGGATTTATGTAGCCGATTTTTTCTTTACAACCTGCCAGACGATTTGCCCTATTATGACGGAACATATGGTGCAAATACAAGAAAAATTAAAAGACGATCCTTCGGTTAAATTACTGTCGCACACTGTGATCCCGGCAACTGATACCGTGGCGCAGCTCAAACGTTATGCGCTAGAAAAAGGCGTGAATGACTCCAAATGGAATCTCGTTACCGGTCCCAAAAAGCAAATTTATGAGCTGGCCCGCAAAAGTTATCTAGCGGTCAAAACACAAGGAGACGGCGGTAAATATGATATGATTCACACCGAGAATTTTATGCTTATTGATTCTAAAAAGCGCATCCGTGGATTTTATGATGGTACAGACCCTGAAGCCATTGAAAAACTTTTAGAAGATATCGCCATCTTAAAAGCGATAGAAGGTGACGAAAACTCTTAAAACATGCCGCTTTAGCCCAGTTTGTGGCTAAAATCTTTTCGCTTCTATTGGTTTTCGTTTACTTTTGTCTTGTTTAAATTCAATCTAAATAAATTGACTACTTCACTCAACTTACTTAAACGTGGGGAAAAAGCAATTATCGTTTCATTTGAACTTGATAATGTCCCTCTTAAATTATTAGAAATGGGGTGCCTTCCCGGCAATGAAGTAGAATTGGTACAGATCGCTCCTTTTAAAGACCCCATGTACCTCAATATTAATGGCAGTCACTTAGCAATACGCCGCGAGACTGCTAGTTTTATCACAGTAGAAAAGCTCTCTCATGAGTAAACAGCTCAATGTAGCCCTTATAGGAAATCCCAACACCGGTAAGACCTCTGTATTTAATCAATTAACCGGACTAAAACAGCAGGTAGGAAACTACCCGGGAATCACCGTTGAAAAAAAAGAAGGGGTTTGTAAACTTCCGCGCGGAGTAAAAGCGCATATTCTTGACCTTCCGGGCACGTACAGTCTTAACGCAAGTTCGCTTGATGAAAATGTCGTCATTGAACTGCTTCTCAATAAAAATGATAAGGATTATCCTGATGTTGCTGTAGTGGTCGCAGATGTTGAAAATCTAAAGCGAAATCTACTCCTGTTTACCCAAATTAAAGATCTTAACATCCCCACGATTCTTGCGATAAATATGGCAGATCGTATGGATCGTAAGGCGATAAGTCTGGATATTGAGAAGCTCGAAGAGCGCCTGAATACTAAAATTGCCTTGGTAAGTTCGCGTAAAAACACAGGCTTCGACAAGCTGAAAGAACTTATTGCTAATTATAAAAACATTACGACGGAACCTTGCGTGAATGCTTCGGTGATCGCTCCTGAATATTTTGAACGTTTGCTCAACGCTTTTCCAAAGCAGGATTTATACAAACTGTGGTTGGTCATTACCCAAGATGTGAATTTTGGGAAACTTGATCGCAATGAGATGCAAAGCATCAGCACGTTTAAAACCGAAAGCAAATCAAACCTCAAGCGGCTTCAACAGAAAGAAACGATTGTTCGCTATCAATTCATCAACGGGGTTTTAAAAGAAACTTTGAGCATAGATCATTTGGCAGCAAAAGATCTACGCAGTCGCCTGGACCGTATCCTTACCCACAAGGTTTGGGGATATGTGATCTTCTTTGCGATTTTACTGCTCATCTTTCAAGCGATCTATGACTGGTCGTCTTATCCTATGGATTTGATCGATGAGAGTTTTGCTGCGATGGGAGAATGGGTGCGCAACACGATGCCTCCCGGCGCCTTTACTAATTTAATTGCTGAAGGAATCATCCCGGGACTTGGTGGAATTGTGATTTTTATTCCACAGATTGCCTTCTTGTTTTTATTCATTTCGCTGCTCGAAGAAAGTGGCTATATGAGTCGCGTGGTCTTTTTAATGGATCGAATCATGCGCCGTTTTGGCCTTAGCGGAAAAAGCGTGGTGCCTCTCGTTTCGGGAACTGCCTGTGCGATTCCTGCGATTATGGCGACCCGAAATATTGAGAATTGGAAAGAGCGCCTCATCACGATTTTGGTTACGCCCTTTACGACCTGTAGTGCGCGTTTACCGGTATATTTAATCATCATCTCGCTTGTGATTCCTGATGAGCGCGTGCTGTATATCTTCAACTTACAGAGTTTAGTGCTGATGCTGCTCTACCTTATAGGTTTTGGAACCGCAGTGCTTTCAGCTTGGATTTTAGACCGAATTTTAAAAATAAAGAGCCGTAGCTTTTTTGTGATTGAAATGCCTAATTACAAGCTTCCGCTTTTTAAAAATGTGGCGTATAATGTGATCGAAAAGACCAAATCTTTTGTGGTGGGTGCCGGAAAAATAATCTTAGCGATCTCTATCGTGCTATGGGTTCTTGCTTCTAACGGTCCGGGTGATCAGTTTGACAATGCAGAAGAAAACAGCATCGCAAGAATGGAAGCCGGCGAGTTTCCTGAGAGCGAACTCGACAAGCATATTGCTTCTCAAAAGCTGGAGTATAGTTATATAGGTTATATGGGTAAAGCGATTGAGCCGGTAGTTCAACCTTTAGGCTACGATTGGAAAATTGGTATAGCTATTGTGAGTTCATTTGCAGCACGCGAGGTCTTTGTGGGTACACTCGCAACCATCTACAGCGTGGGTAGTGAAGAAGAAGAAACCATTAAAAACCGGATGGCGGGTGAGGTCAACCCTATACTTGGCGGACCATTATTTAATCTTGCCAGCGGGATTTCGCTATTGCTCTTTTATGCTTTTGCCATGCAATGTATGAGTACGCTTGCGATCGTAAAGCGGGAAACCAACACTTGGAAGTGGCCCATACTTCAACTTGTGGTTATGAGTGGTTTTGCTTATGTTGTAGCTCTAGTGGCTTATCAACTTATAATTTAAAAGCTATGATACAGAATATATTAGTCGTATTGATCTTTCTAATCGCAATAGGATATTTGGTAACCAAATACATTTGGAAACCGGCTTTCTTAAACGGAAAGCCTAACGATAAATCCTGCGGAAGTGATAATTGCGGGTGTCACTGATTTTATTAAAAATTATCCTTTATTTTTAATAATTTTATTCAAATACCAAATAATAAGTATTATACTTGTGAAAAAGTATAAAAGTGCGCGTATCACCACCCAATGGAAGATATTATTATATTTTCTGTTTTCTTTTAATTCTGGTTTTTTGTCAGCCTGTATTTAGCCAAGTAGCTATTGGTACCACTAATCCTGACGATGGTAGCGCTTTTCAAATAGATAGCAAAGTTGGAGCTTTGGTTCCACCTAGAATGACGAATTCTGAAATGCTTGCTATACCATCTCCATTAGACGGCTCAATTGTTTACAACAATACTTTTTCTTCATTATTTCTGTATTCCTCAGGAACTTGGAATGATTTAACACGACCAGACCTTCCGTCTGCCGTTTTACGAAGAGAATATCCTTCAGAGTCAACCAATGGCATCGTAGCCACTGGGAATAATACCTATTACAATTTCCCACTGAATACAGCAGATGTTACTTCGATTGACAACTCATATTTTCAAATCACTGGTAATGGGACCTTAAGAATATTAGAAGGAGGAAACTATATGATATCTTCAGGTTTCGCTGTAAGCAATTTACCCTCTGGGAACAGAAAGTATATCATTGGTGTCTATAGAAATAATAGTCTTATAGGTTATTTAGTGCGTGGTAATGTCAATTTTCCCTCGGGAACTAACGAATGGGGAACGAGCGGTGTTCTCGTTTTTAGCTTTAATGCTAATGATGTAGTTAGTCTTCGCTATGTACTTAATAATTCAGGAACTAGTCTAAATGCTAGATATTTTAACATAGGTATCGTTAAATTATAACCTATGCTTTGTAGAATTTTCACAGTCTTTTTAATTCCTTTTTTTCTAAATTCTCTGTTTAGTCAAGAAACTGAAGAAAATCAGGTAGGTGTCGGTATTGGCACCTCAACCCTGGCTCCGGGTTCCGCGTTTCAAATTGAAAGTACTACTGGGGCAATGGTTCAACCACGAATGACCTCTTCTGAAATGAATGCAATTCCTACACCTCTTGATGGCGCATTTATTTTTAATACTACCGAAAATGCTTGGTACATTCATAAAGAGGGCTCTTGGCAGACTTTTGTGAGAGTGCAGACCCCTTCAATAATACTTAACCGTGGTCAAACAAATAACGCAATTATCATAACTGACACCACTAACATTACACCTTTTCCATTAAATCAGGATAATACACTCGTTTCAGATATTGATTTTTATCAAGCCACAGAGAATAACGGAGAAATACGCATTTTAAGAAGTGGAACGTATTTGATTTCCGCGGGATTTTCAACGACTAATCTCCCCCCAGGAAGTTTAACCTATCGTCTTGAGGTTTCCTTAAACAACACAACTTCGTCAATTATTACAAACGGTGAAGTAAACTTACCGGGATCAGATTATTGGGGTACTAGTGGAAATATTCTTTTAATTCTACAGACTAATGATCTTATAAATATTGGATATATCTTAAAAGGCGCATCCGCTTCAACACGCACTGCAGCATTCTTTAATATTGGCGTCTCCAAACTTTAAAACTGACTCCAAACTACATTCAGCACATAATCTTCTTGTTTGATTTTTGGTTGAGAAGCATTAGGATAAGGTAAAACAGACTGCCCCATCAATTCTTGAGCTGAAGAATTAAAAAGTGTTTTAGCCGGACTGTTTAAATTGATTTTTCGGCTTTCAATAGGTTTTCCATTTTTGAAGACTAAAGTCTCTATTTCTACAATGCCTGCCCAAACGCAAGTGGTGTTTTGTGGACAACGGGAGTCGACCACTCGGGTTAGTTCTATTTCAACATCACCAAATGCAACCCGTTCCCCAAAAGGAACTTGAACCACGAGCTGTGGTTCGTGTACTGCCTCACCAATGACGATTTGACCTTGCTGCGCTTGAGCGCTCAGTCTACAATTGAAAACCAATAGAAATAAAACAACGAGAAATCGCATCATAATGTAGTGTATCTGTTTCTTAAAGACTTCAGAAACAGACTGCTGTTGCAAATTAGCCCAAACCTACGTCAAGCGTCATCATCAAGATAAAGCCGCCAATAAAGCCCATTGTAGCAATATCTGTATGATTGCCTTGTTGGGTTTCCGGCACGACCTCTTCTACTACTACGAAGATCA
Source organism: Leeuwenhoekiella palythoae (assembly GCF_020310025.1). Taxonomy (GTDB): domain Bacteria; phylum Bacteroidota; class Bacteroidia; order Flavobacteriales; family Flavobacteriaceae; genus Leeuwenhoekiella; species Leeuwenhoekiella palythoae. The sequence goes on from NZ_CP084318.1 coordinate 1,552,771, forward strand.
TTGCCCCTGCTGCAAACGCTAAAGCATAAGGCAATATAGGCTGAAAAGTCATCACCGCATAGGCGCCAACCACCGCCGCAATAGGTTCTACAATAGCCGAAAGTTGCCCGTAATTAAAACTTTTCCAACGGCTGAAACCTTGTCGACGCAAGGGCATCGCCACCGCAAAACCTTCCGGAAAATTTTGTAATCCTATACCTATTGCAAGTGCTACTGCACCTCCAATGGTAGCCCCATCAAAACCGGCTGCTACTCCACCAAACAAAACGCCTACGGCTAAACCTTCGGGGATATTATGCAGCGTGATCGCTAGCGTAAGCAATACTGATTTGTGCCAAGGGCTTCTGATTCCCTCTTTATCTTCTTCCTTAAAATTAACGTGCAGATGCGGCAACACCTTGTCAAGACCAAACAAAAAAGCTGCACCCAAAGCAAAACCAACCGCAGCAGGAATTACTTTAACAAAACCTTCTCCCGGGCTCATTTCAATTCCCGGCGCGAGCAAGCTCCAAAAGCTGGCTGCTACCATCACTCCGCCGGCAAAACCCAGCATAGCATCAAACAACGCTCGGTTCATTCCTTTAAAAAAGAACACTAAAGCTGCTCCCAATGCAGTCACGCCCCAGGTAAAAAGGGTTGCGTAAAAGGCTCCGGTAACCGGACTCAAGGTTTCAAAATAATTGATGATTTCATTCATAATATTAAAATGCTAACTTTTTAAACGGATTAAATTATACACGCACATAGATGTGCTCTGTGGCGATTTGAGAAAGCAGAAGTTCGCGATCGTCAATACGCACCGTCATACTTTTATCAAATTCCTGCACACTAAGAATATGAATCACACTTCCCAAACGTATGTTTTGCTGATCTAAAAACTGAAGAAACGAAGAGGAGGTATCGTTCACGCCAATACACGTCCCGATATCGCCCGGATTTAGTTGTGAAACCCGCTTTTTTTCCATTTTTACGACATTTCCTTCTTCATCAGGAATGGGATCACCGTGCGGGTCGTGCTTTGGGTACCCTAAAAACTTATCCAATTCGCGTATAAGCTTATCAGATTTTATATGCTCTAACTGTTCGGCAACATCGTGAATTTCATCCCAACTAAAATCAAGCTTATTGGCCAAGAAAGTTTCCCATAAGCGGTGTTTACGTATAATTTTCAATGCGGAAACTGCTCCGGAATCTTTTAAAATCACACCTTGATAAGGTTGATAATGCACCAACCCCTTCTCATCTAGCTTTTTAATCATTTCTGTAGCCGAAGCAGGCTTGGCATCCAGATACTTAGATAAAACATTGGTACTTACACCTTTAGGATGCTCCTTTTGTAAGGCATAAATAGATTTTAAATAATTTTCTTCAGAAAAAGTCATATTCATTTTTAAATATACCACAATAATACGCAAAATATATCAAATATATTTTTTAGGTTTGCCTAAACTTTAATTTTTAAAACCCGTAAATGTCTCTCAATAATTACCTTAAAATCGCTTTTCTGTTCATCACACAATTGGTTTTAGCACAAGAGCAAACCACAATTACTGGTGTAATCACCGATGGTACTGCTCCGGTTCCGTTTGCTAACATCATAGTAGAAGGCACCACAAATGGTGTTGCCGCTGATGAGAACGGAGCTTTTGAAATCACTTTGTCTCTTGAAGAAGCTACTTTAGTTTTTAAAGCTGTTGGTTTTAAAACCCAGCGTAAAACAATTCAGCCTGAAGATTTTAAAAATAAACCGCTGGCCGTTGAACTTCAAGAAGATCTACTAGGTCTGGAAGAAGTTGTGGTGAGCGCCACCCGTAATCGCATCAGTAAAAAAGAGGCTCCTGTGATTGTAAAAGTGCTTAGCCCAAAATTGTTCAAGGCAACACAATCTATTTCGCTTGCTGATGGTCTTAATTACCAGCCCGGAGTGCGTGTGGAAACCAACTGCCAGAATTGTGGTTTTACACAAGTGCGCCTTAACGGACTTGAAGGCCAATACACCCAAATTTTGGTCAACAGCAGACCCGTTTTTAGTGCGCTCAACGGCGTTTATGGTCTGGAGCAAATTCCGGTGAGCATCATTGACCGGGTAGAAGTTGTGCGTAGTGGTGGTTCGGCGCTTTTTGGGTCTAACGCGATTGCAGGAACTGTAAATGTCATAACTAAAGAACCGGTAAATAACAGCTGGGAAGTAAGCAGCAATCTGGGTCTAATAGATGGTAAAACAGCAGATCGTACATTGAACATGAACACGTCGATCGTGAGCGAAGATCTATCTACAGGAGTTACCCTTTACGGAATGTACCGCGATCGTGATGCATTTGATGCGAATGGAGATGGTTTTAGCGAAATCACCAAACTCACCAATCATTCTTTTGGGTCTAAAGCTTTTTACAGACCTAATGATAACAGCAGGATTGGTTTAGATTTTACGGCTATAAAAGAATACCGCCGCGGCGGAGACCGTATTGAGCTGGCGCCCCAGTTTACAGACATTACCGAAGAATTAGACCACAACACGATATTTACCGGAGCAGATTATGAGTTGTACAATGACGAACGCACAAATAATCTTTCGGTGTACGCTTCTGTGCAACATACTGATCGCAAAAGCTATTACGGTGGTTTAGGTGGCGGGCGCACGGCTGCAGACTCTATCGCTGCCAACAACGCCTTTGGAAACACTAAAGATCTCGCGCTGGTTTCCGGAGCAAAATTCAGTCATACCTTTAAAAATAAAGATGTTTTAACCAGCGGTGTTGAATATCAATTGAATGATACTGAAGATGTGATCTTAGGATACAACCGCGTTGTAGATCAGCAAGTAAATAGTTTTGGGCTTTACAGTCAATATGAGTGGAAACCTTTAAAAAACTTTACCACCCTTTTAGGCGCACGCCTTGATCATATTTCGGTAGATGGATATTACACCATACAGAATATTGAGCGTACTTCAGAAGTCTCAGAAACTGTTTTGAGTCCGCGTATTACGCTGCTTTATGACATTACAGACGAATTGCAGTTTAGAGGAGGTTATGCTCGAGGTTTTAGAGCGCCGCAAGCGTTCAATGAAGATTTACACATCAGCTCAGTAGGTGGCGAACAGCGCTTTGCTATTTTGAGCGATGACCTGGAAAGCGAATTTTCTAATGCCTATACCGCCTCGCTGAATCTCACTAAAAATTTCAACAAAACTCAGACTTCATTGCTTGTTGAAGGGTTTTACACCACCTTGCAGAATCCGTTTACACTGGTAAGCACAGGTGCTTCATTACCTAACGGCGCTATCCTTGAAGAATCTCGCAATGGTAGTGGCGCTTATGTTGCCGGGACTAACGTAGAACTTACGGTCTCGCCCAGTCAAGACTTATATTTTCAAGCCGGAATCACCTATCAAAAGTCGATCTACAAAGAAGATCAAGTACTCTTTGAAAGCCACGGAACCGTACTCGGAGAAAACGACGTGATTATCTCTGAGTTTACACGCGCGCCTAATCTTTACGGCTTTTTTAATGCCAACTGGGTGATTAGTGAAGCCTTTAAAATGGACCTTGCAGCAAGTTACACGGGCAGTATGATTGCTCCGCACGTGGTTAGCGACAGTGGATTTATAGCCCTTGAAGAAACGCCACAATTTATAGATGTGACCCCAAAAGTCACCTATCATTTTGATCTCAAAGACACCTTTCACGTAGAATTGAGTACCGGTGTTCAAAATGTGTTTAACAGCTATCAGGATGATTTTGATCGCGGGCCTCTTAGAGATTCGGATTATATTTATGGTCCCAATCGTCCGCGAACATTCTTCTTTGGAATTCGCTTCGGCGACTTCTAGTCCTTGCAGGACAGGCAAAAATTTGTTTATGAAACAATTAATCTTTTTTCTATTTCTTTCTTGCGGAAGCCTTATTGCTCAAAAGAGTGATCAGCAAATCAACTGGTTAAGTTGGGAAGAACTTGAGGATGCGTTGACTGAAAACCCCAAGAAGACTTTGGTATTTTTTCACGCCGACTGGTGTGCGTATTGCAAAAAAATTGACCGGGTGGTCTTTACTAAACCTGAAGTCATCGCCAAAGTTAACCGGGATTTTTATGCAGTCAGAATGAACGCTGAAACCACAGACACCATCACCTTTGATGGAAAGGTGTTTACCAATCCGCTAGCAAAAACACAGCGCAATGCAGTGCATCAACTGGCTGCACTTTTGGGATCGCGAGAAGATCGGGAATTCTCGCTACCGGTAACTTTGATGTTTGACGAACTATTCAAGGTAAAACGCAGGATCTTTGAGTATTACACTTCGTCAGAACTTTTAAAGTATTTAAACCAATAGACCGTTGCCGGGACGCATTTTTAATCCTAGTTTTAAACTCAGATGCAAGATGCCACAAATCACTTTGACTACATCATTCTCGGCGCCGGACTTTCGGGGTTGATGCTTGCCTATCGCATGAGTCAAGATGCTTTTTTTAAGGATAAATCGGTTTTGATTCTTGATAAGTCTGACAAAAAAATCAATGATCGCACCTGGTGTTTCTGGAGTCAACATACTGCTGAGTGGGATGCAGTGATTAGCAAAAAATGGAAAACTATTCGGTTTAAAAGCGTAGGATTTGATGCTGAAATTCCGCTAAAAAAGTACACCTACAGCAAAATTGAAGGACTCGATTTTTATAACCAAATTTTTGAACAATTTCAGGCATCTAAAAATTTCCAATTTAGAACCGAAACGTATCTGAGTCATCGTGAACATAGTTTTTCGGTTGAAGTCCAAACAAAAAACAACATATATTCCGCAGCAAAACTCTTTACCAGCATTCTTCCTCCGGAGCGTCTTGAAAAGCAAACGCAATACCCTGTTTTACAACAGCATTTTATAGGGTGGGAAGTTGAAACTCCATCGTCAGTTTTTGAACCCGAGATTGCCACATTTATGGATTTTGATATTCCGCAGCGCGGCAATACACGTTTTATGTATGTGTTGCCTACGGCGAAAAATAAGGCGCTGGTAGAGTACACACTTTTTTCAGAAAAACTGCTTCCAAAAGCAGAATATGAAGTCGCAATTCAAGAATATCTTGAAGAATTAGGTGTTACCGAGTATACCATTCATTCTAAAGAACAGGGCAGCATTCCTATGACGGCTTTTCCTTTTGAACAATTCAACTCAAAAAACATACTTCACATAGGTACTGCAGGCGGCTGGACCCGCGGAAGCACCGGTTATACTTTTACCTACACCCTAAAACGTACAGAACAACTTATTGCTTTTTTGAAAGCGGAAAATGATCTTTCTAAGTTTAGCATCAAGGATCGTTACCGCTGGTACGATGCAATTTTTCTGGATGTGCTTTACCGAAAAAATCAAATGGGAGCGCAGTTGTTTACCCGAATGTTCAAGAAAAAAAAGGTGGATGCAATTTTTAGATTTCTGGACGGAGAAAGCAGCCTGAAAGATGATTTGAGCATCATTTTAAGTATGCCAAAAAAGGAATTCATCAAGTCATTTTTAGGGTTAAAGTAATCTTTAGCTCAAACTTACCTAGATCTTCTTACCTTTGAATTTTACAATTAGGTAATTTCGAATCATGCAGCACACCAGTCTGGAAGCATTTTATAAGGAAGCCACCATTTTTACCGGCAAAGAAATAGAAACGCTGTTGCCTCCGGGCATCAACAAAGAGATCGGGCATTTTAATGTCTTTGATATTTCTGAAACGATCAGGGCGGTAAAAGAAAAAAACGAAATGCCGTATAACCGCAGAGCCTACTACAAAATCAGCTTGATACGCGGTAAAAACAGAGCAGAATATGCTGACAAGGTGATCGAGGTAAAATCAAACGCATTACTTTTTGCAACACCTAATGTACCCTATCATTGGGTTCCCTTAGATGAAGATCAAAACGGTTCTTTTTGTGTTTTTACCGATGCGTTTTTAACGCAAAGTAAAAGCGGTATCGATCTTGAAAAACTTCCTATTTTTCAGCCCGGAAGTCTTCCCGTATTTGAGATTTCAGATGAACAAGCTGAGGCTATTGCGCCTATTTTCAGTAAAATGAAAACCGAAATCGCTTCTGATTATGAGTTTAAATACGACTTGCTGCGCACGTATTTACTCGAATTGATTCATTACGGGCAAAAGCTGCGTCCGGCGCATCAGGTGAGTAACAATCAGAATGCCGCTAAGCGCATCATTTCTTTATTCATTGAGCTTCTTGAACGTCAATTTCCCATTGAATCACCTCAGCAACGCTTGCAATTACGATCGGCTAAAGACTACGCAGATCGGCTTGCGATTCACGTGAATCACCTCAACAAAGTACTTAAAGAAAGCTTAGGCAGCACCACAACAGATATTATCAAAAAACGCATTATTCAAGAGTCTAAAATTCTACTAAAACAAACCGACTGGACGGTGTCTGAGATCGCATTTAGCCTTGGATTTGAAGAGGTAGCTCATTTTTCTAACTTCTTTAAAAAGCAAACTCAACTGTCTCCGCTCAACTTCAGAACCTAGATTACTTTGATTTTTACAAACTATGCTTTGATGCTTGCAAAGCAATAGCCTTTAGTTTCCCGCAACTTTGCAGTATAATTAAATACTACAACTATGGAAACTAAAAACAAAATCGCTTTGATAACCGGCGGAAGCCGTGGATTAGGCAAAGATATGGCGCTTAGCCTTGCAAAAACCGCTGTTGATGTTCTCATCACTTACCACAGTAACGCAGATAAAGCACAAGAGGTGGTGACTGCAATCGAAGCCTTAGGTCAAAAAGCTGCGGCATTTCAGCTAGATACTGCCAACGTTAAGTCTTTTGATGGTTTTATCGCACAAATTACCAATCATTTAAAAGAGCAGGAAAGCCATCCCAATTTTGACTTTTTGATCAATAATGCCGGAACTGCGCTGTATGCCCCAATAATGCAAACCACCGAAGAACAATTTGATGAGATGGTGAACATACATCACAAAGGTGTTTTCTTTCTAACGCAAAAAGCATTACCGTATATGAATGACGGCGGAAGAATCATTAATATTTCTTCAGGATTGGCGCGTTTCAGTTTACCGGGATCTTCAACCTATGCTTCTATGAAAGGTGCAATTGAAGTACTCACGCGTTATCTCGCTAAAGAATTAGGTGACCGAAAAATCACAGCAAATGTGGTTGCACCGGGCGCCATTGAAACCGACTTTGGAAACGGACACGTACGTGATGATGCCAAAACCAACGAAATGGTCGCGCAAATGACGGCCTTAGGTCGCGCAGGATTACCGGAAGATATTGGCGGTGTTGTTGCCTTTTTATGTTCGCAGGAAGCGCGCTGGGTCAACGGCCAGCGGATAGAAGTTTCAGGCGGAATGAATTTGTAATACCAAACAAATAATCATTAGAAAAGGGTGTTGATCAATTCAACATCCTTTTACTATTTAAGGCGTATACGGCGCAACAACCCTGAGTTTATCTCCTGAAAGATCTACCTCAAACAAGTGTGGAACTCTGTGATAGTTACCATTTACCACCGCGTGACTGTGCGCTGCCATAAGTGTTTTACCATCAAAAGTTGTAAACAACATACCGTGACCATAATTGCGTGGCGTGATCGGTTTTTCTTCCTGAATCCACGGTCCGTTTAACGTGCCACTTTCAGAATAGGCTACGCCTTGCACATACTCGTCATAGATCCAGCTGGTCCACAGCATTCCTAATTTTCCGGTTTCGGTTTTAAATAGGAATGGACCATCAGTAACTTTATTGGGTTTGTCATTTCCATCTTTATCTTTTTCGCGAGACCAGGGAGAATCACTCGCTCTAAATAACAATTCGGCTTTTCCCATCGAACCGCTTAGATCAAGTTTCAGTTCAATTTTCTCTATGGTCCCGTTGCCATTATGCAACCATTCGTAACAATACACCATATACGGTTTACCGTCTTCATCTACCCAAAAAGTTCCATCTAAGGTTGGCATATCTGCGGGTAAATAAATGTCGTCTTCCATAGGTTTGTAAGGTCCGTCTGGAGTGTCGCTAACCAAAATATGACTCGCACGTCGCTCGATAATATTGTCGTCAACGGTATCGATCTTTACCGCCCTGTTGGTGAAAGTCGCAAAATCATAATACCTGTCTTTGTATTGATGTAATTCTGCCGCCCAGATCATAGGTTTAGGCCCCATCCACGAATTTGGATCGGTTTCTACAACATCAAACGGACCTTCCCAATATGCCAGATCTTTGCTTTTCCACATTTTACCGCCGGTGCCGGTCATATAATAGGTTTGGGTCGCTTCATCTGCTAAAATATAGGGATCACTCAGCCTGATAGAATCAATAGCCGTCAAATTAGTTCTATCCTTTTTTACGTGAATAGATTGCCCGGTAAGCTTCCAACTGCCATTGATTTTTTCGAGCATGCGTATTTCAATGGTTTTACTCACACTACCGTCTGCTGCCGTTGATTGCTCATCGTGACTCACCCAAGCCTCATTCCCATTAATATGAAATTTATAATTTGAATTCACCGAAGTTCCTCCATTACCCATCATACCTTTGGGTGGGTTGATCATCAATTGAGGATCAAGATCAATCACCTCCCCATCTCCCGTGGAGATCAAAATTCGACTATAGGGTTTGACCGCCCAGCAGCTTGCGTGACCTTCTACATCGCCTGCACGCCAAGTAGCCGACTCTTTCTCTAAAACCTTGATGATCTCGCGTTCTTCTGCCTTTTGGGCAAAGGCATTGACAACTACTAACAAAAGCAGGGCTATAAATGTATTTTTCATAAGAAAGGCATTCTGGATTTGGTTAATCTTCAACCCTTCTAACTTACTGATAAAATTCGGTTTACGATAGATCTATGAAATTGCGCAGGGTCGAAAGTTCTCAAACCAACCTTTTCTATCTCTTGAGCGTAAAATGCGATTTGAATACTGCCGGAGTATCTTCAAATGTATATTCTACTCTGAACCAGTAATCGTCAGACGGCATATTCTGATTGCGATACGTTCCGTCCCAGCCGGGACCTTGAGGCGATAAACTTTTTAATAATTTTCCGAAGCGATCAAAAATAAAGATCTGCGCTTCAGGGAAATCCTCAAGCGAAGTAATATTCCAGGTGTCGTGATAACCATCAGTATTGGGTGTAAAATACTTTGGAAAATCAATCACTTGAACCTCTACCGAAGCAGCACCGCAAGTACCGTTAATTCCGCGTACGGTGATGAGATGCGTGCCCGGAGAAACATTTATAAAGCGTGGCGTGTTTTGAAATGCTTGATTGTCCAAACGATATTCATATTCTCCAAAGCCGGCCGTTACCGTAACAGCAATTTCAGAGACATTCTCAAAAGGTTGAGAAACTTCAACATCAAAAACAGGTTCGGCCGACTCAAAAACCTCAACTGTAGTGGGATTATAATTACAAGCTGCTCCTACTTCAGGATTCAATTTTTGGGTAGAAACGCTGTAAACACCAGCTTCGACAGCTGTATACGTGCTGCCCTGCCCTGCTAACTGCCCATCTAAAAACCAACTCACCAAAAACTCTGAAGCATCAAGACCAGAATCCAGTAGCACAGGATTTTCGACTGCTCCGGTAGTAGCATTGCGGCACAGTGTTCCTCCTTCCACAGAAAAATTTAGAAGCGGATAAACGGTGACTTCAAATACATCTTCGGCAAAGCAGTTAGTATTATCTAAGGCTTCGGCATATTTGTAAATCGTATAGGTACCCGGCAGCAATTCGTAATCAGCAGGATCAATAGGAGCTTGTTTATTTGGCCCCAAATAATAGCCTTGTGTAAAAGTGGCTTGAGATAAGGTTGGAAGCATGTAGCTGCCACATTGCTCCACATCGGGCTCCGGAACCAAAACCGGAGTTTGCGAAATAGTGACTGTAAAACTGCTTTCATCTTCACAGAAAAAGCGGGTTCCATTACGCGCATAAATAAAAACTTCTTGAGTTGTGGTCAATACATCTCCGGGGTTCAGTTGGGTTCCCTGTCCGCCAGATTCAGTAAAATAATCACCTACAGCCAGTGCCGGTAACGTGTAGCTGTCGCATTGCGCCGTGTCGTTAAATTCTTCAACTTCCACCCCAAGAATATTTATCGTAAACGTGTTTTCGCTATAACAAGAGGTAAAATCATCATACGCGTTGTACACATAAATCGTACGCGTAGCAGTGATGACTTCTCCCGCGAAAAGCTGATCTCCCATTCCCATAGGCTGCGTAAAATATTGTCCATTCTCCAATTCAGGAAGTACATACGGTTCACAACTGTACACGAAGGTCAAATTATCTACAGGAAGTAACGGTCGTATTTCTACTTCAAATTGAGTTTGATTCTGGCAACCACTTACTTCGTTATTGATATAAATAATTTGCGATTCATCGATCACATCTCCGGTGAAAAGCTGCGTACCTCCGCGTTCAGTTTCGGTAAAATATTCACCATCGGTTAAAGTGGGTAAGGTGTATGTTTCGCCCTCGCACAACAATTGATCTGGTAACGTATCTACCGGCGGAATCGCGATCACGTTGACATCAAAAAATGCATTTGTGGTACAGTTAGATCCTGTAGTTGTATTCACATAATAATAGATACGTTGAGAGGTGGTTAACACCGTACCTTCTGGGATGACACTTCCTCCGCCAGCAGCCGCGGTATAAAACGCACCCTCCTCTACTTCGGGAACGGTATAAGAACCACAGGCATCCAGATTGTCAAATTCAGGAACGATAAAAACACGCCATTCGTGAGAATTGGTGCACCTGGTATCGTCGTTAAAGATATAGATGGTTTGCGTAGTAGTGATGACATCGCCCGCGTTGAGAGTAGTACCGGTGCCATCGGGCTCGGTGTTGTAACTCCCATTGGTTAATGCGGGTAAAGTATAGTTATTACAAGCCACTACATCTGCCGGCTCGTCAACAGGAGGAAGCGGAAAAACCGTAATATTAAATGCCTCATCACGACATACAGCACCATTTTCTTCAAAATAAAAATAGATGGTTTGTGAAGTGGTAAGTGCATCACCCGGATTTAAGCGTGTTCCACCCCCGCCGGGTCCACCTGCTGCCGTATAAAAACCACCGGCTAAGGTTGAAGGAATGATAAAAGCACCACAAGACTCCCGGTCTGACAAGTCATATTCAGAAACAAAAGTAATACTGAAAGAGGTCTCATTACTACAGCCATTAGCATCCGGACCGTTATAAATGAATAAGACCATATCTTCTGTGATAATGTCTCCTGCGTTATAAGGAGTGCCTCTTCCGTTGGAGCCTGAGAAGTAATTTCCGTTTGTCAAAGGCTCCAGTTCATATGCATTACACGTGATCACATCTGCCAATTGATCTACTGGTGGTAAATCATTGACTTCAACCGTAACCTCTACCGTCTCGTAGCAGGCATCTTCGTCTGCAAATGAAATCCTTGCCACAAAGTTTTGCGTTGTTGTGCCTTCGGAAATCACATAAGGCGAGAAAACTTCGTTGCTCATCGCATCTGCATCAGCTTGATTTTCATAATAGGTAATATTGAAAAGTGCCGGATTTTGACCATTTAAGATTTCGTTATTAAGCTGTGTCAAATCGACTGCCACGTCATTTCCGGGCCGTGCACAGGCTTGTAAAGGATTGGGAGTAGTAACTCGAATTTCAGGGCGTTGCTCGAGCATAAAAGAATAGCTGCCTCCACAAAAGTTACCCGTATTTAAATTACGCAAACGAATAAATATGCGCTGACCGGTACTCTGAAACGCGTTCAATTCAGAATCTGGAATAGGCTGATTTGTGCTTAAGGCTGTTGTGCTGGTATAATACACCACCTCAAATTGGGCATTACTCAGCCCTAAAGCACTCGCATCGTTTTGGGTCAAATTGAAACTTGAAGGATTTCCATTATTGTAACAAGCGATTAGATCATCGGGAGCAGTAATTGAAAGCGGACTTACCACAACTTCGTCTGCGATCACGCAGCCATTATTAGAAACTTCTACGCGGTACATACCATTATTGGAAACGGTTAACGTACTTCCGGTTTCGCCGGGAATTGCACTTCCGTTTAAAAACCATTGATGGGTATAAACCGTAGCGTCTAAACCTGTAGAAAGTGTTGTTGAATCTCCACTGCATAAAACCAGATCAGGGCCTAGATCAACACTGGTATTGAAACTTCCGCCGGCCAAAAAAATTGCCGAATCAAAGTTGGTATCATTGGAGTCTCCTATCACAATGCGAATATTATAGGAAGTACCGGGCGTTAATGTACTAGAAGCGGTAAGCACTTGGGTATAACCACGCATATTGATGGTTGATTGTGCATTGGTCACCTCATACGAATCAAAAAGTCCCGGATTGACCGAATTACAACTCGCATTATTCTGGTCATCCCGAATATTGCGCACCGAAACCTCTTCTCCCGAAGGTGTGAGTGCCAAGTTTTGTGAAGTACCGGTGCTCAGATCAGTAAGGATAAATGCCACTACATCCTGTGAGGAACACTGCCATTCTCCATATTCATTAGAAGCAAAAATAAAATCAAAGCTAAAATCGCTAGAAAGCGGTACGAAATCAAATTCTAAAAAAGCCGTTTCTTCAATAGGTGCACTTGTACCGGTAGCGTCATTGATGCTCTGCAAATACGCATCTCCATTGGTGTTGAGTTCGCTGCTCAATTGAGCTTCATTTCCTGTGTAAGCCCCTCCACTTAATCGTGCATTACCCGTACGTAAAACCACACCATTAGCCAACGGAAACAGACCGCCATTATTAGAGAATAATCCTGCAGCTTGAGTTGAAGAAATAGCAATATTGCTGATCTCAGCGCAAGCATCACCCACAAGAGTGTTCACCAAATCCTGCGCAGGTCGCGGACTATCAACACTTACCTGCTGCGTATAACCGCCTAGGTATGTAAATAAAAAAACTAAGACAAGTAGGTAGTACTTGTTCATCAGAGGGGGCTTTAAAGCGTTAATTAACAACAGTGTAACGTATAGAAACTTTAAAAAGTATGGCCTTCAAAAAAGTTACACCATAAAAATCTTCACATTAAAAATAACACTTAAAAATCTGAAAATCAAAACACTACATATACAACCAAAAAGCCCTTTAATTATTGAAATTAAAGGGCTTTTTAGTTGTACGGATTAACCTCTAGTAAATACTACATCCCGCGTTCTTTTTGAATGGTTTCATACGCATCCTGTACATTTCTAAATTTTTCTTCTGCTCCGGCGCGATAGGCTTCATCCATATGCTGTAGTTTATCTGGATGGTATTTTTTTGCCATATCGCGATAAGCTTTCTTTACTTCTGCATCTGTTGCAGATTTATCAATCTCCAATATTTTATACGCACTATCAGAATTTTTAAAGAACATCGCTTTAAGTCCTTCAAACTCATTGCGGCTTAATCCTAAATATCCCGCAATACTTGAGATTTGATTCACCTCTGCGGTAGAAACGTTTCCGTCTGCCTGAGCGATCCCAAATAAAAAGTGAACAATTTGTAATCGAACTTCTCTACGTGTACGCTGTACCAAATACGCACAAATACGCTGCGCATTTACCTCACGCTTTTTCACCACCTCATTAAAGGTTCTAAAAGTAGCATTGGCGCGCTCTTTACCATAAGCTTGCACAAAATACTGACGCACATAATCCATCTCGCGCTGACTCACTTGCCCATCTGCTTTGATAACTATAGAGCAAAGCGAAAGTAAATTCAGCTCAAAATCTCCCGGAGTTACCGTCTGCTGCCCACCACTAAAAGGCGAGCGACTTCTGCCCGAAGCGTGACCCTCACTTTTATTAAAAAACAAATTATCTATGAGCATCCCAATCACATAACCTGCAACCGCACCAAGAAATCCTCGGTAAGCAAAGCCTATAATTGCTCCTATCCATCGTATCATTTAATCTTTTTTATTCGGTTTTGGTTTATCTGCTTGTTGCAAACAACCCTCCTACTTTTTAATTACTAGCCAACCCGATGACCATCGGGACAGGGTTTTATACCTTTTGCCGGTGTTTATAAACCCGTGCAAAAATAAAGCCTTTGCTACAGGTAGGTCGCAAATATGACAAATTGTTACTCGCAGTGATAGGATTGTATGTCACGTATTTGGTCAAGATGCGCTATAGACTTTAAACGTATGCGCAAAGGATTGAGGCCTTGTGGAGCTCGTTTGCAATGAGCAACATTGCAAACAGCGACGGCCGAAAGCCTGACTTTGCCCCTAGGCAAAGATGCGCCCAAATAAAAAAGCAGATGCTCAACGTAGGGTTTACAACTTATGCCCGACTATTATTTTATATCTTTGTAAACCAAAAATTAAAAAAGAACTTATGTATCCAGCAGAATTAGTAAAACCTATGCGTGAAGACCTTACTTCTGTAGGTTTCACAGAATTACATACAACAGACGATGTACAGGCAGCTATGAAAAAAGAAGGAACCACGCTTGTTGTGGTAAATTCAGTATGTGGTTGTGCAGCGGCAAATGCCAGACCGGGAGCGCGTATGGCTTTACAAAATGCAAAAACTCCAGATAATTTATACACTGTTTTTGCCGGTGTAGATCGCGAAGCAACAGAGCTTGCACGTAATTTTATGGTGCCGTTTCCTCCTTCTTCACCTTCAATGGCGTTATTTAAAGATGGTGAATTAGTACATATGTTGGAGCGTCATCATATTGAAGGGCGTCCTGCAGAACTTATTGCAGATAATCTTGTAGATGCTTTTAACGAGTATTGCTAGTAACGTACGCTTGCTAAAATATTGAAACCCTGCCTCTTCGGCGGGGTTTTCTGTTTTGTATAATTAATTTCTAATTATACTATATTTTGATTTATACACCTTACTTTTGCGGCAATAAATCGAGTGATAATGCCTGGTAAAAAACCTCTTTTACATCGCTTTCACGCCTGGCGCTACAAGCATATTTCTAAGACCACATTTATCTATTTTTTAAGTGTGATCACAGGGCTTCTTGCCGGTCTGGGAGCTGTTTTGATCAAGAACTTTACTCACGTAATTCAAAATCTTCTTGAAGGAAAACTCGTTGAGAATTACAGGTATGGGTTTTACTTTTTGTTCCCGATTATAGGTCTTGCTCTTACGGTACTTATCGTAAAATTTATCATTAGAAATCCGCTGAGTCACGGGGTTCCTATGACGCTGCGCGCTATCGCAAAGCGAAAAGGTTTATTACGCAATTATCAAGTTTACGCTTCTTTAATTACCGCGCCGATCACTGTAGGTTTTGGAGGATCGGTAGGGTTAGAGAGCCCTACAGTGGTTACCGGTGCAGGAATTAGTTCATACTTGTCTCGCATCTTTCATATGGATCAAGCGCACCGCAATTTACTATTAGGCTGTGCGGCAGCGGGTGCTATGTCTTGCATTTTTAAAGCCCCCATTGCAGCGATCATATTTGCGGTTGAAGTCTTTAGTCTAGACCTTACTTTGTTATCGCTGATGCCGTTACTTTTGGCATCACTTTCGGCGATCTTAACTTCCTATTTCTTTTTTGGTTCAGATACTATTTTACCTTTTGAGCTTAAGGATGCTTTTACTATTGCAGATTTTCCATACTATATGGTTCTTGGCGTAGTTGCAGGATTGACTTCGGTGTATTTTAGTAAAGCCTATTTTGCCACTCAAAAGTTCTACAGCAGGTGGACTTCAGCTACCACCAGACTTATCATTGCGGGGGCTTCGCTGGGTGTGCTTTTATTTTTTATTCCACCGTTGTATGGTGAAGGTTTTGACATTATCAACCAGCTGCTTGAGGGCAACACGATAAGTGCTCTGGGTGAAACTTTTTTTAGTGATTATCTTGAAAACATTTGGGTGGTAATCGCACTGCTTGCAGGCCTAGTGCTTTTTAAAGTGATCGCTTCTGCCATAACCTTTGCCGGTGGTGGAATAGGGGGTATTTTTGCTCCAGTTCTTTTTATGGGCAGCGTGATGGGCAATTGCATTGCCAAAGTCATCAACAACTTGGGCATTAACGGTGTTCATATTTCAGAAAGTAACTTTACACTTGTGGGAATGACCGGTTTACTTGCGGGAGTACTTCACGCACCACTTACTGCAATTTTCCTTATTGCAGAGATTACAGGCGGTTACGGGCTTTTTATTCCGCTGATGATCACTGCGGCCATCGCCTATGGAATTAATAAATACTTTTTGCCGCATTCGGTTTACGGGATGGAACTTGCCGTAAAAGGCGAACTCATCACACACGATAAAGATCAGGCGGTGCTTACCTTACTAAATGTTGATCAGATCATTGAGTCTAATTTCATTCGGGTTAAACCGAATATGACTTTAGGCGAAATGGTAAAATGTGCAGTCGCTAAATCTACCCGAAATTTATTTCCGGTGGTGAACGAAGAAGACGAACTCGTAGGCGTAATCACCCTTGATGATATCAGAGAAATTATGTTTGATGCGTCGCTGTATGACACGACAAAAGTGGGCAGCTTAATGCACGCCGCGCCGGAGTATATTTACCTAGAATCTGATCCCGCAAAAGAAGTGATGCGCAAGTTTCAGGACAGTGGCGCGTGGAATTTACCCGTGATCAAAGACGGAAAATACCACGGCTTCATTTCAAAATCAAAACTCCTTACCGCGTATAGACGTATGCTGGTGAGCTTTTCAAGAAAATAGCCCATGTTCAAACAAAAGTACGTTATCATTATATGCTGCGTTTTTTGTTTTTCGGCATACGCTCAAGATATCAGTCCGTCAGTTTTTGCCAAACTCAACGGCTTTAGAAACAAGAGTTTTAAAGAGAATGGATTTTATGATATTCAGCTAGGTTTTGGCTTATTCTCAGACTTTTGGATCGCTCCTAAACTGGCTTTTAAGCATAACAATGGGGCGCTAAACGATGCTTCAGTTTTTACGGAAACTACAGAAGAACAGCTGCGCACCAATTACACAGGTAATCTTGTAAGCGTAGGAACTAAAATCAGGCTCACAAAGCCTGAAGATGTTTGGCTCTTCTTTTGGCCCGAATATAGTTTTGGAAACTTTAAGTATACCAGTTCGTATTTTAAAACTGAAAATAACCCCGCACGCTTGCAGCTGCAAGAATCAGTTAATTATAAGAACCAACAGGATTACTTTGATTTTGCCCTGGGTCTTGAAGGTTATCTTGACTTTGATCAGCGTTTTTTAATTTCGGCATACTTGGTTTATACGACTTTAGACTTACGTCAGGATTTTGATCAACTTTCATTTATGCAAACCGGGCAACGCCCCATTCCTGAAAAGAATAGCAGTTTAGGTATAGGTGTAAGTTTTGAATATCATTTCAGTAAAAAATAAATTAACTCAAAGTACTATGCGCAACACGATAATCATACTTTTTTGCATTCTTTGTTTAACCTTAGGTTACGGCTTTTATCTCAGATATTTTACAGAAGATACCTTAACCGGTGATCGGTTTTTAGGCCTAACCATTTTGGCCGTTGCCTTTATTTTGATGCCGATGTTTTTATATCACCGCTGGAAAGACCGCAACGTGAAAGATTATATGCTTGATGAAGATAACATAAGGAAGATGAGAGACTTCAATGAAAGTAAAGAATCGCGCAAAAATTCTGAAAATCAATAACTTTTGTAAAAATAAATTTACCTTAAGTTAACTTTTGTGTTGTTTAAACACGTAGCTTTGTATCAATATTAATTTTTTTACAACTTTATAATGAAAGGTACAGTTAAATTTTTCAATGAATCAAAAGGTTACGGATTCATTACTAACGATGACACAGGCAAGGACATCTTTGTACACGCAACCGGTCTTAACGGTGAAGTGTTAGAAGAAGGTGACCAAGTTGAGTACATCGAAGAAGAAGGAAGAAAAGGTATGGTAGCTGCGCAAGTACGCGTACTATAAGCCAAGATATATATAAGTATATTTAAGATTCCAATACCCGCTGCAATGCAGCGGGTATTTTTTTGCCCTAACCTCATCAGCTTTTTTGTACTTTTAAGTTATGCAAGACACCTTAAAAATAGCAGCAATTCAAGCGGATCTCGCTTGGGAGGACCCGGAAACTAATCGTGCGTATTTTGATCAAAAAATAAGCGAGGTAGACGATGTAGACCTCATTGTTCTACCCGAAATGTTTGTAACAGGTTTTAGTATGAATCCTGAGGGCATTGCTGATACCGGCGCTATGGTTGCGTGGATGAAAGCTACTGCAAATGCTAAGCAAGCCGCACTTGCCGGAAGTTTGATGATTCAAGAGCACGACAACTATTACAACCGCTTTTATTTTATTACTCCTGACGGCAACAGCACTACATATGATAAGCGCCACACCTTTACCCTAGCGGGTGAACATAAGGTTTACAAACGCGGCGAAAAACCTGTAATCGCTATCTACAAAGGCTTTAAATTTTTATTGCAGGTGTGCTATGACTTGCGTTTTCCTGTTTTTGCGCGCAATACATCTAATTATGACGTGATGCTCTATGTAGCCAATTGGCCTAAAAAACGCGTTTTTGCCTGGGATACTTTGCTTAAAGCACGGGCAATAGAAAATATGAGTTACTGCATAGGCGTTAATCGTGTAGGCGTTGATGGCGGCAATTTTGAATACAACGGCTATAGCGGAATTTACGACAGTCTGGGCGCTACTTTAGCTTTCGCGGAAGCGGAAGAAAAAACTATTTATGCAACCTTAAGCAAAGCCCATTTAGAAGAAACCCGCAATCAACTGAATTTTCTCGCCGATCAGGATGCATTCATATTGAAATAGCAAAATTTTAATGTGACGTGCAGCTTATTCCTGAGTTAGAATAAAAGTATTTTTAGGATACCAGCCCGAGCGTAAATCCAGCAAATCTGGATAGTATAAGACTTCTTCCGGTTGCTTTTGCTCCAGATAATTTCCGGTATCGTATTTACCGTTCTCGTTAAGATCTACGATCACACGTGCATAGTATTTTCCGGGTTCAATTCGGTTAAACTGAAATACTGTGGTGCCCGGTGCTCCAATAATTTCACGTTTTACATCACCTTTTTCGGTAACTAATTGCACAATATGTTGTACGTCTGCGGCGCCTTGCAACGTTAGGTCATACTCTCCATAATCGCCGTAAGCTTTTGTTGAAGCACTAAAATTGAGCGTATCGTTCTTAGAATCGTAGAAATCGGTAAGCGCTTCCGGAAGCATTTGAATACTGTACGATTCATTTTCTTCCGTTTCAAATTTGAGCGACATCTGCAATTTCTCTGGGAATAAATTCACCTGAAACGCTTCAACCAGTGTTGAATCCTTTCGGCTGATTTTTATTTTTGAAGTGTCGACCGCCACCACAGGGATGGTTGTGTTGAACAGATAAGGCTCTTCTAAGATCAAACTGCTGGACACCGATTGAATCTGAAGCGAATCTGGCTTTAACCCACGCTTTCTGATGTACATCGTATCTAGCAACTGCTTGTTTCCGTAGGTTTCAAAAATCAACGAATCTGTTTCTACCTGAGGCTTGTACCAATATTGTAACGAATCTTGACCTTTTTTAAGTGTCACTAAACGTTCAAAACCTTCGGGTTTAGCACTGATCAATTTTACATCTATACTATCAGGATTTCCGGTAAACGGAAACGCAATGCGCTGTGCCGATGCTTGTTTTGGTCTTCCGGTTTCACTTTTTAATTGCTCGTTAAACAAGCGCAAAACATACACGCTATCTGTAGGCACCTCAATAAAACCATCATAAAAAGCGATTTTATCTTTATCTGGCTGAAAGGTGTAGTTATTGGCATCGTCTTTCATCGCAACCAACTTATAACGCCCCTCTTTCACATTGGTAAGTTCAAAAACCACAGTGCTGTCTAAAGTGTTAGTAATGTAGCGCGGCACATCTTTATAAACGATAGAATCAGAATACGTCGAGTCTGCCTCATAAAGCATCACAGTCACATATTCATCTGGTTTTTGCAATAGCGCATCTCTGATAACCCCGGTTACATTAAGAGAATCTATATAATCACCGGTAGAAAAAACATATTTAAAAAACGGAAACTCATTACCCTCATTATTATCTGTAACACTTTCGCCAAAATTAAATTGATAGGTGGTATTAGGTGTAAGGGTATCTGTGATCTGAATATCAATATACCGCGATGCACTCCCCTGCGGACTCACCTGCGCTTTAGGATCCATCGGAGGAGAAACGATAAGGTTTTTACTTATATCCTTAAGTTTGATATACTCGTCAAAATAAATTCTGATTTCTTTTCGGTCAAAATTTGTGGTGTAATTGGGAGGATCAGCACGCACCAAAACTGGCGGTGTCTCATCTTTGGGCCCTCCTGTGGGAGTACCACGCTTGGCACATTGTACTACAAAAAGCAGTAAAATAGAAACAGAAACGAGCTGTAAAACCTTTTTTGACATAACAGCGCAAAGTAACGATTATTTTTAAAGATGAGACAGCAGTGCTTTTGGATAATCATCAGAAAAGAAGCTGCCTTATAAAACGAGGAAATCACTGGGCTATTGCCATAACGGCAACGCTCAATTTAATGTCTGGTATTTGCTGCAAGGCGAGCGCACAACCTTCAATGGTTCCTCCTGTGGTGATCAGATCATCTACGAGCAAAATATGCTTCCCTTGAAGGCTTGCGGTTTCGGTAACTGCAAAAGAGTCTAAAACTTCGGTTCCTCTAAAAACACGGTTTAAAAATACCTGTGTACGCGTTGCTTTTGTTCGAAATAAAATAGCATCATGATACGGCTTATTTAAGCAGTGCGCAATCGCTTTACCAAATCCCGCCACTTGATTATAGCCGCGTTCTCGTAATCGAGATTTATGTAAAGGTACCGGGATGACGCAGTCTATTGCCGAAAATGCAGGAGCTTCAGCAAGCTGACTCCCCAACCAGTTTCCCATAAACGGGCTAAGTTGTTCTTGCCTGCGATATTTTAAATTGTGTATAAGTTGCTGAACCCGTGTTTTCTTATCAAAATAGAACAAAGCCGCCTCAAGGTGAATAGTTGTTCTACCGTATAATAATTTTTGTATAGGGTTGAGCGTTGTAGTATGCAAATGAGTCACAGGCAGGGTGTGCCTGCACGAAGTACAAACAAACGCTTCTCCCTCGCTCAACAGTTCGTCGCAGGCGCTGCATTGATCAGGAAAGAAGAGTTTCAGCAAAGACTTCATCTCATTTTGATTAATTATTATAACTTTCGCACTAAGATATCAAAATAGGCTGCATGAGTGCTACTCGCAATAACAATGCTTTAAAGATTCTTATCGGTATACTTTTTCTATTGCTCCTGGGGATGGGTGGCTACACCTACAAATTTTACCACGAGCTAAGCGCCAGTAAAGTAGCGCTGTCTGAAGAAAAAGAACTTCTCAAAGAAGAGTTGAGTGACCTCTTAACCAATTACAATTCTGAAATTGAGACGAATAAATTGCTCACTTCAGAATTGAAAGAAGCCCGCTCTCGTATTCAAAACTTACTGTATCGTTTAGAGCAATCAAACAGTACACAAAGTACGCTTCAAAATTACAGACGCGAGCTGGCCATCTTGCGTGACGAACGCGATGCGTTGCGTAAAAAAGCCGACAGCCTGCTGCTTGAAAACGCCCTTTTAGTAACCCAAAAAACCAATGCAGAAGCCGCTTTTGATGAAAGCATTGTAGAACGGGATTCTCTAAAACAGCAAAATGAAGCGCTACAAGAAAACCTCACAAAAGGCGCTCAACTTACGGTTAGCAAATTTAGAACCAGCGGGGTGATCTTGCGCCGCAGTGGAAAAACAGTGCCTAACGACCGCGCAGGACGCATTGATAAAATTGAAATTTGTTATACCATCAACGAGAATGTGCTAGCCGCACCCGGAATTCACGATTTTTACATTCAAGTGATCAACCCCAAAAATAATGTGATGGGCGAGCACGTTTCGCTTGCTTTTGGAGAGAATATTTTGATCTACAGCGCGTACCAGCAGATCAATTATCAAAACGAAGAACTGCAAAGTTGCGTTTGGATCAACCCAATGGCAGAAGAATTTGACCCCGGAATATACCGTATTAATTTGTTTGAAAATGACCGCTTACTCAGCAATAGCGTCGTAGAACTCGAATAAGGCGGCTTTAAAAATCATCGTATAAAAAACCGCTGCATTGCTGCGGTTTTTTTATTTTTACCTCCTTGTTTCGCAACGGCCAAACAACCAAAATCAAATACAAAAGCAACATACCAAATGGCACAACAGGAAGATCATTTTAAAAAGGTAATATCACACGCAAAAGAATACGGCTACATCTTTGGGAGTAGCGAGATTTATGACGGCTTGAGCGCTGTTTACGACTACGGTCAAAACGGAGCCGAGCTCAAGAAAAATATACGTGATTACTGGTGGAAAAGTATGGTGCAAATGCACGAGAATATCGTGGGTATCGATGCTTCGATCTTTATGCATCCCACTACGTGGAAGGCTTCCGGGCACGTTGATGCATTTAATGATCCACTTATTGACAATAAAGATTCTAAAAAACGCTATCGTGCCGATGTATTGATCGAAGATTATGCTGAAAAGCTGAATCAAAAAGCGCTTAAAGAAATAGCAAAAGCTAAAAAACGCTTTGGAGATAAATTTGACGAGCAGGAGTTTGTAACCACAAACCCACGTGTTTTGCGCTATCGCAAGGAACAGGAAACCGTTTTACAACGTATGGCGCGTTCTCTTGAAGCAGAAGATCTTGCTGATGTAAAAGCTTTGATCGAAGAGTTAGGCATCGCAGACCCGGATACCGGTTCAAAAAACTGGACAGACGTGCGTCAATTCAACTTGATGTTTGGGACTAAATTGGGTGCTTCCGCAGAAACTGCGACCGATCTCTACTTAAGACCAGAAACCGCTCAGGGAATTTTTGTAAACTTCCTGAACGTGCAAAAAACCGGAAGAATGAAGATCCCTTTTGGGATTGCTCAAACTGGTAAAGCGTTTAGAAATGAGATCGTAGCGCGTCAGTTTATTTTTAGAATGCGTGAGTTTGAACAAATGGAAATGCAATTTTTTGTACGTCCAGGTGACGAACTAAAATGGTACGAGCACTGGAAAGAAACACGTCTAAAATGGCATTTATCGCTAGGGCTTGGTGAAGAAAATTATCGTTTTCACGATCACGAGAAGCTAGCGCATTATGCAAATGCAGCAGCAGATATCGAGTTTGATTTTCCATTTGGCTTTAAAGAATTAGAAGGAATTCACAGCCGTACCGACTTTGACCTTAAAGCACATGAAGAATTCTCAGGTAAAAAGCTTCAGTTCTTTGATCCTGAATTGAATGAAAACTACGTGCCTTATGTGGTGGAAACTTCAATAGGTCTTGACCGTATGTTCTTAGCGGTATTCTCAAAATCTTTAGAAGAAGAAGAACTAGAAAACGGTTCTACCCGTACCGTTTTAAAACTTCCTGCGATTTTAGCACCTGTAAAAGCTGCGATTCTTCCGTTAGTTAAAAAGGATGGATTACCTGAAGTTGCTCAAAAAATCATCGACGATTTAAAATACGACTTCAATGTAACCTATGACGAAAAAGATGCTGTAGGGCGCAGATATCGCCGTCAGGATGCTGCCGGAACGCCATTTTGTATCACTGTAGATCACGATACTTTAGAAGATGCAAGCGTAACCATTCGTGATCGCGATACCATGGAGCAGAAGCGTGTAAAAATCAGTGAACTGGCTACAATCTTACACGAAAAGATAGATTTTAAACATTGGGCGCAATAATCACGTCTCATTTTAATAGATAAAAAAGAAGCTCCGCAAGGGGCTTTTTTTGAACCTTATAGGCTAAACTTTCGTACATTTAAAGACCTAATACACTGAAAATGAAACAACGCTACACCTTGAAATTCTATCATACTACTCTTTTAGCTTTTTTTATTGTATTTATTATTAGCAGTTTAGGCACTACTGCTTTTGGTCAGGAAAAAGAAAAGCCTACACTTTATGGTAAAATGCGATTTGTGCGCGAAGTTCCAAGCCTTGCTTCACAGCTTAAAAATGGTACGTTCAAGGCCGCTGATAGATCCCACAATCCAGAAGAAATTAACCCGAAGCGACGCCGCGCAAATCAAGTGGTTCCGGGAAAGGGCTTCCCAAAAGATGGTGACCCACTGATCAAGAAGCAAGACCAAAAAAACAAGTCTGATTCTAAATCCTACACGTTAGAGCCCATTAACGTATTTGAAGCTAATGTTTCAAATTTTACGCCTTCTGACCCTACAGGCGCTGCCGGCCCCAACCATTATGTAGCTGCTTGGAATGTAGGTTTTGCAATTTTTGACAAAAACGGAAACGCATTAACCGAAGCCGCCAGTCTGGGAACTCTTTTTGAAGGAAATGAAGCCGGTGATCCAATTGTGTTGTACGACGCACCCGCAGATCGCTTTATCATTACCCAATTTGAAAATGAGGATGAAAGCGATGCAGACAACGACTTTGATAATGGTTTAAACATTGCTATTTGTCAAGGTTCTGACCCTGTAAATGACGGCTGGTATGTTTATACCGCCGGTTTTGAAACCGGTGCATTCCCTGATTATCCTAAATATTCTGTGTGGCACGATGGCTATTATATTACTTCAAATATTGCTATTTCGGGTGGCGATGCGACCGGAGATGCCGTTTTTGTAATGGAGCGTGAAAAAATGCTTCAAGGGTTGAGCGACGCGGGCTTTTTAGGATTTCCGTTACCTACCCTGCAACGAACCGGCTTTTATAGTCCGCAGTTTTTCAATATCAGTACTGCTAACGCTCCAACCACCGGCGGGGCTACTGTTTTATATTTTCAGGATGACGGCTGGTCTGGAGTTGATGATGATCACTTAAAATTATGGACTGTGGACGTCGACTGGGACACGCCAGAAAATTCAAGCATTTCTCAACCCGAAATTCTTACCGTAAGCGATTTTGACGGTGTTTTTGACGGCGGAAGTTTTTCTAACTTACCTCAGCCTGCAGGCGCAGAGATCGATGCGATGCAAGGGACCGTGATGAATCAGGCACAGTTTAGAAAGTTTGACGATCACAATTCGGCTATTTTCAATTTTGTGGTCAATGTTGCGCCTCTTGGCGAAGAACAAGCCGGAATTCGCTGGTATGAACTACGACAAACAGGCGATGGCCAACCGTGGACGATTTATCAGGAAGGCACTTATGTTTCTCCTACCGGAAACAACGCCTTTGGTGCTAGTATGGCAATGGATGGCGCCGGCAGCATTGCAATGGGTTATACCACCGTAAGTGCAGACCTGCCGGTTACCTTAAACTTTACTGGAAGATATACCAATGATCCATTAGGTAAAATGTCTGTCCCTGAAGCGTTTTTAGCGAGCAGTACAGGCGTTAGCACATCAGAGCGTTATGCAGATTATACACACCTTACGATTGACCCGGCTGATGATGAAACCTTCTGGTTTATTTCAGAATATTTTAATCCACAGCGCACCGATATTGTAAGTGTTTTTAAACTGGCGCCAGACAATGCAAATGATGTTCAGGTTATTGCTATTGATAGTCCACAAGATGGTGCGCTCTCTGCCACCGAAAGCATTAGCATAACCATTAGAAACGCCGGGAATACCACGCAAACCAGCATTCCGGTAAGTTACACCGTAGACGGCATAACGGTTGAAGAAACCTACACAGGATCGCTTGCTTTTAACGAAACGGCAAGCTACACCTTTACACAAACCGCAGATCTATCTACCATTGGTGCAGATTATACCATTGAAGCGTCTACCAACCTTGAAAATGATGAAGATACCAGCAACGATACCATGTCGATTACGGTAAAAAATCTTTGGCAAAATGATGTTGGTGTGGCTTCTATAGACACTCCTGAATCTGACTCAGGTTTAGGCGCTGCGATCGCAATCTCGGTTACAGTTACTAATTACGGGCAGGATGCTCAGAGCAACTTCCCCGTATATTATCAATTGAATGATGGCGAGCAGGTCACAGAAACTTTTGATCGAAGCATCGCCGCACAGACTTCAGAAACATTTACTTTCAGTACCACAGAGGATTTTTCGGCAATTGGTACTTATGAGATTACCGCCGGTACCGCTTTAGAAACCGATAGTGATACTTCTAACAACATCGCTTCGGTAACGGTTACCAATGATTATTGTCAACCCGTCTCTAATTGTAGTGGTTTTGGCGATGGTGTGACATTATTCACGCTTGAAGGTACTTTGGTAACACCTCCTTGCTCAAGTACGGGATATAGTGCAAATCTTGAAACTACTTTTAACTTAAATGTTCAAAAAGACTCCCATATGGGAACTTTACAAATGGGCTATCAAAATTCTGGCTACGTAATCTTTATTGATTTTAATAACAATGGTGGCTTTGAAACTTCTGAACTGGTTTCTAGCGGTACCGTTGAGACAGCAGATACAGATGCCGTTTTTACTATAGACTTACCTGAAGGCGTTGAGCTGGGAACATATAGAATGCGCATTCGCGGAAAAGACAACAATGAAGAAGGTGATCTCAATGATCCCTGTGGCGAACTCGCGTATGGTCGCACCAATGATTATAGCGTGCGTATTTTTAATAGCCTTTCGGTTGAAGAGAATATTTTTCCTGAGAGCGAACTCGTAATTCTTGAGCCGGAACAAAATCATTTTCAGATCTCTTTAAGCACCGAAGAAACCACCGAAAAAATGGCGGTAAGTGTTTATTCTATTCTTGGTCAAAAATTAGCCGAAAACTGGATCGAAAATGAATACGGCAGCTATGTTTATGATTTAGATATGTCTTACGCTTCAAGTGGAGTTTATATCGTTCGTATTGGTAACAGAACCGGCGGACAATCAAAAAAGATCATCGTTAAGTAAGGTTTTAAATTTTATACTGAAGTTTAAAAAATAGCACGCAGTTGCACGGTGCCCGTGTGAATCGTTCTTGAATCCTCGCTGTTTCTACCGAAATAGGCCAGGTTCAAATCTAAAAATTTGGTCAGGCGCTTCTGTGCTAAAACATTCCAAGTGAAATTAGATCCGGGCTGTAAGCCTTCGAGCATCTGGTAAGCTACTGGCGAAAACGCACTACCGCTAAATGAGTTTTTGATATAATTAGCTTCGATATTAAAGGAGACTTTTTCGGCGTTGCTATACGCGAAAGCCATCCCAAAATTTTGCTGGTTTAAAAGCTCCAATTCACCTAACGTATTTTCTTTCCTATTAAGCGTGTAAAAAGCTTCTAAACGGGTATTGTCATTGAACAGATAAGAAAGTTTTGGATTTAGTGCCATGGTTTCTAAACTGTAATTGCGCTGTATAAAATTCTCTGATGTGCTGCTGTTGGTTCCTAAATCTGCATTAAAATTAAACAGATAGCTGGATTTTATCTTGTGTAAAAAGGTGAACTGATGACTGCGCAATTCATTAGTTTGTAATCCTAACGAAATCAAATTGCGCGTTGAATTTGCTAAATAAGTATAACTTGAGGTATACTTTTGCTTCCCTCTGTTAAAGAAAAACGTATTTCTAAAATTCAGGTTCAATCCTAGCGTATTATCTACTTCTTTAAAAGGATTCAGGTTAAAAGTATCACCTTCCCGCAAGACCCTGCGGTCAATTAAATAACTGGTTTGATTGTAAAAGTGAGAAGCAAATTTTTTGAATCCGTTTTTACCACTCCACTGTTGCAAATTGAAGGTGATGATCTGGCTCAGTTTATTTTGATGGGTTTTCACAAAAATCTGATTGGGTAACAAAACCCGCACAAAGTCTGCCTGATCTTGAAATTGCGCCACCTCAAACTCTTCGAGTTGCTGAACGCCGTCTGCGTTGTAATCTATCCACGTATAAGTTCCTAAACCCTCATCTACTTTTAAATAGGTAAATTCTTGTTGGGGTAAGGTTCCGCTACTGGTCTCAAAAACTGTATTTAAGCGTATCAGGTTTTTAAACAGCTTTTGATCATATAAAATTCGGGAGTTTAGCGATTGCTCATCTTCATAATCTTGGTCAGTGTAGCGTAATTTTCGGTAATTGGTATATACCCCTAAAGACGTGTTTTCATTCTGTATCAGTTGGGATTTTAAATAATACGTGTTGCTATGGTTTACCTCTTGTAAGCTGTTGCCTCTTAAACTATCATTCACGCGATAGCGATAGCCCAATTCCACAAAAACTGCTGTACTATCTCCTTTACCCACAAAACCTTGATACGCTTTAAAACCTTGACTTAACGGGTCATAAACCCCAGAAGCCGGATGCCGGCTCACATTATCTTCTGCTTGAACTTTGGCTCCCACCCAGGCTTTTTTGAATCCATAAATTGTTGCGGCATTCAATCTAAAAAATCGGGTGTTTGCGGTGTCAGCTTCAGACTTTAAAAAGCTGGCATTAAATTGCGTGCGTAATTTTTTAAACCGAAGCGCTCCGCTCAGCATATTCCGATTTCCCGAATAGTTCTGACTATACTGTAAGTGTTCAAAACTGTAATTCACAATCCCTACTGCGGTGTCTTGATACTGAATTCCTGAAGTGATCAAGGTTTGATCGCCTTGAGGAAGCAGTGGCAAATTCCAATCTCTACTGAACTCAATTGCGTAGGTACGCTCTACATTTTGAAAGGTATTCTGAATATAATCAAGCGTCCCGAAGGCCGTAAGCTGCTTGCTTTGATTTTGCTCATAAAGCGTCTGAGCCAGGTTCAATCGGCCTGCAAAACCTTTGTTATTACCATCATCTAAATCTGAAAACAAATTGAGATCCTCTTTGCTTGCCGCGCCTTCAAAGGAGACACTCGTTTTATCTGAAGGATTATACGCTCCTTGCACTACCGCCATTTGCAATTGCGTAGGCGCAAATAAACGTGATACAGGAGCATAATTGCCTTGTGCAACACCGTTGATCGGAGCGACATATTCATAAATCCTGTTGATCGCCGAAGCATTGGTCAACACATAATTTCCCTGATTAGCACCAACCTCTGTAAACCGCACATTGTACAACTCCTCTTCAGGATTATTTGAAAACTCATAAACCGCTCTTCCGTCTTGAAAAAACTTTCGGTATAAAATCTTGTTTTCATTGTACGAGTCAAGATTGGCACTGGGCGCAATCATCAATTCCTTGTTATCGCCGGCTTGTTGCAACACAGCGACTTGCTCTTGATTTAAGTTTTGCAACAAAGGTTGGTTTTTAGCATCATTCTCAGAATACACGTGTGCTTTCAGCTGCAGTTTACCATCATCACTGCGATGCCCGCCACCGGCATACGCGATAATTCGAGTATAATTTTGCTCACTATACTGATATTCTACAGAAATACGCATCTCGCTGGTTATGGGAAATGTGGGATTAAAACGTAATTCTCCCGCATTATAATCTATCACATAATCTGCAGTTTCTCCGCGTTCTAATAAAACCCCGTTCACAAATACACGCTCGCTTCCGCTAACGATGAGTACATAAAGTTCGCCGTTGGGACCCGTAAGTTTGTAAGGACCTTGATTGCCTTCCTGACCGGTAAATCTGCTTTGAGTAAAAACGCCTCGCACGAGCGCTCCTGTGGCAAAAGCTTCGGTTTGTGAAGACTCGTGATTGATGCGCCCATAAAGCGATAAACCCTGAACTTTTTTTGTAAACCTTCCAAAATAAGAGGTGTTGTTTTCGAGATTGATATCACCGGCTCTAATGTTCCAATCGTCGCTGAACAATTCGATAAAAATTTGGTCAAATTCATCAAGCCGTTGAGAGTAACCTCCATTTTGCTGCGGAAGATTAGCATCTTGCAATGACGCGCGCAGCGATACCTTTTCACTCAATTTCCCCGTGATCTGTAGATCTAATTCACTGGTTAAAGTACTGTTCTGATTGTTTCCGGCAGTCACACCGCGCACCAAACTCCCGGAAGTGGTCAAACCGTCAAAAGGAGTAAAAACCGCTGTATTTTCTTCTTCCTTTAGCGCGTAGACTTTATTCAGATTACCCGAACTGTTAACTACGCGATCAGGATCATATTCAAAATAGGTTTTGGTCAAAAAATCAGGAAACACCCGGTACTTAAACTTTAAAGAATCTACTTTAGGCGCTTGCGCGTTTAAGCTGAAAAGAGCCCGCCCATAATCAATAGCATAGGCGGTACTATCGAGTTGCATTCCTGAAAGTGAATAAACGGCAAATTCCACCGGATTGATACTTACCGAATCAATCAGCATCGTGTCCCGCACCGCCAGGCGTTTGACCCTACTGTCCCTAAATTGAAAATCCTGCGCAAAACCGGTTGCAGCAATCCCAAAGCACAATATCAAAACAAGGTGACGCATCGGCTATAAAACTACGGGAAAAAGCCTAAAACCTACTATGCTCAATAGAATTGTATTGCAACCGCCAACACCCATTTTATACCGAAATACCTAACTTCGCCAAAATCCAAAATTTAAGCATGAAAATAATCACCTATAACGTAAACGGAATTCGGGCTGCAATACGCAAAGGGCTCCTTGATTGGTTAAAAGCAGCCAACCCAGATGTGCTTTTACTACAAGAAACTAAAGCCCATAAAGAACAATTAGACATTGATCTTTTTGAAGAAACCGGTTACCACGATTATTGGTTTAGTGCTCAAAAAAAAGGCTATAGCGGCGTTGCTATTTTAAGCAAGAAAGAACCAGACAATATCGTGCACGGTACCGGAATTGATTATATGGATCACGAAGGCCGAAATATCAGAGCAGATTTTGGTGATCTGAGCATTATGAGTATGTATTTACCTAGCGGAACCAATATTGACCGCCTAGAGCATAAACTAAGATATATGGCAGATTTTCAGGAATATGCTGAAGAATTGCGCAAAACCAGACCTAACCTTATCGTGAGCGGGGATTACAACATCTGTCACGAACCCATAGATATTCACGATCCTGTTAGGCTCAAAAATGTAAGCGGTTTTCTCCCGGTAGAACGTGAGTGGCTAAGCGGTTTTATCAACAGCGGATTTACAGACAGCTTCAGACACCTTAATCCTGATGTTGAGCAATACAGCTGGTGGAGCTATCGCGCAAATGCTCGCGCAAATAATAAGGGCTGGCGCCTTGATTATAACATGGTCAGTGAGCCTTTAAAAGACAAAATAAAACGCGCAGTAATCCTGCCTGAAGCCAAGCACAGTGACCACTGTCCTGCCCTTTTAGAACTTGATTATCAATTTTAAAATTGCTGCTTTTTTAGTCAAAGCCGTGCCAATATTTTTACATAGCCGGCGTTGATTATTAAAAAACAACTCAACCTTATGTTTAGAAAATTTTGCATCATTGCAGGCGCCGCAGCTACCCTATCTTCGTGTGTTTCGGCTAAAGTCTATAAAGACTTAGAATCTCGTTTTGCCGGTCTCAAAGCCGAAAATCAAGAGTTACAACAAGAGCTTTCTCAAGAAGAACGCTTGAGAAAACAATTTGAAGATCAGGCGGCACAACTTGAAAAAGACCTGGCTCAGGCCACTAGCGAGCGTGATGATTTGCAGCGCAAATACACCGCAGCACAAACCAACCTTAAAAACCTTCAAGAGTCTTACGACGCACTTGAAGCCAATAGTTCTAAGGCACTAGCCGAAAATTCTAAACAAAACCGGGAGCTTCTCGCGCAGTTAGATGAGAAGCAAGCTGATCTTGCTGCTGAACAAACCCGTCTTGAAAAAATGCAGCGTGACCTCACCGAACGTTCTCGCCGTGTTGAAGAATTAGAGGCGATGATCGCTGCAAAAGATGCAAAAATGCGCGCGTTAAAAGATGCGATTTCTAAAGCTCTAGTAGATTTTGAAGGCAACGGTCTCACCGTTGAGCAGCGTGATGGCAAAGTGTATGTTTCTCTAGAAAATAAACTCCTTTTTGAAAGCGGAAGCTGGAATGTAGGTGCTAAAGGAAAACAAGCAGTGAACCAGCTAGGAAGTGTACTGGCTCAAAATCCAGAAATTGCGGTCTTGATTGAAGGCCATACTGATGATGTGCCTTACGGCGGAAACGGACCATTAAAAGACAACTGGGATCTATCTACTAAACGGGCTACAGCAATTGTAGAGATCTTACGCCAAAATGCGCAGATTGACCCTAAAAACCTTACTGCAGCGGGGAGAGGCGAGTTTGCTCCCGTAGCGACCAACAGTACCGCAGAAGGAAAAGCTAAAAACCGAAGAATCGAAGTAATTCTCACACCAAAACTAGATGAAGTGACCAAGTTGCTCAACGAGATTTAAGCACTTCCTGTTATAAAAATCTTAAGCCCCACCAATTGGGTGGGGCTTTTGCATTTTTACAATACTTTCGCAACATCAATTTTTAATTATGCGATACACAAAACTCCCCGGAACTTCCATCGAAGTAAGTAAAATTTGCCTGGGCACTATGACCTGGGGCGAGCAAAACACCGAAGCAGAAGGTCACGCACAACTTGACTATGCAATAGATCAAGGCATCAATTTTATAGATACTGCAGAATTATACAGCGTTCCGTCACGTGCGGAAACTTATGGCAGCACCGAGCGTATAATTGGCTCTTGGCTTAAAAACAGGGGCAAACGTGATGATCTTATCATCGCTTCAAAGATTGTGGGACCAGCAGCTATGTCAAAACACATTCGCACCGGTGGCTATACTAAAGCTGAATTTAAAGATGCGGTTCATAAAAGCTTAAAACGCCTGCAAACAGATTATCTTGATTTGTATCAATTGCACTGGCCGGAGCGTAATACTAACTATTTTGGTAAACTAGGCTATACGCACGACCCAGACGAAGAATGGAAAGATAATTTTGCTGAAGTTTTAGGGTATTTACAAGACTTTGCAAGTGAAGGACTCATTCGTCACATAGGAGTGAGTAATGAAACCGCTTATGGATTGTCACGTTATATGGAAGAAAGCCGAAAAGGACTTCCTAAAATGATCACGGTTCAAAATCCTTATAATTTACTAAACCGAAAAGATGAAATTGGCCTTACCGAAGTAATGCAACGCGAAGAAGTGGGCTATCTGGCGTATTCACCGTTAGGTTTCGGAACGCTTTCAGGAAAGTATATTGAGCAAAAAGATACCGAAGCTTCACGTATCAATAAGTTTCCGCAGTACAGCAGGTATTCTAACGAGCAGGCTGTTGAAGCAACCAAACGCTATCTTGATCTTGCCAAAAAACACGATTTGTCGCTTACCCAAATGGCCTTAGCCTTTGTAACCGACAGACCTTTTATGACCGCAAATATCATAGGAGCAACGAATCTGGAACAATTGAAAGAGAATATTGACAGTGTGAATATTCAGCTTTCTTCAGAGCTTCTAGAAGAGATTGAAGCAATTCATAAAGCTATACCCAATCCTGCTCCTTAAGAAAGTAGTAAGCAAACTTTAGGAGAAGCCTTGGAGGTATTTATTAGAATACCATTTTAGAAGTTTTTGGCACTGCCACTAAAAAAAGCCGCGAAATGCGGCTTTTTTAATTTTCTAGTTATTTCACTTTGATCAATTCGATATCAAAAATCAAAGTCGATCCCGGTGGAATTTCACCTATATCCCGATCTCCGTATGCCAGATCTGCCGGAATGTATGCACGATATTTTGCGCCTTCTTTCATCAATTGTAAGACTTCCGTCCAGCCTGCGATGACTTGACCAACACCAAAAGTGATCGATTCACCTCGCTCGTACGAACTATCAAAAACGGTTCCGTCAGTTAAGGTGCCTTCATAATGCACTTCTACACGATCTGAAGCTTCTGGTGAAGCGCCAGTTCCTGCGGTGATAATCTCATACTGCAAACCACTTTCGGTCGTAATTATACCATCTTTTGAAGCATTTTCTTCTAAAAAAGCCTTTTGCGCGGCAATGCGTTCTTCCTTCAGCTTTTCTTGAAGTTCCAGCAACTCGCGGGAATATCTGGTCATTACCTGACGCCCTTCCTTTTCAGAAATTTGCGCACTATCTTTTAAGGCTTCTTGAAAACCGGTTAAAAACACTTTTTTGTCAAAGTAATTCTCATAGGTGGCTTTGTCTTTCTTGATATTTTCAGCAATAGAAACCCCCATATAATACGCCACCGAATCTTGAAACGATTGAAATAAAGGCGGCTCTGGAGTTTCTGGTAATTTTTTAGTTCCGCCACAGCTTGCCAATGCAATTGCCGCAGCTCCTGCAAGCACTAATTTTTTCATTGAACTTAAATTCGTTAGTTATGCTGCTAAACTACTCATTAATGCGCAGTTTGTTAAGGGTTTTCTTCAACTGATTCATTTATCCCAAACTATTGAGATAAAACGCCAACACTAACCCGATCGCCGTAGCGATACCGGCCCAATATGAATCTTGCTTATACGCCTTAGGAAACACTTCAATCGCAAGCGAAGCTACTACGGCCCCACCGGCAAAACAGCGAATGTAAGCAAGCAGTTCTTCAGAAACATCTGTAAGTGCCCAATTTCCGATTAAAGCCGCTAAAGAGAGTATTAAAGCGGTTGCCGCCCAAAGCAGAAGAATCTTCTTTTTTGATGCGCCGTTTTCGGTCATTTCTTTTGCGCCACCGGCGGCTTCAGGAAGATTAGATAGAAAGATAGATCCGGAAAGTGCGGCCACTGTCAAAGCATCAGCACCTATGAGCGCCACGCCTAAAGCTAAATTTTCGGGAATACCGTCAAGCGTAATCGCGGCAAGTAAACCGCCACCGCTATCTGATCCCCATTTTTGCTTTACCAGATAATCAAGGCCCGTAAATACCCCTGCTCCCAGTAAAACAATACCTAGCGCGATCAATACATTAGCCTTTTCTACAGCCGGATTGATCAACTCTAATACGGTAGAAACAATAAGGGCTCCTCCTGCCAAAGCAACGAGAAAGCCCTCTGTTTTCTTTTGTAAATTTCCGTAAATGCCCCAAATCGCTCCTAAAATAAGGGCTCCCGAGACTACGGCAATTACAAGATATGTCAAAATCTACTTATTGTTTGATTACGTCAAGAAGCTCAACAGTGAAGATCAAAGTCTCACCAGGACCAATTTTAGGCCCAGAACCACGCTGACCGTAAGCAAGATCTGCAGGGATGTAGAATTCATATTTTGCACCCTCTTTCATTAACTGAAGTCCTTCAGTCCAACCTGAAATTACTTGGTTTACACCAAAAGTAGCCGGCTGCTGACGCTCATACGAACTGTCAAAAACGGTTCCATCAAGTAATTTTCCTTCATAATTTACCTGAACCTGATCTGTTTCTGCAGGAGATTCTCCGCTTCCTTCTTCGATCACTTTGTATTGAAGACCGCTTTCTGTAGTCTGCACGCCTTCTTTCTTAGCATTTTCAGCTAAATATGCTTGCTCTGCTTCTTTCTTCTCGGCAGCAACTGCAGCTTGCTCTTCTTGTTGTTTCTCGCGTAATTGCGTTTGAAACTGATTCATAATGCGACGCATATCTGCCTGCGGAATTTCAACACTATCAGTAAGTGCTTTTTGTACTCCGCTATAATATACATCTGCATCAAAAAACTCTTCAGCATTATCTCCTAAAGCTTGCTTGAATTGCGCTCCGGTATTAGCACCGATGATATATGAAACAGAATCTTTAAAGGTTTTAAGCTCAACATCGCCTCCTGAACCCATTTTTGAATCGTTACAATTCACCAAAGTAAGCGCAACAGGTAACGCCAGAAATAATCTATTGAATTTCATTTTATAGTTTTTAAAAATTTCAGATGCAAATAACGGCATATTAAAACACCTATAAAAATCTTTTAGAGTTGATTGTGTTTTCTAGCTCACAAATGCGCTGTAGCCTGTAATTGCTCGACCTACGATGAGCGAATTGATCTCTTTTGTGCCTTCATAACTATAGATCGCTTCGGCATCAGCCACAAAACGCGCTACATCATATTCTAATAAAATACCGTTACCACCCATTACTTCGCGTGCTCTACTTACTACATCACGCGTACGCATAGAACAGAACACCTTAGCCAGAGATGCGTGCTCGTCGGTCAACTGACCACCGTCTTGCATTTCGCTAAGGCGAAAACATAAAGTTTGCATAGCCGTAAGATTGGAAACCATCTCTACCAAATGATTCTGAATCAGCTGAAAGCTTGCAATAGGTCTACCAAATTGCTCTCGTTTTTTTGTATACTTCAATGCAGCTTCATACGCTCCGCGCGCGCAACCTACCGCCTGCCAAGCCACACTCGCACGCGTCATTTGTAGCACTTTGGCCGTATCTTTAAACGAATTGGCATTTTGTAAGCGATCGCTTTCTGGTACGCGGCAATCGGTTAAGGTGATCAGGGCGTTTTGTACGGTACGCAACGCCATTTTATCTTTCATTTTCTCCGCGTGAAAGCCGGGGTTTTCTTTTCGTACAATAAAGCCCTTAACCCTACCGCTATCTTCATCGCGTGCCCAAATGATCGTAATATCAGAAAAGGTTGCATTCCCAATCCATTTTTTCTCACCATTTAAGATCCACTCATCTCCAACTTTTTTACAACTGGTTCCCAGACCGCCGGCAGCTCCTGAACCTACTTCGGGTTCGGTAAGACCAAAAGCTCCTATTTTTTCAAACTTCTGCATTTTGGGCAGCCACTCTTGCTTTTGTTCTTCACTACCGCAGAGGTAAATTGATCCCATAGCGAGACCGCTATGCACACCAAAAAAGGTAGAGATAGACACATCTACACGCGCCAGTTCCATCGCCAGAATTCCTTCCATCAAAAAGGATTGTCCGGGACATCCGTAGCCTTTATAAGCAATTCCTGCTAAATTTAATTCGGCAAACTTTGGGATGATCTCGTGTGGAAATTCGGCTCTATTCCAATATTGGTTAGCAATTGGCTTAACCTCATCTTCCATAAAATTGCGCATCTTCATTTGAATTTCACGCTCTTCAGGAGTGAGTTTTTGTGCCAGATTGTAAAAATCACCATCAATTGGCGGCAGTTTGTGCTGTCCTTTTTTCGCTTGCGAATTCAGCATCTTCATCAAGCCTTTCAATTGACGGTCATCTAAGTTGCCCACCGCGGCCATAACTTGCGACAAGTCTACTTTTTGAGATAATTTATTAAGTGCTTCTAAGTCAACCGACTTTAAAAGGCCTATGGTATTCTTTACTTTTCCAAATAACGACATCGTTTGCGGTTTAAAATTTCAATCTAAAAATACCAAGCTTTAATCGGGTGTGCAGCCAAAAAACTGTTAATAACAGGGTGATCACAGCGCTGCGTAAAAAAATGAGACCATTTCTTTGTCATGAATTTCATTCATCGTAATATTGCAATGTAACAATTAAACAATGGGCTTAGCCAAAACCGAAATATTCTCTGATAGCCAAAATGCGATCGCCAAGTTTGCAAAAGCATTTGCGCACCCTGCGCGGGTATCTATTTTACAACACCTGTTTAAAATAGATTCTTGTGTTTGTGGTGATCTGGTTAATGAGATTGGTCTGGCGCAACCTACCATATCTCAACATTTAAAAGAGCTTAAGCATCTTGGTTTGATCAAAGGAAGCGTTGAGGGCACCAGTGTTTGCTATTGTGTTGACAAAGAAAAC
Organism: Leeuwenhoekiella palythoae; assembly: GCF_020310025.1. GTDB lineage: Bacteria > Bacteroidota > Bacteroidia > Flavobacteriales > Flavobacteriaceae > Leeuwenhoekiella > Leeuwenhoekiella palythoae. The sequence goes on from NZ_CP084318.1 coordinate 1,590,369, forward strand.
TGGACAGAGATGAAAAAATTAATGACTCATTTTCTCGATCAAGATCTATCTAACAGCGCAAATTGCTGCTAAAAAAAATTTAAAATCAATCATCGTAATATTGCGATATAACAATAAAGAATATGAAACTATCACAGGTCAAAAACGTTTTAAAAAACATAGAACAAATAGGGTTTCAATTACCTGACGGAAGTCTGGTTCCTAATCATTTTCACGTAACCGAAGTAGGCAAAGTGTCTAAGCATTTTATTGATTGTGGCGGCACATTGCGCCAAGAAGAGGTTGTGAATTTTCAATTATGGAATGCTGATGATTACGATCACCGCCTGCATCCTGAAAAATTGCTCAGCATCATTGAGCTTTCTGAAAAAGTATTGAAGATTGAAGACCACGAAGTTGAAGTGGAGTATCAAGGCGAAACCATTGGAAAATTTGGGATCGATTTTGACGGAACAAATTTCCTTCTGACTACAAAACAAACCGATTGTCTTGCTAAAGATGCCTGCGGAATTCCCGCTAAAAAACCCAAAGTAAAACTATCAGATTTAAACCAAGAGCCTTGTTGCGGGCCTGATGGCAACTGTTGTTAACCCATTTAATCACGTTATGATGAACACTGTTTTATTTCCGGAAATCGACCAATTTATAACTACGCTAAAGCCGGAAACTATTTCCGAAGAACGCAAAGCGACGCTTCAGCCTTTAATCGCTTTTATTCAAGAAAAAGTGAGTGCCAATGCAGCCGTACGCATCAATTTTATTTGTACGCACAATTCACGCAGAAGTCACCTTTCTCAAGTTTGGGCACAAACTATGGCAGCGCATTTTAATATTGGTAATGTGGTTTGTTTTTCCGGTGGAACCGAAGCAACTGCTCTGTTCCCAATGGTTGCAGAAACCTTAACAAATACGGGTTTTCAGATCGAAAAGCTTTCTCAAGAGAACAATCCGGTTTACAGTATTAAATATGCCGAAAATGCGCATCCGGTAATTGGATTCTCAAAGCGGCTAGATGATGCGTTCAACCCTACTTCAGCATTTGCGGCAATCATGACGTGTTCGCAAGCCGACGCCGGTTGCCCGTTTGTGCCGGGAGCAGAAAAACGTATTCCCATCACGTTTGACGATCCTAAAGCTTTTGATGATACGCCGCAGCAAGCTGAAAAATACCAAGAGCGCAGTGAGCAGATCGCTACAGAATTATTTTACGTATTCTCAAAAATAAGCTAGTAGTATGAGTACTAAAAAACTAAGCTTTTTAGACCGAAACTTAACTTTATGGATCTTTGTCGCGATGGCGCTTGGCGTTGCGATTGGCTACTTTGTTCCATCCTTCCCCGAAGTGGTCAATACGATGAGTAGTGGCGCCACTAATATACCGCTGGCGATAGGATTGATCTTGATGATGTATCCGCCGCTGGCCAAAGTGAATTACGCCCTATTACCCAAAGTATTTAAAAATGTAAAAATTCTTTCCATTTCTTTAATCCTGAATTGGATCATTGGGCCGGTACTGATGTTTATCCTGGCCATTACCTTTCTTCAAGACTATCCTGAATATATGGTAGGGTTGATTTTAATAGGTCTTGCGCGTTGTATCGCTATGGTTCTGGTATGGAATGACCTCGCAGAGGGAAGCAGCGAATACGGCGCAGGACTCGTAGCGTTGAACAGCATTTTTCAAGTGTTCGCTTACAGTTTTTATGCGTGGATCTTTATCACCGTGCTTCCGCCCTATTTTGGATTTGAAGGTGCGATCGTAGATATTTCCATTGCTACCATTGCGGAAAGTGTTGCCATCTATCTGGGAATTCCGTTTGTGTTAGGGATTTTGAGTCGGTCAATTTTGGTACGATTAAAAAGCGAAACTTGGTATAATGAAAGGTTCATCCCAACGATTTCACCAATTACCTTGATTGCTCTGCTTTTTACCATTGTGGTGATGTTTTCGCTTAAAGGCGAACTTATTGTCGAAATCCCTCAGGATGTTTTGATCGTGGCCATCCCGCTTTTGATCTATTTTGCTTTGATGTTTATCATAGGTTTCTTTTTCACCAAGGCAATGGGCGCGACGTATGACAAGACGGCATCGGTAGCATTTACCGCAGCCGGCAACAATTTTGAATTGGCGATCGCAGTGGCCATCGCAGTTTTCGGGCTCAATTCCGGGCAGGCGTTTGCGGGTGTTATTGGTCCGTTAGTTGAAGTTCCGGCGTTGATCTTTTTGGTGCGTGTTTCGTTCTGGTTTAGAAAAAAATACTTTCCAAAAGCTACTGCATAAATAATCCCGCAGTATCAAGAAACTACAAAGCTTTTACTAAACTCTGATGCACAAAAGCACGCTGCGCCGCGGACGTTTCAATATGCAACCAATCGGCACTTTTACCTAATAAACGTACGGTATCTTTTCGCGAAAGCGCACCAATTTTTTGAGATTTGGCAGAAGCACTACTTCTCAAATTGGCTTGTGCAGTTTTGATCGCATAAGTTTTATAAAATTCAGTTGAAGCATTAAGGGCCGGTAACTCCGGCTCTTCTTTTACAAACGGCAACGGATTGATCGCTCCGTGACTATACACCCCAAAATGCAGATGTGGTGGCGTGGTACGGGCATTGCCTGTGTTACCCACGAGCCCCAAAGTATCGCCCACTTTTACACGCTGGCCGCTGGTCGCGATAATGCTATCCAAATGCGCATAATACAGGCTGTTGCCAAACAACCCCTCACGCAACCAAACCTGCTTTCCGCCCAAACCGCGATTTCCCGTTCTGCTTATATAGCCATCAACACTTGCAACTACCGGCGTACCGCGTTTGGCAAAAATATCTACACCCTCGTGGCTGCGTTTACCGCCATCGCGCGCTGCGCCCCAAAAGCTCTGAATGGATTTTGCTGAAGCGCCACTTACCGGAAAATAATACGAAGGCTTGCTCTGAATGCGTAATGCAAAACTTGAGCTCGTGTTCAATTCAGGCTGAAAAAGTACTTTGTAGGTACCTGAATATTTAGGTGAGAAATCTAAAATGGAAGCTTCATAGTCGGCTTGCTGCACCAATTTATACGGCCGGATACTGTCTGAAGTCTTTTCATAAAGATCAATAAAAACCTTCGGTTGAAGCGTATCTGTCTGAATACTGAAGGCATAGCTGCGGCCGCGTTCCAGATCAAGATCATAAGCATACACGGGTTGAATTTCCGGATTGAATATTCCGTTTTCCTGATAAGGAGAAGAAATTTGCAAACTATCGTTCAGCGCATTTTGAAAAGCGTTCGTCCACAAACGATACGGTACCGAATCTGTATCAAAATTACGCGCGTAGACTTCGCGTGCAGTAGGCTGTGTGATCACATCGGTCACTTTGGTAAGCTTTCCGCAGGAAAAACAAAGGAGTACCAAAGCAATCCCAATAAATTTTAAAAAATGATTTTTCATAGCTTCTAATAATAATCAGAAACTGTGCCAATTGCGCTAAAATAGCGAGAGTTGTCCCGGGCGGTATTGCTCAAAAAGTTCGCAATTGAGCGGAGCAATACTCCGGCCTTTAAGATATTTCCTTCTGCCGAGCTCCATCTGTGCTGCAATTTGCTTTGCAAATTCACCGCTACCGCGCATACGGCGACCAAATTGCGAATCGTTCAAGTTGCCTTCGTGACACGCAGCGATCTGATTAAGCACTTTATCAGCCCGGTCTGGCATCGCCGTTTTTAGCCACTGCTCAAAGATCTTTCCTATCGCACCATTTAAACGCACTACGGTATATCCTACCGATTTTGCTCCGTGATCTGCCGCGGCTTTGATCAAAGGCAACACCTCATGGCTGTTGATTCCCGGAATGATGGGCGCGGTCATCACATTTACCGGAACTCCAACCTCAGCAAGTTTCTTTACCGTTTCCAGACGTTTTTTAATGCTGGCAGTTCGAGGCTCTAGCAGGCGACGCGTTTTCTCTTCTAAAGTGGTGATCGACATATTAACCTGAATCAGGTTATAAGAAGCCAATTCTGTAATGATATCCAAATCCCGCTGAATCAATGCATTTTTTGTAATGATCGCCACCGGGTGCCGGTAATTGAGAAAGGTCTCGAGCAATTTTCTGGTGATCTTAAATTGCTTTTCTGCAGGCTGGTAACAATCGGTATTTCCTGAAAGGACAATGGGCGCCGCTTGCCAGGATTTTTTAGCCAGGTGCTTTTCGAGCAGACGCACTGCATTGCGCTTTACGAGAATGCGACTTTCAAAATCTAAGCCTGCATCGTAGCCCCAATATTCGTGCGAATTACGCGCATAACAATACACACAACCGTGCTCACAACCTTGATATGGATTTAAAGAATAACCCATTCCCACATCTGGGCTTTCTACTTTATTGACGATGGTTTTTGGGAAGGTGTCTATAAAAAGAGTTTTCAGATTTTGAGGCTCATCCCCTTCTTGCGCGCAGTAATTGAGAAAATCATCTCGCAGCTCGTGACTGTTGGCATCAAATCTATTGGCGATATGACGCTGTGCTCCACGCCCTTTTAAATGTTTTCCTTCGGCTTGCATAAAATAGGATTTATTACAAATATATGGAATATTTCCTATTTTGATTGAAATCAAAATAGCCTGATTGCTTTTTTTTCTATTCAGTTTTACTTCTAGATTTTTCCTTTCAAGTAGGTTTCCGGAGTAAGAATGGCAAGTGTACTATGCTTATAATCTTTTACATTTCTCGTCAAAATAACAGTGATTTCCTGATTTTTCGTTGCAGTAAAATTCTGCAACGCGTCTTCAAAATCGTTAAATTTTGAGTTGAGCGCATCAAAAACTACTTCTTGATCCATGGTTAGCACATCGATGATGCTAAGGAGTTGTTTGACTTTCTCGATTACCGTTTTGTGATTTGCAGTTTTACGCAATAAATAATACACGTTACAAATGATCACAGGCGTTAAATAACCTTTAAGCGCGCCTGCCTCGCATTGATTGAGAATTTCGGTGGCAAATTCAGAATAGGGCTTACGATCAAAAAAGAAATCTAATATGACATCGGTATCAATAAGAACATGGTCCATCTAAGAATACTTTTTTTCAACTCTATCTCTAAGCTCCTTTTTGTAGTCTAAATCAGGAGGCATTTTAAACGAGCCTTTAAGTGATTTTACCACCGGATTGAGCGCTTTGCTATGCGCTTGAGGCGCTTCATTGGTAAGGCTTTTTAAATAGTTCTCGATAATATCAGACAAACTGCGGTTTTTGTCTTTTGCGTATGCCTTAGCCCGCTTGATAATCTCCTGCTCGATGGTAAGTGTAAGCTTCGTATTCATGACAAAACCAATTTTAATTGAAGACTACAAATATAAACAGAAAAAATTATACGTGTTTATTTTTTAGATAAAGCACGTGTGAAGTTCTCTTTAGATAAAATCAAACACCTTGAATTTGACTAAAATTGAAAGACAGTAAAGAAATTAAATTTATTCATTCTTGACCTTTCTGATCAATCTTCCATTGACATCTCTTTTTGGCATCACTCCCATAAGACAGACACAACCTTGTTTTCTAGTACATTTACTATATGGAATTACATTATTTTCAACAGCTTGTTGTTTGGTAATAATTAATTCAGATATTCTTTTGCTTTCATCACAGTCATTTGTACCTATGATAACAAAATCTATTTCAAAGTTAGAATTGCGATTAGATTCCAAATCAAGATTCACCCTATTCAAGTTATATAACCTTTGAATTTCATTTGCTTTTTTGCCTTCAAACCTTCTTCGAAAAGAAATCATATGAGAATATATTTTTTGATTCCGCTCAAACAAGTCTTTTAGATTTTCAGATTGCTGAGCATTCTCATTTAATAAATGATTGAAAATATACCATACATAATCTTCTATCCTTTCAGATTTGTTTATTTTCCAAGTTTGATAGTATTCAATTATATTCTTTCGATTCATTCCAAACTCTTCAAAAAAGGTCATATAATTATTTATCAACCATTCTATATCTTTTACTCTTCTAATTTCTGACATAATTGAACTTTACCTATTTCATATCAAAACAAATATAGCCGTTTACCTCCTCTACTTTAAGGATACCAATATTATTATCTCTGACTATCAGATCATAAAAACAAAAACCCGCATTTACGCGGGTTTTTTTAAATTCTTTAAGGCAGCGCCTTTTACTTCCCAGGAAACTCCGGTTTGCGTTTTTCTAAAAATGCGGTAGTTCCTTCTTTAAAATCTTCGGTGGCGAAAGACGCACCAAAACCTTCGATCTCGGCATCATAACCGTTCACTCCGGGTTTAAATCCGGCGTTGACCGCTTGTATCGCGGTGGCAATAGCAACCCCGCTGTTGTTTAAGATCTTACCGGCAATTTTTTCGGCAAGTGCCATCAACTCTTCTTGCGAAGTCACGTGATTTACCAAACCCGATTGAAAAGCCTGATCGGCATCGATCATTCCGGCAGTCATAATTATTTCAAAAGCGCGGCCTTTGCCCACTAACTGTGGCAATCGCTGCGTGCCGCCATACCCGGGAATCAAGCCCAGCGAAGTTTCCGGCAAGCCCATGCGCGCGTTGTGACTGGCAATGCGTATGTGTGCCGCCATCGCAAGTTCGAGGCCGCCACCCAAAGCAAAACCGTTAATCGCCGCAATGACCGGTGTGCTTAGATTTTCGACAAAATCAAAGAGTAATTTTTGACCCTTTCGCGCCAGCAAAGCGCCCTCTTCCTCTTCAAAATCAGCAAATTCGCTGATGTCTGCACCGGCCACAAAAGCCTTCTCGCCGCTTCCGGTTAAGATGATCACACCAATGTCTTCATCGGCATCAGCTTCAGCAAATGCGTCGTGCAGTTCTTGAATGGTTTCTTTATTGAGTGCGTTTAATTTTTTAGGTCGGTTTATGGTGATGATCGCCAATTGATCATCAACCTCATAGATGAGATTTTCAAAATTCATAGTCAATATTTTTGCTCCGCAGCGCGGAAATTAAGCTTCGGCTTTGGGGAAAGTCACTTTAAAAACAGTGCCTCGATCTTCCTTAGAAGTAAAGGTAATGGTTCCGCTATAGGTTTCCACAATATTTTTAACCATTGCTAGCCCAAGCCCCATTCCGCTTGACTTGGTGGTGAATTTTGGCTCAAAGACCTTTTCGATATTTTCTTCCGGAATTCCGTGACCATTGTCACAAACCAAAATACAAACCTGGTCTTCATCACTTTTGATCTCCACGCGAATCTTAGGATCTTCAACCCCTTCTGTCGCCTGAATTGCATTTTTAACCAGATTGGTGATCACGCGTATGAGTTGGGTGCGGTCTAATTTTACCGTGATCTCGTCAGCATCAGTGCCAAAAGTGAGGTAATGTTCTGTAAAGATATCCAATGCCAATTTGGTCACGAAAACCACATTAAGAGTCTCGTTTTGCTGCGCCGGCATTTTAGCAAAATTAGAAAACGCCTCAGCAATCGAACTCATCGTATCTATCTGCTGAATCAAGGTTTTACTGTATTCATCTAGCTTTTTATGAATGTCCGGATCGTTAGGATCAAAACGCATTTGAAAACTCTGTACGGTAAGACGCATTGGTGTCAACGGATTTTTAATCTCGTGTGCCACCTGTTTTGCCATCTCACGCCAGGCCGCTTCTCGCTCACTTTGTGCCAATTTTGCCGCACTGTTTTCAAGTTCGTCGATCATCCCATTATACGAGCGAACCAGATTGCTAATCTCTTCGCTGGCATCGTCGATCTCAATACGCTGGTTGCGCTTATCAAGCCGCGTCTGGATCATCTTATCGCTTATGGTTTTTAAGCTGGAAGTTATATAACGAGATAAAAAATAAGAGAGTACCGTCGCAATGAGCAACATAAATAAATACCCTTCTGCCAGTCTACGTAAGAATTCGTCAAGTTCGCGCGTGATAAAATCATCATCCTGAATGTAGGGCAAATTCATTATCGCCAGCGGCTTGAATTTGTTGTCGTTTATGTAAGTATAGGAAGATTGGTATTTTACGCCATCGATCTCAGATTGTACGATCCATCGTTTTGTAGGTGTATTAGCAAGTCCTTCTAAAACCGAAGGATTCAAGCTGGTTTCCAGAGTGTCTTCGGTAAAAGTTTCTTTAGATTTGACGAGTAGTTTTCCGTTAAGATCATAGATATTTATAGGCAGTTCGTGAACATCTGCAATGCGGTAAATATCATTGTTGTACTTTAAAATAAACGGAATGTTCTTAGAGATAACCTCATAAGTGGTCTGGTCCAGTACATAATCGATCTCTGCGCGTATCTGATCTTCCTTACGCAATAAGCGGTCGCGATGATACTCTTTTGCTTCCTCTTTATACTGAACCACGCTGATGATCCCGATGAGAATAGAAGCTCCTAAAATGAGCAACACCATCCCAAAAAAGATACGCAGGCGTAAAGAAAGCTTATTGAATTTCATCGAAAACAAGTTATCAAAAATCGCGCCGTTAGGCATTAGGATTTTTTTCGCGAATGCTTTTATAAAGTTTAATTCCCAACATTAAAAGCACTGCTAGACAGATCAAACCGGCTAATCCCCAAATCCAGTTGGTAGCACTTTTAGTAATTACCAAAAAGATCACCGCAAATAGAATTAAGGTTGGGCCCTCATTCCAGATGCGCATATATCTGGTCGTATAATTTATCTCACCGCGTTGCAGTTGCTTAAATATTTGATGACTTTTAAAGTGATAGGCATACAACAACACGACAAATGCTAATTTAATTTGCATCCAAGGTGCATACAAAAGCCCCGGATTTAAATGCAACATCACAAATGCAAATAGACTGGCTAAAATCATCGAAGGCCAGGTGATGATCTTCCAAAGACGTTTAGTCATCAAAGCCAACTGATCGCCCAGAATGCTTCGGTCTGGTTCGGGTTTTTGGGAAGCCTCAATCTGATACATAAACAAGCGTGGCGCATAGAATAAGCCCGCAAACCACGTCACGATAAATATGAGGTGCAGCGATTTAAAGTAGTTGTAGTATTCCATAAGTCAAAGGTAACCCGAAATAATAAAAAACGATTCGTCGCCTAAGCGAAAGGCGAGAATCGTTTTCTAAGTTCTATTATATTGAAGCGCTTTATCTATTCTTCTTCTACAAACAGATAATTGAGCTGCATCGCATTGAATTGTTTGTTAAACGCGGCAACCTCATCGTTTACCAGCCTATCAAACTTGTCTAATTCTGCATCTATTTTAGCCGTTAGTTCATTTTTCACCGCGACATCCTGATCTGTTGGCGCAAAATCTCCCATTCCAACTAAAGAATTCAAGTGCGCCAATTTATTAGTCAACTTGATCGGAAAGTTAAGCGGATCCTGCCCACTTCGGTTTTTGGTTTGATACAGCGCTTTTTCAATTTCCTCAAGATCTTCCCGCAGGGTTTTAGACTTTTCCCGAAGTTCTTCAGTATCGGGATTGTCTTTGTACTGCTTTTCAAAAGCACTCAACTGCGTGTTGATATTTCTGATCTTTTTGATGCTCTGGTGCGCGTGATCTACAGTCTCATTTACATCTGAAATAAAATCAAATTGCGCCTGCATATCTGCAACGGTCGCTTCAGAACGTGGATCTGCCAGAATGGTGTACGGTTGCGTATAATCGGTTCCATTTACATTCAATTTTACGGTGTATTCTCCAGGGATTTGCTGTGGTCCCTGAGTACTCGCCCACCATAAGATCATTCCCGGTAGTCGCTCTGCACCGTCATAGGTCATATCCCAGTTGAATTGATTAGCCCCTTCTTTGACTTTTAATTTATCGTCACTTCGTTTACTGCTGTACGATTTGATCGTATCGTTTTTAGCATCAAAATACGTCAATGAAATGCTGTCTTTTTCAGCATCATATTCCGGAAGGTAGAAATAGGTCATCACGCCGCTTGGATGATTGGTCCCTGCCGAATTCGACTTGCGACTACCGCCGTCCATTCTGTAAGTATCTTTTGGTTTATACAAATGCACTGCATCGGTATCTTCTGCTTCGATCGCTTGATGCAACATACTTAAATCATCAATGATATAAAGGCTTCGCCCTTGTGTTGCTACGATCAAATTGTTCTCCTTAAGCGCCAAATCAGTGATGGGAACAATAGGCAAGTTCAGCTGAAAAGGTTTCCAGTTTTCACCGGCGTCAAACGAAATGTACATTCCGGTTTCAGTGCCTGCATACAATAAACCTTCTTTTTCAGGATCTTCACGTACGACACGCGTGAAGTGTTCTGCTTCGATTCCATCAGTGATTTTTTCCCAGCTTTTACCGTAATCTGTGGTCTTGTATAAATATGGTGCAAAATCACCGGTTTTATATTTGGTTCCGGCGATATAGCAGGTCCCCTCGTCAAAATAACTCGGCTCAATACTGTTGATCATCATCCACTCGGGCATTCCTCTTGGCGTTACATTCTCCCAGTTTTCACCGCCGTCGCGTGACACATAAACCAAACCATCGTCACTACCGGTCCAGAGCAAGCCTTCTTTCAACGGACTCTCATTAGCTGCAAAAATGGTACAGTAATATTCTACGGAAGTATTGTCTTGCGTGATCGGTCCGCCGGAAGAACCTTGTTTTGATTTATCATCGGTCGTAAGATCCGGGCTGATCACTTCCCAACTTTGTCCTTCGTTTGTGGTTTTATGTACGTGATTACTGAAGGTGTACAACACATCTGGATTGTGACGGGAGAACATAATGGGGAAATTCCATTGAAAACGGTACTTCATATCTTCAACACCGTGGCCCATTGGGTTATCTGGCCAAACCGAAACCGAACGCACCGTATTGTTCTCGTGATTCACTCGGGTTAAAAAGCCGTCATAGCTTCCACCATAAACGATATTTGGATTTTCTGGGTCTACCGCTATATGCGCACTTTCGCCACCGGCTGTGCTTTCCCAATCTTCTTCACTAATACTGTAGCCATCTGTTCTATGCGGAATGCGCACCGTAGAGTTATCTTGCTGCGCTGCATAAATACGATACGGAAACTGATTGTCTGTCGCTAATCTATAAAACTGAGCAGTAGGCTGGTTGCCATAAGTACTCCAGGTTTCTCCACCATCATAAGTGATCTGAGCACCACCATCATCTCCCATTACCATGCGCATAGGGTTTTCTGGAGCAATCCAAAGATCGTGGTGATCGCCGTGCGGCGCATTGTTGCTTTCAAAAGTTTTACCACCATCGGTACTTTTATGATAGCTCACATTAAGCACATAAACCACATCTTCATCTTGAGTATCTGCATATACTTTGGTATAATACCACGCGCGCTGTCTCAAGTTACGATCGTCGTTGATGAGTTTCCAGCTGATACCGCCGTCTTCGCTTCGGTAGAGACCACCTTTATCTTTATTTTCAACCATTGCAAAAACACGTTCTGAATTTACAGGCGAAACCGCAACTCCAATGATTCCTAACGTATCTATTGGGAATCCGTCATTTTTTGAAATCTCTTTCCATGTTTTACCGCTATCGGTAGATTTCCATAAGGCCGAACCTTCACCACCACTGATAAAACTGTACGGCGTTCTGCGGGAATGCCAGGTCGAAGCATATAAAACACGAGGGTTGTTAGGATCAAACGTCAAGTCAACCGCACCGGCATCTTCGGTAGCAAAAAGTACGCGCTCCCAATTGGCGCCACCATCTGTAGATTTGTAAACTCCACGCTCTTGCGTAGGTTTATAAATATCACCCAAAACCGCAGCATAAACGATATCTGGATTGGTAGGATGTACCCGTATTTTTGAAACGTGTCGGCTTTTAGGTAAGCCTGCTTTTTCCCAGGTTTTACCGGCATCTGTAGATTTCCACATTCCGTAACCCGAAGAAACATTTCCGCGCAGCGTGTTTTCACCACCACCCACATAAATGATATTGTGATCGCTAGGAGCAATTTCCACCGCGCCTATACTTCCGCCGAAATAACCATCAGAAATATTGTCCCAAGAACGACCACCATCTTTGGTACGCCATACGCCACCACCGGTAGCTCCAAAATAGAATAAGTTGGGTTTGCCCGGAACGCCGGTTACCGCCGCACTACGACCACCTCTAAACGGACCTATAAGACGATATTCTAAAGCTTCATAAAGAGCTTCATCAACGTCCTGTGCTTGAATATTGGTTAATGAAAGAAAGAACAAGGAGCATAATAGCCCAAGCAAACAAGATACACTTCGAAATGCATTGTGCGTGCTTCGCGTTGTTTGAGTGTAACCGCTTGCGGCATTTGACCCTCGATTAAAGAGTAAAAGTTTGTGCATAATTAAAAGACTTAGTTAGTAGCTAACTAAGTTAATCATTACAATCTTTTTTGAATACTTCTAGTCTAACTTTAGGCGTGTTTCTCGCCATAAAAAGTAAGCCGTAACTCCTGTTGATAAAGTATCAGCAATGGGAAAAGAAATCCAAACGCCTAATTCGCCAAAGTAATTAGGAAGTATAAGCACCAGCGGAATAAAGAAAAATCCTTGTCTGGTGAGCGTTAGAAGTAGTGCCGGAGTTGCTTTACCAATCGCTTGATAATACGCCGAACCAATTAACTGAATCCCTATAATAGGAATCGCCGCAAACACCCAGCGCATCGCCCAAGGTGTATCCCGCAGCACCGCTTCGTCTTGCGTAAAAACCGAAACAATAGCTTCTGGAAATGCCATAATTGCTATAAAGATCAGTACGGCAACCCCGCAAGCATAATAGATCGCTAACTTGATGCTTTGACGCACCCGATCATAATTTTGCGCTCCGTAATTGTAACCGGCGATCGGTAGAAAACCTTGGGTAACCCCAAGGACGGGAAACAAAGCGAACATAAGCATACGCCCTATGATCGCATACACTGTGACCGAAGCTTCGCCGCCCAGTTCAAACAGAATATTGTTCATCAACAAATAGGTCAAGCTTACCACTGCTTGTCGCGCAAGGGTCACAAAACCTAAAGCCGACATTTCTTTTAAAATAGGCCAGTCAAGACCAAAATGACTGACATCAATTTTCAATTCAGAATTGTCGCTTAGGAAGTACCATAACACGTAAAAGAAACAACAGATGTACGATGCAGTGGTTGCCCAAGCGGCGCCTTCCATCCCCATATCCAGAATATTGATCAAAAGATAGTCAAGAATCAAGTTCCCCAGCGATGGAATGATCATCGCGATCATTGCAAATTTAGGTTTGCCTTCGGCCCTGATCACATTGTTGCCCATCATACACAGCGCTAGCACCGGCACTCCGTAAAGTACAATTCGGTAATAGATCTTTGCGGGCTCAAAGATGTCGCCCTTTCCTCCGAAGGCAGGAATTAACTGATTGATAAAAACCAAGCCTAAAATCACCATACTGATGGTCAACAGCAAGGTTATGGTTATTTGATTACCAAAGGTTTTTAGCGCCTTGCTCTTATCATTAGCTCCTAACGCGCGAGAAATAATAGAAGAACCACCTATCCCGATTGCCATCCCCAAAGCTGCAATAAAAAAAGAAACCGGCAGCACCACATTGATCGCTGCGATAGCAATACTCCCAATCCAATTGCCCACAAAAATGGTGTCGACAAGAATATTGAGCGACATCACTAGAATCCCTATAGATGCCGGCACTGCTTGCTTGATAAGCAGCGTGCTGATAGGTTCGTTTCCTAAAGCTTCAGAACGTTCGGTTTTTAGCAATTTATTTTGGGTTAAAAAGATTCATGCTTGTAAGGGTTGTCGAAAACAAAAATTTCAGATGCTTACAAAAAAAGATTCCCGCCTACGCGGGAATGGAGTTATGCTATAGCTTTTGAGGCTTCTACCAGCGCCCAATCGTTGATCCAGGTAGCAACAACGTGCGCCCAATCGTCGCGATCATTTAAGCAAGGGATAGTGGTAAATTCCTTACCGCCCATCTCGTGGAAGATCTCTTCACCTTCCATCGCGATTTCTTCCAGCGTCTCAAGACAATCACTCACAAAAGCCGGAGTAACAATTGCCATTTTTTTGATGCCTTCTTTACCAAAACGTTCTATGGTACGATCGGTATAGGGTTGCAACCACGGGTCAAAACCTAAACGAGATTGGAAGGAAGTGAAATAGGTCCCTTCTTTTAAATTGAGTTTTTCAGCAACCTGGCGTGTGGTTTCATAACACTGGTGGCGGTAGCAAAACTGATGTGCCTGAGAAGGCGTTTGACAACAGCTGCCGTCTATTTTACAATGACTTTTTGTAACGTCGCTTTTGCGAATGTGTCGCTCAGGAACTCCGTGATAACTGAAAACCAACATCTCATAGTCAAGGTTTTCAATTTTCTCGTGAATGCTTTTTGAAAGTACTTCAATATACTCCGGCTTGTTGTAAAACGCAGGAATATCTGAAAAACGCATATGCGGAAAATGTGCTTTACGCAACTCTTCAGCTAAAACCAGGATGGTTTCTGTTGTCGCCATAGCAAACTGAGGATACAACGGAAGAATCAAAACCTCATCTACGCCTTGTGCGTTGAGCTCTTCAAGACCTTCTTTTAAGGAGGGTGTTCCGTAGCGCATCGCCAATGCCACAGGAACATCAACTTTCTCTGAAACTTTTGCCTGCAGGCGTTCGCTTAAGACGATCAAAGGCGAACCTTCGTCCCACCAAATTTTTGAATAGGCTTCAGCAGATTTTTTTGGTCGGGTATTTAAGATGATTCCTTTTACGAGCAGCGTGCGCGCCCAAAGTGGGACGTCGATGACGCGCTCATCCATCAAAAACTCTCCTAAATATTCTTTTACATCCTTAGGATCGGTGCTTTTAGGCGATCCCAAATTCACTAGAAGTACTCCTTTTTTCATGCCTTTTTTTTAGTGCGTCAAACTTACGACTTATCAATTTTTTAGAAATACGATAACTATAAAGCTTATGTGAAACTTTATCAGAAAAATTTATTGTGATTCATTCCATCAACCAGCGCATCACACTTTCCAGATGTGCCTTAAAAGCCACCTCATCATACGCTTCGTCGGTGTGGCCGCCGCCGGTGTAATACATTCTACCGCCATCAAAATCCTGATACCAGGCAATGGGATGATAATCGCCGTTGGTTCCACCTTCATAGCTGGTTTCATCCAAATATAAAGTAGGGGTCACTGCGTCACTTAAATTGTAGTAGTTATACCACTCGTCTGTGCGCTCAAAAGTTTTAGCATACATGCTGGTGGTTACGTGTGGAGCCGCTTTCTTCAAAGAAGCCTTGCGCACATTGGGATTATTAGGATGATCTTTAAAATAACCACCCACTAATTTACCGTACCACGGCCAGTCAAACTCAGTATCTGTGGCTGCGTGGATGCCCATAAATGCACCGCCGTTTTGAATGTAATTTTTGAACGCAGCTTCCTGATCATAACCTAAAATATCTCCCGTAGTGCTCAAGAAAATAACAAGATCGGTTTTAGCTAGATTTTCAGAATTGATAGCTAATGAGTCTTCACTTTGTGTGATCTGCCAACCTTCCTGAGCTCCTATCTCTTTAAGTGTTGAAACTCCTTTTTCAATAGAACTGTGACGCCAGCCCATTGTTTTGGTAAAAACTAAAACGTGTTTTGTAACAGGTTGGTTTGTAGTTCTGGTCGAATTGCAACTCGAAAGAATCAGCAATAGACCTAAAACCGGGATTAATTTTCTCATAATTAGCTTAAAGATTGAATGTATTTTTTGGGCGTAGTCCCGTATTGTTTTTTGAAAGCCGCGATAAAATGACTTGCAGTACTGTACCCAATTCGTAGCCCTACTTCATTTACATTATGCGATCCGCTTGCCAGCAACTGGCGGGCAACTTCCATCTTATAATCGAATAAAAAACTATAAACCGAATCCCCATAGATCTGCTTAAAACCTTCTTTGAGTTTATTGAGGCTAAGATTGATCTCATCGGCTAGTTCCTGTAGCGATGGCGGTTCGGCCATTCGTGCGATCACGATGTCTTTAGCGCGTTTGATCTTTGCCACATTATCTTCATCTACCAGAAACGGACACTGCTCGACATCAGCTTCAGACGGACGGTTAAAATACAAGCTGATCAATTCATACACCTTTCCTTTAAAGTACAACGCTTTCACCGAAGGATGCAGGTTATAATTCATCAATTGGTTGAGCACAATGGCCATTGAGGGAGAAATCAAACCGTCTTTGTAATATTTTCGGTCTCGATTTTCGTCACTTAAAAAGGTTATAAAGTCAGCTTCTCTTGAAAAGAGCGAATGAAATTTCTTGATCGAAATAAACACCGAAATCACCCAGCTCTCTGGAGCGATCTCCAAATTAATGGGTAAATCCCGCTGCGGATTATACAGCAACAACGAATGCTCCTCCGCAAGCGGAAGCTTATAATTTCCTTCGTTAAACTGAAAGACCGAATTACCCTTTGCACAAAAATGAAATTGAATAAAACTACTATCAACTTCACGGGCTATCTGTTGGGCTTCAGTGGTTTCATTATTAAATTTTAGAATAAAAAATCCCTCTTCAATAGTGGTTTCACTATATAAACCTGTAGCGATATTTTTGACTCCTTCCATAACTTTAAAAATAAACTTTATTTAGATTTATTCTAAACAGTATCGTTTCTTCATCTTACAACACCTCACTAAATTAGCCCATTTGCAGCATTTTCCTCAAAAAAAGGGCAATTTATTCGGTCATCGTTAAAAATCATACCTCTAGCGTTATTTTTTGAAGCTTTACCGAAATACATTTGCACCCGAACTTATGAATACAAACGGCAAACGACATTTTTACCCGGCTTATCCCGGTGATTTTTTCGCCATCGGCTTAAGCTATTTAAAAGCAGATGCTGAAACGCGCGGGCATTTTAGTGTTGATAGTACCATTCAAGAAGCGATTTTAAGTCGTGCTCACGAAGAGGGTATTGAAGGCTTGAGTATTATTTCTACCTGCAACCGTACCGAATTGTATGGTTTTGCTCAAGAACCTTTAGACCTCATCAAATTGTTATGCGAGCACACGCGCGGCACCATTGAAGAATTTAAAACGGTCTCTTACGAGTACAAAAACGAGCAAGCAGTCGAGCATCTTTTTAAAGTGGGCACCGGTCTTGACAGTCAGATTCTAGGAGATTTTGAAATTATAAGTCAGTTAAAAAGCGGTTTTAAACGCGCTAAAAAACTCAATTTGGTCAATCCGTTTATGGAGCGATTGATCAATGCCGTGATTCAGGCGAGTAAGCGCATAAAAAATGAAACCAATATTTCGAGCGGGGCAACTTCAGTGAGTTTTGCTTCGGTTCAATATATGTTATCCCGTGTTCCTTTTATTTCAGAGAAGAACATTTTGCTTTTCGGTACCGGGAAAATTGGGCGTAACACCTGTGAAAATTTGGTAAAACACACCAAAAACGACCACATCACGCTCATCAACCGCACTAAAGATAAAGCCGAACGCATCGCGGGGAAATTTAATCTTATTGTAAAGGATTACGCTGATATTCAGTCGGAAATTGCTCAAGCAGATGTGCTCATTGTAGCAACAGGCGCACAAAAGCCTACCATTTCAAAAGAGCTTTTATACCTCAAGAAACCTTTACTTATTCTCGATCTGAGCATTCCTAAAAACGTGAATGAAAACGTAGAAGAAGTAAACGGCGTAAGCTTGGTGCATCTAGATCAGCTTTCAAAAATCACCAACGATACGCTCAATCGCCGCAAAAAGCAATTGCCGCAGGCTGAAGCCATCATCGAGGAAATTCAGGAGGAATTTTACGAGTGGTTAACCGCGCGTCAATTTGCTCCCACCATTCGCGCATTAAAGATGAAATTGGCCGATTTTAAAGATGGAGAGATCGACAATCAGCGCAAAAAAATTGATGGTTTTAATGAAGAACAAGCCGAAATCATAAGCGAGCGCATCATTCAAAAAATTACTACTCAGTTTGCAAAACACTTAAAAACCGAGGATTTTTCAAATACCGAAAGTCTGGAGTTGATTCAAAAAGTGTTTAAACTTCAAAATAACTAAGCTTTGGCAAAAACCATACGCATAGGCACCCGCGATAGCGAACTAGCGCTTTGGCAGGCACACACCGTACAGAATCAATTAGAATCTTTAGGTTATAAAACCGAGTTGATCTCGGTAAAATCAACCGGAGATCTTATCCTTGACAAACCGCTTTACGAACTAGGAATAACCGGTATTTTTACCAAAACTCTTGATGTTGCGATGATCAATGGCGACGTAGATATCGCGGTTCATTCTATGAAAGATGTTCCTACGCAACTTCCTAAAGGCATTGTGCAAGGTGCAGTTTTACCTCGCGCTGCTACCGAAGATATTTTTGTCTTTAAAGGTGATAAAAACACTACAGATTTTTCAGATTCTGTTACTATTGCTACGGGAAGTTTACGCCGCAAAGCGCAATGGCTTAATAAGTACCCAAAGCATCAAGTAGTTGATCTCCGCGGAAACGTAAACACCCGCCTGCAAAAGGTAGCCGATAATGATTGGGCGGGAGCGGTGTTTGCAAAAGCCGGTTTAGAACGCATTAATTTGAAGCCCGAAAATCACGAAGTTTTAGACTGGATGATTCCGGCTCCGGCACAAGGTGCGATGGTGATCGCAGTAATGGACAATGATGCTTTTTGCAAAGAAGCTTGTGCAAAACTCAATGATGCTGATGCAGCGCTTACCACAAAAGTAGAACGCGAATTTCTTCGGAAATTAGAAGGTGGTTGTACCGCTCCTATTGGTGCGATCGCAAAAATTGAAGACGATCATATTCATTTTCACGGAGCGCTTTTCAGCCTAGATGGAACTCAAAAATTAGAGATCAAAGAAAACATTCCGGTATCAGAATGTCAGGATTTTGGTGCGCTATGTGCTTTAAAAATTTTGGAAGAAGGCGGCCGCGAATTGATGGAAGCTATTAAAAAAGAACTTTAAAAATCCCCTCATCCTCAATAATGAAAAGCATTCTTTCCACAAAAAAACTCACCTCTGCCCAGAAGAATTTGATCTTGGGCGCTGGTTTTTCGGTGGTTGAATATGATGCGATTCAAATTGAATTTCTGGATGTTGAATTTCCAAAAAACTTAGAAAATCTGATTTTCACGAGTAAAAATGGGGTTCAGGCTTTTTTAAAGACGCAACCCGATTTAAATACCGAAACGTTCAGCTGTTTTTGCGTAGGTTCTAAAACCGAAAGTTCCTTAATCAAAAAAGGTTTTAAAGTGGTGAAAACCGCTCAAAATGCAGCAGATTTAGCCGATTTTATCGTGAAAAACTACAAAAACGCGCATTTTTCATTCTTTTGTAGTGCAATAAGAAGAGACGAACTTCCAGATTATTTGACTAAAAATCAAGTGTCTTTTGAGGAAATCGTTTGCTATAAAACACAGCTCAATACGCAAGAATTTAAACAGGAATTTGACGCCGTTCTTTTTTTCAGTCCGTCTGGAGTACAAAGTTTTTCGGCTGTAAATCATTTTAAGAATATGCTTTCGGTTTGTATTGGTAACACCACCGCCGCCGAAGTTCAAAAACATACCCAAAACGTTACCGTTGCCAATGCCACTACCATTGAGAGTGTTATTGCGCGGGCGGTAAAGGCTTTAAACTAACCTCGGGTGCGCTCGAGACGACAAGAAACTATTATGATCAAGAACGATTTATTTTTAAGAGCATTAAAGGGAGAAACGGTAGAGCGCCCTCCGGTGTGGATGATGCGTCAAGCGGGACGTTATTTACCCGAATTTCAAGAGATCAAAGCGAAATACGACTTTTTTACTCGTTGCCAAACTCCAGAGCTTGCCAGTGAGATCACCGTGCAACCCATACGTCGTTACGGGATGGACGCCGCGATTTTATTCAGTGACATTTTGGTGATTCCGCAGGCGATGAATATTCACGTAGAGATGAAACCTGGCATCGGGCCGTGGTTGCCAGATCCTATTCGTTCTCATAAAGACCTAGAGCGTGTGATCGTACCGGACATTAACGACACACTGGGTTATGTTATGGACGCGATTAAAATGACTAAGGAGAAACTCAACGACGAGATTCCGTTGATAGGTTTTGCCGGTAGTCCGTGGACGATCTTATGCTATTGCGTTCAAGGTCAAGGTTCAAAAAACTTTGATATCGCAAAAGAGTTTTGTTTTACTCAGCCCGAAGCTGCACACGCGCTGCTTCAGAAAATCACAGATACCACAATTTTATATTTGAAAGAGAAAGTAAAAGCCGGTGTTAATGCTGTTCAGGTTTTTGACAGCTGGGGTGGAATGCTCTCTCCGGTAGATTATCAAGAATTCAGCTGGCAATACATTCAGCAGATCATTGATGCTTTAAAAGAAGAAATTCCGGTGATTGCCTTCGGAAAAGGCTGCTGGTTTGCGCTAGGCGAAATGGCAAAAAGTGGTGCTTCGGCATTAGGTGTAGATTGGACGTGCAGCCCTCGTAATGCACGCTACCTAACCGGTGGCAACATTACGCTTCAAGGAAACTTTGATCCTACACGCTTGTTTTCACCTCCGGCGGAAATCAAACGTATGGTTACCGAAATGATTGACGCTTTTGGAAAAGACAAATACATTGTGAATCTAGGCCATGGTATTCTACCGAATATTCCGCTAGAAAACGCCGGTGCGTTTATTGAAGCCGTAAAAGAATACAAAGCTGAGCGATGAGCATACTTGCCCGTTTAAAAGGATTGAGTTTTTCTCAGCTTTTTAAGCTGGCAGGTCTTTTTGTTCAAAACCCGGGATACGTTTTTCTGACGGCACAGGCCTCAAAAAAAGCCTTGAGAATCGCCACTAAATACTACGGAAACACCCACCATAAAAGCAATAAAGCAAATGCGTTTAGACACGCCGTTTGGAATATTCTTTTAGGCCAAGCAGTGTATAAAAAAACACAAAGCCTGCGCCAGGCGCAAGATTGGGCTCAGCGTTTTACAGATTTACACGAAGAACTTTTTGTAAACCGAAAAATGGATCGTGTGATGGATTTGCACAACAATGCGTTTGGTATACAAGCCCTTCGCATGTTTGCAAACAGACCTGAAGCTGAAGCAATTCATTTTTTACGGGAAGCTGCCGAAAATGCGATCGCAATAGCCAGTCCTGCCGAAGCAGAAAATCACCAAAATAGATTGGTTTATATTCCTAAGTCATGATTAAAGCAATGCTCAACGGACTCCTAGCTTACAAAGATGCGCTACCGCTCATAAGTAAGCTAAACCTTTGGAAATACTTTGCAGTCCCCATGCTCATTAGCTTTATTACGGCTTTAAGTATTGGCTTTAGTGCTTATGGCTTTTCTGACGATCTTGGAGGCCTGATTTCTTCCTTATGGATCTGGGAATGGGGCGCCAGCACTGTACGCACCATAAGCGATATTGCCGGCGCGCTCCTCATCATTGCTTTCGGCCTTATCGCTTACAAGCACATTGTTATGGCCTTGTCCGCTCCGTTTATGAGTCCGGTTTCAGAAAAAATAGAAGCTCATTTATATGCTAATGTGCATCAACATCGCAATACTTCAAATGCGAGTCAGCTTTTACGCGGTCTCAAGATCAACCTGCGCAATTTAGCTTGGGAACTACTTTTGAGCATTCCTTTTTTACTTTTGAGTCTGATTCCTGTGGTTGGTGTTTTGGCAACTGCAAGTCTCTTTCTGATTCAGGCCTATTATGCCGGTTTTGGAAATATGGACTATACGCTGGAACGCCATTTTAGCTATCGTGAAAGCATCAACTTTGTTAAAGCGCATCGCGGTTTTGCCACCGGAAACGGTATCGTTTTTATGCTGTTTCTGCTCATTCCGTTTGTGGGAATTATTTTGGTGTTGCCTATTTCGGTAACTGCCGCAAGTACGACTACCCTTCAGCTTCTTAAAAAGCAAAGTCTATGATGCGTATTTTAGAAAAATATGACACTTCATTAGTCTACACCGGCGTGGCCATGAATCTTTTGCTGGCCTTTCAATATTTTAAATTCTGGTGCTGGCCGCAGTATGGGGATATTGATACCATTACCACGCTTACGCTTTTCATAACTTTTGAATTTATTCTGGTACATAGTGGTGTTTTTATGGCGCTAGCACCCCGTAAAATGTCCTTGTTCCTGTTTTTTCCCTTTTATGGCGTTTTCGCTTACGGATTTTTTAAAGCCGGAAACAATCCTTTTATCATTGTTAGCTATTTGCTCATTATGCTAAACAGAATGCGTTTTGCGTTTTCTGATGTTTCCGAAGCGATACGCTCCCGGGCTATTTTAACCTCTATTCTGGCGGCAGGCATCTATTTTGTTTTGATATTTGTAGTCCTGTTTAGCCAATCTATTTTACCCGATTTAGGTTTAAATGAACCCTTTTTAAAACAATCGGGCTATTTTGAACAAAACAGTAGTGGCGGACTTTTCAACGAAGATCCCAAAACAGCTTTATGTCTTGGTTGTATTTATTATTTAATTCTAGCATTAATTGAGGTCAAACTCATTAATCGAGCACAAAAATCTTCTATTGCCACGCGTTAAGACCACAAATAAAATTTTATGAGAGAACAGTTTGTTAGCTATATAAAAAACCTGCAAGACCAGATCACCGCAAAGCTTGAAGCTATTGACGGCAAGGCTACCTTTAAAGAGGATCTTTGGCAACGTGAAGAAGGTGGCGGTGGCCGCACCCGAGTGATCGAGAACGGAAATGTGATCGAGAAAGGCGGCGTTAATATTTCTGAAGTGCACGGCCCACTAGCCCCGGCGATGCAACAGTATTTTAAGGTAGGTGACGTTGATTTTTTTGCGTGCGGACTCAGTCTCGTCATTCATCCTAAAAATCCGTATGCGCCTACAGTGCACGCCAATTGGCGGTATTTTGAAATGCTTGACAAAGCCGGAAACCTTGTAGATTCTTGGTTTGGTGGCGGGCAAGATTTAACGCCTTATTATCTTTGTGAAGAAGATGCGCAGCATTTTCACCAGACGTGTAAAACAGCTTGTGACAAGCATGATCCGGAGTTTTACCCGCAGTATAAAAAGCGTTGTGACGAGTATTTTTACAACAGTCATCGCGGGGAAGCCCGTGGTCTTGGCGGCTTATTTTTTGACTACCTCAAAGCTACCGATGAACGCTCAATGCAAGACTGGTACAACTTCGTGACCGAGGTTGGCGATAGTTTTCTCACGGCCTACGCTCCTATTTTAGAAAAGCGAAAAGATCTAGCTTACGGCGAAAAAGAGCGTGATTGGCAAGAAGTGCGTCGCGGTCGTTATGTAGAATTCAATCTTGTTCACGACAAAGGCACACTTTTCGGGCTAAAAACTAATGGAAGAATTGAAAGTATATTGATGAGTCTTCCGCCGGCGGTACAGTGGCGCTACGATCACCATCCCGAGCCGGGAAGCCCCGAAGCAAAGTTGGTAGACGTTTTAAAGAATCCTAAGGATTGGGTGTAAAAAATTGTAATAAGAATTAAGTAAAAAGAATATTATGTTCCCATTAAGAAGAAATAGAAGATTACGTACTTCAGAAGCTTTACGTGCAATGGTGCGTGAGACCATAGTAACCCCAAGTGATTTTATCGTTCCGCTTTTTGTGGTAGAAGGAAAAGGTGTAAAAGACGAAATCGCATCAATGCCGGGCTATTACCGCTTGAGTTTAGACAACCTTCAGAAGGAAATTAAAGAACTCTGGAAGTTAGGCCTTAAAAGCGTTTTGCTTTTTGTGAAAGTTGACGATAAATTAAAAGACAACGCCGGTACCGAAGCCTTAAACCCAGACGGATTGATGCAACGCGCCATCAAAACGGTTAAGGAAACCGAGCCGCAAATGGTAGTCATGACCGATGTTGCGCTTGACCCCTTCTCTTCTTTTGGTCACGACGGGATCGTAGGTGGCGGAAAGATCATCAACGACGACTCGAGTGCGGTTCTTGCCGAGATGGGATTATCACACGCCAATGCCGGTGCCGACTTTATCGCGCCCAGCGATATGATGGATGGTCGCATTTTTGAAATGCGCACCCTTCTTGAAGATGAAGGGCATCATGATGTTGGGATTATGAGTTATTCTGCGAAATATGCTTCGGCGTTTTACGGTCCGTTTAGAGATGCGCTTGACAGTGCTCCGGTAGATCTTAAAGATGTTCCGAAAGATAAAAAAACCTATCAGATGGATTACGCCAACCGCGAAGAAGCGATCAAAGAAACCTTGATGGACGTTGACGAGGGTGCAGACATCGTGATGGTAAAACCGGGTCTTTGCTATCTGGATATCGTACGCGATATTAAAAATGCGGTGAATATTCCGGTTTCTGTGTATCAGGTAAGTGGTGAATATGCAATGATCAAAGCCGCATCCGAAAAAGGTTGGCTTGATCACGACGCTGTAGTTCTTGAACAAACCTACGCGATCAAACGTGCCGGCGCAGACCTTATCGCGAGTTATTTTGCAAAAGATGTCGTTAAATTGATTTCTTAGACTGAAAATAAAAAGAGGCTTTAGGAGCCTCTTTTTTTATGTTTTCCCCTAAGCTTTTCATAAGATTTTGGCGCACGTTTTTCAATATGGTATATTAGCCTATATCTTAAGACACTATGCTGCTACTCATCGCTTTTGCATTTATATCGATTTTTTTCTCGTTTCTCTGCTCTATTCTTGAGGCTGTTTTACTCAGTATAACACCTAGTTTTATCAGAATTAAAACCAAAGAAAGGAAAAAATATGCCGAAACCTTAGCCAATTTTAAAAAGGATATTGACAAGCCGCTTATCGCTATTCTCACTTTAAACACGATCGCGCATACCGTAGGTGCGATTTTAGTGGGCGATCAAGCCGGTAAAATGGCTGCAGAATCTGGCTACGATGTCAACATCTTAGGAATCAATTTTGTTGGTTTGGTTTCAACAGTAATGACCTTGGCGATCTTAGTTCTTTCAGAAATTATCCCTAAAACCATTGGCGCAACTTACTGGAAATCCTTAGGGAATTTCACCGCAAAGTCCCTTAAGATCATTTTGCTTCTTTTAAAATACACTGGTGTTTTATGGCTTTTAATGCAAGTGACCAAACTCGTAGGGAAATCTGCGCACGTAGGTACGATGAGTCGTGAAGAGTTTATGGCACTCACTGATGCTGCCGAAAAAGAAGGAGTTTTTGAAGACAATGAGACTACTGTAATTAAGAACTTGCTGGTTTTTAAATCGGTGATGGCCAAAGACGTGATGACACCTTTTCCGGTGGTTATTTCAGAAGATGAGACCATTACCCTCAAAGAATTTCAGAAGCAACACCCCCATTTAAAATTCTCACGAATTCCGGTTTTTAAAGACAAATCGCATAACATCACCGGTTTTATTCTTAAGGATGATGTTCTTGAAGAAATTGTTGAAGAACGCGGTGAAAAAACGCTAGCAGACATCAGACGTGATATTTTGATCGTAGATGCAGACCAACCTATTCCACAGCTTTTTGACACCTTTGTTTCGAGCCGTGGTCATTTGGCTTTAGTCACCGATGAATTTGGAAACACCATTGGTATCGTCACTATGGAAGACATCATCGAGACCCTTCTTGGACTCGAGATTATGGATGAGAGCGATGATATCGAAGATATGCAGGTACAAGCCCGTAAAAATTGGGAAAGACGCGCAAAACGTATGGGAATT
The DNA here is from genome assembly GCF_020310025.1 of Leeuwenhoekiella palythoae. Lineage (GTDB taxonomy): Bacteria > Bacteroidota > Bacteroidia > Flavobacteriales > Flavobacteriaceae > Leeuwenhoekiella > Leeuwenhoekiella palythoae. Next base: position 1,616,039 of record NZ_CP084318.1, read on the forward strand.
GTTTTAGACCGAGCTCCAGAACCGGTTAAAGAGGTAAAACTTTCTCCGCAGCACGACACCGATGTCAAACACGAAGACAGACCGGATACTGATAAACCTTCAGAATGAATCAAGTCTTTATAGCTTCTCCAATGGGAACTCTTGAAATCAGCGGTGATCTAAACGGAATCTCAGCGGTAACTTTTTTGGAGGAGGAATTTCCGCAGAGCGAAAAAATTCCGGATGCTTTAAAAACAGCTGTGATTCAACTACAAGAATATTTTGATGGAAATCGCACTGATTTTGACCTTAAACTAAACCCGCAAGGCACCGATTTTCAAAAACGCGTTTGGCAAGAACTCAGCCAGATTCCCTTCGGAAAAACCACTTCGTATTTACAAATGGCTAAAAATCTGGGCGATCCCAAAGTGATTCGCGCAGCTGCTTCGGCAAATGGTAAAAACCCTATTGCTATCATCATTCCTTGTCATCGCGTCATTGGCAGTGACCAATCTATGACTGGCTATGCCGGCGGCATCTGGCGTAAAAAATGGCTGCTGGAGCACGAAAGTCCGGTGACGCAGCAATCGCTTTTCTAAACGTTCCGCATTTAATTTTTTGGGTATCTTTAAGTTATGAAAATACTCAAACGCATCTTTTTAAGCTTAATCAGCCTGATCCTCATACTCATCATCGCATTGTATGTGTTTGATTACAACTATTTGATCAAAGCCGTGCGCACAATATATTTCACGGGTCACACCACGGCCTACCTCGAGGATTATAAAAAGTTTGACAACACCACCATTGAAGCAGGAACTGCGCAACCCTGGCCGCATGCTAAAAACTACAACAACTACACCCTGAGCGATGAACTGATGCAGATTCATAAAGAGTTTGGTTCAATCGCCTATATGGTGATCAAAAACGACAGTATTGTTTTTGAAGATTATTATGATGGGTTTGGTCAGGATTCTAAAAGCAATTCTTTTTCGATGGCCAAAAGTTATGTTTCGGCATTGTTGGGAAAAGCTATAAAAGATGGTTACATAAAAAGTTTAGATCAGCCTGTAGGTGATTTTATTTCAGAATATTCAGAAGGAACTGCAGCGCAAATGACCGTGGGCGATTTAGCATCGATGGCCAGCGGACTCAATTGGGACGAGTCGTATTACAGTCCGTTTTCTGTGACGACACGTGCGTATTTTGATGACCATCTGGAACCCGTGATGCTCGGTTTGGGAATGAAAGAAAAACCGGGAACCGGATATAAATACCTCAGCGGAAACACGCAATTACTCGCGATGGTTTTAGAGCGGGCCACCGGTAAAAAACTAGCCGATTATCTTTCTGAAAGTTTATGGAAACCTCTGGGCGCCAACCAAGATGCGCTTTGGCAATTAGACAGTGAAGAAGGCGGCCTTGTCAAAGCCTATTGCTGTATCGCTTCTAACGCTCGGGATTTTGCGCGTTTAGGAAAACTGTATAAAGATTATGGTGAATGGAATGGCAAACAAATTCTAGACTCAGCCTTTGTAGCCAAGTCGATCACGCCCAGATTTGAAGGCGAACCGTACGGCTACGGATTTTGGCTGAAAGATTTTAAGGATAAAAAGGTATTTATGATGCGCGGGCACTTGGGGCAGTATGTGATGGTGATTCCTGAAGATGATCTTATAGTAGTGCGCCTGGGCCACAGCCGGGGTAAAACCAATGCGACCGGTTATCCTGATGAAATGGACGCCTATCTTGAAGAAGCTTATAAAATAAATTGACTATGATCTCCCGACTTCAGCTTGAAAACATTCTTTTTTTAGATATTGAAACGGTTCCGCAGCACGAGCATTTCAGCGATTTGGATCCCGAATTGCAACAGCTTTACGCCGATAAAACCGAGTATCAACGAAAAGACGAATTTCCCGCTGAAGCTTTTTACGACCGTGCCGGAATTTGGGCGGAATTTGGTAAGATCGTTTGTATTTCTGTAGGATATTTTCACAACACAGAACAAGGCCGAAGCTTTAGAACGACTTCATTTCATGGAGATGAAAAGCAGCAGCTGCTCGCTTTTAAAAAATTATTGACCGAGCATTACAATAAACCCCAACACGTACTTTGCGCCCATAATGGGAAAGAATTCGATTTTCCATTTATTGCGAGAAGAATGATTATCAACGGAATAAAGCTACCGTTTAAGCTGGATTTATTTGGAAAGAAACCTTGGGAAGTTCCGCATTTAGATACATTAGAACTGTGGAAATTTGGTGATTATAAGCACTACACTTCCTTAAAATTACTCACCAAAATTTTAAATATCCCATCTCCTAAAACCGATATCGACGGCAGTCAGGTTTGTGAAGTTTTCTACAAAGAGAATGATATCAAACGTATTATAGAATATTGTGAGCGCGATGTGGTTGCTGTTGCACAGATCGTACTTCGTCTGCGTAACGAGCAATTGCTACAAGAAAACGAGGTGACTTCCGTCTAGATTGCTTCAGATAAATTGTACTTTTAAAATGTGAATCAAGCGCCACTTCTTTCGGTAAAAAATCTAAGTCTGGGATTTAAATCCCGTAACAACACCAATGCAGTTTTACACGACATTAGTTTTAATGTTCTTCCTAATGAAATCGTGGGAATCGTTGGGGAATCAGGCTCCGGGAAATCGGTAACCAATCTTGCTGTTTTAGGTTTATTGCCTCAAAAGAGTGTTGACATTTCTTCGGGCGAAATTCTTTTTGAAGGCGCAGATTTGCTCAACTACTCTACCCAAGAACTTCAGAAAATACGCGGGAATGCGATCTCGATGATCTTCCAAGAACCTATGAGTTCGCTCAATCCTTCGATGCGCTGCGGTAAACAAGTCACCGAAATACTGCAACGTCATAAAAAACTATCGGCCCAAGAAGCCAAAACCGAAACACTTAAACTTTTTGAACAGGTTAAATTACCAAGACCGGCGAGCGTTTTTAAGGCCTATCCGCACGAAATAAGCGGCGGTCAAAAACAACGGGTGATGATCGCAATGGCGATCGCCTGTAAACCCAAATTGCTCATCGCAGACGAGCCTACGACAGCACTTGATGTAACGGTGCAAAAAGAGATTATTTTGCTCTTAAAAGAGCTTCAAAAAGAAACAGGAATGAGCATCCTGTTTATTTCGCACGACCTTTCGCTGGTGAGCGAGATCGCAGATCGTGTTATCGTGATGTATAAGGGAAGGATTGTTGAGCGTGGGAGTTCGGTGTCTATTTTTAAAAATCCTCAGGAAGAATACACTAAAGCGCTTATTTACGCCCGGCCCTCTACAAAAGAGCGTTTGGAGCGCCTACCTACGGTTGCTGATTTCTTAAATCAAAAGCCAATGGCATCTGCGGTAAGCGAGGCGGTAAGAATAGCGAAACACCAAAAACTGTATTCAAAAACTCCGTTGCTTGAGATAAAAAATGCTCAAAAGGAGTATTATAGTAAAGTTTCATTCTTTGGAAAAAAAGAAACCATCAAGGCTGTAAATGATGTGAGTTTTAAGATTTATGAAGGCGAAACCTTAGGGCTTGTGGGTGAAAGCGGCTGCGGAAAGTCTACGTTAGGTAATTTAATTCTTCAATTAGATCAAGTGACTTCCGGTCATATCTTTTATCAGGGTACCGACTTAACGCGTTTAAAAACCCGTGAATTGCGGAAGCTGCGTAGAGATATTCAAATTATTTTTCAAGATCCATATTCCTCTTTAAATCCACGCCTAACAGTAGGTCAAGCAATCACCGAAGCCATGGAAGTTCATAAACTTTATACATCAAAAAAAGAGCGCAAAGCAGAAGCCTTAAAATTGCTGGAGCAGGTAGGATTACTTCCCGAGCATTATGACCGTTATCCGCACGAGTTTAGTGGAGGTCAGCGCCAGCGTATAGGTATCGCACGTACCATCGCTGTAAAACCTAAATTTATTGTTTGTGACGAGTCCGTCTCCGCTTTAGATATTTCGGTGCAAGCTCAAGTGCTCAATCTTTTGAACACCTTAAAAGAAGAGTATAATTTTACGTATTTATTTATCTCTCACGACCTTGCTGTAGTAAAATATATTTCAGATCGTTTACTTGTAATGCGCAACGGACAATTTGAAGAAACCGGAGAGGCCGATGCGGTGTACGCTGCTCCTCAAAGCGATTATACGCAAGCACTTATTAATGCAATCCCAAAAGGGATTTAAAACATAAAGAAAAACACTTTACGTACCAAGTACCACAGCATTGCAATAACCGCTACGGTTGCTTTAAAACTATATGTTATTTTTTGGAAGAAGGACACGGGTTGGGTAAGTGTACGCATTGGGCGATGCTTTTAATGAAACATAGATTATTAAGACTAAAAAACACCTTTGATAATAAAGGTGTTTGTTTTTATAATTGGAATCTTACGATTCAGGGTTTCTAAAAGATAAAAACCGCAAGGCTCCCCTCGCGGTTTTTTTAACAAATCATAACATCAAAATACTCCTATTTTGAAGCTAAACAACAACCTCTGTTTGCAATTCCTAGGGTTGTTATAAAATCTTACCGAGTTGGAATGCTGCTAATGTAGGATTTTTTTTCATTGCTCCAAACAAAATCAGTTGATTTTATCAAAACAATGTTAAAAATTATTGCTTTTCAACCGAATTTAAGTGTTTTTCAGCGTTGAAAATTCTGAAACAAGTATTTCAACGAATAACATCAATCGTTTAAAGACAAAAAAGAGCCTCTTTAAAGGCTCTTTTATATCGATAAACTACAAATTATTTATGCTAGAATCATCTCCGGAACCTCATCAGGTATTTCTAAGGTACCTTCGGTCGCTTTCTTGATTTCTTCTACAGAAACTCCAGGGGCGCGTTCTAAAAGCTTAAAACCTTTAGCAGTAACTTCTAACACCGCCAGATTGGTGACTATTTTAGTAACACAACCCACACCGGTAAGCGGTAGTGTACAGCGCTTTAAAAGCTTAGACTGCCCGGAACGATTGGTATGCATCATTGCAACAATGATATTTTCGGCACTAGCGACAAGATCCATCGCGCCGCCCATACCTTTCACCATTTTACCCGGAATTTTCCAGTTAGCAATATCCCCGTTTTCAGCAACTTCCATCGCACCTAAAATAGTAAGGTCAACGTGTTGCCCTCTGATCATGGAGAAACTTAAAGCAGAATCAAAAAACGAAGCGCCCGGGAGCGTAGTAATGGTCTGTTTACCGGCATTAATAATATCAGCATCCTCATCCCCTTCAAAAGGAAAAGGCCCCATTCCTAAAACCCCATTCTCGCTTTGAAATTCGACTTCAATATCATCTCGCACATAATTGGCAACCAATGTTGGTATGCCAATACCGAGATTTACATAAAAACCGTCTTGAACTTCACGTGCGATACGCCTGGCGATTCCGTTTTTGTCTAGCATCTTATTTGTTTGGTTGTGGAGTCATTCTCAAGTAAGGCTTAATTTCTGTGTGCCCTTTAGGGAAAAACTCCGGAATTTGTTCATTACTTACACTTGGCGAGATCACACAGTCTTCCCCATCCTTCCAGTTGGCCGGTGTAGCCACTTTATGGTATGCTGTCAACTGAAGCGAATCGATAACGCGTACAATTTCGTCAAAGTTTCTACCTGTTGAAGGGGGATATGTCAACGTAAGTTTGATTTTCTTATCTGGTCCTATCACAAAAACCGAACGTACCGTAGCTTTCTCACTTGCGTTAGGATGAATCATATCATAAAGCTCTGCAACTTTACGGTCCTCATCGCCAATGATTGGGTAATCTACAGTGGTATTTTGGGTTTCGTTGATGTCTTTGATCCACTCTTTGTGTGATGCCACGCCATCTACGCTGAGTGCGATAGGCTTCACATTACGCTTTTTAAATTCGTTGTGATAATTCGCTACTGTTCCCAACTCTGTTGTACAAACTGGAGTATAATCTGCTGGATGCGAGAATAAAATCCCCCAGCTGTCGCCAAGCCATTCGTGAAAATTTATAGTTCCTTCTGTGGTATCTGTTGTAAAATCTGGTGCAACATCACCTAATCTTAAATGTGCCATTATTAAATTAATTTTTGGTTGTTATATATGTTTAGTTGTTAGTCGTTGTGTTTCCTTACGGTGCGCTGCTCAATGCGTTTCTCGTAGTTTTTACCTTCAAAAATACGTTGAACAAAAATACCCGGAATATGTATTTGGTTAGGGTCTAATTCGCCAGCAGGTACGAGCTCCTCAACCTCAGCGACTGTGATTTTTGCCGCTCCACACATCGGCGGATTAAAGTTGCGCGCCGTTCCTTTAAAAATGAGATTACCTGCGGTATCTCCCTTCCAGGCTTTTATAAATGAAAAATCGGCTTTAAAAGCATGTTCCAGTACATACATTTTACCATCAAATTCTCGGGTTTCTTTGCCTTCAGCTACTTCTGTTCCAAAGCCTGCCGGGGTGTAGATCGCCGGAAAACCTGCCTGTGCAGCGCGGCAACGTTCTGCTAAAGTTCCTTGCGGAATCAATTCGACCTCAAGTTCGCCGCTTAACATTTGGCGTTCAAACTCAGCATTTTCGCCCACGTAGGATGAGATCATTTTTTTGATCTGCTTTTTCTGAAGCAATAAGCCCAGACCAAAATCATCTACTCCGGCATTATTAGAAATACAGGTTAGATTTTTCACGTTAAGTTTAACGAGTTGTTCGATCGCTTTTTCCGGAATTCCGCTCAACCCAAAACCACCTAACATCAAGGTCATATTGTCCTCAATACCCGTTAATGCTTCTGTAACCGAGTTTACCGTTTTTGTTATCATTTTCTCATTTTAGTTTAAGAAAATTACAAAATACGTTTTCTAACCGCAATCTTTTAGCAGTAATTTATGGTATTCTAAAAAGGATTAAAAGTCCAACTCATCTGGTAAGTCTACCTCTTGTGCTGCACCTTCTGCCGGGGCCGAACAATCTACACGGATTGATAAGTTTTCAGGTCGCTCAAAATCACCTTTTGAAATTTTAAGCTCTTCGTCTTCGTAGCATTTTTTCATAAAAACCGCCCAAATAGGCAATGCCATTGTTGCTCCCTGACCATAGGTGATTGAAGGGAAGTGAACCGAGCGGTCATCGCCTCCTACCCAAACACCACTTACCAGATTAGGAACCATACCCATAAACCAACCGTCACTTTGATTTTGTGTAGTTCCTGTTTTACCGGCAATTGGATTTTTAAACGCATAAGGATGCCCCGTAACTACATTGTTATACACATAGTTATTGATCGCACCTGAGCGTAATCTAGCACCAGAACCATACTGGGTCACCCCTTCCATCAGATTAACAGTAACGTAAGCCGACTCTTGACTGATAATATCTTTAGCTTTAGGAACACTCTGATATAAAACAGTACCGTTTTTATCTACAATTGTTGATACGATTTGTGGATCAACGTGAACGCCTTTATTTGCAAAAGCTGAATATGCCGAGACCATCTCAAACAAACTCAAGTCTGCTGTACCCAAAGCAATAGAAGGAACTTCCGGGATATTTTCTGTATCCACTCCTAGTTTTTCAATAAGATTGATAACCGGTTTAGGACCTACACGATGCATTAAACGCGCTGATACGGTATTGATCGAGTTTGCTAAAGCCGACTTTAGCGTTACCATCCCCTTAAAGCCACTGCTAGAATTTTCTGGACACCAAGCTTTTTGAGCTCCCATTTCTCCCGCAGGAATACAATACGGAATATCTGGAACCGTATCGCAAGGCGAAAGGTGTAATTGATCTATGGCTGTGGCGTACAAAAACGGCTTGAATGTTGAACCTACTTGTCGTCTACCCGTTTTTACGTGATCGTATTGAAAATGCTTGTAATTGATTCCGCCTACCCAAGCTTTGACTTCGCCCGTTTGCGGGGTCATACTCAATAAACCTGCACGTAAGAAACGCTTGTAATACAAAATACTGTCACGTGGAGTCATCACGGTATCCACTTCTTTTGCACCGTCTTTCCAGACAAAAACTCGCATATCAGTTTCTTTATCAAAAGAAGCCTTGATATCTTCTACCGATATATCCTGAGCGGCCATCTTTCTCCAACGGTCAGAATTACGCATTGCGCGATTGATAATTACTTCTTCTTCCTCTTTACTAATATCTCTAAAGGGAGCCGTACTATTCTTCTCATTTTGACGGTCAAACTCGCGTTGAAGATTTTCCATATGTGCGGTTACGGCTTCTTCTGCATAACGCTGCATACGCGAATCAAGCGTTGTGGTAATTACGAGTCCGTCGCGATAGATGTTATAATATTCTTCATTACCATCAGCATCAACGCCTTTAGGATTTTCTTCGATCCATTCAGACATAAAGGCTCTTAAGTATTCTCTAAAATACGTTGCGATCCCATCTGCGTGGCCTTCTGGAGAGAACTTGATCTCCATAGGCATTGCGATCAGACTGTCGCGCTCGGTTTCAGTAATTTTTCCGGTTTCGGCCATAAGCGCTAAAACCGTATTTCTTCGCTCTAGCGACTTATCTCTTGAAATCTCCCGATACGGATTAAATTGTCTTGGGTTTTTGAGCATCCCGGCGATGATCGCAGATTCTTCGGGACGCAACTCACGAGGCTCTTTATTAAAATAGATCTTTGAAGCAGAGCGAATTCCCACCGCCTGAAACAGGAAATCCTGCTTATTGAGATACATTGTAATAATCTCTTCTTTAGTGTACTGACTTTCTAAACGCGCGGCAATAATCCACTCTTTTACCTTTTGAAGTACACGCTCAAACTTGCTGCTTGGAGTGTCAGAAAATAGAAGTTTGGCCAACTGCTGCGTGATAGTACTTGCCCCTCCTTTTGAACCTAAAAAAGCCACGGCTCTTGCCGTACCTCGCATATCGATCCCGGAGTGCTCATAAAAACGTCTATCTTCGGTTGCAACTACGGCATCAACAAGGTTTTGCGGCAAGTCTTCATATTTAACCGGAGTTCGGTTTTCATTATAAAATTTACCTAAGGTTTTTCCGTCAGAAGAAAGAATTTCAGTAGCGAGATTGCTTTCTGGGTTTTCAAGCTCTTCAAAGGTGGGCAGTTTACCAAAAGCTCCCCAAGAGGCAAGAAGAAACACTAAAATTACAGCAGCTAATCCGCTTAAAAACAAAATCCAAAACCCTTTGATATAGGGTTTATGGTTTGAAGTTTTCGCCTGTTTTGCAGGCTTCTTTTTACTTTGAGCCATTTTATCTCTATTCGTTTGTTTTTTCAATACGTAAACCTACATCTCTAATTCCTTCTAAATCAGCGATAGGATTTACGTCCCCGTTGCGACGCATTGCCTGCTTCAGCTTAAAGGTGTAGCTGCCTGCTTCGCTAAATTGTATATGTTCTTTATACCAAAGTTTATTTTCCTTAATATCGCCAAAACCGGTGCCTAGCCAGCTTCCGTCAGGATTTGCCATCTTGTACTCTAGCGTATCTGTAATGGTTTTTCCGTTAGGAAATTGCATCGAAGCGATCAAAAACACGTTGCTAAAGGCATACGAATTGTCATTGCGCAAGGTTATAAACGCATTATACGTACTTAAAGTGTCTAAGTTATCTACTTTTAGCGTTACCGCAGAATCGCTTTTCCAATACTTGGGCAGCGATTTATATTCGTGAAAAGCAGCTGTTTTATCGCAAGACCAAAAACAGCTTAAAACTAAAAGCGCACAGAAGTATTTATGCATTTTTTTTAGGTCCCTTTTTTCGGAAATTTCCTTTTTTACGACGGTTTTTTGAACGCTTCCTGCTGTTTTTAGGTTTGTCAAAACGGGTCAAACTGTCTTGCCCTACAACGTTTCCAAAATCTACTTTAGCGTCTGTAATAAGTTCTGCAGCATACTCTTCTAGACTTGCTACTTTGTTTTTCTTCTTATTGGCTTCAATGATCTCATTGGCCTGCGTTGTGGTGAGCTTATGCCAGTTCATCCACTCGCCTTCATAAGCATACCAGAGATGTCCTTGAAAAATATCGATCTTCTGGCAAACCGCTGTGCCCTTATCTGTATACAGTTTTTGTTCTGTTTTGGGGAAATCTTTTAGCGCATCTAAGTAGGCATCCAGCTCATAATTTAAGCAGCATTTTAACTTCCCACATTGACCTGCTAATTTTTGCGGATTTAAAGAAAGTTGCTGATAGCGTGCTGCACTGGTCGTCACCGATCTAAAATCTGTTAACCAGGTTGAGCAACACAGCTCGCGCCCACAAGAACCTATTCCGCCTAAACGCGCCGCTTCTTGTCTAAAGCCTATTTGACGCATTTCGATACGGGTTCTAAACTCTTGTGCAAATTCTTTGATCAATTGTCTAAAATCTACGCGCTCCTCTGCAGTATAGAAAAAAGTCGCTTTAGAGCCGTCACCCTGAAACTCAATATCAGAGATTTTCATCTGAAGTCCTAAACGAATAGCGATCTGGCGCGAACGTACTTTAATGCCTTCTTCACGCTCTTTTACGCTTTCCCAAACTTCAATATCTTTTTGGTTTGCTTTGCGGTAAATCTTTAAGAAATCGTCGGTTTTGTACGGAATGCGTTTCTTTTTCATCTGAACACGCACCAATTCACCCGTTAATGAAACGATACCCACATCGTGACCCGAAGCCGCCTGAACTGCTAGCACTTCGCCTACGTTGATCTGTAATTTATCTACGTTCTTCACGTATTCTTTGCGACCATTTTTGAAGCGAACTTCAACAAAGTCAAAGGGTTCCTGCCCGTCAGGCAGACTCATATTTGAAAGCCAGTCAAAGACTGTTAGTTTGTTACATCCGTCGGTACCACAGGTACCATTATTTTGACAACCACGTGGTTGACCGTTTTTGGTCGTACCACAATTTCCACACGCCATGAGATCCTATATGTTTGTAAATCTCCAGATTAAAATCTCCGGGATTTGATGATTTATATATGTTGACAACGGAAAGCTTCCGTCTTAATTGCTGCTAAAGATAACATTTTAGCTATGCAAAAATATAGTAATTCTAATTGGGGATTAAAGCAAATGTGCGGCATTTTGCATTTTGGAAGCTGTTGCGCATAAAAAAAGTCGGTTACCTAAAACCGACTTTTTCTGCGTTGTTTCTTCAATTCTTATACTTTCTTCTGAAACTTCAGCTTTTCAGATCTTCCTTTTTTAAAGATCTTATTGCTGTTAGGAATGCCTTTGCGCAGTTCTTTTTGCACTTCATAAGGCAAAGCGATCACCTCTTTACATTCGTCTGAACAGGTATGATTCATCGCTTCAGCACACTCGTCACATTGAATGAAAAGTAAATGACAAGCTTCGTTAGCACAGTTTACGTGCGTATCACAAGGCTTTCCGCACTGGTGGCAATTTGAAATAATGTCTTCTGAAATGCGCTCGCCACGACGATGGTCAAATACAAAGTTCTTCCCTTTAAATTTATTTTCAAGCTGTAACTGCTCAACCTGACGTGCGTATTCAATAATTCCGCCTTCGAGTTGATAGACTTGTTTAAAACCTTTGTGTTTATAGTACGCACTGGCTTTTTCACACCTAATTCCACCGGTGCAATACATTACCAATTTTTTGTCTTCTTTGTGATCGCGCAGGTCTTCTTCAATAAGATCTAAGCTGTCGCGAAAGGTATCAACATCTGGTGTTACTGCATTTTTAAAATGCCCGATCTCGCTCTCATAGTGGTTGCGCATATCCACAAGCACCACATCATCTGCTTCAATGAGTTCGTTAAAGGTTGCAGCATCTACGTGAACACCTTTATTGGTAACGTCAAAAGTCTCGTCATCAAGACCGTCTGCTACGATCTTAGGACGCACTTTAACTTTGAGTTTTAAAAAGGATTTTGCGTCTTGCTCGATGGCGATATTGAGACGTACATTTTCTAAGAAATTAATTCCGTCTAAAAAGGTTTTAAATTCTTCAAAACGTTTTGCCGGCACCGAAAGTTGCGCATTAATTCCTTCTTGAGCCACGTAAATACGGCCCAGGACGTCCATTTGATTCCAAGCTAAAAATAGGTGATCTCTAAAAAGTTGCGGATTGCCGATTTTGGCATATTGATAGAACGAGAGCGTCAAGCGATCTTCGCCTGCCTCATCAATTAATGCTGCTCGTTCTTTTGCGCTTAATTTGTTGTACAGTTGCATGCTATACTTAATTTTAAGGTTAAAAGTGGCGCAAAAGTAGCATTTTTAAGTCATTAGCTGCAAGAATAGCCTCGTGTGTTTTAAAACTTGTCTCACTATAAAACAAAAAAATGCCCGCGAGTTTCTCAGGGGCATTTTTCTTGAACGGCTAATTCAGGTTATATATTATTTGATTTCATCAACATAACACCGCTAACCGCCGTCCAATCTGATATTGCAAAAATAAGGAATGCCGACACAGCCCTTATTTACGCAATGTATTTGCTTAACTTTCTGCACCATAGCACATAAGGTTTTACATTTAGATACATACTTACGCAAGAGGTTGCTTTGGTAGATGTTAAATTTTATTCGGAAATATTCCGCCTCTAGGTGTTCAATCTCTTTAAAATTACAATTAAATAGGAATTTTTCCAATAATTTGGATTGATTTCATTGGTGTGCATTAAAAGAAATAGTACTTTAGCAGCGTGTAATAAAGAATCTATAGTTAGTAGTGATTCTTTAAAAACGCACTCAAAATCAGCGTTAAAGACAAAAACTATGAGCAAAGAACAAGAAGCTAAATTAAAAGCCCTGAAGCTTACCCTTGATAAAATGGATAAAACCTATGGAAAGGGTACCGTAATGAAGATGGGTGATAACGCGATCGTTGAAGTTGAATCTATATCTACAGGTTCGCTTGGTCTTGATATGGCATTAGGCGTTGGTGGTTTGCCGAAAGGTAGAATCATCGAGATCTATGGTCCTGAATCTTCAGGTAAAACAACCCTGACTTTACACGCTATTGCAGAAGCGCAAAAGAAAGGTGGTATTGCAGCCTTTATTGATGCAGAGCACGCCTTTGATCGTTTTTATGCTGAAAAACTTGGCGTAGATATAGAAAACCTCATCATTTCACAACCGGATAATGGGGAGCAAGCACTAGAAATTACAGATAATTTAATTCGCTCTGGAGCTATTGACATTATTGTTGTTGACTCTGTTGCTGCATTAACTCCAAAGAGTGAGATCGAAGGAGAAATGGGAGATTCTAAAATGGGATTACATGCTCGTTTGATGTCTCAGGCCTTACGTAAACTTACGGGATCTATCAGCAAAACCAACTGTACTGTTATCTTCATCAACCAGTTGCGTGAGAAGATCGGCGTGATGTTTGGTAACCCAGAAACAACTACCGGTGGTAATGCACTTAAGTTTTATGCTTCGGTACGTCTTGATATTCGTCGTTCTACACAGATCAAAGATTCTAACGGCGAAGTGCAAGGAAACAAAACCCGTGTAAAAGTGGTTAAGAATAAAGTTGCGCCTCCGTTCCGTCAGGCAGAATTTGATATAATGTATGGCGAAGGTGTTTCTAAAGTTGGTGAAATCCTTGATATTGGTGTTGATTATGAAATCATCAAAAAGAGCGGTTCTTGGTTTAGTTATCAAGATACCAAACTAGGACAAGGACGTGATGCAGTAAAAGCCATCTTGAAAGACAACCCTGATCTCCTAGAAGAACTTGAAGTTAAAATCAAAGAAGCCATTAAAATAGCTAAAGAAGCTTAGAAAAATTTTTAAACGGCTTACGCAACCTTTTTCATCTTAAAGTATCTACTTACAAAAAGCAGATAATTTTAATGATGAAAAAGGTTTTTTTATTAATTGGTTTATTAGGTTTAATAACCAGTTGTTCCCTGGATGATGAAGGGCAAGTGGTGAGCTATGAAGCGCTCCCGATTGCAGATTATGAGTTACCCGAAAGTTTTGTCTACGGCGAGCGCTATCAATTGCCGGTTTCGTTTGTATTACCTACAACGTGCCACGAGTTTTACAATTTTGAAGCCGCTAGAGAAGACAGCACCCGTTTTGTGTATGCCATAAGTCAGGTTTTAGAAAGTGATATGTGTACAGACACACCAAACGACACGGTTTCAACTTTTTTAAATTTCGATGTAATTTACCGCTACACCTACGTCTTTAAAATGTATAAAGGCGATGATGAAAATGGCGAGCCTATTTATGAAACTCAAGAAGTTCCTGTAGAGCAACCGTAATTTAAGCACGTAACAATGTGAGTTTAGAAAAGCTCTTACAAGGTTTAACTAAGGAAAAACCCAAAGCGCAGGCCGAGTTGTACACTTTGTACGCTCGCACGCTCTTTGGGGTTTCCCTTAAGTATTCTCGTAATTATGAGGAGGCTGAAGATAACCTTCAAGATGCTTTTTTAACCATTTTTAAAAAAGTACATCAGTACAAAGGCAAAGGCTCTTTTGAAGGCTGGTTAAAGCGTATTGTGATCAATACCGCTTTGCAACGGTATCGCAAACAGAGCTTGTTTGAGCTTGTAAATGAAGAACAAATTGAGCAGGAGGAAGTTTTTGTTGACACCAATGAGATCCCGCTTCAATTTCTATTAAAAATAATACAAGAATTACCTGACCGCTATAGGCTGGTGTTTAACCTTTATGTTCTAGACGGTTACCCGCACAAGGAAATCGCGCAAATGCTGAGCATTAGTGAAGGAACCAGTAAATCTAATCTGGCGCGTGCCCGAATGATCTTAAAAGAAAAAGTTGAAAATTATCAGCAGAGTGAAACCCTACAATCCTCAACACGGTGAAAGAGCAAAAAAACATAGACCGCCTGTTTCAGGAAAAGTTTAAAGACTTTGAGGCAATGCCTGATGACAAAGTCTGGGCTGGCATTGTAGACAAGCAGCAGAAAAAAAGAGCAATAATCCCGCTATGGCTTCAATTGAGCGGTGCAGCTGCTATCTTGGCCTTAATTTTTATGGCCGGTAACTTTATATTCTCAACATCAGATGCACAAGATGTAGAAGTGGTTTTAGAGGAAACTGAAACGCCTGAGCAAGAGCAGCGCACACCTAAAACTATTGAGAAAACTCCGGACAATGCCGTGGTTTCTTCCGAAGAAAAAAGCACTGAAGATTCTAATTCGCAAAAGAAGGCTGAATCCAATTCAAGTACTAAAGCTACTGCTGTTGCCTCTACTTCAGCTAAGGAAGCAAATCAAGGTAAAAGTAAAGCATCAAACACGACTCAAAACCGAAACACTTCGGAGTCGAAAAAATCTGGCAGTACTGCTGCTTCAACAGGTATTGCTACCGCTGACCAAGGCAATGATGCAAATGCTACACAGGACGACAAAACTTCAAACACAGAGCAGAACACAACCGCTATAGCCGCCACTGAAAACGAATCCCAAGAAAATGCTGCGGCAGATGAATTACCCTCATTGGAAGAAATTGCAAACGCGCAAAATGAGGAAGAAGCTCTAGCGGATACTGAAACTATAAATACAGCATCTCAAGATGCATCACGCTGGGGTATTACGCCTATGGTGGCTCCCGTGTATTACAACAGTTTTGGTGGCTCTGGGATCGCGGCAGAATTTGCCGATAACAAAAAAAGTGGCGATGTGAATTTTAGCTATGGGGTTCAAGTAAGTTATGCCATTAACGACAGGCTTACGGTGCGCTCCGGAGTGAATAAAGTTAATTTGGGCTACCGTACGGAACAAGTAAACTTTGCCCCCAGCATTCAGGGGCAATCTATTAGTAGTATAGATTATAATCAAAATTCCCAGTTGATTCAGGTGGCAGATGCTAATAAAAGTCTGGCTTCTTCAGCAGCAGAATTTGCGAGTAACGCTTCGGTTGCGGGTACGAGTATCAACAATGCTTTGCGTCAAGAATTAGGCTACATTGAGGTTCCTTTTGAAGCTGAATATGCTTTGCTCAATCGCAAATTCGGTATTCAAGTGATTGGTGGTTTTAGCACCCTATTCCTAAATGACAATTCCATTTCACTTGAAGAAAATAATAATTTGGTTTCTCGCATCGGGTCGTCAAACAGTCTTAATAATACTAGTTTCAGTACCAACGTTGGTTTGGGCTTAGATTATAAATTCACGCCTCACATTCAATTCAATCTGGAACCTATGTTTAAGTACCAACTAAATGCCTATACCAAATCGGTGAGCGATTTCAGACCCTATTATTTAGGTCTTTACACCGGTTTAAGCATTCGGTTTTAAAATATATGAAAGGGGAAGATGAGATAACCAAAGTTTGGCTGTATTTAAACCGGCCGGACTTTGGTTTAATCTTCAAACTTTAAAAGAAACTGTGTACTGCCAACTAACAGTGCACAGGAAGTTAGGTTAGTTTTTTAGTTGGTTAGGTTAATTATTGCATATGCAATTTGTGGTTAGGGCGACTTTTTTAGGTTTCCGCGTAGGCTTGATCTTTTAGTAATTCGGCATGAATGGCTTTAAAAGCCTGCTCTTTTACAGTTTTTCGATCTATCGCTTTTAGGCCTTTGGTTTGAATAAATGGCAAGACTTTTACGCGCATCAATCCCGGTGTACCGGTGAAAAATTCATAAGAAAAACGCTTTTTGTTATCATAAAACACCATCGGTACAATAGGTACTTGGTGATCTATCGCTAGCCTGAATGCTCCGTCTTTAAACGTATCAAGCACAATGCTGGTGTCATCGGGCACGCCACCTTCAGGAAAAATACAAATACTAAGCCCCTGGTTGAGTCTGTTTTGGGCACTTTCAAATACCGCTCTTCTGCTTTTAGGGTCCCCGCGGTCTACCAGAATACACGTTTGTTTGTAGAAATATCCAAACAGTGGAAATTTTGCAAGTTCTTGTTTTCCAACAAACACAAAAGGGTTACGTACACTGCTCAACATCAACATTATATCTGTCATTGAGGTATGATTAGCGATGTACATATAGCTTTTACCCTGTTCGGTTTTTTCAAGACGTTTAACCTCTGGCCAAAAGCCCATTCCGTATAAAATAATGCGCGCCCACAACCTAGCCATTTTAAAAAAGTAAGGATACCAAGAATCTTTAGCTACCGAAATAAGTAGAAAGGGCAGCAATATGATAATGGGCACTATGATGAGCACATAGAACCATATGCGCCAAAGTAAAATCAGTAATTTCTGAAGCAGTCTTAACATCAACAGTATAGGATTTCTGCCGACTTGCAGATACAAACCGACGTCTCAAAAATAGACATTTTAAAAGGAGTTAATACTTGAAAAGGGGTAACTTTACGCAAAATTTAAATGAACCATGTCACGAATTTTAACAGGTGTTCAAAGTACGGGAACACCACATTTAGGTAACTTATTAGGAGCTATAATCCCTGCGATCAATATGGCTAATCAGCCTGAAAATGAATCCTTTTTATTCATCGCAGATATGCACTCGCTTACTCAGATCAAAAATGGCGAAACCTTAAGACACAACACCTATTCTACTGCCGCGACATGGCTTGCTTGTGGTCTTGATATTGAAAAAACGGTTTTTTACCGCCAGAGCGATATCCCACAAACCACAGAGCTTACTTGGTATTTAAGCTGTTTTTTTCCGTATCAGCGCTTAACATTAGCACATAGTTTTAAAGACAAAGCAGATAGACTGGAAGATGTAAACGCCGGACTTTTCACCTACCCGATGCTTATGGCCGCTGATATCTTGTTATATGATGCTGAAATTGTTCCGGTAGGTAAAGATCAATCTCAGCACCTTGAGATGACACGCGATGTCGCTTCTCGTTTTCACGCGCAAATGGGTGAAACTTTTGTAATTCCTGAGCTGAAACTTCACGAGGAAACGATGTATATCCCGGGAACCGACGGTGCGAAAATGAGTAAGAGCAAAGGCAACACCATCATAATTTTTCAATCTGACAAAGCATTGAAAAAGCAAATTATGAGTATCGAGACTGATAGCACACCGCTTGAAGATCCTAAAGATCCTGATACCTGTAATGTTTTTGGTATTTATAAGTTGTTAGCTTCAAAAGATGAAGTTGCTCAAATGCGTAAAAATTATGAAGCCGGTGGTTATGGTTACGGTCACGCTAAAAAAGCTTTATACGAACTTGTCTTAAACAAGTTTGAAAAAGAGCGCGCGTTGTACAACCATTATATGGACAATCTTGATGAATTGGATGCCGCACTACGTATAGGAGCAGAAAAAGCTCGAGTGATTGCAAACGAAGTTCTAGATCGCGTACGTAAGAAAGTAGGATACTAAGTCAGTTCAAACTGTTTTCCGGGCAAGGGTCTTACTACTCCTTTTAACTCCATATTAAGCAAAATACTGGCTACTCTAAACGTGGGCATTTTGCAATGCAGTGCAATCAAATCAAGTTGCTCTTTGCCCACGTCTGATAAAAAATTGGAAATCACTTTTTCTTCTGCATTGAGTTCTACAAAAAGTTGCTTTTGCACAGGTTTGAGCTCCTCTTCTATTTGCCAATTGAGCAGATAAATTAAATCTGCTGCGCTGGTGATCAACTGAGCTTTCTGAGTTTTGATTAAATTATTACAGCCCAAACTTTGCGCATCTCCCGGTCTTCCGGGGACTGCAAAAACATCTCTGTTGTAAGAATTTGCGATATCTGCAGTTACGAGCGAGCCTCCTTTTTCGGCGCTTTCGATAACTACTGTAGCTTCACTCATCCCGGCAATGATGCGGTTTCTACGTAAAAAGTTCGTTCGGTCAAACGCGTCACTACTCCAAAAATCAGTGATGAATGCGCCCTGCGCTTCAACAGCTTTTACATACCTAGCATGAACTTTAGGATAGATCTGGTTCAAACCGTGGGCTAACACCGCAATCGTATCTAAACCTTGATCTAGCGCTGCGCGATGTGCAGTAATATCTACTCCGTAAGCAAACCCCGAAACCACAAGCGGATTTAAAGGTGCAAGATCCTCTACAAGCTGCTTTATAAAGTCTACACCGTGATTGGTGACTTTACGAGTTCCTACAATAGAGATCATTCGCTGCTGAGAAAAATCTTTACTTCCGCGTTTAAAAAGCAAAATTGGCCCATCAATACAATGCTTTAATCGCTCAGGATAGTTTTGATCTTTATAACTGCAGTAATCAATGTTATGCTCTTGAATGAATTTTAATTCTTCTTCGGCCGCAAGCCTGTGTTCCTTTTCAAAAAAAGCTTTCAATTTAAAAGCGCCGATTCCGTCTAGTTTTAAAAGGCTTTCTTTCTTTTGATCTAGCACTTGTTGTGCAGTTTCAAATCGCCCAATAAGTCTTTTGATCGATGTGTCGCCTAAATTAGGAATACGTTGTAAGGTCAGAAATGCGTGAAGTTCGTCTTCTTTCATTATTTTAAATTGCTGTTAATAAAGGTATTGCAAAATTGTTAACAAATCACGAACAACTTTCTAAAGGCGGTAGCATTTTTTTTTAATTTTACTTTATGCATTTTTCAAACTACATCAGCGACTTACTTTATAGATACGAGTGCGTGATCGTTCCAGGCTTCGGAGCGTTTTTAGCACACCGCGTTTCTGCATATCACGACGAAACCGCACAGGCCTTTTTCCCTCCTAAAAAACGTATTTCTTTTAATGCACAATTGAAAGAAAATGATGGACTATTAGCTAATTATGTCGCTTCGGCAGAGCATTTAAGCTATGAAAGTGCATTACTAAAAGTGCAGGAATTCGCTGTGAATATTCAGCAAAAATTGAATGCTGAAGAAACGCTTGTATTTGATAAAATTGGTACCCTGTCTCAAAATGAAGCCGGAAACTTGAGTTTTGAGCCTGAGCAATCTACCAATTATTTAACCGAAGCTTTTGGTCTTGCCGCGTATACCGCTCAACCGGTGACACGCGAAGTATTAGCGCAAGAAGCAGAAGCTATTGAAGAGAAAGCGCCTATTCATCTCACTCCTGCCCGCCGCTCAAACGTCTGGATGAAGTATGCCGCAGTAGGATTGCTTACCATAGGTTTATCTGGAGCATTAGGCTTTTTATATTTCAAGGATATTGCAGATCATAATTTTGCCGAAAAACAAAAGGCAGAAAGTCAGATCGAAAATACTATTCAACATGCGACCTTCACGATTGATAATCCGTTGCCTGCCGTTACTTTGAATGCCTTTAAACCAAAAGGAAATTTTCATATAGTAGCAGGAGCTTTTAGAATTCCTGAAAATGCTGAAACACGTGTAAATCAACTGCGCGAAGCCGGTTATAAAGCACGCACTTTAGGTGAAAACAAATACGGCTTGCATCAAGTGGTTTACGGAAGTTACACAGATCGCACCGAAGCTCTAAAAGAATTACGTAACATACGTAACACAGATAATCCTAATGCTTGGATGCTGATCCAAGAATTGAATTAAGATCTATTTTTACGATTAATATGCAAAAGCCTCCAAACTAGGAGGCTTTTTTGATTTTCTACCGGCTTTTTCTTCCTATTTTTGCCGAAAATCAAAGTATGAAAGCAAAAACGCCTTCTGAATCGCGTACCACGCAAACCGATCTGGTTTTGCCCAATGAAACGAACCCTTTAAACAATATGTTTGGAGGCGAACTTCTTGCACGTATGGATCGTGTTGCGAGTATTACCGCCAGAAGACATTCACGCCGAATTGTGGTGACTGCATCGGTAAATCACGTCGCGTTTAATAAAGCGATCCCATTAGGGAGTGTGGTGACTGTAGAAGCTTCGATTTCCAGAGCTTTTAAGACCTCTATGGAAGTTGTGATCGATGTGTGGGTAGAAGACCGCGAAAATGGCCTTAAATCAAAAGCAAACGATGCGATTTACACCTTTGTTGCCGTAGATGAAACCGGAATGCCGGTACCTATCCCTCAAATTAAACCGGAAACCGAAAAAGAAATCCAGCGTTATGATGCCGCTTTACGTAGAAAACAACTCAGTCTTGTTCTCGCCGGAAAAATGGAAGCTATAGAAGCTACTGAATTAAAAGCGCTTTTTGAGTAAGCCAATTCAATCATAAAACAAAAACGGGAAGCAGTTGCTTCCCGTTTTTGTTTAGTACGTATACTAGTTTCTATAATCTAGTGCCGGTTCTCGATCTCCCAACAAAGGGATATACTCAAAATCTTCGCCGCGCTTTTCTTCAAATTCAGTCCAAGCTGCTTTAAGAATTTCGGGTTGGTCAAATAAGTCCATACCTGTTTTAGCCATAGTTTTTGCTGCTACCATCATTCCTTTGGTGCCTATACTGGTTCCACCCGCTGCCACTGCTTGCCAACTGTGTGCAGGTGTTCCCGGCACCCAAGTAGCCGTATACAGACCAACGGTAGGTACAGTAAAACTCACGTCACCCACATCTGTAGAGCCACCCGCTTCAGGAATAGGATTGTACTCACTTATACCTTCTACATTTTTTACATCAAGGTCTGTATTCAAGCTTGTAGCAATTTCTTCGGCAAACTCGCGTTCTTCGGACGTATAGGTATACCCACCAACCTCTTTCAAGTTGTCGTACATAAGTTTCTGTAGCGTAAGATTGGGTAGCAATTCGTGCGTTCCGCCAATCATTTCATAATCCATTGTTGTACCGGTTCCAAGTGCTGCTCCTTCAGCTGCTTTAACCATTCGGTCAAACACATCGATCACCACATCTCGGGTCGTGTGGCGCGCATAATAATATACCTCAGCAAAATCAGGCACAACATTGGGTGCCTTTCCGCCATCGGTAATCACGTAATGAATACGGGTATCTTCGGGTACATGCTCGCGCATCATATTGATCATATAATTCATCGCCTCTACCCCATCAAGCGCCGAGCGCCCCTTCTCAGGAGCACCGGCAGCGTGTGCGGCAATTCCGTGAAATCTAAATTTAGCCGATTTGTTTGCTAATGCCGCGCCGGGATCAGCGCCGTTGGAATTTCCCGGATGCCAATTGATCACCGCATCCACATCATCAAAGAGTCCGGCGCGCGTTAAATACACCTTACCCGAACCTCCTTCTTCGGCAGGGCAACCGTAAAAACGAATGGTTCCTGATGTACCTGTATTTTCCAGATAGTGTTTTATTGAAATCGCCGCGGCCGCAGATGCAGTACCAAACAAATGATGCCCGCACGCGTGCCCGGCTACACCGCCATTAGATTCTTTATGCGCGACTGCTTTTTGGGATAACCCCGGCAAGGCATCGTACTCACCTAAAACCGCAATGACCGGTTTTCCCGATCCATAACTCGCGATAAAAGCCGTAGGCATTCCTGCCACGCCGGCTTCGATGGTAAAATCTTCTTCTTTTAAAGTTTTTTGAAGTAAAGCAACGCTTTGTTCTTCTTGATATCCCATTTCGGCAAAAGACCATATTTTATGGGCGATCTCGCCGTAGGCTTGGGTGTTTTGATCAAGCTGTTCTAAAACTTGCTCTTGTTTATTTTGGGCGAAAAGAATCGTGGAGAGTAAACACGTAAAAAGGAAGGTAGTTTTTTTCATATAAAATCAGTTTGAAGAATTTGTGCACTTCTAAAATACAACAATCTGATTTTACGAGCTATACTCTGCTACATATTGTAAATCCAGTCTTCAGGATTCAAGCGCTCTGAATCTTTATAGACTAGAAATTTCAAAATGGTTTTTCCATTGAATGAGTTCTCGGCGATTTCTCCCAAGGCTTGTTTTGTTGAAACTTGATCGTTTACTTTCACCTTAAGGTTTTTTAAGTTTTGATACACCGTGAGGTAATTACCGTGACGGATAAGTATGGTATAGCCACCGCCCCGTATTAATTGCACTTGTTGCACGGTGCCTTTAAATGCTGCACGCGCAACACTACCGGGTGCAGTCTCAATCTCGACACCACTATTGTATGTGGTAATATTAGGAAGCGTAGGATGCTTTGAGGTTCCGAATTTTTTATACACCCTGCCTCGTTCCACAGGCCAGTCCATTCTCCCTTTATTCGAGGCAAAATCATTAGCAAGTGCTTTTGCCGCCGGAGTCAACGCAAAAGTAGGCATCGCTCCCTTTTTGATCTCTGTTTCTGAAGTAGTGGTAGCGCCACTTTCCTTTTTAGAAGCAGCGATCGCTTCCCGAATCAATCGGTCTATTTCCCGGTCAATACGATTAGCTTCGGCTTGTTTTTTATTGATTTGAGCAGCATAAGAGGATTCCTTCTCACGTATAGTCGCAATCAACGCATCTTGTTGTTTCTTCTCATCTTCAAGCCTTTCTTGCTCTCTTTTGTTTTGAGCGATCAATTGCTGTTTTTCTTCCTTTTGATCAATGAGCTTGGTATTGGTTTCTTGTAAAAGTGTCGTACGCTCTTTAATCTGGTCCCCTTGTTTTTTGCGGTAATTGCTGTATTGTTTCATATACTGCACTCGCTTATAAGCTTGTAAAAAACTCTCTGAAGATAGCAAAAACATAATACGGCTCTGACTGCTTTTACTCTTGTATGACTTTTGTACCATCGCAGCATAATCTTCTTTAAGCTTTGATAATTCGGCTCTCAGCTCACTGATTTTATTGATGTTTTGATTGATTTTTTGGGTGAGCAAATTCGCCTGACTGTTGGTTACCCTTATGAGGTTTTCCCGGGTTTTAATTTTTGAAGCTAAATCTTCAACCTGGCTCAGCACGTTGATTTCCTTCTTCTTGTTGCTTTGTCGCAACTTGCTCAACTCTTCAATCTGACTCATCAGCGCGCGACGCTGGCGCTCCAGCTCAGCTTGTTTGTCATTTTGGGCAACAGCGAGTAACGAACTTAGCAAAAGTCCAAAAAATAGGGTGTATTTCAATTTCAGCTTCAATTGCATTAAAGTTCGATTTCTTTTAAACCACCGGGAATATTAAACGGAAAACTCACTTCAGAATTAAAATCTAAACCGCGGTATGTGATGTCAATAGTTGTGGTTTTTTCTGCCTCTTGCGCTTTCACATGGATTTCTGAAGGAAAAAAGCCTTGTTGCTCCTCGATATAATCTCCGTAGGAAATGGTGAGATCGCGCTGAGCCTCCCGCTGCGCCAGTCGCTGTTCTTGCAGCGTAAACGCCCCGCTGTTAAGATAGAAAAACAAATCAAACAAGGCAGATTGCTTGCGCGGTGCTACCAAATAACGCGAAGAGGTCGCACCGGCGCTAAAGCCCCCACTTCTTAAATCGTAAATAGGTTGCCCCAGCAGTAAAGCTTCCACTTGGTTATAATCTAGCTCTGTGCCTAGTAAATCACTTAATAATTCAAAGTCGCCGTCAAAGTAAGTACCGTCTATTTTCTCGTAGAATTGAACGCGGTCTTTCGTGATCATTGCTTTCGCTAAAGAAATCCCCAACACCGAAGCACTCATCCAGATGGTTTCTCCTTGCTTCATTCTCAGACTTACCGTTACATTTTGTGTGGTCTCAGGATCTGAGTAACGAATTTTAAGCCGTGCTGCCAACGTCTCAAATTCAGGATGCGTGTCATAATGCGCTTTAATGATCTTTGCCGAAGCTAAATCTTCTGTAGATGCTGCATTTTTGGTCGCCTTACATCCCACAAGACCTATAAGCGTTAGCACTAAAATTCCTCGATATATCAATTGCATACTATTGTGTCAAATTTGTTAATCGCCTGCGATACACCGCTGCCTTTTCGGCATTTCCCAGCGTTTCGTAAGCGCGCGCAAGTTCGCTATAAAAATCGGCTTGCATTTGAGGATTTTCAATTACGTAATCAATCCCCATCTCTAAATAATCTACTGCGTTCTGCGCTTTTCCTAAAGCGTTTTGCGCTACCCCGTAAACTAAATAAAATACCGCCTGCGCCGGATAAAATGCCAGCGCTTCTTCACTTAATGCAGCAGCATTCTCAAACTGTTGTGCCTGTAATTGCAAGAGTACCAAATTACGCAGCACATTTACATCATCAGGATTTTTTTTATAAGCAGCCTCATAATAAGCTAACGCCTTTGTTTTATCATTATTCTTTAGATAATAAGCTCCTAATTCTTCATTAACATCAGTCGCCTCTTCCTCAGAAAATAAAGCGATCGCTTGTTCTAATTCTGGTTCAAACTCCGGATTGCGATCTACAAAGATTAAAAAATCATTAAGGACGCTGTGTTTTGCTTTGGCTTCAACTTTTGAACTTTTCATCACGCGTTCTAAAGATTGAAAAGCGCGCGCTACATCATTCTGTTCTAAATGAAATTTGTACAGCGCCAAATGCACTTCATCTGCCTTTGGATTTACTTTAAGTAATTTTTGAGCAGTAACATAAGCCTGTTGTGTTTTACCTTGCTCACTATAGATATAAATGAGATTGAGGTAATTTTTTTCGTTTTGCGGATTTTGAGCGATCGCGTCTAGAAGCATTTTTTCTTTAAAATCACCTCCGCTCAATGCCATAGCCTGTTCTCTGATCTGATTGCGATAAGCATCTTTACCCAACGCTTCATCCAGCTCATCTAAAACGTCTAACGCTTCTTTAAAGGCTCCTTTACGCACGTAAATGCGCGCTAGATCTTCTTTATACTTAATGTCAAACTTAGCCAGTTCTTGTACAAGATCTATCGCTTTGTCAAAATCCTGACGCGCATAGTACACTTCGTATAAAGCCTCCATTATATCCCGCTGATTGGGTTTAAGCTGAAGCGCTTTCAGGTAATTGTTTTCGGCTTCTTGAGTGTTGCCCAAAGCCGCCTCATTTTTACCTTTTTCAAAATATAAAATGGACTCTTGCGGCCGTAATGCGATGCATTTATCTAATGCTGCGATTGCGCGATCATAGTTCTCGATTCCTTTTTGCTTCAGCGCTTCAAAAAAAGATTCTTGAAAAGCATCTGTAACATCCTCTAAATGATCTACATTCACGTCTTGCAAAGGTGTAGGCTCTTGGGCTTCCGCCAAAGGCGAAAACAAAAGCAACATTCCTAAAAACGCAAATCTTTTCATTTGGATCTTTTAAACCAACTCAGAATAGTCTCCTATGCTGATTGCCGTAAAGTTACCATCGAATTTAGCATAATTACCAATCATAGCATTTTTTAACTGCGCATTAGTAACCTGACTATAATTCTGAATCAAACTTTCTTCAATGGTGCTGTTTTCAATAATCGTGCCTTCACCTACAGATACGTTTGGGCCAATGGTAGCATCTTTTATCACCGCATTTTCACCAATATAACATGGCGGAATCACCGATGCATTCTCTAGTTGAGCTGAAGAAGCTACTAGGTGTGCACCTTCTTTGTGCAAAAACTGAAGCATTCTTCCGTTGGTCTCTACAGTTACGTTTTTATTGCCACAGTCCATCCACTCATCGATTTTACCGGGTTTGAACGTGTAGCCTTTCGCCTGCATTTGCTTGATTCCGTCGTTGATCTGATACTCGCCACCGTGCATCAATTTAGCATCTAAAACCGCCTGCAATTCGCTTTTGAGCACCGCTCCATCTTTAAAATAGTAAATGCCTATAACCGCAAGATCTGAAACAAAATCCTTGGGTTTTTCTACCAGACCTTCGATTTCATTGTTTTCATTTAGCGAAACCACGCCATAGGCTTCAGGATTTTTAACCTGTTTTACCCAGATCACGCTGTCTGCTTCTTTATCTAACGTAAAATCTGCTCTAAAGAGTGTATCTGCATAAGCAATTACACAAGGGCCGCTCAAAGATTGTTGCGCGCACATAATGGCGTGCCCGGTTCCTAAGGGTTTATCCTGATAGTAAATGCTTCCTTTTGCGCCTAGATTTTGTGCAATTTGTTTTAGGTTTTCTTCGGTTTCTTTACCAAAATCCTCTGCGATCACATACGCTACTTCTTCGATTTTCTCATCTAGAACGCTTGCAATATCTTCCACCAAACGCTGCACAATAGGTTTGCCCGCAATAGGGATTAACGGTTTTGGAATGGTTAAGGTATGCGGCCGTAGTCGTGATCCACGACCTGCCATAGGGACTATGATTTTCATACGTTTAAATTTCTGGTTGTTCTCTGCAAAAAGAACCGTTATTAGAATTTAAAAGGCGTGTTTTGGGTGAATGCCTCTTAAATCATTAGCTCATTATTTGGTTCCGGTACTTCCAAAACCTCCAGCGCCGCGAGCTGTTTCACTTAAAACTTCAACTTCATTCCAATCAGCACGCTCGTGTTTTGCGATGACTAGTTGGGCAATGCGTTCGCCATTTTCGATCGTAAAATCTTCGTTAGATAGGTTGACTAAAATCACGCCGATTTCCCCACGATAATCTGCATCAATCGTTCCCGGAGCGTTGAGCACAGTAATACCTTTTTTTGCTGCTAGACCACTTCTGGGGCGCACTTGGGCTTCTATACCCACAGGAAGCTCAATGAACAAACCTGTTTTGATGATCGCGCGTTCTAAAGGTTTTAAGGTCACCGGTGCATCAAGCGCTGCGCGAAGATCCATTCCTGCAGAAGCTTCGGTCTCGTAATGCGGTAATGCGTGATTAGATGTATTGATAATGTTTATTTGCATAATGTGCTTTTAAGTTCCACGCTGTGGAATTTCTATTTTTAATTTCGCCCTAAAATGGCATTTAATTCCTTATGTTCCAGCAAGAGTGTTAATCCCATAAAAGCCAGAAAAATTACACCATTCACCCCATAATTTGATCTGAAAAAATAAAAGGAGACCAAAGCTCCGCTGGTAGCCAGAAGAAGATACATACTTATTCTGCTTACGTTGTAGGGGATCTGATAATATTTTTGGCCGTAAAAGTACGAAATCAGCATCATCGTACCATAAGCTACAACCGTCGTATATGCCGAAGCCATAAAACCAATGAGCGGTATAAAATACCAATTGAGCGCAATGGTAAGTGCTGCGCCTAGAATTGAGAAATACATTCCATACCGGGTTTTATCGGTAAGCTTATACCACACCGATAAGTTGTGATAGATTCCCAGAAATAAATTAGCCAATAGAATATAAGGAACGATCTCAATGGCTTTAAAATAGCTTGAGTCACTAATGAGAAGTGCTTTAAAAAAGTCGATAAAGCACACGATAAAAAGTAATCCTGCAGCACCCACAACCACAAAATATTTTAGAATGGTAGCATAGGTAGTTGGAGCGTTTTTGTTTTTAGCATGACTGAAGAAAAAAGGTTCTGCTCCCAAGCGAAATGCCTGTATAAAAATGGTCATAAAAACCGCCAACTTATAACATCCTGAATAGGCGCCCATGATATCCTTATCGAGCATATTCCCTATTAGAAGCTTGTCTAAATTCTCATTTACTACAAAAGCCAAACCCGCAACAAGTACCGGCCAACCATATTGCCACAACTGACCGAATAACTGCTTATCAAATACAAGTTTGATCTTAAAAAAATCAGGCGCGATCAAGAGAAAAGTCACCGCGCTCGCAGCTAAATTGGCCGCAAAAATATACGTGAGTAAAGCAGTTGGGTCGTACCAACTAAACTGCATATTAAATTCTGGAATTGCCCAAAGAAAGAAGATATTGAGCACAACATAGATCGCAAGATTGGTAATTTTTATGCCTGTAAAGCGCAACGCTTTACCTTTTGCTCGCAAATACGCAAAAGGAGCTACTACAAGCGCGTCTAAAATGGAGACCCCTAGTAAGTATCCAAAATATTCAACAGGAAGCTCTAAAGCCTCGCAAATGGGTTCACGCAATGCATACAGTACGGCGAACGCAATTAAAGAGGTTACAGTAAGTGCTATCAGCACCGTGCTGTACACCTTATTTTCATCTTCGGCTTTAGAAAAAAAACGGAAGAAGGCCGTTTCCATACCATAAGCCAACAAGACATTTAAAAATGCCGCCCCCACATAAAAGGCTGTATTATCTGCATAGCCCGAAGTTTCCAAACTATCGGTGTGCAGACTGATCAGAAACAGGTTCATCAATCTGGGGAGAATAGTGGCCAACCCATAAACCGCCGTATCTTTTACAAAACCTTTAAGTACGCTCAAAGAAGTTCGATTTTTTCCATTTAAAAATAACTATTCGGAAGCAATCCAAAACCGAGACTGCAACGCTTTCTCCTATTTAACCTCCAGAACGGTATAAAAGGTCTTATCTCCTACTTTGTATTCTAATAAGGCTTCATTTGCTTTGATTTTAAAAGGCACTTCAACCGGAATTTGCGGTAAAGGATTTTTCGCTTCATCTTCACGATTTACTGATAATACGCGGTCTTTACTATTCGCAGGCACTGTCGAGAAAGTGGCATAATACAGATTGGTATCTTCCCAAAGTACTTTAGATTTTTTCTGCTGAAAATATAAAGATTCAAAGCTTACCTCTTGGGGAATATTTTTGGCTACAAAACGAATGTTTTCGAGGCCCTTAACCCCAGATTTACGAGTCGTTTTTTCAATCTCAAAAGGCGGGTTCTTAACGAGTTGGTTGCTTCCCCCACAAGAGAATAAAGTAAATAAGAACAAAGCTGATAATATGTTTTTCATAAGTGCTTAGATTGGGTTTACAAAGCTAACGTATGGATTGTTTAGGTCGTATACAATAGATAAACTATCTCTGGGCATCGCAATAGCCATCATAACTGGATATTAAGCGCTGCGATTGTACCAACAAAAAAGCCTTGCAGCAATTGCAAGGCTTTAAGATATGAAATAAAATAATTTCTAGTTGTTTAATGCTTCTGCACCACCTACGATCTCAAGGATCTCGTTAGTAATTGCAGCCTGACGCGCTTTGTTATACGTTAGTTTAAGCTGATCTCTCAACTCAGTCGCATTATCTGTTGCTTTGTGCATCGCTGTCATACGTGCACCGTGCTCACTTGCTACGGAATCTCTTATTCCTTTGAAGAATTGTGTTTTTAAAGCTTTAGGTATAAGCTGCTTTACAATCTCTTCTTTAGAAGGCTCAAAGATATAATCTGTAGTGTTTGCCGGAGCTACCTCTTCAAATTGCTCTTTTAAAGGAACAATAGGTAAAAACTGCTCGCGAGTAACAATTTGTGTAGCGGCATTTTTGAAGGAATTGTAAAGCAATTCAACTTTATCGTAAGTTCCTTCGGTAAATAAATTCATTGCACGCTCAGCAATTGCTTCAACATTCTCAAACGTTAAATCATCAAAGATCTCACTATCATTAAAAATCACTGTGTGTGATTTCTTCAGAATGTCATTTGCTTTTTTACCAATGGTTAAGAAGTGAACTTCTTTACCGGCGTAAACAGTATCTGCAATGTTCTTAGCTTCTTTTACGATGTTTGAGTTGAAAGCCCCTGCAAGACCTCTATTTGAAGAGATCGCAATTACAAGCACTTTTTCAACAGGACGCTCTTCAGCAAAACGGCTTCCGCTGTCTCCTTCCATCGAAGCGCTAAGATTTTGAAGCAACTCGGTTAATTTATCAGAATAAGGGCGCATTGCTGTAATAGCATCTTGAGCCTTCTTCAACTTAGCAGCCGACACCATTTTCATAGCGCTTGTGATCTGCATCGTTGAAGATACTGATGAAATTCGGTTACGTATTTCCTTTAAATTTGCCATTTATTTAATGGTTTCTTAATAGGCGAAAATTATTTTTTATATCGAGCAGCAAGGTCATTTGCTACAGTAGTCAAGGTATCGATCACCTCATCTGTAAGCTTACCTGCTTTCAGCGTATCTAAAGTAGCTCTGTGCTTAGCATTCAAAAGTTCAAGATAGTCTGTTTCAAACTCTTTTACTTTATCGATAGGCACATTGCGCAA
This sequence comes from Leeuwenhoekiella palythoae, assembly GCF_020310025.1. Lineage (GTDB taxonomy): Bacteria > Bacteroidota > Bacteroidia > Flavobacteriales > Flavobacteriaceae > Leeuwenhoekiella > Leeuwenhoekiella palythoae. Next base: position 1,646,686 of record NZ_CP084318.1, read on the forward strand.
TAGGTTTTTAGAACCTGCGTAGATAATCGCGATTTGATCTTCTACAGTATACGGTGTGTTTTCCGCTTGCTTTAAGATCTCAACATTACGCTTACCTTTTTCAATTACACTCAAGGTAGCTGCATCAAGGTCTGAACCAAACTTAGCAAATGCTTCTAGTTCACGGAAAGCTGCCTGGTCTAACTTAAGCGTACCAGATACTTTCTTCATCGACTTGATCTGAGCAGAACCACCCACACGTGATACTGAAATACCTACGTTAATCGCCGGACGTACACCTGAGTTGAATAAGTCACCATCAAGGAAGATCTGACCATCAGTAATCGAGATTACGTTTGTTGGGATATATGCTGAAACGTCCCCTGCTTGAGTTTCGATAATTGGAAGCGCTGTTAATGAACCACCACCTTTAACGATAGGCTTTAAGCTATCAGGAAGATCGTTCATATTCTTTGCGATATCATCATCAGCAATCACTTTTGCAGCACGCTCTAATAAACGAGAGTGCAGGAAGAAAACGTCTCCAGGATACGCCTCACGACCCGGTGGACGACGTAATAAAAGTGAAACCTCACGATAGGCAACCGCTTGCTTAGATAAATCATCATAAATGATTAAAGCAGGACGACCTGTATCTCTGAAATACTCTCCAATTGCAGCACCTGCGAATGGAGCGTATACCTGCATAGGAGCAGGATCTGATGCATTTGCAGCTACAATTGTAGTATAAGCCATTGCACCTTTTTCTTCAAGTACACTAGCGATACCAGCTACAGTAGAAGCCTTTTGACCTACAGCAACGTAGATACAGTATACAGGCTCTCCAGCATCATAAAATTCTTTTTGATTCAAAATGGTATCAATACAAACAGTAGTCTTACCTGTCTGACGGTCACCAATAACAAGCTCACGCTGACCACGACCTACAGGAATCATCGCATCGATAGATTTGATACCTGTTTGTAAAGGCTCATTTACCGGCTGACGATAAATAACACCAGGCGCTTTACGCTCAAGTGGCATCTCATAAGTTTCACCTTCAATTGCTCCTTTACCATCGATAGGTTGTCCTAGGGTGTTAACAACACGTCCTACAATACCTTCACCTACGTTGATTGAAGCGATACGTTGTGTACGTTTTACTGTAGCACCTTCTTTAACTTCTTTAGAAGGACCTAAAAGTACAACCCCAACGTTATCTTCTTCTAAGTTCAATACAATACCTTCAAGACCTCCGTCAAATTCAACGAGCTCTCCGTATTGTGCGTTAGAAAGACCATAAACACGGGCAATACCATCACCCACGGTGAGTACTGTTCCTACCTCATCTAATGAAGCTGATGCTTCAAAGCCTGAAAGTTGTTTCTTTAAAATCGTTGAAACTTCAGCTGGTTTTACTTCTGCCATTTTGTTTGATATCTAAGTAAGCTTTGATACAACTCAAAGCTAAGTTGTAATTATAAACGTTTACTAAATTCTTTTTGTACGCTCACAAGTTGATTTGCAACACTTGCGTCGTACTGTACATCTCCTACACGAAGAATGAACCCTCCTATTAAACTTGGGTCAATATGCTGTTCTAAAGTAACCTCACTGCTATTGGTAAGCTCTTTTACTTTAGCTAAAATTTTTGCTTCTAAACTAGCGTCTAACTCCACAGCTGTTGTTACCTGAGCAACAACAATTCCTTTAGACTCATTATATAAACTCACATAGCTTTGAGCTACCTGACCTAAAAGAGCGCTACGCTTTTTATCAACCAAAAGATCGATAAGGCTTAGTGTGCTTGGGTCATAATCTGCAAAAACAGCCTTTAACGAAGCTCTTTTATCTTCGGGCTTTATAACAGGACTTTTAAGCACACTGCGCAATTCTTTGCTTGCGTTTAGTGTAGCATCAATAGATTTCATATTACCAAAAACAACTTCTTCAGTACCTTTTTCTTTGGCCTGATCTAAAATTGCCTTTGCGTAACGTATTGCTGCTCTTGATGACATGAACTGCTTGTTTTATTAGTTAAGGGTAGCGTCTTGCAGCATTTTATCTACATACTGCTGCTGTTTCTCTTTATCTGAAAGTTCTTGCTTAACCACTTTCTCTGCAATTTCAAGAGAAAGTTCTGCAACTTGACCTTTTAACTCAGCCACTGCCGCACGCTTTTCTGCTGCGATAGCCTCTTGTGCTTGAGTGATGATTTTATCAGCTTGCGCTTTTGCATCACCTTCAGCTTCTGCGATCATTTTTGTTCTGATCTCACGAGCTTCTTTCAGCATAGCATCACGCTCTGCACGTGCTTCCTGCAATGCTTTTTCATTGTCTGCCTGAAGATTTTTCATCTCCAAACGTGCTTTTTCTGCTGCTTCTAATGCACCTTGAATTCCTTGCTCACGCTCATCTAAAGAGCTTAAGATAGGTTTCCAAGCAAATTTCTTCATCAATAAGATGAGGATAATTAATATAACAGCTTGCATTACAAACAAGCCCGGCGAAAAATCATTTAATAACTGATCCATCTTTGAATTTAATGTTTTAAATAAAACAACTCCTGTAACCAACCGTTACAGGAATTGCTTGGTTGTTTAAGCTTGATTATTTACCTAAGATCAACGCACCGAAAGCAAGACCTTCTAAAAGTGCACCAATAATAATCATCGCAGTTTGAATCTTACCAGCCGCTTCAGGTTGACGTGCGATACCTTCCATCGCTTTTCCACCGATTTGACCTAGTCCGATACCACCACCGATAACGATTAATCCAGCTCCAATTAAATTGTACATAACAATTGATTTAAAAATTAAACAAAACTTTCTCTTACATCCTCTACGTCATCCACTTCGTGTCCCTCTTCATCGTGCTCGTGGTGATGGTCGTGTTCTGCAACCGCCATACCAATAAACAACGCTGAGAGCATTGTAAAGATAAATGCCTGTAAGAATGCAACTAATATTTCAATAACCGAGATGAACAAGGTAAGAACCAGAGATAATCCTGTAGAACCTACGGCGCCAAACTGGGCTTTTAAAGTAATCATTAATGCGATTAACCCCATTACCACAACGTGACCTGCGGTGATGTTTGCAAACAAACGAATAAGAAGGGAAAAAGGCTTAGTCAACATACCTAAAACTTCGATAGGTATTAATATAATTTTCATAATCACCGGTACATCTGGCATCCAGAAAATGTGTTTCCAGTAATCCTTATTACCGCTAAACTGAACGATAAAGAATGTGAATAAAGCAAGACAAACAGTAACTGCAATTTGCCCCGTGATGTTGAAACCGAAAGGTGTCATACCCAAAAGGTTTGAAACCCAGATGAAGAAAAATACAGTAAGCAAAAAACTCATATACTTACGATACTTGTGCTCACCGATGTTCGGACGTGCGATCTCATCACGTACATAGATCACTAGCGGCTCTAATGCACGGCCAAAACCGGTTGGGATACTTTTCTTTTTGTATTGCTTTCCTAAAGAACCAAACCAGAATAATAACAGTAATCCTACGAGTAAGATTCCAAACACACTCTTGGTGATTGATAAGTCAAATGGCTTGTGTGCATTTACCGGATGATGATCTTCTCCCATCACGATCTCCTCTGCACCTTCTTCTAGTTCGTAAATTTTATCGTGAAGATTTACAAAACGGCTTCCTCCTTTTTCAACAACAACTTCACCGTCAATATCGTGATGAAATTCTGAAGACATAAATGCTACAGGACCGTTACTCGCCCATAAAATTATAGGTAATGAAAAACCTACACTGTGACGCTCACCATCACTCCCTTGATACGAGAACAAGTGAAAGTCATGAGAATCTTTTAAGTGATGATTGGTGTAATCTGTGATTTCCTGCTGGGTATTTACAGGGCCTTCGTCATTAGCTTCCGCGACACTATGCTCTTGCGCATTTAACAGCGTTCCGCACAATAGAAAACTGATAACAGCTAGAAAATGAATGGGTAAAGAAGTTATCTTCATTATTATTTTTTAAAAAATCAGGCTTGCTAAAATTTGGTGCAAAACTAATCAATTTATTCACAATTGCACCTTTTTTATCAAGAAATAGACTTAAGATTCTTTTTTTAAGATTTTAACAATTACCAAGACTTCATAGATCAAGAATATAAATATGGGTATCAACATACTAAGACGCTCCATTCGCGTGAAAACAGTTTCAGAAAAGAGCAAATTCTTAAAAACTAAAGCCCACAAAAAAAGTTTGCCAAAAACGGTAAACAAAAACATATATCCCACCTTATCGTGAAGCTCCGGAAGCAGTGCCGGAAGGGTAATAAATGTGAGACAAATGATCAAGCTGCTGATTCCACCAAACAAATAAAAATTGAGCAGATTGTAAGGAAGTTCTACATCAAGAAGATTTAGTATACCTAAATGCAGGCCGTAAAAAACTACAGCCAGGCCGATGATCGTTCCTGCTGTGATAAGAAGAGGTTTTGTAAGATTCATGAATTTAGATCTTTGACGGCTTTAATGATCACGTACATCGACAAAAATACGGCGAGTAATGTAACCGCAGGTTCTAAAAATGCAGTATTAAATTTTCCATCGAGCCAAGAGCCCAAAAGATTGCCCAAATAAATGGTGACCCCCATTTGGATGGCAACGGTAGAAAATTTTGCCCAACTTTTAAGCGGACTTTCCGGTTTCTTTTCTGACATCTTTAGACAGGTTTTTTACACCGCTTCCCATTACACAGCTCGCATTAAAGTCGGCACCGGGTTCTATCGCAAGCTTTTCGGTAGCGACTTCTCCTTTAATGACTGCCGAAGCTCTCAGGTTTAATAACCCATTAATAGCTACTGTGCCATCTACTTTACCTTCAATATCTGCTTCCTTACACTCGAGCGTACCGATTAAAACTCCAGATTTACCAATAACCACCTTGCCGGTGCTTTCAATTTTTCCTTCTAACTTTCCATCAATTCTAAAGTCACCTTCAGACTTGATTTCTCCGGTAATCGAAGTTCCATCACTTATTCTGTTTTGTTTATTTCCTGTTTCAGGAGCTTTTACAGATCTATCTTTTCTCATTATTGTGAATCTAAATTTTTATATGCTTCCAAGTTTTTATGCAGTTGTATAATTCTATAATTGGCAGAACTTACCACAACAGGTTCTTGATCTTCTTCAATCGCAACGAGCTTAGCCTCTTTCAGTCGCTCAGCAAAATATAAAGCCTCGACTTTTGATTTAAATCCGTGAAGCGCCAAAAACTGCGTTGCCTCATCATAAACGTCTCTTGATGCGCTCAATTGCGTAAAATTATTTTGCTTTAAATAGTTGCTGATCGAATCTTGCTTCTGTAACAACGTATTCTTTTCGCTGGTTTTAAATGTATACAGCAAATTGTATTTTTTGGCCTCAGCATCGGCAACAAACGTATTGTTTTTGAGCTGTGGTAAAGCTTTTTCTAATAACTCTTTAGCCTTCTTCCCTTCTTCTTGGTTGGGATAATTCAGCGCCACATAATTTAGGGCTTGCTCATAAGCATCATAACCTTTTGAGCGGCCAATTGCGGTTGCTTTTAGCAATTCAAACTTCGGAACAAAAGCATCTCCCGCATACTCGTCTATGTAGCGATTGGCTTGCGTAATAACCCGAGCATATTCTTGATTCTCAAAATCCCGATAGAGGTTGTTATAAAGCACTTCAGGACTATTCTGATCTTGCTCTAAGGCCTTGTCAGGATTGTTGATGATACTCGCATATCTGGTGTCCCCGTAATTCTGAAGAATATCAAATTTATATTTATCGCTGTTGAAGGTATCGCCGCTCGCTTCATAAAGCTGATACAAATTATATTTTGCCGGAAGCACTAAACGTTCTTCGGGATTGGCTGCCAGCAATGCTTCTAAACGCTGAATGGCCAACTGCGGTTCTTTTAGTTTTTCTTTATAGATCAAGCCTAGCTGATAGTAAGCAAAATTGCGTGCTGTACTGATACTATCGATGATAGGTTGTTCCGAAGGAATTTTATTGATGTAATTGTCTGCATTGTAAATCCCGTTATCCACTTCTTCAAGGAGATCTTTCTCACCTGCAATCTCATTAGAAGCGAGTGCACTGCCTACACTGCTTGAAACGCGCCAGTTATCTGCATTTTCACGAGAGCCCCAACGCTGTTTAAAATCAAGTTTGCCTTGTGCCACCTGCACCGGATTGTAGAAATAAAACCCACTGCTTCCACCTGGTGGATTGGGTCCGGAGTTTGGATTATTTGCGACAAAAAATTCGTTGTTGGCAATAGCTGCTTCGGCGTTTGCTTCAGCGATAGAGTCTTTTGCTTTTTGTTCTTTAAGCGCGGTGATATACGATTCAAAATATGCCTGCCGGTCAGTATCGTTCATATAAACCAAATTGAGAATACTGTCGTTGCGCGTGGCGATTCCTTCATATAAAATCACATCGCTAAGATTCTCGCGCTTTTTACTAATGTTGCGGTATTCTCGAGTATTTTCCGGAATAAAAGCTAACGTACTATCATAATAAGCACCTGCGATCAAATATTCTGAATTGTTGAAATTGAGATCCCCCAGACTTAAATAATCACGCGAAGTCAGGTATTTATCTTCGCCTTGTGAGGCAATAGATTTATTATAGTAGGCTACCGCCGAATCTTCGCGACCTACATTGCGGTAGAATTCTGCAAACTGATATTGAATGATATCTAGATACGGCCTGTTTTCTCGATTTTCCTCTAAATCTGTAAGTAGTTCAAAAAGGCGTTCTTGATCTCCCGTCTCATAATCAAAATTTCGAATCTTGTTGATGTACGCATTGATCATATAGCGGCGGGGAGAACGACGGTTGAGATCAATGACCTTGTCGTAGTTTGCATTGGCCAATTGATTCTGCCCGATGTTGTCATAAAGCTGACCCTTGATAAAATAATACCGGCCTTTTTCTTCGTTTTTACGGGTGAGGTAGGCTGCTTTTTCTATATAAACCAAAGCGCTATCCAGACGGTTTTCAAAAATATATCCTTGTGCCAGCATCGCAGAAGCATCAGCAAAATCTTGGCGGTCAAGGGCGTCTTCTTCCTCCAGAAGTTTATGCAGACTCGCGATCGCCAACTTGGTATTGTCCAAACGAATTTGAGTTTTCGCCTTCCATATCTTGGCTTGGGCAATGTTATCACTTGCCGGATAATAGGATAAAATGTAGTTGAAGGCTTCTAGCGCACGTAAAAAACGCAAATCATAATACCGCGCTTTTCCGAGCAGCATAAATGCTTCATCAATCTGCGGATTGCGCTCAGTCCCGTTAATTTCCATACTGTGTTTTTGTATGGCTTTTACGGCTTTTTCTTCGGCAATTTTAAAACTGGGGTCAATTGCTTCTCCCGGTAAGGGCACAAAATCTGGAGAATCTAAACGTTCGATGGGTAAGATGGCCCAAAAATTATCTTGATAGCCCTCAATAAGTGCATCACGCCCTTGCTCAAAGGCCTGGCGTCCATTAAAAAGGGTATTGTATTCTGCGGTGATCGCGTGAAAATTGCGCGATAAAAACTTGTCTTTCTTACGGGAGCAGCCCACAAGAACAGTCAAAAGCACCAGAATAACGAGTAATTTTTGTACCTGAGTTTGCAAATCGATTTAGATTATATAGCAATAACTGCAAAGTAGCAAAATTAGTATGAAGGGGTTAAAAAGACGTTAAAATAATTTTTCTTAGAATGTGAAGCACTCATTTCATATTTTTAGAATAACGGCTGTGCTATGAAAAAAATAATTCTACTTATATCGTTAATTTCTTTAGTTGGCAGCAATTTATTATTTGCCGCTCATAGGCAAAGTGATAGCAAAAATCCTTTAATTAATCTAATAAGCACTCTCGAACATAATTATTTTGATATCACCGAAAACCTATTAAATGAAGAGCTTGAAGCAAATTTTGAACTTAGCAGATTAAAAATCCTGCTAAATGATTTTCATCAAGTATCTGAAGTTATTCTTCAATCAATTTCTGCAGCTGATCAAACAAGGGTCCTGAAAGAGAATAGCTCATTTAATCAAATCAGACAATTAACGCTACTCAACCTTAGAGAAATTGAAAATAAGCTTATTCAGCTTGAGGCTCGTTCAACAAGCTATAACCTGATTAATCTCCTAAAATCAGTTGAACTTGCTAATACTTATTGTGAGGAAATAATACGTTATCGAGAACATATTAACAACCCTTATTTTGCTAAAGCGAGCCTGATAAAAAAGGTGAGAAAGTCTAAAATGCTTGAAGAGCGTTTAGGTGCAGATGGAATTACAAATAATCAATGGCAAAAAATTATGACTTCTGGAGTGGGAAGCCAAGCCCCTGATTTAATTAGACAAATCAACAGACAAAATCAAGATTTACTAATTCAATTTAAAAAGGAAGAAAAAGCTATTGTAAAAACTGGTACTTTAGAAGAAGTAGTTACCAATACTAATGTGGTTGATGGTTTAATTTACACCTACAGCGACTTTCCTCCAGACAAGCTATCCTATATTTATAGTTCTGATAGCTTTCTAATTCAAGGTTTAATCAGTTGGTTAGTATATATTAATTCTGGAACCAAGGTTTTACTTTCAGAGCTTTTTCATTCCCGCTTAGATGAACAAAGGCTGCTCAAAGAGCTCAATTTAAAATCTGCGACCACCAATACAATTCATAGGTCTATTAAAAATGAAAATCAAGATGAAATATGGTTAGAGTTAAATTCTTCGATTCTAAAAAATAAGTATTTCTCAGAAATAAAAATCGACCGTGTCTCAATCGAAAAAGAGAATATTATATTCTATTCTCAGGAGAACGCTATCCTTAGTTTGAACAATAGGTCTGGTAACCTATTAGAACAAATTAAAGCTCAAATCAATAATCAAAGACAGCTTGAATATCAAATGAATTCATTTAACATCCAACTGAATACTTATTAAACTCCTACTCTATCAAAGGCTCCTCCTTACTAAAATACGCCTCAAGCTCTTTGAGCGTAGCTTCAGAAGTTTTGATGTCTTTTACAACGCTTCCCTTTTCTAGGACTACAATACGCTCGCAAACTTCGGTAACGTGCATCAGGTCGTGACTCGAGACCAAAACTGTAACCCCTGTTTCTGCTGCCAATTTTTTGATGATGCCTTTTAATCGTATCTGCGTCGTAGGATCCAAATTTGCAAAAGGTTCGTCAAGAATTACCACTTCAGGATTTCCGATCAAGGTTGCAACGATGCCCACTTTTTTCATATTTCCTTTAGAAAGATCGCGCAGGTACTTGCGTTTATTTAAAATCTCATCATTAAAGAAATCTTCAAATCCGGCAAGCAGCTTATCTACATCGGCTTTGTTCTGGCCGCGTAATTCTCCTATAAAATAAAAATATTCTTCTGCCGTGAGATAACCAATTAAAAAGCTCTCGTCTATAAACGATGCCGTATGTGATTTCCAGGCTTCGCTCTCGTGCACTTTGACTTCGCCATTTTGGATATATCCTGTAGTAGGCTGAATTAAATCGAGCAATGCACTAAATAATGTGGTTTTTCCGGCGCCGTTATTTCCTACCAAACCAAAAGATTCGCCTTTAGGAATTTGAAGTTCGTCTATTTTTAAAACGGTAACGCCATTATAGGTTTTTGATAAATCGTGAATATGTATCATAATATCAATTTTTAGTGGTTAGTGAGGTTTCCCTCCCGCTGGAAGGGATTGAGAGGGCCTTTTAATTTTTCTGTTTGTAAGCAGTTATCGTTTTATATTTTTCGGTCTTGTAGATGCCAATGATCTTTTTGAACATAAAATCTCTAAACGCAAAACCGGCAATTCCGGCTAAGGCCACTAGCGCATAGCCAAATACGGGCCCGAGTGTAAAATGCCCTATGGTATACAGTACAATGGGCAATAACAGCTTCGGCATTGTGATCAATAAAGTTTTAACATTGAAAGACGAACTATCGCCAAAGGCTTTTTTATTGCTCGTCAAATCAATAGGTGTTTTGATATAAGCACCGCCCCAAAGCACCACGTGCCCGTTTACTCCCATATTGTAGATTCCGCCTACAAAAACAGCAGCATACGCTTCCCAACCAAAATATAAATAGCCCAAACCTAGAATCGTAGAGATCCCCGAAGCCAATACGACAAGCATCCATTTAGACCGTAGATATTCTTCATAACTGATGTTTTGCGTCATCATCAGCGGATAGTACGAGCTGTCCCAACTGGGTACAAACTGCCCAAAACTGAACAGGAAACCACCGGTGACAAAGATTCCGGCAAAGATTTTCATAAACGGATTGTCGTAACTGTCAATTCCACCGGAGAAAAAGAGTAATCCATAGAATAAAAACAGGACGCTCATAATCACCGTGGTTTTTGAACGCTTGTTACGCTTGATCAGCTTAATATCGTTTTTAAGGAAAATAGCCGTTTTACCAAAACGATCTAACCAATCTAGATTTTCGGTAGAAGCTTCTTTAGTTTTTGCTGAAAGTCCGGCGTCGAGGTACAGTCGGTTTAAGAAATAGCTGTGCGCCACTTTGTATAAAGCTATCGCGACTACAACCGGAATGGCGAACATCCACAATTGCTCAAATAAACCTTGAAAATATACGCCGGTATAAGGTGTAACATCAAAAATCCCGTAATACTGCAGCGCGCCTAAACTAATAATCACCGAAGCTACACCTACTACCAGCGGCATGGCGTCGTTTAAAAATACATTGATAAAGTTGTTGATGTAGATCATCGCCATCATTCCCAAATGCCAGGTGATAACCTGAAGCGGATCGTATCCTTGCGTCAACAACACCACGCTAAACGGAATAAAGAAAAATGCGTGCACAATGTTGAAAAATGAGAACATCGTTTTGCCCAATGCAAAGTTGACGATCTTCGATTTTTTAAACGGCATCAAAAGCAGCGGTTTAATATTAACCACCGGCATTTTTTGAAGCATATATTTAATCACCAGATCAAGTACCACATAATAAATCATAAAGCGATTTACGGTTTCTAGTGGCTCTAGACCGGCTTTTTCAAGACCAAAATAAGCACCAACACCCGCCAGTGTAAAAAGTCCGATAAAATATAGCGCTCCCAGCGCCATAAAGATTTTTAGAATAAGATTGGTCTGAAAAGCGGCAGATCTAAAAAAACTCTTCCACTCGAGTGTGAGGAAATATTTTATCATAAAGAATTGATTTTCTGTGTGGGCACACCTCATTGGTATGAAAATTATAAAAATGTTACGTTGCAAAACCGCATCGCTTTGTATTTTTGCCAAAATTTTATTCAATGAGCGATTTTCACGCACTTACTATTCAAGACATTACCCGCGAAACTCAGCAAGCTGTAAGCATCACTTTTGGTGTGCCTGATGCTTTAAAAGAGGCATTTACTTTTAAAGCCGGTCAATACATCACCTTAAAAACCAAAATTGACGGCAAAGAAGTGCGCAGAGCCTACTCGCTGTGTTCTACACCAAAAAGCGGAAACTTAAAAGTTGCGGTGAAAGAAGTTCAAGGAGGTACATTTTCTGTGCTGGCAAACAATAAATTGACTGTAGGAGAATCATTAGAAGTGCATCCACCGGAAGGAAAGTTTATTGTTGAGCCTAACGGCGAAAATCAAAAAGATTATGTGGCTTTTGCCGCAGGAAGCGGAATCACACCCGTACTTTCTATCGTAAAAACAGTTCTTGAAGAAGAGCCTAAAAGTCGTTTTGTACTTGCTTACGGAAACAGAACCGTTGAAGAAACAATTTTTCACAAAGAGCTTTTAGAACTTCAGTTGAAATACCCTGACCGTTTATTTATTGAATTCATCTACAGCCGAAAACAAGAAACCGATGCCCATTTTGGTCGAATTGAAAAAGCTGCGGTAAACTTTGTGCTGAAGAATAAGTTTAAAGCACATGATTTTGATCAATATTTCCTTTGTGGACCAGAAGAGATGATCAATGGAGTACGTGGCGTTTTAGAAGAAAACGGCGTAGCTAAAGAACAAGTAAAGTTTGAGTTGTTTACTTCGTCAGATGATGGCGAGGAGATCGCCGAAGCTTTAGACGGACAAACAACGCTAAAAATTGTTTGCGATGACGAAGAGTTTGAGTTGGTGATTCCTCAGGATAAAATTATTCTTGATGCCGCATTAGACAATGATATTGACGCGCCACACTCGTGCCAAGGTGGTATTTGTAGTAGCTGTATTGCTCGCGTAACCGAAGGAACAGCTGTAATGCGTAAAAATCAGATCCTGACCGACGATGAAGTTGAAGAAGGACTCATTCTAACCTGCCAAGCGCTGGCAACCTCAGCTACTTTGGTAGTAGATTATGACGATATATAAGAACTTGCATTATTAAGCGAAAATCCCCTGAACATTTGAAATGTTCAGGGGATTTTTTAGTTTGAATAGATTCTAAATGAAACGCCTAATAATTTTTTCTACCGGTTCTATGGCTTTGCTGTGCTCGATGGTTGGCCCCGCGACCCAAATGGTTTTATACGTAGCTTCGGTTGCGGCTTTGGTAACCATATTGGTTCCTTTCAAGAAGCGGAGCATTTTTACGTACTTCTTCAACCATTTATTTTTATTGAGAATCTTTTCGAGCCAGGTTTGCTCAGTGCCTATTTCTTGTACATACGGCGTATTGATGACCGTACACGGCGTTCCGCTGATTTTTTGAGTAAGCACAATATCTTCAGCTCCATAATTCACACAGGCCTCTTTATACTCTTTAGAAACCCCCGCTTCTTCTGAAGCAATAAACGGACTCCCAACACTTACGCCAACTGCCCCAAAGCTTAGTTTTTCTTCAAGTTGAGTTTTAGTTCCTACGCCACCCGCTGAAATTACCGGAATCTTTAAAGCTTCGTTTAGTTCTTCTATTAATTGTTTTGGAGCAATATTGCCACGGTGACCGCCGGCCTCATTGTTTACGGCAATAACCGCATCACAGCCTAAGCTTTCAACTTTCTTTGCCTGTTCGAGATTCACTATATCGCAAAACACCAGAATCCCCTTTTTATGAGCTTCTTCAATGACTTGTTTGGGATTACCCAAAGAAGTAATGATAAAATCACAACCTAGCTCGCAGCAGACCTTGAGTTGCTCGGGAAATTTAAGATTCGATTTATTAACGATCAAATTGAAACCAAACGCTCCACCTTCGGTTTTAGCGGCTTTCAATTCGGTTATGGCCTCTCGTAATTCGGGTAAGGTGCGGTAATTCAACGCTGGAATACAACCCGCAATTCCGGCTTGCATTGCGGCTTTTACCATAGCAACGTTAGACACCAAAAACATAGGCGCCATAATGATTGGATGTTTGATGTTTAGCAGTTGCGTAAGCGGCGTTTTCATAAGCGTAATTTAGAGAAGAAAGATACCTAAATATTGTACGCTAACGCGAAAAGCTTGAAATGAAAACTAACCTAAAATTGCCGAAAGCCGCTTTAGCACAGTCTCCGGCTGAATGCTATGCATCGCGCGTTCATAGCCTTCAGGAACTTTGTTTCCGTATGCTGATGTTGGTATCGCAGGAAACTGGTTACGATCTGCGGTAAGTTGGTTTTCTTTCGACTGCCCATAAGGCGCAAAGCCCAAATACGGATGCGTAACGCCCCAAAGCGTCACCACCGGAACTCCAAAAAGCGCAGCCATATGTCCGTTGCCGCTATCCATCGCGAGCATGGCATCAAGATGGGAGATCAGCGCTAGTTCTTCTTCAAAACTGAATTTACCCGCGACATTTATGCAATTCTCATATTTGGCAGCAAAGGAATTCAGCAGCTGCTCTTCCTCCTTTCCTCCCCCAAAAAGAATGATTTTTAACGGCTTTTCATTTAATTTAGAAAGGACTTGATCTACTAGATCTAAAGGATACTTTTTACCCTCGTGTGCTGCAAAAGGTGCAAAACCCAACCATTTGTAAGGTTCTTGACCTATGGCTTTTTGTATTGTATCGTTAAGTCTACGCTTCGGTAGCAACTCATCTCCTTTTAATGGCACCGGGAAGCCCAAAGCTCCAAACACATCAGCATAACGCTGATGTGTGGTTTTAAGCGGTTTAAAAACTTTATCGGTTTCTCGTGTAAGCGCTTTTTTTTCGGCTCTACCTTTATCTATTTGTGCTGTTTGACTTCCGCGTAAGCGAAAAAAAGACAACAATACCTTAGACCGAATCACATTATGCAAATCTGCAATTGCAGTAAATTGTTCGGGTTTGAGCGCTTTATAAAGTTTGTATAAACCGGTACCGCCTTTGTATTTGGTTTTTACTTCGGCACCAAAAAAATGCACGCGCTCAATTCCTGAGAAAAAAGGCTTAAAAAAAGGTTTAGAAACCACCGTGATTTCCAGCTCCGGATTAGCACGCGTTAACGCGATTAGCACGGGTACGGTCATCGCCACATCGCCCATCGCTGAAAACCGAATACATAAAATATGCGCTGCTTTTGGAGAAGGCATCAACTACTTTTTAGCTTGCCCGCGTAGTACCGGATTGAGCTCATCGTCATTGTACATTTTCATCTGCTTATAGACTTTCATGTACTTATCACCGTTGCGAATATCCTTGATCAATTGGTCTATTGCAGTGCATAAATCGGTGCGCTGCTCTAGCAAAACATCTAGCTTTTGCTGGCAGGCCAATTTGTGCTCTTGAGAAGCATCTTCGCGCGTAGCTTCTTCTTCCATATGATAGATCTTAAGCGTCAAGATGGCTAAACGATCTAAAGCCCACGCCGGACTTTCGGTATTGATCGTAGCAGATTCTTTAGGCTCAATGTCTTTGTATTCATTCAAGAAATAGCTGTCAATATACTCGACCATATCGGTACGCTCTTGGTTCGACGCATCGATCTGACGTTTCAATTTCAGCGCTGCTTCAGGATCAATTTGAGGATCACGAATGATGTCTTCATAGTGCCACTGCACGGTGTCAATCCACGCTTTACGATAAAGTAAGTGTTCTAAAAAGTCAACGTCAGTATCATACGGGTTACTGAATGGCTGATCAACGCGGTCTTTGATGTGGTAATCGTCAACGGCGCTCTGAAATATACGTTTTGCGGTATGAGTAATCATTTCTGGTGTTTTTCTAAAATGTGTAAATATTCGGTGGTGGCGTTTGCTTTATGATTTCTGTTTTCGGTTTTGTCAGCCTTAAAACGTTGATATTCTTTGGTGACCAAATCATATTTTCCGTAGCGCTGCATAATTTCTTTTACTGTTTCAGCAGGCATCAAACCTTCGTTATTATAACTTAAAAACAGGGTTTTAAAGCGTGCTTTTGCGATGAGTTCTTCGAAGCTTTTTTCAACTTCAAGCTTACTGCAAAAAGCACTTTTTGTATACGCCCGTAAACCGGTTTTTCCTTTGGGTACAAAGGTATCTTTTTTTGCGATAGTATTGAGCACATGATAGTTGGCTCCGTATTGCCTGGCATTATACGGCGGGTCGAGATACAGGATATCTCCCTCAATATCATCGATTAACGCGTTGCTGTTGGTATTATACACCGAATGACTTCCCGCAGTGATCTCGAAATTAGCCGGTATTAATTCTAAAGTTTTTTGTGCCGATTTTTTAAGCTTTTTAAGGTAAGCGCCATAAACCGAAGCAGTATTTGCAACCTTATCGGCACTTTCTAACAAACTTGCTAAAAGGAAAAAATAAGTGTTTTCGTCAATTCTGGATTGCTCCAACCACTCCTCGATTTTAGCCCGAATCGCATCAATTTTCTGCCCGTTTTCTGCGGAAAAATAAAGTCGGTTTTCTGAACCGGTCTCACTATACTGATGAAAGATAAAGCCTCTTCTAGGCGGAATCGCATTAAGCTCTTCAATCAAAACTGAAGTGTCAATTGCTGAATTGTTCTCAATGTAATTTCGGTTTAAGACGTAGCTGTAAAACTCCAGATCATTTGCAATAACGCCTTTTACATAAGGTTTAAACGTGCGTCCAACGGCCCCGGTTCCGGCAAAAAGATCACAAAAAACCAACTGAGAAAGATCATCGCCGCACACGGCTTTGATGTTCTCCAGCAGCCATTCTGAAAGTTTATGTTTTGAACCAATATAATTCATCGTGTCGCCCAGATGATATCTGAAAGGGCCGTTTTATTCGTTGCGGTGGTGACGCTAATTAATTTTTCGGGCTCAAAAGTACTCACATAATTTTCAATTAAAGCCCGAAGCCAAGAAATTTCAGCTTTCAATTTATAGTGCTCGCCGTTGGCGGCAAACACCACCAGAAACAGTCTGTTTTCCAAATGGAAACGGCGGCCTGTGCTTTGGTTTTTATAGAGCCATTTTATAAGCATTTCAGGATGCTTTTGTGCATATGCAAAATCCTTCTGAAAACCTTTAGGAAATTTGGTGGTTTTTAAGTCAAAACTAATTTCTTGGATACTGAAGTCTTTAAGACGATCTTTTTCATTTAAAACCGCATTTACATTAGGTTGATCGATAAAAAGCTGCTCTACCGCTCGTGCGCTCCAGTAATTATACCACCGATTTAAACTGTAGTAGAAAAATTCTTTTTTGTCAAATTGATTAAGCTGTAGCTGACTTTTTATGCGTTCTATGAGCTCCTCAAAATCCTGAATGTTGTAAATAAAATTGCTCTGATTATCCCAGATGTTATTTTGCCTTCTAAACCAAACATCTCTGTATGGCCAGCGCTTTTTGAGTTCGTTTTCTATATGTTCTAAAACTACACGCGCCAAAATATTAGAAGAATTGGAATAAGAAGTGCGAGCCACATCATCATCTCTTTGAACCAAAAACTCTTGCTGGTTTCTATGTAGGTGGCCGTGATGATCGCAAGCGGCCCAAAAAGAAAATACAGCTCACTTCCATCGCGTAAAGGAGCTACAAAAATTGCTATAAACAGCGCTACAAGCGAACTAATTATAATCAGAATAAACGAGGCTTTTAACTTTTGAGGAGCATCAGAAACTTGTTTAATGTACCGCGAACCGCACCAAATATAAAGTGCCAGAAAGAATGATGTGGGCAATAACAGTTTTAGAGAACTATACGCTCTAAAATCTAGCGTAGGCAACTCAAAATAACTTAAAGCAAACTCCTTTGCTCCTTTATAATACAGACTGAAGGTGAACGTGAGCAGCAGTACGACAAAGATTCCGCCAAGGGGCATTAGCCAATTTCGGTATTCGCTTCGGCCGTAAAATAAAATTGAAAAATAGAGTACAACCAGAAATAAGATGCTCCAAAAGAAAAACAAAGAAGCAATGGTGATCCAAAAAGCCGCGTCGAAGACTTTCTTTTTAAAATCTTTTTCTGTTTTCATACTGATGATGCGCCGCAAAGCCAGCAAAACAAAAAGCCCTGAAAATACGATATCGTAGTTGAAAAAAGAAACCGGAACGGCAAACGTGAAACACACAAAGAAGTACAAAATATAGGTCGTTCGCTTAGAAAGTGTATTGCGTTTAACCACAAAATTGAGCACTCCCAAAGAGAACAAATAAGCTAGAAGCACAAAAAACTGACCTAGGGCCTCTAATGAAGTAAACTCATAAACATCTGATACCAGATAGAATCCTGTGAAGTAAACGATGACTGCCAATACAATCATCGCAAAATTTATTGGTTTTGAACCGCCGAAAAAGCTTGTTAGCATTTTAGTTTTTTCTATTTTTGCACAGCACACGTCAAAATTAAGGGTGTGACCGTGGTAATCACGTTGTAAAAGTATACAATTATGGAATTGAAAGATTTATTTTACGGTATTCAAGATTTTTTTGTCAACGTTGCTTTTGCACCGTTAGATGCAATTCGTGAATTGCAAGACAGCAGCTGGGTTGCCGCAAACCTTCTTAACTTTGTTTTTATTATCATCGTATCAGTAGCGTTTACTTACTGGTGTGTACAACTTAATAAGTTTGACAAAGACGAGCATCACAACATTCACGGTTAATCGCCAACCGTTTTAGATATAAAAAAAAGCCTGCTGTTCAGCAGGCTTTTTTTATGCGTGATTTTTAAAGATCAAAGCCTATATCTGTGCGATAATTCATTTTATCAAACTTGATCTTCTCAATATTTTTATAGGAATTTTTAAGTGCTGCCCTAAAGTCGGCATCTAGCGAAGTAACTGCCATCACACGGCCTCCGGCAGTAACCACTTCTCCATCTTTTAAAGTCGTTCCGGCGTGAAATACCAAAGCTTCTTCAACTTCTTCAGTCCCAGTGATCACTTTTCCTTTTTCGTAAGCTTCAGGATAGCCACCACTCACGAGCATTACTGTAGTTGCAGCACGCGTGTCAAGATCTAAGGTAACTTCATCAAGCTTTTGCGCTGCTACTTTTTCAAAAACCTCAACAAGATCATTCTTGATACGTGGCAGCACCACTTCGGTCTCAGGATCGCCCATACGTACGTTGTATTCGATCACTTTAGGCTCGTCACCCACTTTGATCAAACCAATAAAAATAAAGCCTTTATAATCGATCTCTTCGGCTTTTAATCCGTCTACCGTTGGCTTAATGATTCGGTTTTCTATTTTTTCCATAAAGGCATCATCGGCAAAAGGCACGGGAGAAATCGCTCCCATTCCGCCGGTATTTAAGCCTTTATCGCCTTCGCCAATACGCTTATAATCTTTTGCTGTTGGTAAGGTGATATAGTTTTTTCCATCAGTCAACACAAAAACGCTGAGTTCGATTCCGTCAAGAAACTCTTCAATCACAACGGTTTCACTAGCTGCGCCAAATTTTTGATTGGTCAACATATCGGTCAATTCCGCCTTTGCTTCCTCGAGATCATTCAAAATCACCACGCCTTTTCCGGCTGCAAGACCATCAGCTTTAAGAACGTATGGTGCATTGAGTTTTTCTAAAAATGCCTTTCCCGCCTCCAAACTTTCGGCTTTAAAGCTTTCGTAAGCAGCAGTTGGGATATCATACATCGCCATAAATTCTTTAGCGCGCTCTTTGCTTCCTTCAAGTAAAGCCCCTCGTTTTGACGGACCAATAACTGCTATTTCGCTTAATTCCTTATCATTTTGAAAGAAATCGTAAACCCCTTGAACCAATGGATCTTCAGGACCTACAACCACCATTGTGATTTGCTCATCCAGAACCAGTTTTTTGATCGCTTCAAAATCGGTCATGCCAATGGCAACATTGGTTGCTATACCTGCTGTGCCGGCGTTTCCGGGAGCTACAAAAAGACGCTCACATTTTGAACTTTGTGCAATTTTATAGGCAAAAGTGTGCTCACGGCCACCAGAACCCAGAATGAGGATATTCATCGTAATAGCTTAAGATTTGTTTAAGCGTCAAAAATAAATGTTTGTAAATTGACCTACTAATTTTAGTCTTGTGAATTTAATCAACCTCAGCCTGCAACTTAATGGTTATGCTATTGCTACTGCGCAAAAGCAACTTCAGGAACTCAAACAGCAGGTTGAACATAATTATGCCGCTTATACTGAAACAAAAAAGACCGAAATTTTAAAGCATCATCTACACAACACGCCTTTTTACAAAAACATGACAGGTGGTCAATACCAAACTTGGGAAGATTTACCGGTTTTAAGGAAACAAGATTTACAACAAGCATTAAAAAGTAGATTATCTAAGGGCTTTTCAGCTAAAAATATGCACGTTCATAGAACTTCGGGATCTTCGGGGACGCCTTTTATTTTTGCAAAAGATAAGTTTTGTCACGCGTTAACCTGGGCTTCTATAACTCAGCTTTATTCAACTTCGGGAATCGATTTACAAAATTCGTACGAAGCGCGATTTTATGGAATTCCCAATCACGGCGCTGCCCGATTGAAAGAGCGTTTGAAAGACAGATTAAGCAATCGCTATCGATTTTCAATTTTTGACACTTCGGAAGCCAATTTTGAAAGCTTCATCTCAAGATTTAAAAAAGAACCATTTGGCCATTTAAATGGATATACCAGCGCCATGGTGCTTTTTGCACGGTATCTCGCCGGAAAAAAGCTCGTTTTAAAAGACCTCTGCCCGAATCTTACGCATTGCATTGTTACTGCCGAAATGCTGTTTAAAGAAGATCTTGAATTGCTTCAGCAACAGTTTGGCGTGCCGGTCATCAATGAATATGGCGCTTCAGAAACCGGAATCATTGCTTTTGGAAACGCCGGAGGCATCCTTCATATTGACTCGAGTTTACTCTATGTCGAGATTCTTGATGAGGCCAACAAACCAGTCGCTCCGGGCACTTCGGGGAAAATTGTGGTTACTTCGTTGTTCAATAAGGCGCATCCATTTATCAGGTATGAAATTGGCGATCTTGGGATTTTAGCCTATCAAAACGGCTTGCCTGTTCTCACGCAATTAGAAGGTCGTGTGGGTGATTTTGCGCTGCTTCCTGACGGAAAAAAAATTCCGGCTTTGGCGTTTTATTATGTGACCAAAGAAATAATGAACGATACCGCGAGCGTAAAAGAATTCAAGATCATTCAGAATGAGCCGAATCATTTCAGTATCAATTATGTTGCAGATGCTGAATTTTCTGATCAGGATATTGAAAAGATCAAACGCGCTATGCTGAATTATTTAGGAACAGAAATTCAGCTTTCTTTCCATAAAAAACCCATTCTTGACCGAAGCAAGCGCGGAAAATTAAAGCAGTTTACCAGAACGTTTTAACTGCGGTATTTCACAAAGCCTTTATACGCCCAGCACGTCAAGTAGTAAGCTGACGCAAACACTGATAATTGCTCAACCTCCCGATAAAATTTCCACTGATGTTTGATCAATCCCGTTTTATTGCGCGAAAGTGAATCCCGCCGAATGCGATAAATCGCCAAGGGCTCTTGAATGCCGTAAGCATAGTTGGTTTTCTTTAAGTACTGCAGCCACAATCCCATATCCTGACGTTTTTTGATGAGCGGCATATACTTTTTGCCCAAAACTTCGATATCGAGAAAAGCCGTCAAGCAACTAATGGAATTGCTTTTTAAAATATCAGTATAACTCACCTTTTCAGGAACGATAAAGTCTGATAAATAAGGCTCTAAATTTTCATCTAGGCGTTTATAAGAAGCAAACACAAACGGATGCATTTTTGCTTCGGTACTACTTCGCTCTAAAAATTCGGGGAACCAGAGATCATCAGCATCTAGAAAGGTCAGGTATTTTCCTCTAGCCTTTTGAATACCCAGATTACGAGCGTGTGCGGGACCTTTATTTTCTTTTAAGGAAAAACATTTTATGCGCGAATCCTCAGCCTGTAAGCGTTTTATTTTTGTAACCGTAGCATCTGAAGAAGCGTCATCAACAATGAGCAATTCCCAGTCGGTCACGGTTTGTTGTTGAACAGAGGCGATGGTTTCTGCAATATACTTTTCAGAATTATAACTGGGGGTTACAATAGAAACTAACGGCCGGGCATCAATAGGCTTTTTTATCGCCATAAATCACTTGAAAAAATGTTTTTGCTATAATACGCAGATCCATCAGGATAGACCAGTTTTCAACATAAAAGATATCAAAACGCACCCTACTTTTGATATCATGTTCGGTTTCAATTCCGCCACGATACCCGCTCACTTGAGCGAGACCGGTAATTCCCGGTTTTACCAGATGTCGTACCATAAATTTATCTATTTGCTGTTTAAACGAATGGGTATGGCTCACCATATGCGGCCGCGGACCAACAACAGACATATCCCCGAGCAAAACATTATAAAATTGCGGTAACTCGTCTATACTCGTTCTTCTTAAAAATTTACCCAATTCAGTGGTACGCATATCATTTTTACTCGCTTGTTTGTCGTTTGCATCTTTATTGATGGTCATGGACCTGAATTTGTAGCAATAAAACTCTTTGCCATCTATACCGTTACGCTTCTGTTTAAAAAACAAGGGACCTTTTGAGGTTAATGGAATTATAAGCGCCAAAATAGGCGTCAACCACGATAAAATCCCCAAGATCACCACTAGTGAAAATACGATGTCTAATAAGCGCTTTAAAAACAAGTTAATAGGGGTGTCAATAGGAAGCGTGCGCAACGCCAAAATAGGCGTAATACCGTAGTATTGAAAGTCCATTTTCTTGGTAAAAATGTCTTTATTGTCCGGTAAGAATTTTAATGCGATGAGATTATTATCAGCAAATTGAATCAGTTCTTGAATTTCCTTGTTTTTCAATTCGGCGACCGAGCAATAGATTTGATGAATTCCTTGATCAACAGCAAAGCGCGTCACCTCTTCCAGCTCGATGGTATCAAGGCGAAGATCAAAATTTGCTATAAACTGAAAGCCATACGCCGGATTATAATTGAAGAAATTTTTGAGTTGCTCGGTTTTAGCGTTTCGGCCCACGATAATTACTCTAATGGTATCTCGTCCCAGTTGCTTTCTAAACTTTTTTCGCAGATTAAAAACCACAAGCTTTAAAAGCGCTATAAAACCTATGCTGAGACACACATATTCTAGAACAGCAGAAACAACTACATCGATTTCGTTAAAGATTCCAAAAAAAGAAAAACAACAAACTAAAAGAAGAAACGCCTGCTTGAGCACTAAGCCTAAAATATTTACCAATGGCGTAAACCTATATACTTTGTAGAAACCAATTCCCACGGAAGTAATCAACCAACTGAAAATTAAAAAAGGAATAAAATACGTGTATTCTGCTTTTGAAAATTCAAACAAAAGCGCACACAGCATCAAAATTAGAAGATCACAAAAACCAACTAGGGGTTGAAGGACAAAACTATGTTTCGTACCATTTTCGTTCATACAAATTCGGTTAGTTGAGATGACTTGGGGCAGAGTCAACTGGACAAATTTAGCAAACAAGTTGAGTGCTACTTGAGGAGTATTCTTAAAATTTTTATAAAGCGCATCTCTAAGTAATGGCTTTAGATGATGGTTTAATTGAATTTATGATGCTATCTTGCCATCCTTCAAAAGCGCTAAAACACCCCAAGTTACTGCTCATGAGTACATTAAAAATCGTTCACGTTGTGGAAGCCTTGGGTGGTGGTGTATACACATATTTTAAAAACCTCACTCAGGTTTTATGCGAAGCACCAGATCTGGAGGTAACAGTGATTTATAGCGGAAACCGAGATGAAATCAATAACGATCAGGTGGCTTCTGATTTTCACCCTAAAACCCGCTTGATCTGTATCTCAATGCATCGCGAAATACGTTTCAAAGAAGATTTTAAGGCGTTTAAAGCGCTCAAAACTACTTTAAAGCAAATTGAGCCTGATGTGCTTCACTTGCATTCTTCAAAAGCGGGTATTTTGGGTAGGTTTGCCTATTTATTTTCTCCGCGTTTAAAAGCTAAACTCTTTTACACGCCACACGGATTTTCTTTTCTTCGGAAGGATATTAGTAGTCTAAAACGTCATTTATTTTTCAGTATTGAGTTTTTAAGTCAGAAGCTTACCGGCGGAACGCTAATCGCTTGCGGCGATACCGAATTGCGCTATGCTAAGAAAATTGGTCCGGCGCTTTTAGTGCGCAATGGTATTCAGCAACTGGGGCTAACAAACTTTGAGAAACAACACCGGCCGCAAATTAAATGTATAGGAACTTTAGGCAGAATCACCTACGCCAGAAATCCGGCCTATTTTAATCAGCTCGCACTAAACCATCCTGAGCTCGAATTTTTATGGATTGGTGATGGTGAATTGCGTCATCAACTCACCGCGCCCAATATTACTGTAACCGGTTGGTTTAATCACTATGAGCAAGGCTTGCAAAAGCTTGAAGTATTAGACCTTTATCTTCAGACCTCCTTGTGGGAAGGTTTGCCTATTGCCCTTTTAGAAGCTTCTGCCCGGGAAATTCCCATTGTCGCCACAAATATTATTGGAAATAAAGACATTGTTGCAGCCGGAAAAACCGGCTTCCTCTTTGATGCTGAATACGAATTTGATCAGATTTTGAAAAAATCTAAAAATCAGTCTACACGAATAGCACTGGGGAACGCTGCCAAGAAACGCACGGCAATTTTATTTAACAGCGCCGTGAATTTTCAAAAGCTAATTAGGCTTTATCAAGCTTAATATCCAGCGCATTTTTAGTGAAAATCGACAACCAGAGTGCGCTAAATACGATACCATCAAAACGTATTAGAAAATCATCCACCAGGTTTGCTGTTAAAAACAGCATAAAGAAAAATACGCTTAAAATCTGCCGAGAGCTAAACCCGATGTACGCAAGCAGGCCAATATAAACCACAACGACAAGCAGTCCTAAAATCCCGAATTTGATCCAGAAATCAAGAAATTGATTATGCACCGGAAACTTATACTTGGCTAAAAACTGCTGATTGGTTGCTTCAAATTTATTGATCACTGCTTGTTTTCCATCGGCGGCTCCTACGCCTATCACCGGGTGTTCTAAAGCTACGTCAAGACTGGTTTTCCAGATACTCAAACGGGTTACAAGACCATTATACGCAGAAGCTTCCGGATTTTTAAGGCTATCTAGTTTTCCTACCTTATCAAGGTGCGCAAAAGTCACTTCCGAAAATTTTTCGATACTGTACGGAAAGACTTTTACAAATCCGTAGGAAAGTAATGCAAACCCGAATACCCCGATGACAAGCCGTTTAAGTAAGCCTTTTGTTTTCAATTTTCGCACATCTGCCAGACTTATTAAAATGATTCCGAAGAACGCATTCACAATCGCCAGTCTTGTATTGATATACAGCAACAGTATCACTGAAATTAAAAAGAACACCAAGCGCCAGATCACGTGAGTTTTTCTGATCTGACCTAAAGCCTCTTTGAAATAATAAAAGTTGATCACCACTACAAAAGCAACGTGCATATTGAGTGCCGGAGCGTGCATCTTTATGGAGCGCGCGAAGGCATAACCCATTTCCCAAAGATCAACGCCGTTAAGATATTTGCTGAATAATTCTGGTTCAATTATCGCGAACCTCATCAAACACAGGCTTAAAATTGCAGTTGTCGCCAGTGCGTAATATCTGAGAATAAGCACCGTATTAAAACGGTGGTTTTGACTTAAAATAAAAAAGGGAAGCAAAAGCAGACTTAACCGCTTTTCGCCGTGTTTTATGCCTTCAGCAATACTGGTGTTATTCCATAAAAACAAGAGATCGAGTATGAAAGGTGCAGCGATTAAAGACATAAAAAAAACGCGGCGTTGAGTAAACTTCAGCTGGTTGAAGAATACGATATTGTACATGGCAAACAAGATCAATAACACCGTAGCCGGAATTCGAAAAGGAATTGAAACGGCTAGAATTGTGAGCCACGCATTGTAGCTAAACCGGTATGTTCTTTCTGAAACTATCATAATACAATGCGACGTAAATAAATGGTAAGATGCCAATTTTATGCTTAACCGCCGAACCTAGATCGGGTTCAAAAACACCTTGGATGATAAAATAGGCAAAAACGAAGTAAAACGCCCAAAGCTCATACCGGTAAGCGTTTTTATTACTGAGACAATTTTTGAACAAATACAACAAATACAGAGAGAGTATCAATTGCCAGAAGACAAAAAGTACAATTTGAGGCCGAAATAGATGTTTCAAGCCATTTACAGGTACATTTACCGAAGCAAAACCATAAAGAATACCATAGGCCTCTCCGTACCAAGTTTCGGTATCTAACGGCGATATAATAACCGAATTGGTTGCCTCTTCGCCCAAACGCTCTTCATTGAGGGCTTCGCGCGTGCTTTGCGACAGGTATTCTCCTTTTACCATTCCGTAGGAAAGGCTTATAAAAATCACCATAAGTAGTCCGGAGCAAATGCCTGTGAGGGCCTTGCGCTTAAAATTGATCAAGGTTATAAAATAAATAACTCCTGCAACTATGGGAATCAAAACATAATAAGGCCGATACCAAATACCGAAAAAGAAAAGCCCCAAAACGATTAAAACAAGAGTAGTTCGCAGACTCCACCTGCGCTCGATCAATAGCCAAGGCATCCAAGCGATAAAGAGAAAGGTGATAAATTCTTTGGAAGGCATTGAGATGAAAAACGCCAGCATAAGCATTAAAGAGTAGGCCAAAATATTACGTACCGTAAGTTTAGCAAACTGTTCTGGAATCCCGATTTTATAAATTACCCAAAGCAAAATAGGAAGTTGAATAATTGCAACAAGTTCAAAAGGTAAACTGCCTAAACCCGTCTTATCATAAAACAACATCGTCACCGGGTAGCTGCGCCAAAAGCCTTTTTCATTGTAAAAATCTTCGGCGATAACGATGGCATCAAAAAAGAAACGTTCGGGAAGATAACTTGGTGCCAATACTCCCAATACGACAACTACCAGCCCTAAAAGGAGGTAGAGGAAGGTAGATCTTGGGATAAGCAATCTCATCAGTGTAAAAACAATTTAATTCGGTCTTTTTTATAGACCCAAACCACAGCGCAGCCGTTCCAGAATATCACACTAAATGCTGAAGCAACTGCAGCTCCCAGCATCCCATATTTCGGGATAAGTATCGCATTTATAATCGCGTTGATTACGACAGCAATGATCAGGATATATTGCAAAACCACTTGTTTTTTAGTCATGTTGAGATACACTTGAGTGACGCCAAACAACGTACTCATAAAATGCCCGGCGATCAATATACGCAATGCCGGAACGGCTTCTTGATATGCGGCACCAAAAACGCCAAGAATTTCTGCCGCAAAAACAAATAAAATTACCGAAAGTCCTAATGCAAGACCTACAATAACCCGTACTCCTTTTTTTAAAACAGCTTGTAAGGCGACTTGATCGGTCACAAATAAATCGGCAATTCGTACCGATAAGTACGAACCCATAACATTGATTAAAGTTGAGATCAAAAAGATGATTTTTATCGAAGTTCCGTAATACGCTAAAGTCTCAAAATTGGTGTAGCGCTTTAAAAAAAAGACATCAATACTAATGAGCAGATAAAAACCAAAAGCACTTATCGCAATGGGAATCGTAGCTTTTAAAACCGTTTTAAATCGTATGGATGTTTGCCTAGAAACTACGGGATTCAAGCGTTTATATTTTAAGTAAACCTCCAACCCTGAGAGCAACGCGCAGAAGAGAAAACTCAGTAAAAAAACCTCAACGACATAGTCGTGCTTATTAAACAGGAAAAGAATTAACAGACCAAAACCAAAAGGCAACTGTTTTAAAATACCTCGATATAACTCCGACTTCTCATGCAGGTCAAAAGCTCTAAAAAATTCGGTATTGAAGAGTGTGACCGCATAAAAAAATAAGCAGAAGCCCATTTTGATCAATAAGTTTCCTGACCTCTGATCGTTAAAAAACCAATTGTAATATTCTTTCGGAATTGCTAAAATGATCCCCAATAAAACGATGGAAACTCCCAGAAGTAACGCGAGCATTTTTAGGTAGATTTGAAACAAAGTACCTGCCTGCTCAGGTTTTGAAAACCTTCCAGAGAAAAACAAAATGGATTGATCTGTTCCTAATAGCGTAACACCACCGATCAAGAATAAAGAGGAACGTGTAAATTCATAGGCGCCTACGACTTCAGCCGGATAGAAATTTGTAAGATAAAGTGTGATTCCAAAGAGGAAAATCACACCCAAAACCCGTAAAATAAGAACGCGCAGCGCACCACCAAGCACATTGTGCAGGTTAAATCTATTGAAGTATTCCTGAAGTTTTTTAACCATAAATACATTTCAACAGTTGCGGATAGCAGGTTATTTAATGCTGGTCTTTCAATCGGTTATGGATTCTCAAAGCGAGATGATAAAAGATAAAAATTAGTACAAGTACCACCGGAATGATATATATCAGCAAACTTCTCAACGAGGTCTTATCAACCCAGTTAGACACCCCATAAACCTTAAAAACAGCATCTAAACTTTTTAGTTGCTGCACGAGCTCTGCGTTGCGTTCTAACAATTTAGTTTTTGAATTGATGATGGCGCTGACCTCATTATTTTCGGCACTATTTAGTAGCGCAAGATTACGATGGTCTTGAGCAACCGCTGAAGGTACAACGGTCAAAATACTATCTAGTTGGTTGATTGAAAATCTATTGGCTTGAATTTCTGTTTCTATGCTTTTATAGGCTGCTTTCCGCTTGTTTTGGAGGAAAGTGTTTGTTTCAAGATAATCTAAGATTCTTTGTACACTAACAGTATCTTTTGCAATCACTACGATCTTGTGCAAGTCATAAGCCGGTGCATACAAGGGTTTTTCAAAAAAGCTAGATTCATCATCATAACTTTCAGAAATTCTGGGAACTATATCTACGGGAAAGACTTGAAGATTTTTGAGTACACTGGTTATATCTTCAACCGGTTCGATCTCAATTTTTTTCAGTTTTTCTGCGGAAAAATATCTAGCAAAATCGGCTTCATTTTCAGAAATGCTGCGGTCGAGGGTTTCAATTGTTCCGTAGAGATAAGACGTGCTTTGAACGTTAGGAGCTACTAAAATCTCAGCAGTTTTAAGCGGATTAAATAGTCTTGACAAGCCATAACCTACCGCAGCGCCTAAGACAATAAGCGCTACCAATATCAGACTATTCCTCAGTAAAAATTTGACAAAGCGATACCCAAAAATCAGGAGCTTTTTCATCTGGCTTTTAAGCCCTCTGAAAAGATCAAAAACATCGATATCCTGATTATTGTTCTGAGGCATTAGTCTTTAAAAATCTGTTCTAAAATTTGCTCGGTAATCAAATAGGTAGGTTTAACTCCTGTAGTTCCTAGACCACCTGAAGCCAGTGTGCTCCCGGTTTCAAGCGGATTATCTGAAGCATAATACGCATAGCGAACTTTAACGCTATCGCTAATGCTTCCGCGTAATTTTGCAGCAGCTTGAATCGCTTTCTGATAATGTGCGCCTTCCATCTCCAGGCCAATAACATTCCACGTGCTTTCATAGAAAAAGCGTAAAATATCTCTGTTTTGCAATGAGGTACCCAAAACCGTGATCATTGCCCCGTCGTAAACTGAAATTCCGTGCCCATCAAGATCCTCTTTTTTCAACTGATTTTCAAACGGATAATTATCTGCAGTACCTTCAAATAAATGCGCAGTAGGAATCATAATATCGCCTTTTCCTCCTTCGAGAATTCCGGCTTTTCCCATTATAGAAACCGATTTAACATCAAGATGTACCGTTTCTCTCTTGTCTTCATAAGGTTTAAGCAGCTCTTCCATGGTTTCATAGGCTTGCTCCCCAAACGCATAATCCATCACGATGATCACAGGCTCCTTCCCTTCTGGATAAGAAGTTTTTGAGCAAAAGTTATTTTGTTTTAGATCTAGCTTAGCCGTATCAAAAATCTGTACATCAATATTGGTCCCGCTTTGATCAGGAATAAAGAGCATTCCGTGTTGCTGTGCTGTTTTTTCAACCCGCGCACGCAATTTTCCGCTGCTGGCGTTACTCAACGTCTCATAAATCTCAAGATTTGACTTTTTTGCCATTTCTTTTTCTAAAGCAACAGGCGCAAACAGCGTATTCATCACACTGTGCATATTGGCACTGATGATGTGTATGGGGCGTCGTAAAAGGTCTTTAGCATCCAACTCTTTTTTGATCGAATCAGCCCAAACTTCGCCATGAATATGATGGCCCAAACGCTCTCTTAAAACCGGTGAAAAAGTAACCAGACGCTTATCGCTTTCTACTATCTCTTCAATCGCGCGCTTGCCCAACCAATAGACCAACTTTAAAAAGCGTTTTTCATTATTTGGCGCTGAAAACTTGCTGTAAATCGAAGTAACCTCGTGAAAAGTTCGCCCCAGAATGTTTGCAGTATGCGTTAAGGCGATCTCGCGCTCCGCCTGTGAAAGCGGTTCTTCGGTCAATACGGCTTTCTCTAATTTTTGCCAATCGCGCGTGGTATGACCTTCTTCATTGATCACTACGCGCTTCATAATTTTATGAGACTCCACAAATAAGAACGTCAGGTGTGTCAAGATGTCGTAGATCTCAGAACGGCCCCGTGTGATCTCTATATTCATTTGCTCATCGTCAATACGATAACAATTACGACGACGCTTTGGCGGAACAATAGGTTTAAAGTGCGAATTTTTATAGCCTTCGTCACTGGTAAGATTGATGTATCTACACTCTTCTATTCCTTCCGGAAGGCGGTCAATCACATATAATAAACCATTAAGTTCAACTTTTTCTTCTGCAATGGTACCGTAGATCTCGGGGCGTAAAATAAGCAAGGCTTCGCGCAGGGTTTCTCCCGAAACGCCCATAGGTTTATAAAAGCCTCTGTTAAACAGGTGACGCATGGTTATATACATACGCTCTATTGCTGCAGAGCTTTCCTGAGATCGTGTTCTATCTTGTTGTTTTATTAAACTCATTAAATCAAATATACTTTTTTAAAAATCAAGTTGATTAAGGGCATCAGCAATACTACGATCGTTAGCAAGTCTGGGCAATTTATTTTGACCGCCAAGTTTACCTTTTGATTTCATATATGCCGTAAAACCTCCCTGCGGAATTACTCTGATTTCTAATCTTTTTAAAATGTTTCCTGTTATTAAATCTTTATAATAACTGTTTTGTTCTTGGAGCGCCAGGTCAATTGCTTGAGCAAATGTCTCTAAATTCTCGGGTGGTGCATCAAATTCGATGAACCATTCGTGATAAGGTAAGCCCTGATCAGGATTGATTTGCGGTGCTACCGTAAACTCACTCACTTGTGCCTTAAATTGGCTCGCCGTGCTCGTTAAAGCTTCTTCTACCTCCTTACCTATCACATGCTCGCCAAAAGCAGAAATAAAATGCTTAATTCTTCCTGTAACCACTACACGATGCGGTTTTGTTGAAGTAAACATCACAGTATCTCCCAAATTGTATGCCCAAAGCCCGGCAGTAGTAGAAATGAGCATCACATAGTTTACGCCAGCTTCTACCTCCCCAATGGTTAAACGTTGTGGGTTTTCGGTGAAAAATTCATCTGCTTTTATGAATTCATAAAAAATCCCAGAATTCAGCAATAACAGCATTCCCTTTTCCTTTTGAGAATCCTGAAAGGCAAAAAACCCTTCGCTGGCAGGATAAAGCTCAATACTATCAACTCTTCTACCGATGAGATTTTCAAACTTTTTGCGATAAGGTTCATAATTGACCCCACCATAAATAAAGAGGTTAAACTCCGGAAAAATATCACCTATATTCTTTCCGGTTTTTTCTTGAAGTTTTTCAAAATACATTTGTACCCACGGCGGAATTCCACTGATGACCGTCATATTTTCTGGCAAGGTTTCTTCAACGATGGCATCAACCTTGGCTTCCCAATCGTCAATGCAGTTGGTTGGCCAGCTCGGCATTCGATTTTGTTGCAAATACCCGGGAACATAATGCGCTACAATTCCTGAAAGCCTTCCGGTTTTTATGCCGTTTTTGATCTGAAGTTCAGGACTTCCTTGTAAGAAAATCATTTTTCCATCTACAAACTCGCTATTTCTGCTTTCGGCGATATAATGTAAAATCGCATCCCGAGCAGCGTTGACGTGCATAGGCATAGACGCTTTGGTAATCGGAATATATTTAGCTCCCGAAGTTGTACCTGACGTTTTTGCAAAATATTCGGGCTTACCGGGCCATAAAATATCTGGCTTACCGGCAACCGCCTCTTCCACATAGGACTTTAACGCTTCATAATCTCTAACAGGAACTTTTTTGGCAAACGCCTCAAAAGAATCAATGTGCTGAAAATCGTGATCCTGACCAAATCGCGTCTGCGCTCCATTTTTAATCAAATGTTGAAAAACCGCTTTTTGTGTAGCCACCGGGTTCGCGCTCCATTTCCGGGTTTTTGAGACAATGTATTTTGCAAAAATTTTTGCTGAAAACGACTTTATAGACATTATTCAAACGAAATATAATTAGTAGGATCTACAGGGTAACCGCTGTTCCATAATTCAAAATGCAGATGTGGACCTGTTGAAAATTTTCCGGTGGAGCCGGCGGTTGCGATGACTTCGCCTGCTTTTACCAAATCTCCTTGGTCTTTGGTAAGTGAGGCGTTATGCTTATAAACAGATAGTAAATCATTGCCGTGATCCAGAATGATCACATATCCGGTTTCGGCAGTCCATTCAGAAAAAATAACGGTGCCGTCTGCCACCGCTTTGATCGCTTGATTTTTAGGCACCACAACATCTGTCCCGTAGTGTTTTTCTTCGGCATCAAAACCTTCTGTGATGCTTCCTTTCACGGGCGGGAATAATGAAAAACTTACCGTTGAAGATGCAGGCTCAAATAGGTTATATCGGTCTTCATTGGCCACTTGCTCTCGCAATAAACTATCCTCTCGAGAGATCCTCATATTGAGACCACTAGTATCTCTGGGTTCTAGAAGCAAAATAGAATCTCTATTGAAATTCACCTCCTCAACATCACCAGTAAGCACTTTCTTGATGCTCGCAAAATACTGCTGATTGATGTCTAGTTGTCGTTTTAAAGAATCGGTCTCAAACATCAACTCGGTTGCCTGACGCTTAAGTTTAACCGAAGAATACCCGGGAATATACTCGCGAAGCGGTGTATACGCAATAAGCAAAGTGGTTAATGCGATTAAAATGATAACTGAAAAACCTACAACGATAAATACGTTTAACCGCGTCAGTTTAAAAGAAACGCGCTCTTCAAAAGTATCTTCATTTAAAATAAGGAGCCTGTATTTATGCAACAGGCGCTTTTTTAGCTTCTTTTTTTCTTTAGATTTTGCCATAAACGTCAATCGATCAACAAATATAAAATTTAATAGGCGTATGCCTATTGCTAAAGTTTCTTAAGGAACGGTCTATTCTTATGATTTCTTGTTATATTTACCATCTAAATTATCATGATATGAATGCATTAGCAATATTTTTAGGAATGGTAGGGCCTTGGCAAATAGGACTTATCGTGGTTGTAATTCTTTTACTTTTTGGAGGAAAGAAAATTCCGGAGATGATGAGAGGGCTTGGTAGCGGTATCAAAGAGTTTAAAGATGCCTCTAAAGATGAGGAAGCATCTCATAAATCTGATGAAACTTTAGAAGAAAAGAAATCTTAAGTTCTGAAATAAAAGAAATAAAAAACCGCTTTAGAAAACTAAAGCGGTTTTTTTTATGGTTTGTAATGCGTTTACTTCTTATCTACAAACTTTACCGATCTTAAAATAGATTCCAGCTCAAAAAGATTATCTCTTTTATTCGCCGAAGGTTTAAATACAAAGCCTTCAAGCACAAGATATCTATCATTCTCTTTATCATCAACTGTAAAGTTTACAAAGGGACCTGCCATATAACGCCCTTTAACTTCCCAAATACCATTCATTTGATACGCCGGTCTTCCTGCAATTGTAGTTTCAGAAAGGTAAGGTGCAAATGCAGCTTCGGTAATAAAGCGCATACCCTCACTTACAGTAATGTTATCTCCGCCTATAGAATCCCGCATTTTGATCAATGAACCAATGGTATTAGAGTCGCGATCGATAAGATTGTAAGGCACCTCATATACCGTAATGTTCATATCACCGTTAGGAATGTCTTTTCTGATCCAGAAAAAGTCCTCATCTTCTTTAGCATAGCGATAAGCTGTAGGGAATTTCATTGTGATCCCAAAAGCTTCGGTGAGCGGTTTATCTTCTTTAAGCGAAAGACTAATTCTTCTAACTTTTTCAGTAAACTCGGTTTCCTTAATGGTGTTTACAATTTGAGCACTATCCTTCTTGATCAGATTAATGATCGCTTCTTCAGTAGGACCTTTTACTAAAATTCCGGTTTGCGGGCGGGCATATTCATCCTTAATAATTTCTAAAGCTGCAGTATCAGCCTGCTCGATCTTTAAAAACGTACGTTGCTTTCGCATAAAGCCAGAAAAAGCTTCATCAGGCATCTGATTGATCGCAAACATAGGCTCTACTTGTGGCAAACCATTTATGGGCCCCGCGAGTTTCTCCCGAATGCTCTCCCCTACCGGACCTTCCCACATCGTATTGGGCATCACCACAGTAAGGTTGTTTAAGGCTCCGGAGGAAGCTGATAAGATTTTGCTTGAAGGCTTATCGTTACAAGCCACCAGCGCAAAAATTAAAAAGGCTAGGATTAGTTTTTGCATAACATAAATAGGTTTAGAGTTAGTTAGCTATAACCAAGGTCATTCCCGGTTTGAGTTTTGTACCGCTAATATCGTTCCAAACTTTAAGGTTCTCTGCACTTACTCCGGGAAATTTGCGTGCGATCTTCCATAGACTATCTCCTTTGCGCACCACATATTTCTTCTGAGAACTCCCAGAGCTGCTTTGCGATGAAGTCACTGAAGCTGACGGTTTACTGGGATACAAGGTTAATCGCTGCCCTATACGTAAGTTGTTAGAGCGTAAATTATTCCAGCGTTTGATCTGAGAAACACCAACTCCATAACGCTCTGCAATTTTTCCTAGATAATCACCGCTGCGCACTCTGTAAGTAATGCTTGACGGAACTTCCAGATATTCAGGCAGTGTTTTTTCATCACGTTCTAATTCCTTTTTAGCTTTCTGATAAATATTGTTTTCATTCGCTACAAAAGGTCCAATCGCGGTGATAGGTAAACGCAAATAGTAGTTTTCATCTGCCACAAACGGGATCACATCTAGCTTATAAGCAGGATTTAAAAACTGAATTTCTTCAAGGGAAACACCGGTATAAGACGAAACTTGCTGTAAAGTAATGGTCTCTTTAACCTTGATAGTATCAGTTTCAAAATAATTGACATCGGGTTGTGCCGGATGATAGCCGTGTTCTTCAGCATATTCAAAAATATACATGGTTGCTAAAAATGCCGGAATATATCCTGCTGTCTCGCGAGGAAGATGATGTCTGATATTCCAATAATTGGTTCTTCCGCCACTGCGACGAATGGCTTTGCTCACATTTCCGGGTCCTGAATTATAACTTGCTAACGCCAGATCCCAATCTCCAAAGATCTCATATAATTTAGATAAGTATTGTGCGGCAGCTTCGGTAGAAAGAATAGGATCCATACGCTCATCTACATATGAACTGATATCTAGACCATACAATTTTCCTGTATTGAACATAAATTGCCACATACCCGTAGCTCCTACTCTGGATTTAGCTCTGGGACGTAATGCCGATTCTACGATTGCCAAATATTTAAGCTCAAGCGGCATATCGTATTTATCAAAGGTTTGCTCAAACCCGGGGAAATAAAACTGAGACAAGCCCATTAAACGCTCTAGCGTGGGTTTGTGTCGCTTTAAATATCCTTTAATGACATTTTCTAAAGAAGGATTATACTCAACATTAAACGGAGTGCGCGCATTAAGGTCTGCTAAACGCTTTTTAAGCGTTTCTGTGGTGAGTTCAGGGTAATCTACCTCTTCGTAGTTTGTATCTTCCACTAAAGCCGCCATATCGTCGTATAGCGTGTTTGTGGTAAGTTCTTCTAACCAAAGTTTGTCAACCTTAGCCGGAAATTTACGGTCGTTAAGTTTTTTTGAAGTGCTGTCCCACTTAACTTCTTTAAAAAGAAAAGGCTCAGGAACTTTTTGAACCACGTGAGCATTAGCGCTGTTAAGCTCACGCATGAGATTCTTAAGTTCTACCGTATCTACAATGGGTAGGGATTGAGAAATTTGCAGTGTTGCTGCATTAGGGTTTTTCTTCTGGGCGTAAGATGCCAACGAGGTCATGATCGCAAAAGCATAACCGAGACAATAACGTTTTTTCATATGTGTTTACAACGATGCAAACGCTAAAGTCGTATTTTTTAATTAAAATCTAAAACGCCCGGAAGAAAGCCTAAATCATTTTATACTATTCTTTGATAGCTGCTATACCGGGAAGTTCTTTACCCTCAAGCATTTCTAGCATCGCGCCGCCACCGGTAGACACATAACTTACTTTATTTTCAAAGCCAAATTGTTTTACGGCAGCAACACTATCACCTCCTCCAACAAGAGAGAATGTACCATTGCTAGTTGCTTCAGCGATTGCATCACCTAGTGCGATTGTTCCTTTAGCAAAAGGCTCCATTTCAAAAACACCTAAGGGTCCGTTCCAAAGAATGGTTTTGCTGTTTTTTACAACCTGAGCAAAATTCTCTAAAGATTTTGGTCCTGCATCAAGACCTTGCCATCCATCAGGAATCTTGTCAATAGGCTCCACTTTCGTATTCGCAAATTCTGAAAAGCTGTCTGCTGCAAGAACATCAACCGGCAAATGTACATTTACATTTTTTTCTTTGGCCTTTTTCAAAATATCTAAAGCAAGTTCTTGTTTATCATCTTCACAGATCGAACTCCCAATTTGACCTCCTTGTGCTTTGATAAATGTATACGCCATTCCACCTCCAAGAATCAAATCGTCAACTTTATCAAGAACATTCTCGATCACGGTGATTTTTGAAGAAACTTTTGCTCCTCCTAAAATAGCTAAAACCGGACTCTCATTGTCATTAAGCACCTTATCAATACTCTCGATTTCTTTTGCTAAAAGGTAGCCAAAGCATTTATTTTCAGGAAAAAACTGTGCTACAATAGTCGTTGAAGCGTGTGCTCTATGCGCTGTACCAAAGGCATCATTCACATAAATGTCTCCTAACTGAGCCAATTGCTCTGCAAAACCTTTGTCTCCGGCGGTTTCCTCATCGTGATAACGTAGGTTCTCTAGGAGTAAAATTTCCCCTGGTTCCAATTCTGAAGCAGCTTTCTCGGCAGCAGCACCAACACAATTTTCAACAAATTTTACCTGCACACCAATGATTTCAGAAACTTTGGCAACAATATGTTTTAGAGAAAATTCAGGTTCGTTGCTTTTTGGTCTTCCTAAGTGAGACATTAAAATCGCAGATCCACCATCTTCTAAAACCTTTAAAATTGTGGGTTTTGCGGCTTCAATACGCGTAGTGTCTGTCACCTGATGATTATCATCTAAAGGCACATTAAAATCTACACGGATTAATGCTTTTTTATTCTCAAAATTAAAATCGTCGATGGTTTTCATGTAATCTTTATTATTTGTGATTTTGATAATTTATTAGTTGGTTGCGTTACTAAGCAGCCCCGCATTTAAGGCAGTACTGAACAAACAAATATAACGGATAGCGCCAAAAAATACGTTACATTTCTGTTATATTTGGCCAATGCAATTTCAATCAATTCTCGGTCAAAATTTCATTAAAAAACATCTCACCACCAGTGTAGATCGTGGTCGTGTTGCTCACGCGCAATTGTTTGTAGGGCCTAGTGGTAGCGGTGTTTTACCGTGCGCGCTTGCCTATGCGCAATACTTGATCTGTAATAATGTTGATGGCGAAAACTCTGGTGGTTCATCTGCCTGTAATCTCAAGTTTGATCATCTTGCTCATCCTGATTTGCATTTTGCCTATCCTGTAGCGCCTAATGAAAATGTAAAATCACATCCTGTATCTGACAATTTTGCTAAGGAATGGCGCGCTTTTATTCAAGAAAATCCATATGGTAGCTTATACGATTGGCACCGACACATAGGGATTGAAAAAAAACAAGGGAAAATTGGCGTCGATGAAGCCCAAGATATTGTAAAAAAACTTTCGCTTAAATCATATGAAGGCGGATTTAAAGTGATGATCATTTGGATGGCAGATAAGTTGAATAATGCTGCATCAAACAAGCTTTTAAAACTTATTGAAGAACCGCCAAAAAAAACGGTTTTTATACTCATTGCAGAAAATGAAGATCAAATCTTAGACACGATTAAGTCAAGGTGTCAAGTGTTGCGCTTTCCTCCACTTGCTGCCGAAGCTTTAGAAGAAGCGCTGATAAATACACACCATTGCAATCCTTCTGAGGCAAAAAAACTAGCTATTAAAGCGCACGGTGATTACAACCTGGCGCTACATCTATTAGATCATAGCAGCGACGAAGAAGAGTTTGAAACTTGGTTTGTAAGTTGGGTACGTACAGCTTTTAAAGCCCGCGGAAACAAAAAAGCCATTATAGATTTAATCGCGTGGAGTGAAAATATTGCTTCCAAAGGAAGAGAGACACAAAAGAGTTTTTTAGGCTACTGTGAAGATTTTTTTAGGCAAGCCATGTTGCTGAATTACAAAGCAGATCAATTGGTGTATCTTCAGCCGGTTACACAATTTGAGCTCGCTAAATTTGCACCTTTCATTCACGGAAACAATATAACAGCCATCATTGAGGAGCTGCAAACTGCCGCCTATCATATTGAGCGTAACGGCAACGCAAAAATTGTTCTTACTGATTTATCTATTAAATTAACCCGCCTACTTCATACTAAAGCATAAAAAAAGCAACCCTCGGGTTGCTTTTAACTTATTCTAATATTCACTGCTTATTCAGCAGAAACCGTATCGTTTTCTTCTTCTTGCGCCTCAGATGTCGAAGTCGATTCGCCTGAACTGTAAGAAGTATTCAAGGCTTTAAGAATATCATCAGTGATATCTAATTCTTTGTTTCCGTAGAGTACGTTACCGCTTTCATTTTTACCGTAAATAAAATCATAGCCGTTCTCTTCACCATAAGTATCTATAAACTTGCGCACCTTGCTGATGACAGAGTCTATTGCAGCTTGGCTTTCTTGCTGAATCTGACCACCACGCGCTTGTTGCATTTGCTGAATTTCTTGTTGTAAAGCTCCCAGTTCCTGCTCCTTTGCCTGACGCTCAGCCGGACTCATAGTGCTTGCGTTTTTCTGATAAAGATCGACTTTAATTTGAAATGCTTGTATTTTTGGTTGAAGCTCTTCACGCACTTCGTCTGTAAGTTTTGTATACTTATCTTGAACTTCTGTCATTTCAGAATATTCTTCAAAAAGCTTTTGTGTATCTACAAATGCAGATTTTGATTTTGTACAGCTTGCCAAAGTAAATGCAACTGCAACTACAAAAAGACTCAATTTAGTTTTCATAAGAGATTTTAAGATTTTGGTGCAAATGTAAATAGTTGCTCGAGATAAGCACTCTTTTTACTCAAATTCTTAAGTATTACAATAATCAATACTTAAACTTAAGTTCATCACTAATTCCTATAAAAATTGTATAAATATAAAGCGTTCTTAGACGCTTTTATAGAAAACCAATAACATTACAAAGGAGTGTTGCTTGAAAGTGCTTAAAACGTCTTATTTTGCGTATTTCTTGATTTAAGGACATAAATTATAGAAGAATATTCTTTAGTCTGTCGTGCTCTCCAATTTGAATGCAATCCAATTATAAAAGCGGAAACTGGTTTTATTAAAGAAGTAGATTTATATTTTTCGGAAAGTAAACTGACATAGAATGAATCAAAAATCAGTGGTTTTCGTTCCATTAAATTAAAACCATTTTTTTCAAAAAGCGTTTTGATACTCTTGGATGAAAAATGATGCAGGTGTCTAGGAACATCCCAAGCAGCCCAAAATTTTTTGTAATACTTAGCGTCGTAAGAATTGAAGTTGGGAACTGCTATAATCAAAACTCCGCCAATTGATAAATGATTTTTGATCCATTCAATTTGCTTTTCTACATCTGGTACATGTTCCAAAACATGCCACATAGTAATTACATCAAATTTCCGTTCTCCTACTTCCGCCTCCTCTTCAAATAAATTAATCCCTTTTTCAAAAGCTCGTTTTCTTGCCGCAGCCGAAGGTTCTATTCCTGTAACTTCCCAACCGGATTTTTTAGCTTGATTCAAAAAATCACCGGTTCCGGCGCCAATATCTAAAAGCGTTCCCTTTTCCGCATAAGACGAAATCAGCTTAACTTTTTTCTTAAGCATATAATTTTTAACCCAGTGATACACTTTTTCAAAAAGTCCTTTATTCGAATCGGTATGAGAAATGTAATTTTTGCTCAGGTAATACTTTCCTAAATTATCCGGAACTGGATCAGTCGAAAACATATCTAATACTTCATCATAAACCAAAGTAAATTCTTCTTGAGAAATAGAATAATCTTTGATATTCAGATTAGCTTTTTTAGTCAACGAATTAGCGTTTTATTAAAATGAATTAAAAGTGTTTCACGTGGAACTAAAAATTTAGCGTCCCATGTAAACTAACATTACCGAAATATCACTTGGCGATACTCCGCTAACACGTGAAGCTTGTGAAATAGTTGTTGGTTGAATTTTAGATAATTTTTCGCGGGCCTCGTAAGAAAGAGATTTCAGTTTACTGTAATCAAAATTATCTGGAATTTTAATATTCTCTAAGCGCTGTAATTTATCAGCATTGGCTTTTTCCTTTTCAATATAACCCGAATATTTAATTCTTATTTCGGCTTGCTCTAGAACCTCAGTATCCAGATCGTGTTCCGCGACGTATTCTTTTACATTCTTAAAAGAAAGCATGTCGTCTAAAGCAATTTGAGGACGGCTAAAAATCTTAACCATTTTATCAGATTGCTTCATCGGAGTTGTTCCTTTTTCGGCCAAAACTGGGTTTGCTTCTTCCGGCTGAATACTTGTAGTATTAAAAAATTCAACAAGATTTACTGCTTGCGCTTCCTTTTTCTCAAGAGCGCGCATACGTTCTTCACTCGCCAATCCCACTTCAAAAGAACGAGGTGTAAGACGTGAATCAGCATTATCTTGGCGTAATAAGGTTCTATATTCTGCTCGCGAGGTAAACATTCGGTAGGGTTCTTTAGTCCCTTTAGTAATTAGATCATCTACTAAAACACCTATATAAGCTTCGTCTCTTTTTAGAATAAACGGATCCTTTTCTTGAACTTTTAAACTAGCATTTACTCCGGCAACTAATCCTTGAGAAGCTGCTTCTTCATAACCGGTAGTTCCATTAATCTGACCGGCAAAATATAATCCAGAAACCAGTTTTGTTTCTAGCGTGTGCTTCAATTGCGTGGGTGGAAAATAATCATATTCGATCGCATAACCCGGTCTAAAGAATTTAACGTTTTCAAAACCTGCAACCTGACGTAATGCTTTAAACTGAACTTCTTCCGGTAAAGATGTAGAAAACCCGTTTACATAATACTCAATAGTATTCCATCCTTCAGGCTCTACAAATAATTGATGCCGATCTTTATCAGCAAAGCGATTGATTTTGTCTTCGATGGAAGGGCAATATCTAGGTCCGGTACTTTTAATTCGACCATTAAACATAGGTGAACGGTCAAAACCTTCGCGCAATAAATTGTGCACTTCAGGACTTGTATAACTCATTTGACAAGACCGTTGTTTTGTGAGCGGTTTTGTCACATCACTGTAACTAAATTTCTGCGGATCATCATCTCCAGGTTGCTCGATCATTTTTGAAAAATCAAGACTTCTACCATCTACACGTGGTGGCGTTCCGGTTTTCATCCTTCCCGAATCAAAACCTAAATCTACAAGCTGTTCGGTAATACCAGTTGCTTTTCGCTCCCCTGCTCTACCTCCACCAAATTGTTTCTCGCCGATATGAATTAAACCATTAAGAAAGGTTCCATTGGTTAGTACAACAGATTTACCTTTAATCTCAATTCCTAAAGAAGTGCGTACCCCGGCAACACGATCACCTTCGATCAAAAGACCGTTTACCATCTCTTGATAGAAATCTAAATTAGGAGTATTCTCGAGCATCAAACGCCATTCTTCTGCGAAACGCATACGGTCACTTTGCACGCGTGGACTCCACATTGCAGGTCCTTTACTTTTATTGAGCATCTTAAACTGTATCGCGGTCTTATCTGAAACAATCCCGCTATAACCTCCCAATGCATCAATCTCTCGAACGATCTGACCCTTAGCAATACCTCCCATCGCGGGATTACACGACATCTGTGCAATAGTTTGCAGATTCATCGTAACCAACAAGGTTTTGCTCCCAGTATTTGCTGCAGCTGCAGCCGCCTCACATCCTGCGTGGCCACCACCAACTACAATTACATCATATATATCTTCAAAAAAACTCATTGTTCCACGTGAAACATTTAATAACACTTCCTAAAAAACGGGCGCAAAGGTACTCAAAATTAAACGGCTAACCATAGCTTATGCATTCCATAAGACAAGATACTCATCCTCCTTAGCGCGCATCAATTCTTTCTCATCTTCAGCCTTATCACCGTAGCCGCACATATGCAATAAACCATGTATGATGACACGCCTTAATTCTACATCAAAGTCAACATTAAAATCCTTGGCATTATCGGCAACGCGATCTGTACTTATATAAATTTCCCCATTGAGAATCTTCCCTTCTGTATAATCAAAAGTCACAATATCTGTAAGTGTATCGTGATCTAGAAATTGTTTATTGATTTCCAACAGAAATTCGTCAGAGCAAAAGACATAACCCAAACTTTCTATGCCAAAAGATTCCTTCACAGCAGCAGCTTTTAGCCAATGCTCAACACGCTCTTCGTCTTCTAAATTAAAATCATTTTGGCTACTAAATTCAATCATCCTGCTTGTGAAAATATTGTTTAACTTTAATCTTATACTGTTCCTGCAGCGGAAGTTTATCCCGATTCAAAATCTCCTTTGCATTGAAATAACGCTTCGCGTCAGGAATGCTGTTTGACGTGTTATTATTAAATTCCTTACGATTAGCATTTGCTTCACGCTGGGTAT
Organism: Leeuwenhoekiella palythoae; assembly: GCF_020310025.1. Taxonomy (GTDB): domain Bacteria; phylum Bacteroidota; class Bacteroidia; order Flavobacteriales; family Flavobacteriaceae; genus Leeuwenhoekiella; species Leeuwenhoekiella palythoae. The sequence goes on from NZ_CP084318.1 coordinate 1,689,195, forward strand.
TCTTATCCTTTTCTTGTTCGGCTTCTTCAAGCTTTAAAAACTGCTGAATAACGTTATTCATTCTTCTCCGCGCTGTCTCAGCATTCCCATTCAAAAGATCATTTTCTACTGCTTCAATGCTTCTTAATAAACGCTCAGTCTCTTCAGTGGATCCTGAACCTTGCAACAAATTTTCCAACTGATTTCTGATCGCTTCTTGTTGCTTATAAATCTCATATTGTCTGGCCAATTCGCTTTCCGAAGTTCCTTCTCCACTATCTCCATTTCCGTCACCTTCTCCAGGTGGCTTGCCAGAATCACCTTGACTTCCAGAATTTCCTTCTTTGCCATTCTCACCGTCTTGACCAGTTTTACCATCCTTCTTTCCTTCTCCCAATTGCTCCTGCAATTCCTTTTGAGACATAATAATATCAGATAACTGTTTACCACTACCCTGTCCACCACTTGGAATAGGCATGGGCATACCAGAACTCCCTGATCCCATTGCAAAAGATAATTGCGCTTGCATATTATCTAAAATATCCGAGAGCATATCCGCTAAGGTATTGGCGCCGGCGAAAACGTATTGCTCACTCGCTACACCTTTGACAATATCATTGTCAGCTAAACGCTCTAGACTCTGATCTAAATTATAGGTGATTTCGGTTAACTGCTCATTAATATCTTCTTGCAACATAGGATTCCGTAAGGACAAAACAAATAAACTATCGTCTATGTGCTCAAAATTGTCGCGTAATTCATTCTGCCTAACAAGATATTTTGAGAACGATGGGTTCCCATTGTCTATAGTTGAAAATTTCTCTTTTAGCGCTTCTTGATCAAAAGAAAAAATCACCAAATTATCTAAAATCTGTCTGAGCATTTCAACATCTTCTTGCAACTGTTCGACATCTCCACCACCACCGCTTGACATTTGCTGCATCATCTTTTGACCCATTTGCTGCATCTTCTTACCAGCTTTCTGCTGATTAGATTTAGCATTTTCTTGCGCTTTTGAATCTTCTTGTTTCTGTAAATTTTCTTCTGCCGATTTTTGTTCCTGACTGATTTCTTCTTCAGCCTTTGAATCTTCTGGTATATCTATAGGTTTATGTAACTGCTTATTTTCATCCTTTAAATTTTTAAGCTCTTCTTTCAAATTTTCAAAAGATTCTGAAAGTTCCTTTTGCCTGTTCAATTCCGGATTATGCTTCTTACTCTCTTCCTCTTGATCCTGGCCTAATTTATCAAGCGCTCTACCAATACGCTCCCCCTTTGTTTGTACAAAAAAGCGCTTTGTAAGTTCTAGCAATTGTTGCATAGATCTGCTGGAATTCTTTGATTTTTTAGATAATTGGTCAAGCTTTTCCTTAAGCTCTTCATCATCCATTAAATCTTGGAGTTTATTTAATTCTTCAACTAATTTTTCCTGTTCTTTAAGTTGCTCCTCATTCTTTTCTAAACGCTTTTTGAGCAATTCATTCTTTTCCGATTTAGATTCCGAAAGTTCATCTAATGCATTAATACTCTTTTTTAATTTTTCAGAATAATTCTGCATCATTTGTTCTTGCGCTTTCTGACGTTCAAGAAAGGATTGAATTCTACGTTTGTCATTAAAATCAAGTACATTCTTTTCCTTCTGAAGATTTTGAAGTTCTTTTAAATCGCGTTCCTGTTCTTGCATTTGCTTTACAGATCTATCCAAACCTTGCAACGAGTTTTCTTGGATCTCAAGCTGTTTATCAACAGTCTCTGCTGTCGTCAAAGATTGAAACGAAAATGTTTCAGAACGCGTTGATTTATGCCCATGTAACACATCATTATCACGCACTTCAAAATAGTAAGAGTAGCTTACGCCAGCTGATAAATCTAAATTTCCAGGAAATGCATAATAAAATTGATCTACGGTAGAAGAATTCACAGGAATACTTACTTTTTTACTATTATCTATTTGATTTTCAGAATAATAAATCAATTTAAGATCAAATAAGCCATAATCATCAGCCAGATTTCCTTGAAAATATGTTTCAGCATCATCTAGACTGTCTTTTCGTACCTCGAGATTCATTTCAGGATAAGCATCCTTAATGACAGTCAACTCATAATTGAGTCGTTCATAGCGTTTGAGATTAGCATTACTTGTAGCGATACTATAAGCAGTTGGATTAAAGAACCGTTCTGAAAAACTGAATTGTTGATCATCCTTTTCAAATTGAAAAACGGTATCGCTTATCCACTCTACTAAATTTGTTTGCTCTGTAGCTAAAAGCCAACGCACCTGCGTGCCTTCAGGAATGGTAATATTTCCGGTATTCTCTATAATCTCATCAGTACGATTAAGATACTTAGGATAGTTCAATTCGATTTTAAATTCTGAAATTCTAGGCGTATTGATTAATTCAAATTGATACTGATCAGAAACAAAACCATTTCCTTCAAAATATACATTTAGATCTTCATTAGGCTGTTCTACAGTATAACTGAAATTGCCTCCTCCCCTATTTTTCATAAAATAAGAAACTCCATTTAGCGAAACCTCAACTTCCTCAGGTAATTCTTGCCCGTTCACTTTTGCACGAATTTCTAAGGTTTGACCCTCAACGATAGAAGTGTTTTCATTTTGTAATTCAAAAGAAAAAGGTGCAGGCGGCGCATAAACCCGTTTATAATCCATCACCCGAGTTGCACTTTCTTTAAAAAACGTAGTTCCCTTACTCAGGCTAATTCCTAAAAAGATGCAAACTGTAATCAACGCATATTTTAAGTATTTCAGATTTTTCTTGTAATCGATAGCAAGTGAAAACGGGATAGGTTCTAATTCTTTGGATTTTTGCAGAATACTGGCTTGAACCAAATCAGAATTGCTCGCACTTGTTTGTAGTTGTAGCGTATTTAACAATTTGTCCTGAACTTCGGGGAAATGATTTCCGATCAATCTAGAAGCTTGAGTATAATCTATACCTTTTGAAAGCTTAAACAGCCGTGCTATAGGAATCAACACAAATCTAAACAGCAACAAACCGGCGAGGCCCACAAATGACCAAAATAGAAATGCCCTGCCCCACGTACTCAACCAGAAAAAATATTCGATCACTAAAACTAAAAGGACATAAGCCAGACCGATCGCAACAAAAAATAAGAGTCCTCTAAGGAGTTCATCCTTATAATATTTACGAATAAAACGCTCTAATTTAGCTTCTAATTCTTGCAAACGTACCTTGATTTAAACCAGTGTTATTTCAATAACTAAAACTACAACAATATATTATAGCTGCTACAGGCTTAACATACAAGCCTAAAATGATTTTGACTAAAAACAGCTATTGAATTCCCAAAAATGTAATGTGTGTCACATTCTCATATTGAGTACCTTTGCAGCCTAAAATTTTACTATGCATCAAAATGTACGCGTGCGTTTTGCACCAAGCCCTACCGGACCTTTGCACATAGGCGGTGTAAGAACGGCACTTTATAATTATTTATTTGCTAAAAAACACGGCGGAACCTTTGTACTTAGAATTGAAGATACTGATCAAAATAGATACGTTGAAGGTGCCGAAGATTATATTGTTGAAGCGCTAAACTGGTGTGGAATACCTTATGATGAAGGCCCGGGCAAAGAAGGTGGTTTTGGTCCTTATCGTCAAAGTGAACGCAAGGATAAATATTTTGCTTTTGCCGAAAAATTAATTGCTTCGGGCGATGCTTACTATGCTTTTGATACTGCCGAAGCTTTAGATGCACATCGTAAATCTCATGAAGAACAAGGTAAAACCTTTATTTACAACTGGCACAATCGCGAGAAGTTAGATAATTCATTAAATCTTTCTGCAGAAGAAACCCAAAAACGCATTGATGCAGGTGAGGATTATGTAATTCGATTTAAATCGCCGCAAAGCGAAATTCTTGAACTTGATGACATCATTCGCGGCGCTGTTGAAGTAGATACGAGTTTGCTTGATGATAAGGTTTTATTCAAGGCAGATGGTATGCCCACCTATCATTTGGCTAATATTGTTGATGATCATCTTATGGAAATCACGCACGTTATTCGAGGAGAAGAGTGGCTTCCATCGTTAGCGTTACACGTGATGCTTTACCGTGCATTTGGCTGGGACGCACCCCAATTTGCACATTTACCGCTGATTATGAAACCTGTAGGAAAAGGTAAATTAAGTAAACGCGATGGCGATAAAATGGGCTTCCCCGTTTTTCCATTAGAATGGAAAGATCCTAAGTCTGGCGACATCGCTTCGGGATATCGCGAAGACGGTTATTTACCGGAAGCGGTTATCAATATGCTTGCCTTTTTAGGATGGAATCCTGGTACTGAAAAGGAAATTTATACGCTTGACGAATTGGTACAAGATTTTGAATTGACTCGTGTGCATAAATCTGGTGCTAAATTTGATCCTGAAAAAACAAAATGGTTTCAACAACAGCACTTGCAACTAGCTTCTGATGCTTCCCTAGTTTCTGGTCTACAAGATATTTTGAAAGAAAAACACTTGGATTACGATGATGCTTATGTAAAGCAGATCATTCATTTAGTAAAAGAGCGTGCGGTTTTTGTTTCTGATTTATTTGATCAAGGAATTTTCTTTTTTGAAAGACCAACTTCTTACGACGAAAAAGCAGCTAAAAAAGCCTGGAAAGATGATACCGGTGAGATCATGATCAACCTTTCAAAAATCATTTCAGAAACCGAAGATTTTTCTGCCGAAAATCTTTCAGCTAATGTAAAAGGCTGGATTCAAAATGAAAGTTTAGGATTTGGTAAAGTGATGCAACCTTTACGCCTCAGTCTTGTAGGTTCTATGTCTGGCCCAGATGTTTTTGATATTGCTTCAACAATTGGTAAAGCAAAGACTTTAGAGCGCATTCGATTTGCGATAGAAACCTTATAAATACAACATGATTCCTGCAGTAATAAGTCCCAGATTTCCTTTAAAATTTGTTGCTGCAGGATCTTTTAATTCCAGTCTTTCATCATTTAATCTCTTCAGCGCATTGGTAAACCCGTATTGATAATTTGCGGTAAATCGTACATGTGTAAATCCGGCGCTCAATCCCAAGGTTACTAAACCATTCACACGCGACCACTCTTGAATATCTTCTGCTTGTAAGCTGGTGTAACCATCTAGTATCAGCGCACGTTGATTCTCTTCATCTAACTCCATTTTACCATTAAACTGAAAAATGGGTCCAAATTCTACGCTAAAATGATCCCCTGCAATCAGGTAACTCAATAACATTTTTACCTGCGCCCCACTCCACGTATACTTTACTTTTTCAACTTCAGAAGCGGCACCATTAGCATTTATACTTAGTGAAGTTTGCATAAAATCTACACCAAAGATCAAATCGAAATTGTTATAAAATGCAGAACGTTAAGATAATCCGGCTAAAAATCCAGCTTCTTGATTGGTATGAAAGTTTGAGGTGTTGAGATCCAAAAGCGCGTATTGCCCTTGTACGCCAATACGGTTTGAAGCATATTTAGAATTACGCTGTGCATTTGCTGCAAACGTTGTTAATATCAATAGGAATAATAAAAAATGCTTCAAAGTGTTACGAATTTTTAAAATGGGCGACAAATGTATTGTATTTTTAATAGTCAGTACCCGTTTACTTTTCAAATAATTAAAACTTAAAATATGACTTACTTCCTTCCGATTTTGCTGTTTTTTGGCATCATTATCCTAATCTCAGCAGTATTTATTGTAAAGCAACAGACTGCCGCAATTATTGAGCGCTTCGGTAAATTTACCAGTGTTAGAAATTCAGGGATTCAAATTAAAATTCCATTAATTGATAAGGTTGCCGGTCGTGTGAACTTGCGTATTCAGCAGTTAGATGTAATCGTCGAAACCAAAACCAAAGATGATGTTTTTGTTCGTTTAAAGATTTCGGTACAGTTTCAGGTGGTGAAATCTAATGTGTATGACGCATTTTACAAATTAGAAGATCCGCAAAACCAGATCACTTCTTATGTTTTTGATGTAGTACGTTCTGAAGTTCCTAAGATGAAACTGGATGATGTCTTTGAGCGTAAAGATGATATTGCAATTGCTGTTAAAAGCGAATTGAATCAATCGATGACCGATTATGGTTATGATATCATTAAAACTCTCGTTACCGATATTGATCCTGATCAGCAGGTAAAAATTGCAATGAACCGTATTAACGCTTCTGAACGTGAAAAAGTAGCTGCAGAGTACGAAGCCGAAGCAGAACGTATTAAAATCGTTGCTAAGGCGCGCGCAGAGGCCGAAAGTAAGCGTTTACAGGGTCAAGGTATAGCAGACCAGCGTAGAGAGATTGCACGCGGTCTAGAGGAGTCTGTAGAGGTTTTAAACAATGTGGGAATTAATTCACAAGAAGCCTCTGCCCTAATCGTGGTTACGCAGCATTACGACACCTTACAATCTATAGGTGAAGAAACTAATAGTAATTTAATTCTATTACCTAATTCTCCACAAGCGGGTAGCGATATGCTGAATAATATGATCGCAAGTTTTGTGGCTTCAAACCAAATAGGTGAAGAGATGAAAAAACGCAACGAACAATTGGGTTTAAAAACACCTAAGAAAAAAGACAAGCCAAAACCAGAATCAGGTTATGATGATGACTTTGATGCAGACGACGATCTTTCTACTTTGTAGATTTAAAAAGCAAATTTAAGGTGTTCTAAACCTTGATACGGACAATAAAAAAACCGGAGCACAAACTCCGGTTTTTTTTATTTTTCTTTTTCTATAACACTTTATTTGTCGTCGTCTATATTTTTAACCTTGACTTTTTTAATACCTAAAATCTTGTTCACAGCTTTAAGAACGATGGTTTTTTGAACGATCGCTCCTACTGATCCCGCAACTAAACTTACCGGAGAAAATGCTGCTTTAGTATCATTAATACTTAATTTAAGTTGCTCTTCATCAATCTGCTGTTGCAACTTTAATATTCTAAGATCTTGTTCTATCTGATCAAATGATTTATATACTTTCATAGCTACTCTTGTAAGTGTTTAAATTCTTCATCTAACACATCTTCTTGAGAAGATTCATTGAAAAATACTTTAGAATATTTTCTGAGTACAATTTCAGTAATAAATGGTTTACCAAATAATTTATACAGCACATAAATCGCAAGATAAATACCTGCTACGATAAAATAACCATAGCTCAAACTACCCAGTGATTCTCCAATTACTATAGCAACTCCAACCGAGATAAAAAGTATAAAAATCAAAAAGATGCTGCCGCTAACCATTAGATTTACTAAGGATACAGCACCATCCATCATCTTTTTAAAACTATCTAATTTGTAGTACTCTAGACTACTGTTTAGATACTTTTTAGCATCGTCTGATACTTTACTAATATGTTCTGAAAGATTAAATATAGACATGCACCCTTATGCTTTTGCAGTTGGTACATCAATATCTTTTACTTCCTCAACTACTTCTGTAGTCGCTTTAGCATTTTTCTTTCTTAATTCTTCAAGTTTCTTTTCCATAGAAACTAAAATGTTATCTGCTTTTGAGCTCGCAGTCTTTAAAGTATCTTCAAGCTTAGCGTCAAAAGATTTTTTAGCCTCTTTTGCAGATGCAGATAAATGATCTGAAGTTTCCTGAATCTGCTTTTCTAGTTTCTTTTTAGCTTCTTTTGCGTTTTTAGAAATTTTCTTTCTTGTTTTATCGCCGCTTTCCGGTGCATATAATAAGCCAAGTCCTGCTCCAATTGCTGCTCCCGTTACTAATGCTAAAATGGTATTACTTGTTTTTGACATGGTGATTGTTTTTTGTTATGCTCAAAAGTAATAATGTTAAAATCTAATCTCCGTTAATAACCGGTTAATAAATTGACTATTAACCTTAAAGGTATGCTAAAAAAGGGCCACGAGGGCCCTTTTTCTATAACTATGCTTAGATAATATTATAGGTTGTTAACCGAATTTTCTAAGAGTTCATTTCCTGAAGTTCTCATTTCTTCAAGATAAGCTGCCACTTCTTCATTCTTTTGGTCAACTTTATTCAACTGAATTAAAACAATCAAGCTTTCTAAAACCGCTAGACGTGTACCTATCTTCTTAGCTGAAGTATTAAACAACTCTTTAAGTTCTTCATAATCCACATCTTTAGCTAGTTCGCGAATTCTCGCAATCGCCTTTACCCGTTTCTCATCCGGAATTTGTGCTAGCTTCTTCCCTACTTTTTTGATTTCGTTTAACGCAGGGATTTGTGGAATTTGCTTTTTTGGTGCCGCTTTAGGCTGCTCTTGTTTAGTTGATTTTGATTCAACTTTTGCCCAAGTATCGCGTAATCCCACAGTTTTATTAAAGACTAAATGTTTTGGGGTACTGTCTTTATCAACATTAAAGTAGCCCAGACGTTGAAACTGAAAAATATCCATCGGCTCTACCTCGCTAAGACTTGGCTCTAAATATCCGGTAATGGTTTCTAAAGAATTAGGATTGAGATGCTCCATAAAATCAACCTCTTTGTCACCATCTGGAGACTCGTGATTGAACAGACGATCATATAAACGCACTTCAGCTTTTATAGCGTGCTTAATTGAAACCCAATGCAAGGTTCCTTTTACTTTCCGCAGACTTGCTTCGGTACCGCTTCCACTTCGAGAATCGGCATCGTACGTACAGTGAATTTCGGTAATGTTTCCGTTAGCATCCTTAACCACAGATTCTCCTTTGATGATATACGCATTCTTTAAACGCACTTCCTTACCTAAAGTAAGTCTGAAGTATTTGCTGTTTGCGTTTTCTTTAAAATCATCCTTCTCGATGTATAATTCTTTGGAAAAAGGCACTTTTCTAAATCCTGCACTTTCATCTTCCTGGTTATTTTCGGCTTCTAACCATTCTTCTTGATCTTCAGGATAATTGGTGATGACCAATTTTACCGGATCTAAAACGGCCATAACACGTGGCGCTGTTTTATTAAGATCTTCACGTACATTGAATTCTAAAAGCGAAACATCAATCACATTATCACGCTTAGCAACTCCTACTGCATCTATAAAATTACGTATCGCAGCCGGCGTATACCCACGTCTTCTGATCCCCGAAATGGTAGGCATTCTAGGATCATCCCAACCGCTTACAATACCTTCTTGTACGAGCTTAAGCAACTTACGCTTACTCATAATCGTATAGCTTAGGTTTAAGCGCGCAAATTCGCGTTGTTTGGGTTTAATACCGTTTGTATACACATTATCCACAAACCACTCATAAAGCGGTCTGTGCGGCTTAAATTCAAGCGAACACAAACTATGTGAAACTTGCTCTACATAATCGCTCTCTCCGTGTGCCCAGTCATACATTGGATAAATATTCCAGGTATTTCCTGTACGGTGGTGCGCTTTGTTAATAACGCGATACATAATAGGATCACGTAATAACATATTAGGCGATTGCATATCTATTTTGGCGCGTAGAACGTGTACACCTTCGGCAAATTCACCTTTTGCCATTTTCTCAAACAGCTCTAAATTTTCTTCTACGGAACGCTCCCGGTACGGACTGTTAGTTCCGGGTTCTGTAGGGGTTCCCTTTTGCTCAGCCATGGCTTCACTAGACTGTGAATCTATATACGCTTTACCTTCTTTTATAAGCTGAATCGCCCAATCGTACAACTGCTGAAAATAGTCTGAAGAATAACAAACTTTATCCCACTTGAAGCCTAACCATTTAATATCTTCCTGAATCGCATCTACATATTCCTGCTCTTCCTTAGAAGGATTAGTATCATCAAATCTCAAGTTTACCGGAGCATTGTACTTCTCCCCCAGTCCAAAACTGATGCAAATAGCCTTGCAATGCCCAATGTGTAAATAACCATTAGGTTCCGGTGGAAATCTAAAGCGTAAATCATCTTTAGGAAATCCGTTAGTAATATCTTCTTCTACGATTTGCTCTAAAAAATTGAGAGCTACATAATCTTCTGCCATAGCTTAATAAATGCTGAAAAATAGAATTACTCGTCTATCGAGCTTAAACTGCAGTACACTATTGTTTAAATAATATACCCTATAAGTTGCCAAAAATACTAAAAATACGTGTGCTGAAACGTGATTAACACTCTATTTAAACCTCGATAATCAAGTTCCTGCTCTGCTTTATAAATAATATCTTTACCCTATAAAATGAAGTTGTAATGGGCGTTATAAAACTCAATCGCGTAAAAGTATATGCATACCACGGCTGTCTGGTAGAAGAAGGTCAGATAGGCTCTGATTATCTCGTAGATTTAAAAATAAATACAGATCTATCCATACCGGCTCAATCTGATAACTTGAGCGATACCGTAGATTATGTACATCTCAATAAAATTATTAAAGAAGAAATGGCGCAGCGTTCTAAGCTCTTAGAGCACGTATGTGATCGTATTTTAAATCGTTCTTTATCAGAGATTTCAACAATTACCAAAGCTAAAGTTACTGTGCGTAAAATCAATCCGCCGATTGGTGGTGATGTTGCTTCGGTAGGCGTTACAATGACTAAAAAACGTTAATAGCTTTTATATCTAAAGAAAAACCTTAAATTTGCAGTCCTAATTAAAAAGGGTGTCGTGGCCGAGTGGCTAGGCAGTGGTCTGCAACACCATCTACAGCGGTTCGAATCCGCTCGACACCTCAACAAAGACTCTTCAATTGAAGAGTCTTTTTTTATGACTTGATTTTTCAAAGAATTCTAAAACGGAATCGTATCTCCTTCGATAAACTCATTCTCTGGCGCAATTTCCTCAATACGTTTTTCAATCTGATGAATTTTTGAAGGAAATAAACCTTTTGAGATCAATAACAAACCAAATAAGAACATCAACACACTGATTATTTGCTTAATTATAGCAATACGTGTTGGCGTTAGTTTGCTGCGTAATTTTTTAGCAAGTAGAATTTTAATAATATCGATGATTAGATAAGTGAGCAAAATGGTACCAAAGAATACCGTTAATCGCTCTGAATTCATATCTAACTGTGGCCCGGCTGAAATAAGAATTACCAACCAAAACCCTAGTACTCCAATGTTGATAAAGTTGAGTAAAAAACCTTTTACAAAAAGCCCAAAATAGTTGCGTTTACTCATTACAACAGTAGGGTGTTCATCATCATCAAGTTTGTTCTTTTTAACTCTTAAGAATGACATAATCCCATAAACTGCGAGTAACATCCCACCAAAAATATAAAGTGCAGGATCGTCTTTAAGTTTATCAAGTAGCTGATTAGTACTAAAGTAGGCTATAAAAATAAATAAGGTATCTGCAGTAACGACACCTATATCAAATAGAACAGCTGCTCTAAAACCCTTTAGAGCAGCTGTTTCTAATAGTACAAAAAACACAGGTCCTACAAGAAAGGCAAGTAGAAAACCCAGTGGTATTGCTGTTGAAATGTCTTGTAGCATTTAGAAGTAGGAAGTCTTTTTACTTCTTAGCAAGCTAGATCTTCTAGAAATAGCACTATGAAGTATTTTATTAAGATTCTACCCCCGGTTATTAACCGACGATTAGATTACAAAAGTAACCAAATTGAACTAAACTACTTCATCACACGTACGCGACCCCCAATAAATTTGTCTTTGATGAGCTCTGTAGGATTTCCGTAAACGTCTACGTCGCCACCAGCTCTGATCTTAACTTCGGCAGTTCTTCGGGCAAAAATATCTGCTTCTCCCCCAGCCTGAATGCGTATCGTGGTATCTGTAGTTTCTAGAGATTTTCCTTCAAAAACTCCACCCGTATTTACTTCTACATTTTGATTTACAGCGCTTCCGCTTGCGGTAATAATTCCACCGGTTACAGCACGCATTTCGGCATTTTCTACCTTTAAACCAGCAGTCACTTGAGCGCCTTCTTGTACTCTAATTTCAATTTTAGGTTGTTCAAGCAATTCGTTTACCACAATTTCTGCGCCTTCGTTACCGTCAATAACTCTAAGGTTGTTATAATGAACTTCAACAAAAGTCTCGTTACCATCAAAAATCTTATCCAGATCCATACGTATTTTTAAAACGCCGTCTTTATTAACAAGTTCTATATAATCAGTGTCTTTACCTTTTAAATAAACTTTGTTTTCAGAATCTTTAATAAGGTTGACACGCATGCGATCAAAAACTTTTACTTCGGTAAAATCGCCAACGTCTTTGGTATCGTCTTGTGCATACGTTGCACCTGCAGCCACAAATAGTACTGCCATGATTAGTTTTTTCATAAGAATTGATTTTTCGTATTTAAAAGACCAATCGGTTTTTGATTTGTTACAGTAGCTATCTTATTGAATTGCCTCTTTAACATCAACCAAAGTAAAATCAAGGTGCTTTTTAACAAGATCTGCTTCTTTCACTTTTACATAAACCTCGTCACCAAGCGTGATCGTGGCTCCGGTTTTACGACCTACAATAGCGTATTTCTCCTGATCAAAATCAAAATGATCGCCTTTAATGTCTCTTAAACGAATCATCCCCTCACATTTATTGTCTATGATCTCTACATAAATACCCCATTCGGTAACTCCGGAAATCACACCTAAAAAGGTTTCATCTTTGTGATCTTGCATAAACTTCACCTGCATATACTTGATAGAATCACGCTCTGCACTGGTAGCCAGATATTCCATATCGCTACTGTGTTTACATTTAGATTCATATTCTTCTTCTGAAGCAGATTTACCTTGATCTAAATAGTGCTGTAAAAGGCGATGTACCATTACATCAGGATATCTACGTATGGGTGAAGTAAAATGCGTATAATATTCAAAAGCCAACCCGTAGTGCCCAATATTGTCTGTACTATATACCGCTTTGCTCATCGTACGAATAGCAAGCGTGTCTATCAGGTTTTGTTCTTTTTTACCAACAACATCAGTAAGAAGGTTATTTAAAGAAGCGGTGGTACTTTTTCTATCTTTAAGATTCATTTTATAGCCAAAACGACCTGCGATGGTTTGCAAAGCTGAAAGCTTCTCATCGTTTGGTTCGTCGTGAATACGATAAACAAATGTTTTCTTTGGGGATTGCTTTCCTATGAACTCAGCCACTTTTCTATTGGCTAAAAGCATAAACTCTTCAATTAGCTTATTAGCATCTTTTGAAGTTTTAAAGAAAACTCCAACCGGATCATTTTCTTGATCGAGTTCAAATTTTACTTCCACTTTATCAAAAGAAATCGCACCATCTTTCATACGTTGCCTACGCATAATTTTTGCGATTCTGTCTAGTTCTAAAGTAGCATTTACAATAGCAGGATCTACGTTATATGACTTTCCGGTAAGCGAAATGTCCTCAGGAATTAATCCTTCTCTCGTTTCTATAATTTGTTGCGCTTCTTCATACGCAAAACGTGCATCACTATAGGTTACTGTACGCCCAAACCATTGCTTTTTAACTTTACCCGAAGATTTGTCTAATTCAAAAACTGCAGAAAAAGTATACTTTTCTTCATTAGGTCGTAACGAACAAGCGTTATTAGATAAAATCTCAGGTAACATGGGCACCACACGATCTACCAAATAAACCGAAGTCGCACGTTCATGCGCCTCGTCATCCAATATAGTTCCCGGTACAACATAATGCGAAACATCTGCAATGTGAATTCCTACCTCATAGTTTCCATTTTCTAAAACCTGAAAACTCAACGCATCATCAAAATCCTTTGCATCTTTAGGATCAATAGTAAATGTGAGCACATCCCGCATATCGCGACGCTTGGCGATTTCCTCTTCTTTTATGCTTGTATCAATATTATTGGCATAGGCTTCAACCTCTTCAGGGAAATCATGGGGCAAGCCATATTGCGCTAAAATTGAATGAATCTCTGTATTATGTTCTCCTGGTAAGCCCAGTATTTTAATCACTTTTCCAAAAGGCGAATCTGCTTTCTCCGGCCAGTCTTCAATCATTACGAGCACTTTTTCACCATCCTGCGCTCCATTCAATTTATTCTTCGGAACAAAAATATCGGTACGCATCTTGCCTTCTGCGGAAGTATTTATAAAAGCAAAGTTCTTTTGCATCTGCACTACACCTACGAATTCGTCTGTTTTGCGTTCTAAAATTTCTACAATCTCCCCTTCGTGCTTTTTGCTTCGGCGTTGTTTGTAAACATATACTTTAACCGTATCACCGTGCAAAGCCTTGTTCATGTTGTTGTTAGGAATATAAATATCCTGTTCCATTCCTTCTACAACAACATAACCATCTCCACGAGAAGTAGCATCTAGTGTTCCTGTATGATAATGAGAGGTCGCGTTAAAGCTGTATTTGCCACGCTCTTTCTCTTCGATATGTTTTTTTGCGGTAAGTTGTGAGAGCTTTTTTACGATCTCGTTACGGCTGTTGGGGTCATCCACTTGAAGTTTAGCCGCAATTTGTTTATGATTGAATAATTTACCGGGTTCTCTTTTTAAAATTTTTAAAATCTTTTGAGTGAGATCACCGATTTGAATATTTGATCTTCTTCTTCTCTTTTTATTTGGCATTAAATGCTTTTATTAATTAGTGCAAAATTAGCGTTAATCGTATTAACATAAGTCTTGTTTAGGTGAACTTTTGGTTAATCTTAGTATTTCATTATCAAATAAATACATATTTAACAGTAACATGACCAAGATTTAATTTCAAAACAATTGTTTTTGTTAAAAAAACCTTAATTTTGTTCTATTCATTAATCAAAACTTTTCTTTATGAAAACGTTTAAATTGAAACGCTATAGAATAGCACTGCTCTTTATAGGAATATTCATCCTGGGATTCGTAGCTGTTTTATCCTACGTCAATTCAATTTTTTAATACAATCAATCACTTTTAAAAGTACTAAAGGAACTCTAAACAGGGTTCCTTTTTTATTATAAATACATTTCAAGTAGAGTCAGCTAAGTTTCCCAATTCAAAATAGTCTTCAAAAACAGTTTTCAACAGTATACATATATATCATTTTTTTTTAAAAAAATTTAAATTAAAACTGATGGTTATTATAGTCTGTTAATAGCGGTATAACTTGGGGATCTTAAAATTTGGTTTTTTAGTTATGGGTAGATATTAACGCTTTATTCCATACTTTTAAATATAATTTTTACTTGATTTATAAGCTTTTAGTAAACGCTGTTAACAATTGTTGATAACCTGAATTAAATGTGTTTTTTGAATAAAACGTTATCAACACTTATTAAAAATGAACTCTTTTTATGCTCATAATTTGAAAAGAAAATTCTACAAGATTTTCTTGCATGATATTACCTAAGATTTGCTTTGTAATTTTTTCTCATTAAAGCAATTTTCATTTTACTTTTTTGACGACAACTTATAAACAGTCATGTTAACTAAATGTTAACTTATTGAAAACGAGCACTATCACGTGTTTTCTAAAATGCATCCTATTATTAATCAGACAGCTTACTATTTTTTAATGCACAACCGCTAATAACAGTCTGCTTTTTGGGTTTGTTTTGGAGCTTTAATCACATCTATAAAGCGAGTCAGAAAGTTTCCATCAAAGGATTCGAAGATATGAAGCTAGATAAAGAAGTTCTCTCTAAAAATTAGATATTGCAACAAAACTAAAACTTAGAACCCCAATGATGACTATTGAAATTAAAGCGTTTAATGAGCTTACCTTAAACAGTTTATATGAAGTACTCCAATTGCGCGCTGAAGTATTTGTTGTAGAACAAAATTGCCCATATCAAGATGTTGACGGTAAAGATCAAAAGGCCATGCACATTCTAGGTTATCATAAGGAGCAACTGGTAGCCTATACACGGGTTTTTAAACCCGGATATTATTTTGATAACGCTAGCATAGGTCGCGTGGTTGTAAAAGAAAATGCGAGACAATACGGTTTTGGAAAAGATATTATGAAAGCTTCTATTGCCTTTATTGAAGATACCTTAGATCTGAGCACAATAGAATTGTCTGCACAGACCTATTTAAAGAAGTTTTACAACGACCTTGGATTTAAAGAAATTGGAGAAGGTTATCTAGAAGATGATATTCCGCATATACGTATGATAAAAAAGTAAACGACTAAGAGATATGATACCTTTTGGCGCCGCCAATAAAAAAAAGCCGCAATATGCGGCTTTTAATATGTTTATAACTGGATGTTTAAATCTTCACCGGAGTCATATCAAGATTGATACTATTCAAGGTATCATCAGTAAATTTATAATGACCTCTAGTGGTAAAGATTTTAAACTTAAAATTCTTCATCGAACTCAAAGTATCTAAAAATAACCATTTTGACTTCAGTAGTCTAGGTTTTTTAGATTTTAAACTTAGTTCAAAAATGTGCTTTTCGCCATCGCGTTCCGCTACAATATCTGGTGTGATTGATACTTCGCTTCCGCGTCTGATATACGATTTAGGAGACTCAAAACCGTCTGTATCGGCTTTGATATTTTCATATCCTCGGTCTTCTAAATAGCTTATCGCTGTTCCTAAAATTTCTGTGTTCTTATCGGTATCCTTATCTATAGTTATCATACATATAACATAAGAGATAGCGATTAAATTACTACTAATTTAAAGTTAAAGAACTGGTTATTAATGTTAAACCATTTCTTAAATGTAGTATTTTGTAGTAAAATAATAGTATATTAAAGACTTTTGGTTAATTAAGTATAACCCTGAAAATCTATCGGTTAAGAATTTTTGCATAGCGCTGTGGATCTTGGAGTACTTTTTTAGCCTCTTCAATTTCCTCATTGTGTGAAAGTTGATATTTATATAAACCTTCGCGATAAAAATACCGCTTTACAAGTTCGTCAATAATCAATTTAGAAATCTCACGTTCTTTTCTATTCAATTGCTCCTTTTTAGCAACATCAATGGTACGCATCAAGTTAGCGTACTCACTGCTGATATCATCCTGTAAATTATCTTTAGATGCGTCTAGGTAAACTTCTTCAAGATCTTTTTCAGTTTGGGTTTGATACTCAAAACCTTGCTTGTCTAAGTACGTTTTAAATGCCGTATAATCTGCATTGGTGAATTTAAAATCAGAGATGTCGTTATATTTATGTTTATAAAAATAATCAGTAGCAAAATCAAAGATCGCTTGATCGCGTAGTAGTGCTTCGGTGATCGCGCTCATTCCTGCTGATTCAATTTGAATATCGGGCAAAATTCCGCCGCCGTCATAGACCTTGCGACCGGTGCTTGTTTTGAATTCGTTGTAATCTTCGGCATTTGTGCGTATTGCATTACCGTTATCATCCCGATTCCAATAATCTAAAGCTTGAATACATCTACCACTTGGGGTGTAATATCTAGAGATGGTGATCTTCAATTGCGTGCCGTAAGTAAGCTCTTTAGGCCGCTGCACCAAACCTTTACCAAAACTACGTGCACCCACCACCACTGCTCTATCATAATCTTGTAATGAGCCTGATACGATCTCGCTCGCCGATGCACTGCGACCGTTGATCAAAACTGCTACCGGGATTTCCGTATCCAACGGCTCTTTTGGCGTATAGTATTCCTGATTGTATTTCTCAATAACCGATTTTGTGTTGGTGATCAATTTACCCTTCGGAAGAAATAAATTACTCACATTTATAGCTTCGGTTAAAAGTCCGCCGGGATTACCTCTCAAGTCTAAAATAAGTGAAGTTGCTCCTTGCTCTTTTAAATCTTTAATGGCTGCTGCAGTCTCTGACGAAGCTTTTTTATTGAATTTTGAAAGCACTACATACCCTATTTTTCCATCAATAAGCGTGTAATACGGCACCGCATTGATGTCAATTTCTTCTCTGGTCAGACTGGTGGTTTGAAGTTTACCTTGACGTTTGTACGTTATAGGAATACTCGTTCCCGGAGCACCTTGTAACAGATCACCGGCATCTTCTTCAAAGTCTGCGATGTTGATATCTCCTATTTTGATCAACTCATCTCCCGCTTGCAAACCGGCTTTATCAGCAGGATAATCTTTATAAGCTTCTAAAATTGTGATGGTTTTATTACGCGTTAATACCGAAGCGCCAATACCCGTATATTCTCCACTGTTACTTATACGCGCATCTTCAACCTCTTGTTCTGTCCAGTATTTAGTATAAGGATCCAGATCTGCCAGCATTCCTTCAATAGCGCTATCCATAAGCTCCGCCGGATTTACCTCATCTACATAATTCATATTGAGCTCTTTGAACAAAGTGGTAAAGATTTCTATCTGCTTGGCGATTTCAAAAAAGTCACTTTTAAAACTTACGGTTGTAAATAAAATGAGGACCGCTGTTACTGAGATGAGTATGCGCTTTTTCATAGAAATTATTTTTTAGGTATTGCTTTTAGAAAGATACTAAGAAAGCAAAGAAATTTAAAAACCGGCCTCTTGATCTGTTGTGGCTGTTTTAGCATTAAACTTTGCAATAAGCTTCAACATCGCTTTTTCTAATTCGGTATAAGAAGCTATTTCTTTGCCGGTATAGATAAACATAAACGCAAAAGTCTTGTCATTTGTTTGAAACTGCGTTTTGTTTTTTCGATAAACTTCGCGCATTAAGCGCTTTAACCTGTTGCGTGTTACCGCTTCTTTATGATTGCGTTTTGCTACAGAAACGCCAGCTTGTATTTGTACTTGTTCTTCTGGCAAAGCGGTTGGGACGTAAAATAATAACAACGGATAACTGTTTACCTTTTGACCTTCGGTAAACAATTTATCCAGTAGTTTTTTACGCTTTAAATGCTCCTTTTTAGGGAAAGTTTGATCCATAACTTTTTAATTTTCTAAAGAAGCTTGCATCACGTGCACACGTTCGAGATCATCAGTGGCTTGTAATAATTTGTTTTTAAGCACCTTGTTGAGGTCAGGATGTGCTTTTAAATAATTTTCTCTAATGGTATATGCTTCTGCTGAAGAATAACGCCCAATGGTAGCATTTAACCAATTCTTTGGAAAGAAAATATCTCCTGTCAGTTGTATTTCTTCGAGTAATTTTAAAGAGGTTTTAAGGTGTTTTAAACCACTTTCTTGTCTCAATGGATGGTTTATATAATTTAATGCTGAAAGTACCCAAGATTCTTTCTCTCTGTTTTTAGCATCACGCAAACTGTTTACAAAGCTAGCGCGGGTAGCTTCGTCTGAAGATAGTGCGGGTTGTAAAAACTCAAATCGGCGTTTTTTATCAGGATTGGTAATGGCGGCTGATGCTTCTTTGAGAATGGCATCAGTATGCTCGTGCCCAAATAATGCAAGTTGCATAGCGATGCCGGTATAATCGTCTTCGTTGAGTTTAAGGTTATTTATCTGTGTTTCCCTATTCCATATTGCATATAAGCGGTCTTTACCTGAAGGTGAATAGGCAATAGACTCAAAAAGCCCAAAAAGTGTTTTTTTAATATTCGCCGGAAGCGCTTGCTGCAACTGGTTATACACCAGATCTTCTAACTCTTTCTGATGCGATTCGCGTTGTATATCGGTGAGGTAGGTCCAGTATAAATTTTGCATCTGACTGCTGATTCGGTTTAAGATCAATGCGTTTTTTTCGTTTACCAAGCCTTTTTTATACAGTTCAAATACTGAAATGGGATTAAGACCTGCATTTAATAAATTCTCATGAACATTGATATAGCTGTATCCTCTGGCCACCTCATCTTGAACCTGCGGAAGACTTTGAAGCAAATCATCTTTCTGCGGAAAAATACCATAACCCATTCCGTCGTAATTGTAGATAATTTGTTGAGGTTTTGGCAAACCTTGAGCACCTTCTAGAAGTAAGCGTTTTTCTTTAAAAGCAGCTGTGAGTATGTGGGTAGAGTCGGCATATACAAGCCCAATTTTAAAGGTTTGCGGCCAAATTTTAGCACTTCCGTCTTCAGCACTTTGAATAAGTTGAAATTTTTCAATAGTATTCTGAGCATCATAGGTAATTTCTTCAGAAAACACAGGGCGACTGCTTTGATTAACCCAGACTTCACTCCATTTTTTGAGGTCTAAATTTGTTTTAGTATCTAAAATAGAAACCAGATCATCCCACACAGCATTATCATTAGCATAGGTCTTTATGTATTGTTGAATACCTTCTTTAAAAGCTTTTTTACCCGTAGCAAGCTCAAGCTGACGCATCATGATAGGCGCTTTGTGATAGATGATTCCGCCGTAAAGAGAACCGGCATTTTTTAAATTATCAAGCTCTTGACGTATGGGGTTAGCACCTTTTGTGCGGTCTTCACCATAAGCGCCGGGGTAATGACTCAATACAAATAACAAGTCGTGATTTACCTCAGGAAATGCCGGATTAACGATCTTATCTGCCATGAAATTGGCAAACACTTCTTTCATCCAAACATCATTAAACCAGTTCATCGTGACCAAATCGCCAAACCACATATGCGAGGTTTCATGCGCGATGAGTTTGGCTCTGCTTAACAACTGACTTTCGGTTGCGGTCTGATCTAAAAATAAAGTAGATTCCCGGTATTGAATAGCGCCCACGTGCTCCATTCCGCCATATTGAAAAATGGGAATCGCAGCAAAATCAAGCTTCTGAAACGGAAAAGAATATGCAGTATAGTCCTCTAAATAATCTACCGCGCCTTTATGCAATTCAAAAATTGGATCAAGACTGGATTGCACTTTTGCACTGTCTGTCTCGCGATAAAGTAACTTCATATCAAACCCTGAAAGATCTTTTGTTGCGGTTTTAAATTTTCCGGCCACAAAAGAGAATAAATAGGTACTCATCAAGTCTGAGGTGGCAAAGGTATGCGTGATGAAATTTCCATTTTTTGATTGCTCTTGCTCCGGTGCTCCGGCCAGAACTTCCCAATCTTGGGGTGCGGTGATGCTTAAATTATAAGTTGCCTTTAAATTAGGTTGATCAAAGCAAGGAAATAAGGTACTTGCCCTATCAGGAACCAAGAGCGTGTATAAAAAGTCTTCGTTTCTGTTAAGAGATTGCTCTCCGGCAGTAAATGCTATTTCAATATGATTTTTACCTTCTTTTAAATATTCTGAAGAAATGATCACATGCTCCTGCTCGTGAATAATCTCAATGACTTCGGTATTGGCTATGACTTTACTTACGTGACCTTTTTCCACATTAAAATCAAGATAAAGCGGTTGAGAACTATCGTGAATGGTAAGCGTAAGATCTAGAGAGGCGGGTATCGAATCTTCTAATTTTTCAGGGATAGAGAACTCTAGATCATAAACAATATCGCTGAGCTGTTGCTTTCTAAAATCGGCTAATTCTCTTGAAATTCCTGTACTGAGTAAATTATAATCTTCGGATGAAGGTTTACAAGAGAAAAGACTCAGTACCAAAATGGAGACAAATACGCGTGTGGTCATTAAAGGGTGCTTGATATTTGAAAGGTTAAATATCGGGAAAACGCTGCAATGCATGCCTATGCCCATAAAAAAAGCCGTTTTCAAAAGGTGAAAACGGCTTTAATTACTTCTTTTTTTGATATCACCAAAGGATATATGATCCTAAGGAATTAGGCTTCAAGACTTATTCAGTATCTTTAGACCAGCTGTTATTGCTTCTGTCTATGTCAGCCATTAGCTGTTGTGCGTCTATAGTCATCGCTTTAATTTCAGAAAGCGGTTTGTCTATCGTAAAGGTATACGTTGGGTATGCCCACGGCCAGTCTTCTAACTGCGTGCGTGGCATAGTAGGAAACGGATTTGCCTTGCTTGCGCGCATCATACGTAACGGAATGTAATAGGCTTCTGTAGCATCATCTGTTGTGTTGATATAGAAATCTACCGGCATTGGCATTAAGCCTTTACGCTCTAAAGTAACTTGAGTTTTTCCATCAACTTCTTCAACGTTTTTAATCGCGTAATCAATGGTGTTGGTAGTTTCGGTCCAGTCTACCAGATACCAGTCAAGCTGCATACCGCTTACTTTTTCTGCAACACGTTTAAAGTCGTTAGGCGTAGGATGTTTAAAATGCCATTCATCAAAATATTTTGTTAGGGTTTTTGCTAAATTCTCCTGACCAATGACATAACCTAATTGTGCTAAAAACACAGCACCTTTAGAATACGCCGAAGCACCATATGCAGCATTTAGTGCATAACGGTCTGCATAAGTGGTTTGCGGTTGTTCTATACCGCTGGTTGCCAATCTGAAGTAAGAAGAATAATTACCCGCTTGCGGATTTTCTTTCTTCTCTCCCATTACCACATTTTCTGCTTCGGTAGAGATATAGGTGGTAAAACCTTCATCCATCCACTCGTATTTTTGCTCATTGGTTGCCATTAAAAACTGAAACCAACTGTGAGCAAATTCGTGTGCGGTTACTCCTACTAAACTTCCAAAACTGCGTTCACCGGTAATTAAAGTACACATTGCATACTCCATACCACCATCACCACCTTGAATCACTGAGTACTGATCGTAAGGATATTGGCCTACGTGCTTGTTATAAAAGGCTAAAAGCTCTGCTGTTTTAGGCTGAAGATTTTTCCAGTTTTCAATGATTTCCTTGTTGTTTTTGTAAAAGAAATGCAAGATCGTACCGTCTTCTGCTGTGATTTTATCGTGAATGTAATCAGGATCAGCTGCCCAAGTAAAATCGTGTACGTTAGGCGCCACAAAATGCCAAGTGTATTTTCCTTTTGTTGGCTTTACAGGCTTTTGATCAGGTGCTCCGTATCCGTGGCCTATCTCAGGATTTTGTAGATATCCGGTACCACCAATGGTATAGTCTGCATCGATGCTGATTTTCACATCAAAGTCTCCCCAAACGCCATGAAATTCACGTGCGATGTACGGATCTGCGTGCCAACCCTGAAAATCGTATTCAGCTAATTTAGGATACCACTGTGTCATAGATAGTGCTACTCCTTCGGCATTATTGCGACCGCTTCTTCTGATCTGTACAGGTACTTGACCGTTAAAATCCATGTTGAAGGTGGTGCTTTCGCCCGGAGCGATAGGCTTTGCAAGACTTACTTCAAGTACAGTCCCAGCTACGTTGTACGTTAGTGCGGTTCCATCTTGAGTCAATGTACTCACTTTTAAGAAGCCGATCTCGTCCGGTTCTAATTTTGAAATGCGATCTACCACGCGACGATCAGGATCTTGAATGGTTAAAGAACGTACATCCATCTCGCTTCCCGGTTGAAAAGCATTAAAATAAAGATGATAAAAAACCTGATCTAGAGTATCAGGCGAATTATTAGTGTACACCAATTCTTGTTTACCGGTGTAATTGTAATCTTCAACATTCATATCAACCTCCATGGTATAATCAACATGTTGTTGCCAGTATGAAGTATTGTTTTGTGCTTGTGCAAAGCTAAAAAAGCCTAAGATTGAAAGACCTACTAGAGTTTTTAAGTTCATATTTTAGTTTAGTTTTTACGCAATAAACGATAAAAAATGCTCGAAACACTACATCCCTTGGTGGTGCCAATAATGGGTGTTTCGAGCAGTGTTATTTATTTACTTGATAATTCGGCCATTTTAAAGGCATTATACATATTAACCATTTTTCCTGATTTAGAAAGCTGAGAAAATGATTTTACGTTTTCTGGATCACCACCTGCAGAAACCTGAATGTTTGTGCTTACACCGGTTTGCAGGATGATCTGTTTGATTTGTGCTGCACTGAATTGTGGATAATAGGATCTCAACATTGCTGCAACTCCTGCAACTTCTGGAGAAGCCATTGAAGTTCCTTGCAAAAATTCATATTCATTACCCGGAACGGTTGAATAGATCTGAACTCCCGGAGCAAAAACATCAACGTTTGATTTACCGTAGTTTGAGAAACTAGCAACTAGTTTACCGCCGTAGGTTTCATTAAGCGCACCTACAGAAATTAAGTTATCTGCAAATTCAGTTTTGTTATCTAATTGATCATTAGGATAAACCGTGTCACCGGTATCTAAATCTATACCTTCATTACCTGCAGCGTTAACGATCAAAACATCCTTTTTTGCTGCGTATTTGATAGCGTCATAAACCCATTCAGGATTTGTGGCGAAGTATTTTCCAAAGCTGGTATTGATCACTTTTGCACCGTTATCTACAGCATAACGTATAGCAAGAGCAATATCTTTATCGCGCTCATCACCATCAGGAACCGCGCGTACTACCATAATTTTTACATTGTTAGCAACGCCATCCATACCAATACCATTATTACGTTCTGCAGCGATAATACCGGCTACGTGAGTACCATGTCTGGCAGCATCAGGATCAGGACCTATAACATTATTATTTCCGTAATCAGTGTCTTTAATGTCGTCTGGATCATCACCAACTACTGCTCTGTAATTACCCTCTAGATTGTAGTTATGATTAATTTGATTCGTCATACTTTCTAGCTGCTCGTTGATCATTACCAGAAATTCTGGAATAGAATCTTCATAATTAAGCATTTGAGTCAGGATAGCCTTATTGCGCTGATCCATTTCGGTGGTTGCTTCAAGAGCCTGAAGTTCTTCTGCAGTATAATCTTCTTTTCCTAATTTTTGAGAAACTGCAGTATGTGCGCTTTTTACCGCTGCAACGATCTGATCGTATTGCATTTTTTGCTGAATAAGTTCGTCTTTTTCAGTTTCTACTTGCTTTTTAGCTTCGGTATAAGTTTTAAAAAGTTCTTTTTGAGCAGCAGGAATTTGATCTAAAGTTTTACCCTTAAACTGTGCATCATATTTTTGAACTATACGGCTTTTTTCTAATTGCTCATTTACAACGTCGCCTAGAAAATTCCATCCATGTACATCATCGATGTAGCCATTTTTATCGTCGTCTATTCCGTTATTGGGAATTTCATCTTCATTGGTCCAGATCACCCCGTCAAGATCTTCGTGCTCAATGTCTACCCCGCTATCTATAACCGCCACGATTACTGAAGATCCGGTACCTTTAATGATCTCATCATAGGTTTTTGCTACGCTCATACCGGGAATGGTATCTGCCGTAATATCTTTTGTAGGCCAGGCTTTTTCTTGAGTTTCGTTAAGCTCAGAAACTTTTAAAGGAAGTTGGTCAACATTTTCAGCAGGAATGCTGATTAAAGGTGCTGTGGTGTCACAACTAGAAAGAAGCATTGCAACACCCAAGGCTGCAAGAACTGTTTTTTTCATATTTAGGAGTTATTTTATGTTTTGGCTTTATGCCTTTGTGATGAGGTATTGTGATTATATATTCTTTAAACCCTCAATTTTAAAGAATATCTGCAATATTAAATGTTTCATTTAAGCGAACCCCTTTTTCGGTGTGCTTTACCGTAATTACAGGATTATGGGCATCGTGTTGCAGCCATAAATAATAGTTTTGATCTGCCGCTTCATTGAGAAATTTTTCTTTTTCGCTAAGCGTTAACAGCGGTCGGGTATCAAATCCCATAACATACGGTAAAGGTAAATGACCGGCTGTAGGCAATAGATCTGCTGCAAAAACAATGGTTTTTCCTTTATACGAAATATGCGGAATCATTTGCTTATCGGTATGACCATCAACAAATAAGATACCAAAGTCAAGCGCTGTGGTTTTAGCAAAAGCTGAATCAGATCTTTCAACAAATTTTAATTGACCACTTTCTTCAATGGGTAAAATGTTTTCTTTTAGAAAAGAAGCTTTTTCTCTGGCGTTGGGTTGTGTGGCCCATTCCCAATGTGCTTTGTTGCTCCAGTAAGTAGCATTTTTAAAGACAGGAATTGGTGTTTTACCATCTTCTGCCCATTTGATACAGCCACCGCTATGGTCAAAATGCAAATGCGTCAGGAAAACATCGGTCACATCATCAGGATGAAAACCCTTTTGTATAAGTGAATTTTCAAGTGTTGCTCCTCCCCAAGGATGATAATAGCTGAAGAATTTTTCACTTTGTTTATCGCCCATTCCTGTATCTATCAAAATCAGGCGATCGCCTTCTTCAATAAGCATACAGCGTGCACCAATATCAATCATGTTGTTGCTGTCTGCCGGATTTGTGCGCGTCCATAAGGTTTTAGGAACCACACCAAACATAGCGCCGCCATCGAGTTTAAAACTGCCGGCATCTATTGCGTGTATCGTCATAAATTTTAAATCTTGAACGTTTTAAATTAATCGTATTCTATTTTAGAATACTAAGTTATTCAGGCGGTTAATAGGTTGCATCAGGATTAAAACAGAAGATAAATTCCTGAACGTGTATATGTATTTCCGCCAAAATAATTGATCTCTTGATTATCAAGTAAAGTCTTGCAAAATACTAAAACCACGTTAAATCAAATTTTTTGCCCCGAGTAATTAAGCTATATTTAACAAAGAATCGCTTTTGACGGCTTTAGTATCATACAATAAAGCCGTATCATAGCAAAAAATTGAATACATGTTAGAATTGGGAGGAATCATCATTCTAGGTATCTTGGCGCAATGGGTCGCCTGGAAATTTAAGATACCGGCAATCTTACCCTTAATATTGATCGGGCTTTTTGTAGGGCCTATTTCAACCTTATTTACTTACGACGGCTCTAAATGGATCGAACCTATTTGGGACGGGGAAGTAGGTATTTTTCCCGGAGAGCGACTCTTTAATTTTGTGTCGCTTGCCATTGGGATCATTCTGTTTGAAGGCGGACTTACCTTACGCTTTAGCGAGATAAAAAATGTAGGACCGGTGATTACAAAACTGATCATCATTGGTTCGCTGGTAACCTTTTTTGGTGCCGGTGCAGCTGCCTATTATATTTTTGATTTAGGCTTACGCATCTCGTTTTTGTTTGCTGCTTTGATCATTGTAACAGGACCTACCGTGATCACACCCATCTTGCGTAATATTCCGTTGAAGAAAGACATTTCAACTATTTTAAAGTGGGAAGGGATACTTATCGACCCTATTGGAGCTTTGGTAGCCGTATTGGTTTTTGAATTTATTAGCGTGGGTGCCGGAAGCGAGTTTACGCTGACTGCGCTTGAAGAATTTGGTAAAATTGTGCTCTTTGGGTTTACCTTCGGTTTTACGTTTGCACACGCATTAGCTTTATGTATCAAGCGTAATATCATTCCGCATTATTTATTGAATGTGTTTACACTCGCTTGCGTTTTGGGTGTGTTTGTACTTTCAGATCTATTTGCACACGAGAGCGGATTACTTTCTGTGGTAGTGATGGGTATGGTGATGGGAAATATGAAATTACCAAACATCAAAGAGCTTCTTTATTTCAAAGAATCGCTTAGTGTGCTTTTAATTTCGTTGCTGTTTATTCTGCTTTCTGCAAACATTGAAATGCAGGATCTATACCTAATTTATACCTGGAAAGCGGTGTTGCTTTTTGCTGTTGTGGTTTTTGTATTAAGACCTCTAGGTGTTTTTCTAAGTGCTAAAGGTTCAGGCTTAAAATTCAATGAAAAACTCTTTGTAAGCTGGGTGGGACCACGTGGTATTGTGGCCGCAGGTATTGCTTCGCTTTTTGGACTTCAGCTGGTAAGTGAAGGCGTTGAAGGTGCAGAATATATTACTCCTTTGGTATTTATGATCGTGCTTGGTACCGTGTTGCTAAATGCAACTACCGCACGTCTTTTTGCCAAAATCGTGGGTGTTTTCCTAACGGAATCAAAAGGTATTGTGATTATAGGAGCTTCTAAAGCTTCTCGTATCATTGGTGAATACTTGATGCAAAACGGGCGTCACGTCGTACTTGTTGACAGCAACAGTTATAATATTGAAAAAGCTAAAGAACGCGGTCTTGAAGCTATTGAAGAAAGTATTTATTCAGACAGTTTGATGAATAATATAGAACTGAATGATGTAGGATACCTTATGGCTTTAACCGGTAACGGAGACATCAATGATTATGCTATAAACCGTTTTAGAGATATTTTTGGAGAAAACGGAGCATTTAGACTCATCACTCCCGATGAGATGAGAAGTTCGCAGTCTTCTCCTCACGAAGGACTCTTCTCTCCTACCGATGATTTCATTCGCCTTACAGAAGTTGCGCGTGCACATCCTACCATTCAGGAGATTGATATTGATTCAAAAGAAGCTTTTATAAAACTGGTAAAAAGCACCCGTGAAGATGAGAACGTTGTGCCTATTTTCTTGAAGAAAGAATCTGGCGAACTCGAGATCTTAAAGTCCAATCTCGATGAGGTAGAAGTAGAGAATTTTGCAAATACTAAACTTGTGTATTTAGGAAAACCTTTTGATCCTGAAGAGGTTGCTACAGCAAAAAAAGAGGTTGAAGAACCTGAATCTGATGATTTATAAAACCACGCTTTAAGCTTTAAAAAAGGGATTCATTAACGAATCCCTTTTTTTGTGCAAATAACAGATTTTAAGCGTATTAAAATTTTATTAATAATTCAGTTTTAAGAATTTGATACGTGATTGTTGAGTAACTTTCTACAAAACAAGCTTATGAATAATAGACGCAGCTTTCTAAAAAACACGGGTCTTGCTCTTGCCGCGAGCACTTTACCACTACCCTATTTTGCTCACGCTAAACCTCAAAAGAAACTAGGAGTGGCGCTCTTGGGTTTAGGGGGTTATGCTACAAACAATCTGGCGCCTGCACTTATGCAAACCAAGCATATTGAATTACGAGGAATCGTAACCGGAAGTCCTGAGAAAATACCGGTGTGGCAAGAGAAACACGGGATCAAAGATCAAAACGTCTACAGCTATGAAACACTACCTGAAATTGCCGATAATGACGACATAGATGTGGTGTACATTGTTACTCCTACTTTTTTGCATAAAAAATATGCAGTGATGGCTGCAAATGCGGGTAAGCACGTATTTTGTGAAAAACCAATGGCGATGACTGTAAGTGAGTGTCAAGAAATCATAGACGCTTGTGAGAAGAATAATGTGCGCTTGGCGATAGGTTATCGTATGCAACATGAAAAAAACACCCAAACCATAATCAATTGGACAAAAACCAATCCGTATGGGGCGTTACAGCGCGTTCATACCGAAGCAGGTTTTAGAATTGGTAGCTCTGGCGGTTGGCGTTTAAACGGAGCCAAAGGAGGCGGCGCTATCTATGATATGGGTGTTTATCCTATCAACGCCATGCGATACGCTACGGGATTAGAGCCTATTGCGCTCACTGCCTCACACGAGACACAAAGACCCGATTTATTTCTAAACGGAGCTCCGGAAATCACTTATTTTGATCTTGAATTTCCTAACGGAATTACAGCAAAAGGCCGCGTGACGTATGCAGATAATGTCAACTTTCTCAAAGTAGATTGCGCAGATGGAAATTATGAGTTGGCTCCTTTTCAAAGCTATAATGGCGTAAGCGGAAGCACCAGCGATGGAAAATATTTAAAGCCTTGTGATTGCAATCAACAAGCAATCCAGATGGATGATGATGCGCTTGCGATACTGAACGACAAGCCAATGATCGCTCCGGGTATTGAAGGTTTACGCGATATACAAATTGTTGAAGCTGCTTTGGCCTCAGGCAGAAATGATGGTGAAAGAATAGTTTTAAAACAGTATTAAACAAAAAACCTCGTAGTAGCTACGAGGTTTTTTGATACGTTATTTTTTCTCTTTGGAAGTAAAATAATCGGAGATTACCATCAGGATTCCGGCGACAGCGCCTAGGGCTAGCAACCACACCATAAATTGATTTTGTGTGGCGTTTGTATATTGACTGATCATTCCGCAGATGATGATCAAAGCTAAACCTATAAACTGTATGCGTTTCATCTAGTCGTTAAGTTTCAGTACCGCCATAAATGCTTCCTGAGGAATTTCAACATTACCTACCTGACGCATACGCTTTTTACCTTTTTTCTGTTTTTCAAGAAGTTTTCGCTTACGCGAAATATCTCCACCATAACATTTTGCAGTAACGTCTTTACGAAGCGCTTTTACGGTCTCTCTGGCGATGATCTTCGCACCAATCGCAGCCTGAATAGGAATATCAAATTGCTGACGCGGAATAAGCTCTTTGAGCTTCTCACACATCTTTTTACCTATATCATAAGCATTGTCTTTATGCAGCAAAGCAGAAAGTGCATCTACGGTATTTCCGTTTAATAAAACATCTACTTTAACCAGATGTGAAGCACGCATTCCTATAGGTGCATAATCAAAGGAAGCATAGCCTTTAGAAACCGTTTTAAGACGGTCGTAGAAGTCAAAAACGATCTCTGCAAGCGGCATATCAAAACTCAACTCCACACGCTCAGGCGTTAAATAGGTTTGGTTAGTAATTTGACCGCGTTTTTCGATACACAATGACATTACCGGTCCTACAAAATCAGCTTTAGTAATGATCGAAGCTTTAATAAATGGTTCTTCAACACGATCCATTCCCGCAGGATCAGGAAGGTCTGAAGGATTGTTAACCAGTATAGCTGTTTCTTTATCTTTAATCGTATATGCCAAGTAAGAAACGTTAGGAACCGTTGTGATTACGGTCATATCAAACTCACGCTCTAAACGTTCCTGAATGATCTCTAAGTGCAACATTCCTAAGAAACCACATCGAAAACCAAAACCTAAAGCGGCAGAACTTTCCGGCTGAAAAACAAGAGAAGCATCATTAAGCTGAAGTTTTTCCATAGAAGAACGAAGATCTTCATAATCTTCGGTATCTACAGGATAAATTCCTGCAAAAACCATAGGTTTTACATCCTCAAATCCTGAGATCATATTGGTTGTAGGGCTCTTCGCATCTGTGATAGTATCACCAACTTTTACTTCTTTGGCCTCTTTGATGCCGGTAATTAAATAACCTACATCACCGGTTTTGATAACTTTTTTAGGAGATTGTTTGAGGTTTAGTGTCCCTACTTCATCTGCGTGATAATCCTTTCCGGTCGCCATAAATTTAATATGCTGACCTTTTGTGATCTCACCGTTAATAACTCTAAAATAGGTCTCAACTCCTCTAAACGGGTTGTAAACCGAATCAAAAATAAGAGCTTGTAGCGGCTCATCAGGATTTCCTTTCGGCGCCGGAATACGCGTAATGATCGCATCAAGAATTTCTTGAATTCCTATACCAGTTTTTGCACTGGCTGGAATTACATCTGCTGCATCGCAACCTAAAAGATCAACAATATCGTCTGTAACTTCCTCAGGGTTTGCACTGGGTAGATCTACTTTATTCAATACCGGAATGATCTCAAGATCATTTTCTAAAGCCAAATACAGGTTAGAAATGGTTTGCGCTTGAATACTTTGAGCAGCATCAACCACAAGTAAGGCTCCTTCACAAGCAGCAATACTACGCGAAACCTCATAAGAGAAATCTACGTGACCCGGAGTGTCGATTAGATTTAAAATAAATGGCTCTCCATTGTGTATATAATTCATCTGTATCGCGTGCGATTTAATGGTAATACCACGCTCGCGCTCCAGATCCATATTATCTAAAAGTTGCTCTTGTTTTTCACGTTCGGTTACCGAACCGGTAAAATCAAGTAAGCGGTCTGCCAGCGTACTTTTTCCGTGATCAATGTGAGCGATAATGCAAAAATTGCGAATGTTCTTCATAAACGTACTTCATCAATGTTCGCAGTAAGCGAACTTTAGCCTGCAAATATACAGTTTAGGTTATGCATTTTCTAATAAATAAATTTTAGTTCAAACAATAGGCTTTCAACAGAAATTCTTTTCTTTTAAATTTATTTTAACAAAGATTTTACATTAGTTTTGAGCATATATGAAGCACCCGATATTACTCTCCGTTTTATTATTCTCATTTGTATCTGTTGCTCAGACCGGAAGTATAACCGGTAAAATTGTTGACACCAATAAACAAGAGGTGTCTTATGCTAACGTCTTGTTGCTTAAAGCAGCAGATTCTTCGTTTGTAAAAGGAGCGGTGAGTGAAGAAAATGGTGCAATTCTTTTTGCTGAAATACCTTCCGGAAGGTATTTGATTAAAGCCAGTTTTGTTGGTTTTAAAGATGGTTACAGCAGTCCGTTTGAGCTGAAAGATGAAATTCGTATCTCAGATTTAATACTTCAGGAAAACTCTGAAGCTTTAGAGGCTGTCACGGTTAACTATAGAAAACCTACCATCGTACGCGGGATAGACCGAATGGTTTTTAATGTGGAGAATACAGCCATTTCTTCAGGTACCACGTATGATATTTTACAGCGAACTCCGGGGGTGGTTGTCAATCAGGGGCAACTCTTGGTAAAAAATAGACCTGCGCAGGTTTACATCAATGATCGTAAGGTGTATTTGACTAATGAAGAATTGCAGCAATTACTAGAAGGTTTTGCCGGAGTTAACATAAAATCAGTTGAAGTGATTACCAATCCACCGGCGAGGTATGATGCTGAAGGTGGCGCGATTTTAAATATTGTAACCTCAAAAAATCTTTCCATAGGATATAAAGGAAGTATCAACGCTTCAAATACGGTTGGGATCAAACCCAAATACAATGCAGGAACCAGCCAATATTATAAAACCGATTGGTTAAATGCATTTGCGAGTTATAATTTCAATTCCCGATTTGATGTTAAAACCGATGAAGGGTTTGTTCAATTTTATAATCCTAATGGAAGCGAAAAAGCAACTTGGGAAGATTTATTCCAGCGAGAAACCCGAACCATTTCGCACAGTTTAAATACCATTTTAGATTTCACATTAAGTGAGACAGAACTGCTGAGTTTTACGGCTAATATTCTGCATACGCCAAAAGCCAATTCAGACATCAGCGGAAGAACGGAAACCTATAATCCGCAAGGTCAATTAGATTCTCTTTATACCACGCAAAGCCGATTAGAAAACCAGCGTGACAATTTGCTTTTCAATTTAAATTATGAGAACCAGTTGGGCGAAAATGGAGCAACGCTTTCGGCCAACGCTAATTATATAGATTATACAGACGATCAAATGCAAGCCGTGGCTACGCGTTACGTTTCGGCTCAAGGCAATCTTTTAAATTCTAATGCATTCAACACCATCCCAACTCAAAAATCCCAGATTTATACGGGGCAATTAGATTATTTAGGTAATTTGGGAAGCTGGGCATTTGAGGCCGGAGCAAAATATTCTGGGATCAATTCTGAAAGTAGACAGGAGTTCTTCAATACTGCAGGAAATGTAAGCGATGCTGATGCGATCTTAAATGACCATTTTGATTATACCGAAGCTATTTATGCATCATATTTCAGCTTTGCTAAGGATTGGGAAAAATGGAGTTTTAAAGCCGGTCTGCGTGGAGAATACACAGATGCTAATGGGAACTCGAGAACCTTAGGCGTTGTGAATACGCAGGAATATTTAGAGTTGTTTCCTACGGTTTACTTGATGCATAATCCTTTTGATAATCATTCTTTTGGCATAGACTACAGCAGAAGAATTGATCGTCCTCGTTTTCAAAGTTTAAATCCGTTTCGCTATTTTTTAAATGAAAACAACTTTCAAGAAGGAAACCCCAATATTCAACCGGCAATTGCAAACAGGGTTAATTTTAATTACACGTATAAAAACAAGTTGAGTTTTGACCTTTATTGGGATCGTATAGACAATGCGATGAATAGATTACCCTTTCAGGATAATGAAAATTTAACCTTGAGAAGTGTAAATACCAATCTCAATTATGAGCAACAATACAGTCTGGACGTTAGCTATTCAGAATTTGTAAATAATTGGATGTGGATGAGTATCTATGCATCCTTCTTTAATATGCAAAACAAGTTTACCAGTCTAGATGGAAATCAAAGTAAAATTGAAAATGAGATAAATGGATTTTTCTTTCAAAGCGTAAACTATCTTATTATCAATTCTACCCTTAATGTGACTATTTCAAATAATTTTACCTCAAATTATCTTGTGGGCTCTTATGAATATGATCGTCCTCAATACCGTCTTAATGTCGATATTCAAAAGCGTTTTTTAGATGGGCGCTTGATACTTAATTTAAGTTCTGAAGATGTTTTTAATACGATGAAAACACCCCTTAAGTCGCGTTATTTAAATCAAAACAACACCTTCTTTGCAATGCCGGAGTTCCAAAAGATTCGTGTAGGATTGCGGTATAACTTCGGAAACTTTAAGCTAAGTGATAATAACAGAGAAACTTCAGTTGATGAAGAATCCAGATTACAAGAACTCGGTGCTAACTAACGGCATACTACTTAATAAAACATTCCTTAATTTTGCTCCAGAAAGTCTTGGACAAACCTGACTGAAATTTTTTAGGTATTCCAAGAATTTATTTTAAAAAGTATTGCTTTGGCTAAAATAGGAGATATAGATGTAGGAGACTTCCCGTTGCTTTTAGCACCTATGGAAGATGTGAGTGACCCACCTTTTCGCGCACTGTGCAAAGAGCAAGGGGCAGATGTGGTATATACCGAGTTCATCTCGAGTGAAGGCCTCATTCGTGACGCTGCAAAAAGTGTTATGAAGCTTGATATTTATGAGAAAGAACGTCCCGTAGGTATTCAGATTTTCGGAGCCAATCTGGAGTCGATGCTTCAAAGTGTTGAAATTGTTGAAGCTTCAAAGCCAGATATTATTGATATTAACTTTGGCTGCCCGGTAAAGAAAGTAGTTTCTAAAGGTGCCGGCGCCGGAATTTTAAAAGACATTGATCTGATGGTTTCGCTTACGGAAGCCATGGTTAAACATACTAATTTACCAATTACCGTAAAAACCCGTTTGGGTTGGGATCACGACTCGATCAAAATCGTTGAGGTTGCAGAGCGTTTACAAGATGTAGGCTGTAAGGCGATTGCTATTCACGGTAGAACGCGCGCACAGATGTATAAAGGTAATGCCGATTGGAAACCTATTGCTGAGGTAAAAAACAATCAGCGTATGCATATTCCTGTTTTTGGAAACGGTGATGTTGACACTCCCGAGCGTGCTGTAGAAATGCGAGATCAATATGGACTTGACGGTGCGATGATAGGTAGGGCGAGTATTGGGTATCCTTGGTTTTTTAGAGAGGTAAAGCATTTTTTCAACACCGGTGAGCATATGGCACCACCAACAATGCAAGAGCGTGTTGATGCTGCTCGCAGACATTTACAAATGTCTATAGATTGGAAGGGGAAAAAACTTGGCGTATTTGAGACGCGCCGTCACTACACCAATTACTTTAAAGGAATTCCCGGTTTTAAGCCTTATCGTATGAAAATGGTTACCAGCGATGCACCGGAGGATGTTTTTGCTGCTTTTGATGAGGTTGAAGAACTGTTTGCTGATTATGATTTTGCACAACAAACCTACTAGAGCAGAGAACGCATTAATCTTCTAAAAGCTTCGGTCTAATGGTCGAAGCTGCGAGGTAGGATGCTAAAATTCCCAAAACAGAAATAGTTAAGAAAACCGCTAAAAAATTTACGAGTGTAAATTCCATTGGGTAGGGAAGGGTTGGCGTGATCATTTTAAGTTGAAACTGCAATTGCGCTCCCACGATCAAACTCCCCAAAACCAAACCGATTATACCGCCAAAAACACTCATCATCGCTCCTTGTAAGAAGTAAATCTTTTTGATGTCTTTTAAAGAGGCGCCTAGGCTATGTAATGTTTTAATATTGGCTTTTTTATCGATGATGATCATAATGATGCTTCCCACAAGATTGAAAAGCGCAATGATCAATACCAAGGTAAAGATGAGATAAACAGCCAAGTTTTCAGCATTCAGCATTTTGTAAAGCTTATCATTAAGCTGAAACCTAGTTTTTACTTGGGTTGTAGGACCAAAAATTTGCTGAACCTCACGCTGAACCTTTAAAGGATCTGCATTAGGATTGATTTTAATTTCGATAGCACTTAAGGTCGTATCCTTGTAGTTGAGCAGTTTACGGGCGTAATTAATATTGGTAAAAATATATTTCTGATCAAGTTCTTCATTTACTTGAAAAATATCAGAAACGACCAATTGCGAACTATTAAAAGCTTGCGTAGGGTCTGTGATTTGACCGGTTCCTGGTCTGGGCACCATCACACGAAGCAAGTCGGTATAATTATTTACTCCCAATGAAAGAATGCGAGAAATCCCAAAGCCTATGGCGGCTACAGGCTCTTCGGGAGTGATCCAATTACCATAAAGTAAGGTGCTGTCAATACTATTTACACTTCGGTAATTTTCATCAACACCTTTAATGTAGGCGATGTGGTTTTTCCCTCTAAATTCTAAAAAAGCGCGTTCTTCAATAACCTGAGTATAGCTAGCGATATCAGGATTATCTTCAAGTTCAGTAGCTTGCTCTGAAGTGAATTTTATGGTTTTTCCGCTTGCGGGAAGCACTTTTAAATCTGGATCAAAAATGGACGCAAAAGACAAACTAAAATCCTTTAAGCCCGAAAATCCGGAAAGTACTACAAACAAAGCCGCTGAACCTGCAATAATACTTACCGCCGAAATAAGTGTTATGATATTTATAGCATTATTACTGCTCTTAGTAAACAGGTAACGTTTTGCTATAAATACAGGAAATTTCAATAGTGAAGTGACTTATGATTTTTTTCTTCGCGGAAGTAAATCTGGATTTTGAATTGGATCTTCAGAGCCTTTAAGAGATTTGTCAATCCCATCTATATATTCTAGAGAATCGTCAACATAAAATTGCAATTCAGGCATACGACGCAATTGATGACGCGTACGATTTGCGATCTCATGTTTTATAAAAGGCTTTACGGCACTGACTTCTTTTAAAATTTCAGAAGCTTTATCGTGAGGAAAAATACTTAGATAGACTTTTGCCTGTGACAGATCTGTAGTTACATTTACTTTACTCACAGAGACAATAATATTTTTTACACCTGCCTGCATCAATGCCTTTTGAATGACATCAACCAAATCGCGTTGAAGTACTCCGGCTACTTTCTTTTGTCTATTTGTTTCCATACCGCAAAAATACATTTTTTATAAATGCGCTACCTTTAGCATGAGATGGAAATGCATACCGCATAAAATAGAATGAAACTTTAATAATGAAAAAGATAGAACACATAGGAATCGCAGTTAAAAGTCTGCAAGATTCTAATGAAATGTACACGAAGCTACTAGGAAAGCAACCTTACAAAACCGAAGCTGTAGCTTCTGAAGGTGTAACTACTTCATTTTTTGAAATAGGTGATACAAAAATTGAATTGCTTGAAGCAACTAAAGGAGAAAGTCCTATTGCCAAGTTTCTTGAAAAGCGGAGAGAGGGAATACATCATATCGCTTATGCGGTTGACGATATCAAAGCCGAAATGAATAGATTAAAATCTGAAGGCTTTGCCGTTTTAAACGAAACCCCCAAAAAAGGCGCTGATAATAAGTGGGTCGTTTTTTTGCATCCCAAAACAACAGGAGGTGTTTTAATAGAGTTATGTCAGGATATTGACTAGCTCAGAGCCGAGCTGTGATAAAATGCTTGTGACAAATAAAAATTAATCTTATTTTTGCGCCCGCTTTAATATCTAAATGATATTGAAAGCCGGTCCTATAGCTCAGTTGGTTAGAGCACCTGACTCATAATCAGGTGGTCCCTGGTTCGAGCCCAGGTGGGACCACTAGTAAACACTAAGCCTCAGA
This sequence comes from Leeuwenhoekiella palythoae, assembly GCF_020310025.1. Lineage (GTDB taxonomy): Bacteria > Bacteroidota > Bacteroidia > Flavobacteriales > Flavobacteriaceae > Leeuwenhoekiella > Leeuwenhoekiella palythoae. The sequence continues at coordinate 1,726,600 of NZ_CP084318.1, forward strand.
AGATTTTGTCTTCTGAGGCTTTTTTAATTTGCAAGTGATTTATTTACAGGTCTTAACGCGTTTATAGTAAGAAATATAAGACTTTATCCTTAAAGCGGTTAATTTAGCATATTGTTAAGGTTAAAAACCTACAAGAGCCGACAAAATGTAGTGTTAATTAGTTGAAATAATGTATTTTTTCTTAATATTGCGCTGTTCATTCAACTGAAGCCCCCATCTTCTATGCGTTTAAAACTATATACATATGTAGTTACGTTAATCCTCATTGTAGGTGTTAAGACTGTGGTCTATGCTGAAGATAAAAATCCACCACCTCCTAATGCTAGAAGTGTAGGGCCTCCCCCTCCTGTAGGAGCACAAGTGCCAATAGACGACTATATCCCGTATCTTTTGATATTAGGCATTTTTATAGGTGGATATTTCTTTTATAAAGCAGAACGTCAAAAAGTTACAAATTCATAAGGCGCTTTACATATTTCCCTATTACGTCAAATTCTAAATTTACTACTGTGTTTTTCTCAATGAAGTTGAATGTGGTATGTTCATAAGTATAAGGGATAATAGCGACACTAAATTCATTGATTTTAGAGTTGACTACCGTGAGGCTTACTCCATTGATGGTTATAGATCCTTTTTCAATGGTAACGTTATTTAAATCAAGATTATAACTGAACGTAAATATCCAGCTTCCATCTTTATTTTCTTTATGAATACACGTAGCGGTTTGATCCACATGACCTTGAACAATATGACCATCTAAGCGGCTGCCTAGAATCATGGCACGTTCTAGATTCACAAGATCTTGCTCTTTAAGTTCGTTAAGATTAGTCTTGTTTAGCGTTTCTTCAATTGCAGTAACGGTGTACGAATTATCGTTCAAACTTACTACTGTCAGACACACTCCATTGTGTGCAACACTCTGATCAATTTTCAGTTCAGCGGTAAGCCTACTTGAAACTGTAATATGTAAATTATCTCCCTCGCGTTCTAATTTTTCAACCCTCCCTAAATCTTCAATAATACCAGTAAACATGTTTGCGTTTTAATTAAGTACTTTTACATTATAATTTACAAAAGAAAACCAAAGCGGTTTCACATGAAAGAACAAAGTATAAAATTAGGAATTAGCATAGGAGATTTAAATGGAATTGGCGGAGAGGTTGTTCTCAAAACCTTTGAAGACGTAAGAATGCTTGATTTCTGTACACCTGTGATTTTTGCTTCGGCTAAAACAGTAAGTTTCCTTCTGAAACATTTTGAATTGGATATAAACTTTCAAGGAGTGAAAGAAGCAAGCAATGTGATCGAAGGTAAAATCAACGTGGTGAACGTTTGGAAAGATAATCCTAGAATTAATTTTGGTTCAGAAACTCCTGAAGCGGGTAGTTATGCGATAAAATCGTTGAAAGCAGCGGTAACTGCATTGAAGTCAGGAGAAATCGATGCCTTGGTGACCGCACCTATCAATAAAGCAAATATTCAGGGAGAGGAATTCAATTTCCCGGGACATACCGATTATTTGAATCAGGAGTTAGAAGGTCATAGCCTTATGTTTATGGTATCACAAAAGCTCAAGGTTGGTTTACTTACAGACCATGTGCCTGTAAAAGATGTGACAACTAAAATTACAGCCAATTTAATTAAACAGAAGTTTAAAACGATTCATCATTCGCTGGTTCAGGATTTTGGCGTGAGTAAACCTAAAATTGCATTCTTAGGGATCAATCCACATGTGGGTGATAATGGAGTGATAGGTAAGGAAGATGATGAGGTTCTAATTCCTACATTAATAGAACTGCGCGATCAAGGACATCTGACGTATGGGCCGTATGCTGCTGATAGTTTCTTCGGAAGCGGAAACTATAAGAATTTCGATGCGATCATTGCAGCCTATCATGACCAGGGCTTAATTCCTTTTAAAACCTTAGCTTTTGGAAAAGGAGTAAACTACACTGCCGGACTTAATAAAGTACGTACCTCACCAGACCACGGAACCGCATTTGAAATTGCCGGAAAAGGCATTGCTGACATCAATTCGTTTAAAGAAGCAGTATATATGGCGTTAGATATTTATAGGAAAAGAGAGGAATATGCTGTCTTGACCGAAAATATTTTGCAAAAACAACCGCGAAAAAAACAATATTCCGGTCGCTCTCGTGGAAAATAAACATATTTAAAAAATTTATCCACACTTAATTAACAGCTAAATAAAAATTTATATCTTTGCACCCGCCTTTTGCGGAAGTGGAGATTTTAGGAAAGAGAAAGGTAATGAAGCATTTGAAAACGTATACCATACAATTTGTTGGTTTAAAACAAGGGGAACACGATTTTCAATATGAAATTGACAATACGTTCTTTGAGCATTTTGATTATGATGACTTCAATAGCATCTCAGTAGACTTAAAGGTAACTTTGATTAAAAAGTCAACCTTGATGGAGTTTTACTTTGATGCTGAAGGTACTGTAAATGTAAATTGTGATTTAACTAATGAACCTTACGATAATCCATTAGAAACTTCGTATAAGTTGGTGGTTAAGTTTGGTCAGGAGTACAATGATGAGATTGATGATATTTTAATTTTGCCGCATGGTGAATACGAAGTAAATATCGCGCAGTACATTTATGAAACTTTGGTTCTGGCGATGCCTGCAAAAAGAGTGCATCCGGGAGTTGAAGACGGTACTTTAAAGTCAGACATATTAGATAAACTTGAAGAATTAAGTATAAAAAATAATCAAGAGGAAGAGGAACAAGAACCTCAACCTAAGGAAATAGATCCCCGTTGGGACAAACTAAAAGATTTTTTAACAGATAATTAATAATTAACGGTAATGGCACATCCTAAGAGAAAAATCTCGAAAACAAGAAGAGATAAGAGAAGAACACATTACAAAGCTGCAATGCCTAAAATTGGTGTAGACGCCACTACTGGTGAAGCTCACCTTTATCACCGTGCACACTGGCACGAGGGCAAACTTTATTACAGAGGGCAGGTTGTAATTGATGCAACAGCTGGCGAAGAAGTTGCTTAATAAAGACTTATAAAAAGATTAAACTCCCATCAAAGTGGGAGTTTTTTTTATTTTTTAGAAGGAGCAAAAAACGTTAATTGTAGGCTTTAATTGTTCTATTTTTAGTACTTTTCCTCCCATTTTTTAAGCGAAAAACCTTGTTTTTTCGTAGAAACCAGATTTATATGAGTAAAATCACTGCAGCCATAACTGCTGTTGGCGCTTATGTGCCAGAATATGTGCTTACCAATGAAATTTTGGAAACCATGGTTGAGACCAATGATGAATGGATCACAACCAGAACAGGAATTAAAGAGCGCAGAATCCTAAAAGATCCCGATAAAGGAACTTCCTTTTTAGGTATTAAAGCTGCCGAAGACCTGATCAACAAAAGCGGTATTGACCCATCAGAAATTGATATGGTGATTATGGCTACCGCAACTCCCGACTTACCCGTAGCATCTACCGCTGCTTATGTTGCCACACAAATAGGTGCAACAAATGCATTTTCTTACGATTTACAAGCTGCGTGCTCCAGCTTTTTATATGGAATGTCTACAGCTTCTGCATATGTAGCTTCAGGAAAATATAAAAAAGTCCTTTTAATAGGAGCAGATAAAATGTCTTCTATTATAGACTATACAGATCGTACTACCTGCATCATTTTTGGTGATGGTGGTGGCGCTGTCCTTTTTGAACCTAATGAAGAAGGCCTAGGACTTCAAGACGAATTTTTACGTTCTGATGGTATAGGAAGAGATTTCTTGCGTATCGAAGCGGGAGGTTCCTTAATGCCGGCTTCAGAAGAAACGGTAGCAAATAAAAAACACTACGTTTTTCAAGACGGTAAAACAGTATTTAAATTTGCCGTCTCAAACATGGCAGATGTGAGCGAGCGCATTATGCAGCGCAATAATTTGAGTCACGATGATGTTAGTTGGCTTGTAGCACACCAGGCAAACAAACGTATTATTGATGCAACTGCCCGACGTATGGGGCTTGACGACAATAAAGTGCTGATGAATATTGCACGTTACGGAAATACAACATCTGCGACACTTCCCTTGCTTTTAAGCGATTTTGAAAAGCAGTTTAAAAAAGGGGATAATTTAATATTTGCCGCTTTTGGAGGCGGTTTTACTTGGGGTTCCATTTATTTGAAATGGGCCTACAATGCTTAATTTTTAATCTAACTAACGTTATTAATTATGGATTTAAAAGAAATTCAGAATCTTATCAAGTTTGTTGCTAAATCTGGCGCAAGCGAGGTTAAACTTGAGATGGACGATGTGAAAATCACCATTAGAACTGGTGAAGACAGTAAAGGTGAGACCACAATCCTTCAGCAAGTACCTATGATGGGTTCTGCACTGCCACAGCAAGCAGCTCCTGCAGCACAACCTGCAGCACCGGCACCAGCCCCTGCAGCTCCAGAAGCTGAAAAGCCTAAGGCAGATGATAGTGACAAATACATTACTGTAAAGTCGCCAATCATTGGTACATTCTACCGTAAACCAGCACCAGACAAACCTACTTTTGTTGAAGTTGGAGCAAGTATCAAAGAAGGTGACGTACTTTGCGTTATTGAAGCAATGAAATTATTCAACGAGATCGAAAGTGAAGTTAGCGGTAAGATCGTTAAAGTTCTTGTTGATGATTCTTCTCCGGTTGAATTTGACCAACCACTATTCTTGGTAGACCCTGCATAATTATTTATTTGATCTAAAGTTTCCACTTTTGGTAAGCATACGCTGAAACTCGGCGTTTAAAAGATCAAATACTATAGATTAAAGCCTTATGGCTTAAACTATAAAGACAACAGATATGTTTAAAAAGATACTTATAGCAAACAGAGGGGAGATTGCACTACGTGTAATACGAACCTGTAAAGAAATGGGCATCAAAACTGTAGCGGTTTATTCTACTGCAGATGCCGAAAGTTTGCACGTACGTTTTGCAGATGAAGCGGTTTGTATTGGGCCGGCTCCAAGTAGTGAATCGTATTTGAAAATAGCAAATATTATGGCTGCTGCCGAAATTACTAACGCAGACGCTATTCACCCGGGTTACGGATTCCTTTCTGAAAATGCTCGTTTTTCAAAAATTTGTCAAGAGCACGATGTAAAATTCATCGGAGCTTCTCCTGATATGATTTCAAAGATGGGAGACAAGGCAACCGCAAAAGCTACGATGAAAGCAGCCGGAGTTCCTTGTGTTCCCGGAAGTGACGGGATTATTGAAGATTTTGAATCGTGTGAGCGCATCGCAGAAGAGACAGGATATCCTGTAATGCTTAAAGCTACTGCCGGTGGTGGTGGTAAAGGTATGCGTGCGGTTTGGAAAAAAGAAGACTTGCGTAAAGCTTGGGATTCTGCGCGTCAAGAGGCTTCTGCATCTTTCGGAAATGACGGAATGTATATGGAAAAGCTTATTGAAGAGCCACGCCATATCGAGATTCAGGTTGTTGGAGACAGCAACGGTAAAGCCTGTCACCTTTCTGAGCGTGATTGTTCCGTTCAGCGTCGTCACCAAAAACTTACCGAAGAAACACCTTCACCATTTATGACCGATGAACTTCGTGAGAAAATGGGAGCTGCAGCCGTTCGTGCCGCAGAATTTATTAAATATGAAGGAGCAGGTACTGTAGAATTTTTGGTAGATAAACACCGCAATTTCTACTTTATGGAAATGAATACGCGTATCCAAGTAGAGCATCCTATTACCGAGCAAGTAGTAGATTATGACTTGATTCGCGAGCAAATTCTCGTTGCTGCCGGAGTTGCAATTTCTGGTAAAAACTACTATCCGCAATTGCATTCTATTGAGTGCCGTATCAACGCGGAAGATCCTTATAACAACTTTAGACCTTCACCAGGTAAGATTACCAACTTACACGCGCCGGGCGGTCACGGAGTTCGTATCGATACGCACGTTTACAGCGGGTATTCAATCGTTCCTAACTACGATTCTATGATCGCAAAATTGATCACTACGGCACAAACCCGTGAAGAGGCGATCAATAAAATGAAGCGTGCTTTAGATGAGTTTGTTATTGAAGGAATTAAAACAACGATCCCATTCCACAGACAGTTGATGGACGACCCTGCATACATTTCAGGAAACTACACCACTGCCTTTATGGATGATTTTAAAATGAATCCACCGGTAGAAGAATAAGATCTACCGTTCAATAGATATCAACCCTGAACCTTTGTTCGGGGTTTTTTTATGGCTAGCGGCAAAGGCAGGCTTTCAGGACTCGCTTTCTGCCAAAAAGGGCAGAAGAGCTCAAACAAATCCTTCAATCCCTAATGCAAAATTCTGCTATCTTTAAGCTGTTATGCAAGAACCTTATACTAATCTCTCGTATTGGGAATACAAATCCTGGCTAGCAGATGTCGACTTTACCATTGTGGGAAGTGGCATTACAGGACTCAGTTGTGCGTTGCAGCTGCGTAAACGCTTTCCTATATCTAAAATTCTAATTCTCGAGCGCGGAAGTCTTCCACAGGGAGCAAGTACGAAGAATGCTGGTTTCGCTTGTTTTGGAAGCGTTTCAGAGCTTTTATCAGATTTAGACCGCCATAGCGAAGACGAAGTTTTAAAACTGGTTAAAATGCGCGTAGATGGGCTGAAGGTTTTGAGAGAAACCTTAGGCGATCAGGCTATCGGTTTTGAAAAGTGTGGCGGTTATGAACTTTTTCTAAACACAAACCTTGAGCTTTATGAAAACTGTTTCAGTCAGATCGATTATCTAAATGAATTACTTGAACCGGTTTTTGAAAAACCTATTTTCAGTAGTGCTCAGAACAGATTTCAATTTAAGAATATTCAAGAAAGACTGCTATTTAATGCTGAAGAAGGTGCGATAGACACGGGGAACATGATGCAAGGTCTGCTTCAAAAAGCGCTTCAACAGAATATACTGATCTTAAATAATTGGACGGTTACCGGTTTTGAAACACTATCGAATAGCGTAGAAGTACGAGCAAATTCCATCTCATTCAAAACAAAAAAACTATTCATAGCAACTAATGGTTTAGCAACACATTTGGGAATTACTCAAGTGCAACCAGCGCGCAATCAAGTGTTGGTGACCAAACCTATTCCTGATCTAAAAATCAAAGGCACGTTTCACCTGGATGAAGGCTATACCTATTTCAGAAATATCGATAACCGAATCCTTTTAGGAGGCGGCCGCAATCTGGATTTAACCGGGGAACAAACCGATGCACTCGGGACTTCAGTAACTATTCAAGCGCATTTAGAAAAGACACTCAGTCAAATAATTCTACCGCAAACTCCAGTTGAAATCGACTATCGCTGGAGCGGAATTCTGGGTGTTGGAGCTCAAAAGAAGCCCATCCTAAAACCGCTTTCAGAACACGTTTTTTGCGGTGTTCGACTAGGAGGAATGGGTGTAGCTATTGGCAGCCAGATAGGGAAGGACCTGGCTGATTTATTGGACCCGCCAAAAAATATGAAAGTATAGCGCTAGATTAGAGCTTCAGTTTTAAATAAACGAAAGTGTCTTTATCTAAAGCATCAACAGTATTAAAGTAGATCTTTTGTCCTTGAGCTTCAGCTTCCACGAGATAGTAACTTCCTTTAAAATACGATTTAATCACGGTGGCTTTTAACCCGGTTTCAGATTCAGAAACCTCAAGTTGATGCGGCATAATCAAATGTTTTTCACCATCAAGTTCTAGCGTATTCACATCACCAAAAAACGAAGCGACATAAGCATTCTTTGGATTTGCAAACAAAGCTTTCGGAGTTGCGGTTTGTATAAATTGACCCTCGCGCATCATTTTAATTTCGTCTGAAAAAGAAAGTGCTTCTTCGCTGTCGTGCGTGGCGGTAATGCAGGTTATGTTTTCTTTTTTCAGATACGCGTAGAGATTTCGGCGTAAGGCATTCCGTCTAAAATTATCAATATGGCTAAACGGTTCGTCCAGCAAGAGCAGTTCTGGTTCTTTGGCAATAGCGCGTGCAAGTGCAACCCGCTGTTTTTGTCCACCACTCAAAAGTTTTACGTGTACATCGGCAAAAGCGGTCATATCAACCACTTCAAGAAGCTCGTTAATGCGTTCTTCCCGCTGTTGCATAAAACGACGCGACAGATGTTTCCCAATATTATCTGCTACCGAAATATAGGGCATCAAGTCAAAATCCTGAGCGAGATATTTGATAAAAGGCTCTCCCGGAACCAAGTTAAAGTTGGGGCCTAAAAGTTCGTTGTCGTTCCAAAAAATAGTCCCGTTTTCAACGTGAAGTAAGCCATAGATGATTTTAAGCAAGGTGCTTTTTCCGCAGCCACTTTCCCCTAAAATTGAAATGTGCTTTCCTTTTTCTACCGTGAAATCAAGATTTTTTAAAACGGTTTCTTCGGTATAGCCGAAGTCGGTTATGTCTACTTTTAGCATAATAGAATATAAAAAGACCTCAAAAGTTATCAAAGCCTTTGAGGTCTTAATTTTATTGGTTTTAAAAAGCTCCGCAGTTAGCCTTTAATCTCTGATTTAGTTTTTTCCGGAAGTACGTCAAAGCCCATATTGTAAAGCGTAAAGGCAAAAATATCTGCTGTTTGCTCAATTTGCTTGCTTACCGGAGTTCCTGCACCGTGGCCGGCATATGTCTCAATACGTATCAAAACAGGTGCGTCACCGGCTTGTTTCTCTTGCAATTCTGCAGCAAATTTAAAACTGTGTGCAGGAACCACGCGATCATCGTGATCTCCTGTTGTTACTAAAGTTGCAGGATATTTAGTCCCGGCTTTTACATTATGAACAGGAGAATAACCTTTAATGTATTCAAACATTTCTTTGCTGTCTTCTGAAGTTCCGTAGTCGTATGCCCAGCCGGCTCCGGCGGTGAATGTGTGATAACGCAGCATATCCATCACGCCCACTGCAGGAAGCGCTACCTTCATCAAATCGGGTCTTTGCGTCATCGTTGCACCCACGAGCAAACCACCGTTAGAACCACCGCGAACGGCCAAATAATCGCTTGAGGTATAGTTTTCTGAAATCAGGTATTCTGCGGCAGCGATAAAGTCATCAAAGACATTTTGCTTTTGCATTTTGGTACCGGCGTCGTGCCATTCTTTACCATATTCGCCGCCACCACGCAGGTTAGGCACGGCATACACACCGCCCATTTCCATCCAGATCGCATTAGTAATGCTGAATGAAGGCGTAAGCGAAATATTAAAACCACCATAACCATAAAGAATGGTTGGGTTCTTACCGTTAAGTTCTAAACCTTTTTTGAAGGTGATGATCATAGGAACTTTTGTACCGTCTTTTGAAGTATAAAATACTTGCTTGCTCTCGTAATTCTCAGGATCAAAATTGATCGCCGGTTTACGGAACAATTCAGAAGCTCCAGACTCAATGTTGTATTTGTAAATACTTCCTGGAGTGGTATAGTTGGTAAAACTGTAAAAAAGTTCTTTATCTTCTTTTTTAGCTCCAAAACCACCGGCGCTTCCGATGCCGGGTAGTTCAACTTCGCGCACCAGCTTACCTTTATAATCGTATTGTTTTACTTGCGAAACGGCATCAACCATATATTCTGCAAAAAAGTAACCACCACCGGTAGAGGGTGAAAGCACATTTTCGGTTTCCGGGATAAAATCTTCCCAGTTTTCTGGAGTTGGGTTAGCAGCGTCAACGGTAACGATCTTGCGGTTGGGCGCATCTTTGTCGGTCACAATGTAAAGTTTAGAACCTACATTTTCGATCACAGAAGTATTGGTTTCTTCCGTATCAACGATCGCAACAAAATCGGCATTTGGCTTGCTCAGATCTTTGATATAAAGCTTGTTTCCTGAAGTTGCATTACTAGCGCTCAAGATCAAATATTCATTGTCTTCTGTCGTTCTTGCGCCAATGTAGCGATGCTTTTTCTCAGGCGTACCGCCAAAGATCAGTTCGTCCTCTTTTTGAGCCGTATTCAGCTTGTGGTAATACACTTTGTGCTGATCTGTTTTTGCTGAAAGTTCGCTGCCGTCTGGCTTGTCATAACTCGAGTAGTAAAACCCGTCGTTCTCGCGCCAAGAGATTCCGCTAAACTTGATATCGACCAAAGTATCTTCGGTGATCTCTTTGGTTTCAGCATCCATTACCAAAACCTTTCTCCAGTCGCTTCCCCCTTCAGAAATACTATACGCAGCCAGTTTTCCATTATCTGAAAAACTAAGTCCGCCTAGTGAAATGGTACCGTCTTCGGCAAAGGTGTTGGGATCTAAAAATACTTCTGCAGTTGAAGGATCTTCACCGGTTTTATAACGGTAGATCACATACTGATTTTGCAGTCCGTCATTTTTATAGAAATAGGTGTAATCACCTTCTTTAAAAGGAGCGCCAATTTTCTCGTAGTTCCAGATTTTCTCAAGCTTTTGCTTGATTTCATCTTTAAACGGAATCTTATCTAAATAGCCAAACGTGGCCTTATTTTCTGCTTTTACCCAAGCCTCAGTCTCGGCACTGCGATCGTCTTCGAGCCAGCGATACGGGTCGGGAACTTCGGTGCCAAAATAGGTGTCAACGGTATCTACCTTTTTCGTTTCAGGATAAATCATATTTAATTTTTTTGTTCGGATGGTTTGTGCTTGTAGAATTATTCCGAAAGATGCAAAACAATATAGGAGTGTTAATTTTTTCATTTGAAACAAAATTGAATTCTTTCAAATATAGGCAATAAAAAAACCTCCGAAACGCCACGTCTCAGAGGTTTGTGTAATTATTTGGCTGGTGTGATTTAAACCAATTCTTTAGCTGCTAGATATTCAGCGATTTGAACCGCATTGGTTGCTGCACCTTTTCTCAGGTTATCTGCAACCACCCACATATTTAGCGTGTTTTCTTGCGAATAATCACGACGAATACGACCTACAAATACATCGTTTTTACCTTCAGCGTAAATAGGCATTGGGTAAGTATTGGTATCCGGATTATCTTGAACGATAACACCATCTTGTGCTTGAAGCAGTTGACGAACTTCTGCTAGGTCAAAATCATTTTCAAACTGCACGTTGATCGCTTCAGAATGGCCACCCACAACCGGGATGCGCACCGCTGTAGCAGTAACTGCAATCGTGTTATCACCTAAGATTTTCTGAGTCTCGTTAACGAGTTTCATTTCTTCTTTGGTATACCCATTTTCGGTAAACACATCGCAAGCAGGGATTGCATTGCGGTGAATAGGATAGGCGTAAGCCATATCACCTTGCTCTCCTTTATATTCATTTTCTAACTGCTGAACCGCTTTAACTCCGGTTCCGGTAATAGACTGATACGTAGAGATTACAAGACGCTTGATCTTATATTTCTTATGTAAAGGTGCCAAAGCCAAAACCATCTGAATAGTAGAACAGTTAGGATTAGCGATAATTTTATCTGAATCTTCTAATTCTGAAGCGTTGATCTCAGGAACAATAAGTTTTTTATCAGGATCCATTCTCCACGCAGAAGAGTTGTCTACAACAGTAGTACCCACCTCAGCAAACTTAGGAGCAAACTCTAACGAAGTCCCACCACCTGCAGAAAAAATCGCGATATCAGGACGTGCTGCAATCGCATCTTCCATAGAACTAATGGTGTATTCTTTGTCTTTATAGGTAACCGTTTTACCTACTGAGCGTGCGCTGGCAACAGGTATTAATTCGGTTATGGGGAAGTTGCGTTCTGCTAATACTTGCAACATTACGTGGCCTACCATCCCGGTGGCACCTACAACAGCTACTTTCATAATTTTAATCTTTAGCGTGTGTCAATCTCAATATCGTTGAGAAAATTTAGTTTGTTAGTTCCGCTGAAAATCAGCCAGCCTGAAGGCCTTTAGCTTGCGGACGCCAAAAGTAGCAACACTTTATAAAAAAGCAGACTATCTTATTAAAAATATACACATTTGTTTAAAAAGTGACATTTTGTATGTTTTATAAACATTATGTTATTTATATAACAAAAAGAACCCCCGAATTTCTTCGAGGGTTTAGTTAAAATTAGTCTGCAGTGCAGCGGTTTGTGCTTTAAGGCACACGAGTCTTTATTTCTTTCTCAATTCGTCACGAATTTCGATAAGTAATTCTTCTTGAGTTGGTCCTTTAGGAGCAGCTGGTTTAGGCTCTTCTTTTTTCTTGGTTTTCTCATAACCTTTCAATAACCAGAAAATCACAAAACCTATGATGATAAAATCAATCACAGCTTGCAGGAAGTTACCGTAGGTCATAATTGCTCCTCCGGCTTCAATGGCAGCGTCAACGGTTTCATATTCTCCTCCATCCAGAGAAAAGAATAGATTGTTGACATTCTTACCTCCCATAATCACACCTATTACGGGCATAATCACATCTTTAACTAAGGAGCCTACAATTTTGTTGAATGCTCCACCTATAATTACCGCAGTTGCTAGAGCAACGATGTCACCTTTCATTAAAAAGGCTTTAAAATCTTTAAAAAATGCCATTATTTCGTTGGTTTAAGTAGTTAAATAAAGTTCTAATATAGGTAAATATTAAAAAGACTAAAAGCAGAAGCTGTTAGTTATTCTATAATTTTTCGTTGAACGCGTTGAGAAATCGCTGTAATCAACTCATACGGAATACTTTTTATACGTGCTGTTAAGGCTACTGCCGAAGCACCCTTCCCAAAAATAATCACTTCGTCACCTTCTTCGCAATCAATCTTGGTAACATCAACCATAATCATATCCATACACACATTGCCTATGATTGGTGCTTTCTTTCCTTTGATCATCACATAGCCGCGACCTTTACCGTAAGCGCGTGAAATACCGTCAGCGTGGCCAATAGGTAGTGTTGCGCTTCGGCCTAGTTTTGCAGCAGTATGCGCACGATTGTATCCTACCGTTTCTCCAATAGCGATCTCGTGAATTTGCGAAATAACCGTTTTTAAGGTAGCCACCGGTTTTAGTTTCAAATCTTCAGCTTGAATGTTTCCGTAGCCATAAAGGCCTATTCCGGTGCGCACCATATCAAACTGTGCCTGAGGATAATTTATAATCGCCGAAGTATTGCTTTGATGCAACATCGGGGTATAGCCTAAACCGGCAATCATATGTTTTGCGTTGTTTTCAAAGGCGTCAATTTGCTGCTGGGTAAACGTGCGCTCATTCATATCTTCACTAGCTACAAGATGTGAGAACAGCGATTTAACCTTTAGTGCTTTGGTGGCGTGCAATTGTTTTAGAATATCTTTTTCATTCACATCTTTAAACCCTAGTCGGTTTAAACCGGTATTGAATTTTATATGAATGGGATAATCTTTTAAACCTTTTGACTCAGCGATCTCGGTAAAAGCTTTTAGTACTCTAAAACTATAAATACTTGGCTCTAGTTTATGCTCAATCACCTGATCAAAATTTTCAATCTGCGGGTGTAAAACAAGAATAGGTGTTTTGATTCCTGCATCGCGTAAAGCGACACCTTCTGGGGTATAAGCGACAGCAAAATAATCTATACCTTTTTCTTCCAGTTTACGGGCAACAGCTACAGACTCGCTTCCGTAAGCATAAGCCTTTACAACAGCGAGCATCTTTACATCTGGTTCTAGTTTAGACCGTAGATAGTCATAATTATGGCTTAAGGCGTTTAGGTCTATTTCGAGAACAGTGTGCGGCATTTAGTCTTTTGTTTTTGGGTTTTTAAGTTCTTCGGGGGTCCTTAACTTCTATAGTTTTCAGACGCTCACGAAGCATTGCTTTATAATAAGCACTACGGCTTAAGGGTTCGTATTCTTCGGTTTCTCCTAGCAATACAAGATCATCGCTGGTGGCCTTTCTGTAGCTAAATTGCGCCAGATTTCCCGTACGTGTACACACAGCGTGTACTTTGGTAACATACTCGGCGGTAGCCATAAGCGCAGGCATTGGGCCAAAAGGATTTCCTTTAAAATCCATGTCAAGTCCGGCAACTATGACTCTGATTCCGCGATTGGCAAGGTCATTACACACCTTTACGATTTCTTCATCAAAAAATTGTGCCTCATCAATACCTATCACGTCGCAACCGTCTGCAAGAATAGGAATATTAGCAGCGGCAGGTACCGGAGTTGATCTGATTTCGTTAGCATCATGAGAGATGACCAGCTCGTCATCATAGCGGGTATCTATTGCAGGTTTGAAGATCTCAACCTTTTGTTTAGCAAACTTGGCGCGTTTTAGTCGGCGAATTAATTCTTCGGTTTTACCCGAGAACATAGAGCCGCATATGACTTCTATCCATCCAAATTGCTCTTTATGATTAACGGTATTTTCGAGAAACATTTCGTACTTTTCAACCTCTTAAAGGGCAAAGGTGCTATTCTTAGAGGGCTTAGCAAATTTATTAAAAACCCCAGCAAATAAACAGAGCAAACAAAAAACTTATGAAGAAGAAATTAAAATCTGACTTGGTGAGCCTGGCGCACAAGATTTTAAAACTTGACTCAGAGAGTGATTACGAGACCCTAAAAATTGAAGCTCAGAAGATTTATGAAGCACTATCAATTTTAGCTTATGTAGAAGCGCATTTTGACACTGCAAAACCCACCATAGGCAAAGCCGAAATCATCAAAGCTTTAGAGGAAGAAGATAGTGAAGTGATTGCTGAAAGTATTCAGGAAATTCAACTAGAGCAAGCTGAAGAAACTCCGACCGAAGCACCTCAAAAAGAAGAAACCGAATTAGAGCGTATTGCGCGTATAGCCGCTGCTAATGAAGAACTCTTTGAGCGCTTAAGAACACCACAAGAAACACAGCCTAAAGCAGAAGACCCTAAACCAAAAGAGCAAAAAGAGCCCAAGATCAATCAGGCTTCGTTACACGAGCCGGTGATGGAAAAGATCAAAGATATTGTCGCTCAAATGCCGCCTGAAGCAGATGCTATTGAGGCGATGTTTCAGCAAATTACCCAAAAACCTGATGTGGTTAAAAACGATAAAGACGAGATTGGTGAATATGGTCGAATTGCCGAGTTTGAAGACGATGCAAAATCACAGGAAAGCAAGCCTAGAAAACTGAACGACCGTATCTCTCGCGGACTTTCTTTTGGCCTTAATGACCGTATTGCATTTATAAAACATCTTTTTAACGGAAGCGATACGGATTACAATCGCGTGCTTTCACAACTCAACACGGCAAATTCAGAAGAAGAAGCGTTTACCCTTATCGACCAAATGGTAAAACCAGACTATAACAATTGGGACGGAAAAGAGATGTATGAGACGCGCTTTAAAGAGCTGGTAGCCCGCAAATTTGACTCCTAATGGGTAAACTATTTCTTGTACCCACACCCATTGGCAATCTAGAGGATATGACCTTTAGAGCAGTTAAAGTACTGCAAGAAGCAGATCTCATTCTCGCCGAAGATACCCGCACGAGTGGGAAGTTGCTTAAGCATTTTGAGATCACCACACAGATGCACTCGCATCATATGCACAACGAGCATAAAACGGTTGAGGGTCTTGTAGACCGTATTAAAAAAGGGCAAACCCTTGCTTTGATAAGTGATGCAGGAACTCCGGCGATTTCAGATCCGGGATTTTTATTAACGCGCGCTTGTGTAGAAGCAGGTCTTGAAGTTGATTGTCTGCCCGGTGCTACTGCTTTTGTTCCGGCGTTGGTTAATAGCGGTCTGCCTAACGATAAATTTGTTTTTGAAGGATTTCTTCCGGTGAAGAAAGGGCGACAAACCCGTTTTTTACTTTTGGCGGAAGAAGAGCGGACGATGATCTTTTATGAAAGTCCGCACAAGCTGGTAAAGACCTTAAAAAATATGGTCGAATTCTTTGGCGAAGACCGAAGCATTTCAGTTTCCAGAGAGATCTCAAAACTTCATGAAGAAACCGTGCGTGGTACTGCAGCTGAGGTGTTAAAACATTTTGAGGCCAAAGCGCCTAAGGGAGAAATTGTGATCATCGTAGGAGGGAAGCCTAAAGGCTAAACGGTTTCCGCGGTGTGTTCAGTTTCGGGCTGTAATAAGTCTAGAAGTCGGTTTATGTCAGCTTTTGCATAACCTTCGATCCTAACTTTTTCAGACTTCTTTTTTGAGGTATAAATGACCAAACGATCTTCGTAAGCCTCCACATATTTTATTTGAGAAAACCTGTAGTTGTAACTTCCGCCTTTTTCTAATTTAAAGGAAATCATCCGTCTGGTAAACCGCACATAGTTCTTCAGCTTAAAAGGAATAAAATGCGGAACAAACATAAGCAGCATACCCAGAGGTTGAATCACCGACCCTAATGCAGTTTCTTTTAAAGCAAGCATTCCCACTAAAAATAGAACAAAGCCTACCGCAGGAACAGTTAGTCGCCAAGGTTCATTTTGATAAATGAAAGTGATTTTCTTAGCGCTCATGAATAGTTGTTTTTTAAAATCTTCTCAAAAAGAAGCACATCGTCAGTGGCGTAAGACTCGAGGTCGAGTACTAATCCCGGACTTGCTTTAAATAGAATTTCAATGGATTTTCCGTTTACTTTAATTTTTGATATCGCTTTTCTTTTTATGATTTTTTCAACCCCGGCGAGCTTAAGATTAATGCGTTTTTGGTCATGTTGAACCCAATGTGCTTTTTGTTTGCGGTAACTATAGATAATAATGGGCAGTACACTAACAAGACTATTAATAATGGCGTAGGTGCTTACATCTTTAGTTTCTGAAAAAAGAATTTTATAACTAGAAAAGCCCATCGCCAGCAGAACGACTCCTAAAATAAGTAGATTGCTTGTAGAAAAGGTTTTATAAAATTTAATGTGCTGCATCTGTATAGTATAGGCTTACAATTTACCTGATCTTGACCAAAAATAAAAGGGGTTATTTGTAACTTGGCACAACTCTCATTAATCTGGCACTATGCATATAAAATTACTCGTAAGCTTTTTGTTTTTTTCTGTATTTAGTTTTGCTCAAGGAGTAGCTTTTAAAAAAGTAAATGAATTTTACTTAAAAGGCGATACACGAGTGATAGGCAATACGATTTTAGGCGATCATCCTACCCGCGCTTATGTGCGCCCTAAGGGCTTAAACGATCGTACAGAAATGGTGTATATTGATGTAGATAAAAATGCTGCCACCTTTAGTTCCAGTAGCGCCACGCTTATAATGCCTAAAGATGCCACTATTAAATATGCCGGGCTTTACTGGGCGGCTACGTATCCCGGAGAGCGCGGTAAGCAACGTGTGCGCAATGACCGTGTTGAATATAAACTCAATAAAAAACGTAGTAAACCTTTTGACCTTGTAAAACTACAGCTGCCCAACAGCAAAACCTACCATAGCATTCAAGGGGAAGTCTTATACGACGGGATGCGTGATGAAGTTATCGAACTCCAGAATGCCGCGCCTTATGTGTGTTATAGCGAAATTACATCGCTTTTAAAATCTCAAAAAGCCTCGTCAGGCACGTACACTCTTGCAAATGTGACAGCATTGGAAGGTTATATGTACGGCGGAAGTTCTGCCGGATGGATGCTGTATATTATTTATGAAGATGCGCAAGCACCTTTGCAGTATTTTACAGGGTATCACGGGTTTAGTTTTATCAATCCAAATAACTCACAGGAGATAGACTTTAATAATTTTAGAGTAGTCGAAAGCGGTGCTGTAAAAACTTCTATCACGCTGGCGGCTTTAGAAGGTGACCTGGTATTGCCCGGAGATGCAGTTTCAATTTTTAGCGAACAAGAAAACGAATTTATCGAGCTTCAGAGCCGGGTGCGTTATGCCAATAACTTTTTTAACAGCAGCATCACGGTCAAAGACAAAAAGTATGTAAACAGAACTCCTAAGAGCTCCAACACGTTAGGCTTTGATCTGGCTAAAGTGGATATTCCGAATGAAAACAATGCATTGATCGCTAACGATGCAACCCAAGTAAAGCTTCAGTTTAAAACAGAATCAGACCGATTGTTTGTGTTTTTTAATGCTTTTCAAACCGAAATAAGCACTGCTTATTATCAGCGCGTGGTTGTAGAAGGAAAAGCTGATAGTATTCCATCAAAAATGCCGGTGGAAATTTCGCAAACCAAACAAGATGCAGTAGAAGAACCTCTTCCTCAAACCGAAAGTCCTTCGGAAACCGAAGAAGATGTACAACAGTACGGTAAAGACGGGGAGCCCATACAGTCTAAGCCAATGGGCACTATTAAAAATAGTACAAGACCTCAGGCGTTGCAAGATATGCTGGCTTCAAAACCTTTAACCGTACCCGGAATGGATCAAGGTTATTACATCGTAAATCACGTTTTTGCGCAACGTGATAATGCATTGCGTTGGCAAGATAAGATGAAATTAAGAGGTCTTACGCCCGTCAGTTTTGTAAATCCAGCAAACAACTATCACTACATTTATATTGATTACAGCACCGATCCTGATGCGTTATACGAGAGATTGGTTGAGTATAGAAAGTTGAATGATTTTGAAGATGCTTGGATTATAAAAGTAAATTTGTAATCAAATAGCTGTTGGTTGAGACCAACGAGAATACGAATCCCGCTTAAAACTTGTTGCAGCAATGCGATGGACACTCAAACCTATTCCCGAAACCGAAAAAATCAATGCTTTTGCAAAGCAACTGTCGATTCCAGAAAAAATCGCACAGCTTTTAATTCAGCGCGGAATAGACACATATGACAAAGCCAAAGCGTTTTTCAGACCTTCGCTTGATGATTTGCACGATCCGTTTTTGATGAAAGATATGGATAAGGCCGTCGCACGCCTTAATCTTGCAATTGCTCAAAATGAAAATATTTTGGTTTACGGGGATTATGATGTAGACGGGACAACAAGTGTTGCGCTGATGAGTAGCTATCTCCAGACGTTGCACCCGCAGGTGGCGACCTACATTCCAGATCGCTATGCCGAAGGTTACGGCGTTTCTTATACGGGTATTGATTATGCGCACGACAATGACATTACGCTCATTGTTGCGCTCGACTGCGGTGTAAAAGCGATCGAAAAAGTAGCTTATGCCAAAAAACTCGGGATCGATTTTATTATTTGTGATCACCACCGTCCCGGTGCTGAAATTCCGGAGGCAGTTGCGGTTTTAGACCCAAAACGAGAGGATTGTGATTATCCATACAAAGAGCTTTGCGGCTGTGGTGTGGGTTTTAAATTGATTCAAGCAATGGAGCAGGAGAAGGGCCTTCCGGTTAAAACTTTGGTGCCTTATCTTGATCTTGTGGCAACTGCAATAGGTGCCGATATTGTGCCCATTACCGGCGAAAACCGAGTGTTGGCATTTTACGGTCTTGACGTGATCAATACGCTGCCACGTACCGGAATTCAGGCTTTGATCGAAAATGTGAATAAAGATGAACTCACCATTACCGATGTTGTTTTTATCATCGCACCACGTATTAATGCTGCCGGGAGAATCAAACATGGTTTACACGCAGTAGAATTACTTACCGAACACGATTACGAGCGTGCTCAAGAAATGGCTTCAGGGATCGAAGGTTTTAACGCAGAGCGGAAAGATCTTGACAAAGTAATTACACAAGAAGCCTTATTGCAGATCGAAACGAATAAGGAAGAAAACCGAAAAACTACTGTTGTTTTTCAGGAGAATTGGCACAAAGGAGTCATTGGTATTGTGGCTTCAAGACTAACCGAAACCTATTATCGACCAACATTAGTATTTACTAAAAGTGGCGAAAAATTAGCGGCGAGTGCGCGTTCTGTCAAAGGTTTTGATGTGTATGATGCTTTAGAGCAGTGTAGCGAACATATAGAACAATTTGGTG
The DNA here is from genome assembly GCF_020310025.1 of Leeuwenhoekiella palythoae. Taxonomy (GTDB): domain Bacteria; phylum Bacteroidota; class Bacteroidia; order Flavobacteriales; family Flavobacteriaceae; genus Leeuwenhoekiella; species Leeuwenhoekiella palythoae. The sequence continues at coordinate 1,746,366 of NZ_CP084318.1, forward strand.
GACATAAATATGCTGCAGGTCTCACCCTTGGAGAACATCAATATGAAGGTTTTAAACAAAAATTTGAAGAAGTGGTAAGCAGTTCTATTGACGAGCGCTTGCTTATTCCTGAGATCACCATAGATGCCGAACTTGAACTTGATGACATCACTCCAAAATTTTACCGTATTCTTCGGCAATTTGCGCCGTACGGCCCGGGAAATATGACGCCGGTTTTTATGAGTAAAAATCTTACTGATAACGGTTTTGGTAAATGCGTAGGCGCAGATGAAACGCATTTAAAATGTAGCGTTAAGCAAAATGACAGTCAGACCATTGGCGCCATTGGTTTTGGACTGGGTTCCAAATGTGATTTAATTCAGCATAGAAAGCCATTTAAAGCTGCTTATTCTTTAGATATCAACGAATGGAATGGCACTAAGAGTATTCAGTTGAAGCTTCGGGATCTACAAGAATAATTAGCATTCTATTTAGATTTGTTCTAAATAACTTTAGTATATTTGTTTCAAACCTTAGGTTATGAAGCATATTGATATCATTTACCGCAACGATAGTGGCATTTCCTTTTACTGGAAAACTTCAAAATACAGCAGTATTAAAGCGCAGGTTGTTTTTAGGGATATGGGTTTTTACTTCTCACTAGATCAGCTTAAAGAATTTGCACATTTAACTCAAGATACTTTAGCGCAATACACGTGTAAAGACTGTCCTGCTCCAAGAGAATGCCGTTCCTTATTGCTTAAAACTCCGTCTCCAGATGTAGATTTAGCGGTAAGTCGTGATGAGGTTTATGAGATTCAAGATCTTTTAGATCAGACCATTTTAAGAATGGAAATGCATTTCTTTATGCAAACGGCTTTAAACTAAATGCTGTATTCTTTTAGCTGAAAAGAGTTCCCATCAAAAACACCGTAAGTGTAATGTGTGATCCAATCGCCTAGATTGTAATAGGTTGATTGAGGGCCTACTTGGATTTCCATAGGCAAATGCCGATGTCCAAAAATGAAGTAATCATAATGTGCGCTTTCTAATTTCCGCTTTGCGTATGCAGCCAACCATTCGTTTTCTTCTCCTAAAAAATTTTGATCGTCTTCTCCGCTGATCAACTTATTTTTTACGGAAAGATGCTGGGCTAATCGTACCCCAATATCAGGATGCACCCAACGAAACAACCACTGAAAGAACGGCGAAGTAAACACTTTTTTCATACGCTTATAGCCCTTATCACCGGGACCCAGACCATCGCCGTGGCCTATAAAAAAGCGCTTGTTATTCAGATCAAAAATGCGTGGCTCGTGAAAAACAGGAATGTCGAGTTCGGTCTTAAAATAATCGTTCATCCACAAATCGTGATTTCCCACAAAAAAGTAGATCGGGATGCCCTTATCGCGCAGTTGCGCTAATTTGCCTAATACGCGCACAAAGCCTTTAGGAACAACAGTTTTATATTCAAACCAAAAGTCAAACAGATCACCCAATAGAAAAATCGCTGCAGCATCTGCCTCGATCGCGCTCAACCAAGCGATAAATTTTTTCTCGCGGGGTTTGCTCGCTTCAGCAGTGGGTGCACCCAAGTGGTTATCACTTGAGAAATACACCTTTTTCCCTTCAGGAATATTTATTTGTACTATGGGCTGACTCATAATGGAGGGTAAAAGCCGTGCAATTATTTATGCGTTATCAGCGGCATACCATTCGGCAAAACTGGTATCGGTCTCTTGTAATTTCAGTGAAAATAACGTGATGTTTTCCGGAAGGTGTTTCTTTATTTTTTCAGCAAAATCAATCACCATCATCTCGCTGGTAGGTTGATAATCAACCAACAGCACATTGTGACCACGGTCTGAAAGTTCTTTGGCCAGCTCAACGTGCGGCGTGTTTTTATTAAAAACTGTAGCGTGATCAAACACATCTACGATCTCACTTTTCACAATTTTTTTTAGGTCACCAAAGTCGATCACCATCCCAAACTTCACATTGTTGTTGTCTGAAATAGGCGTCCCAATCACCGTTACCGAAAGCTTATAACTGTGCCCGTGCACATTGCGACATTTACCGTCGTAGCCGTAAAGCGCGTGACCGGTTTCAAAAGAAAACTGTTTGGTGATGCGTATGTTGCTCATAATTACTTTTTAAATTTTCTAACCAAAACCACTACTATGAGCGCAATCGCAAAGATCAAGTATATACCGGTTCCGCTTAAAAACTGTAAAATATCCATAAATGATATGATTAATTAGGCAAAAGTAACAAAGTCTAAGCGCCGTACCTAGAAAATAATCAAGGGCTTGAAAATTGCGAATTTCGCAATGTTTTTTGTGCGTTATTTGCGCGCAATTTTCGATCTCATTTTTGAGGATTTTGACGCCTATGAACACGCAGCTTTTTGAGCAGGTAGATTTTATTGAAAACCCGGCCTACGAGCAGGTAATCACAGATTTACTAGAATGTAATTATGCCATTGTTGATGACTTTTTTTCTTCGGAAGAAATTGAGGAATTAAGACAGTCGCTGAAGGAAGTTTACGAGGCAGACAGTTTTAAAAAGGCAGCCATTGGCAACAAGTTTAATGAAGAGATCGACAAAACTATTCGTGGAGACTTTATTAAATGGATCAATGAAGCCGAAGCCAGACCTAAAGAACGTCTGTTTTTTGAGAAGATCAATGATCTCGTTGCTTACCTAAACCGCACGTGTTTTTTGGGAATTCTTCAGAAGGAATTTCACTATGCGATTTACCCTAAAGGCACTTTCTATAAAAGGCATCTGGATACCTTTCAAAATGACGATCGCCGTAAACTCTCGATGGTTTGTTATTTAAACGACGACAGTTGGGTGGCAAGCAATGGCGGCGAACTCACGATCTATTTACCTGAAGGAAACGGAGAACGTGCGCTTGATATCATTCCTAAACCCGGGCGCGTGGTGATTTTTGAAAGTCAAATTTTGGAGCATGAGGTAAAACCGGTATTGGCTTCAGAGCGTTTGAGCATTACGGGCTGGTTAAAGACCCGATAGCTTTTTAAGCGACTTTCGGCTTAAAGCGTTTTCTGAATTTGAGAATAAGAGCGCCGCTTCGCACAATCATCCACACCGAAAAGGCGATCCACACCGCGTAGAGTTTCAGTTCAAAATAATCCCCAATAAAAATAGCGGGAACAAAACCCAGAAAAGTGGCGGCCATCAGCACGTTACGTAGGTATTTCATTTCGCCCATTCCTTTAAAGATTCCATCAAAAATAAAGGCGAGGGCATTTAAAGGCTGCATGAGAATTACCACAAAAAACAGCGCTGTAAATCGTGCGATCACTTCCGGTTCTTTGCTGAAAATTAATCCGATAGGTTCATATAAAATAGCAGAGATAAGCATCAATCCGCCGGCAATGATCAGGCTGTATTTACTTAGTTTTTTACTTAATTCCCAGAGGCTGGTATAATCTTTAGCACCTAGAAAACGGCCTGCAAGAATATTTCCGGCAGCGGCATATCCGTCAATAAAAAATGCCGAAAATAGCCAGATGTTGATCAAAATAGTTTGTGCCGCAATGTAAGATGCGCCATAATCTGTGGCAAACGAATTGGCGAGATACAGGGCGAGATTTAAAGCGATGGTACGCACAAAAAGGTTGAGCGCCATACCCACGAGCCTCCATAATTCAGGATGAATCGGGAAGCGCAGTTTTAGGCTTACGTTGGTTTTGATAAGCACAAGAATTAGTGATAAAACAGCCATCAACGCCTGCGCACCTAGACTGGCATACGCAGCACCTTCGATCTGCATTGCGGGAATGTAGCCCTCTATTCCGTAGACTAAAATAAAGTCAAGCAGAATATTCACGCCGGCCCCAATTATCGCAACCACCATAGGCCAAAAGGTGTTTTGTAATCCTCTAAAAATGCCAAAAATAGCAAAGGTGAATAAGGTGAGTGGGAAGCCCCAAACCCGAATGGAATAATACTGCACGCAATAGTCGAGAATGAGTCCGGATGCGTTGTACAGCGAAAAAATAGCTTCAATAAAGGGAAGCGTGGTGACCAAGATCACAATACTCAACAGGATATTGAAATAGATCGCTTGCGCCGGAAGCGTGCTGATCTCATCAATTTTATCAGCACCATAATACTGGGCGATAATGGCTTGTAATGCGCTACGCGTTTGGCCTAAAATCCAAATAAGCGCCGACAAAAACGAACCCACAATACCCACAGCGGCGAGGACTTCTGTAGCATTATCGGGTACATTGCCCACCACAGCCGCATCTGTAGCAGAAAGTATAGGCTCTGCAATACCCGCCAATAATGCCGGAACAGCAAGACGGTTTATATTCTTAAAAGAAAGCGGGTTGGTTGCGGTCATGAGTTTTAGCGTAGGGCGAAAATAAGATTTCTAAAGCCGGTATTTATAATACGAGTTCGTAGCAGTAAAACGGAAATTCACTTTGCTTAGGAAAATAGACCGGGTCAAGTTTTTGATAACCCCGTTTAGTATAAAAAACATTATTTCTCTCATTTTTACTGAAGGTGTCTAGCCTAATGGAAGCAAAACCTTTTTCCCGGGCATAATCTTCTGCAAATTGCATCATTTGCTGTGCGATTCCCTGACCTTGAGCTTCAGGATGAACCGCCAGCCGATGAATGTAGATACAGCGGGCATCAGAAGGCGTCAGCCAGGTAATTTCCTCATAAATCTCATCTTTCAAAGTGGAAACCACAACAGTACCCAGAATACGCTCTTTTTGCGTGTAGATGTAAAGTTCGTTGCGTTTAATATCTTCTTCAAAAGCTGCGCGCGACGGGTAGTGTTCATTCCATTGGTAAATACCATTGGCAATCATTGTTTTTGCGCAGGCGGCGGTCACTTGTAAGATTTCATCAACATCTGCAGAAGTAGCGGGTCGTATCATTTGGGTGGTTTTTTGCAAAAATGAGGCATTTACGCTGAATGTAAAAAGCATCAGTAGCAAAAATGATAATTGAGATGTTTATTAAGGAATTTGGTTATATTTACGCCCTCCAAAAGGGGTTGGCTCAGTTGTCTAATCGACGAAAGACGCTGGCGAAAAAAAATGGGGATGTAGCTCAGTTGGCTAGAGTGCTTGACTGGCAGTCAAGAGGTCGTGGGTTCGAATCCCATCTTCTCCACAAAAGAAAACCTGAAGCAGAACTGCTTCAGGTTTTTTTGGTTTTATACGATGTTGATTTACTTTGCGTTATACATTTTGAGCTGGTATTAGCAGCTCGTAAACTAACCGACGCACAAGATGAACCCCAAACCCGTATTAATTTCCATTTTAATTTATTTACCCTCAGTGTTGCTCGCTGTTTTTTATGTTCCAACGGCGCTTGACAAATTGCTTGATCCTAATCAAACAGGGAAAATTGTACAAAGCAGTGCGGTGATGCTTACCGCAGGAGTTTTTATTCTTACGGGGCTTGCCTTATTTTATTATCATAAAACAATGCTGTGGGGCGTAACGATGCTTTCGCTTTATATGCTTCCGGTTATTGGCATTCACCTGTATAAAGGCAAACCTGCCGAAGTATTAATGCTTATTTTGATGAGTACACTCTTTGCGGCATACCTTAGAAAACCGGAAGTGTTTGCGAGGAATTAAAGCTCTTTATTTGCTCTTTTCTCGCTGATTTCAGAAAGTAAATTTCCTTTTTCGTTGTTGTAGTGGGTGTTTTTAGGACTTCCGATGATTTGCGCAGCATAAACTCCTGAATGACCAGAAAACAGGTAAGCGGTGCTGCACGCGATGGCGATAAATACGCCAGATTCAATCCCAAAAAGTTCGATACCCATAATGGTGCACGCAATCGGAGTGTTGGTCGCGCCGGCAAAAACAGCAACAAATCCCATTCCTGCGAGAAGATCCATCGGTAAGGGAATAAACCAGATCAATGCATTTCCTAAAGTCGCTCCGATGTAAAACAAGGGTGTTACCTCGCCACCTTTAAATCCGGCTCCCAGTGTAAATGATGTGAATAATACTTTGACAAGAAAATCATATTTGTTCATCGCTTCGCTGAACGAATCCACAATGGTGGGAACTCCAAGTCCTATGTATTTTGTGGTGCCTATTAAATACACCGCAATGGCGATTACAACACCGCCAATAAAAGGTCTTAGCGGCGGATACTTAATGTATTTTTTGAATTGCGAACTCCAAAAATGTGTGCTTTTTGAGAACAGCATACTCACCAAACCGAAAATAATTCCGGCGAGAAGCGCCCATAACAGGTTGGCCGGGTTCATTTCGGCAATTGAATTGATATGATAATGCGTGTGACCTACATTCCAGGCTTGGCAGAAATAATCGGCAAGTACGGCCGCAAGAAAACTCGGTACAATCGCATCTAGCCGAATTCTTCCAAGAATAAGAACTTCTAAAGCAAAAATTCCTCCGGCGAGCGGTGTTCCAAAAACCGAAGCAAAACCGGCACTTATCCCGGCGATGAGTAGAATTTTTCGGTCTTGATTATTCAGCTTAAAAATTTTGGTAAACTGATCGGCCACTGCGCCACCTATTTGAACCGCGGTTCCTTCACGACCGGCTGATCCTCCAAAAAGATGCGTGGCGATGGTACCAAATAATACCAAAGGCGCCATTTTAAACGGAATCACTTTTTTAGGCGTATGAAATTCTTCCAGCAGCAGGTTATTTCCTTTTACGATGCTGTTTCCGTAGAGATGGTAGGAAAGACCAACAAGGAAACCGCCAATAGGAAGTAGCGCAATAATCCATAAATGTGCTTCTCGATAATTGGTCGCCCATTCTAAACTAAGTAGGAAAAATGCCGAAATACTGCCTGCAATCGCCCCGATCAGGGTGCAGATGATAATCCATTTAAAAAGATAAACCAGAGAAGGAATTTGCTCGATTGAAGTGAGCGAGCGCTTAAATTTGTCTAAGTTCATACTGCCGTATATAAATGATTCTACTTTGACCTCGCGTTTGCGGGCCGGTTAAGTAGAAGTCATCAGCTTGCTAAGAAGCGGTTTGAGGCAGACCTCATTGCCTGTGATTGAAGCAACAAAGATAAAATAAATCTTTAAAGCGCTTGATGAAAACAGCTCTTACTGAATAATCAAGATTTAATGCTTCGATTCTATTTATTCTGGTCAAATAAGGCTTTTACGTGCGGCTTGTTGATCTCAATAATCGAAAAAATACCCAGAAGAATTCCTAAGATACCGGTAAGGCAATTGAGAATAGCAACAATAAGCACAAAGGTATAATTGCGTGCTTCACCAATATATTTGGCGCCTAGCAGCGTTACAATTCCAAAAATTAAACTCACGACGAAGCCTATTCCGCAAATGATGCCGAAAAAGGTAGTCATATCAAAAGGTGTCTCGGTATTTTGGTTTACTTCAGTGAAAATAAAATTCATAAAGAAGCCGTAGCCTATAAAGAAAACAGCACCTAGAAGGTTGAAGATACCTTTTATGATGTAAAGTATGCGGTAGGTGTTGAGGTTGTTGGTTTGAGTTTCCATAATTTGATTGATGTTGATGATTTAAACTATAGGTAGGTAAAATCGAAAAATGTTACATTTCAATAGATCGCATAAAAAACCCCGAAGGCGAAAGCATTCGGGGTTTTACTTTAAAAAGCTAAACTTAGTTCTGGTATTGTGCTACCGGCCAACTGTCGTTTGAGAAGTTGACATCTGGGAGCATTTTGCTAGGGTCAATAACTACTTTAGAAACTTCTTTATTTGTTTCTAGAAGATAGTTCCAGTCGTTACCTCTTTGCCAGATCTCCACAGGAAGTTCTACCATTTGAGTAGTATCATCTGCAAAAGTAACTTGCATTTTTACCGGCATCGGGATATCACCGTTGTTTGAAAGGCTAATCACATAATTACCTTGATATTGACGCACGCTATTTACAGCTAAATCAATATTACCGGTTCCATAAAACCAACCTTTAAAGAACCAAGCTAGGTTTTCCCCGGCAACATTTTCCATATGATTGAAGAAATCACGTGGTTGTGGATGCTTGTATGCCCAGGTTTTAATATAAGATTTAAAGGCGTTGTCAAAGCGTTCAGGGCCTAAGATATACTCGCGTAACATAAATAATCCTTGCGCAGGTTTTGCATAAGCGATCATCCCCAAGTTTCTTAAGTTGGTTACGTCAGGATAGGTGTCAATTCCTTCACGATTAGGGTTCGTATACCAACCTAGCGCATTTCGGGTTTGATTAAGGTTTGAAGGATATTCGCCGTTATTAAATTTGTTTGAGCTGTAGTGATTGATGAACGTATTGAAACCTTCGTCCATCCAAGCATAGCGGCGCTCGTTTGTACCAACGATCATCGGGAACCAGTTGTGACCAAATTCGTGATCAGTAACGCCCCATAATCCGGCTCCAGTAGACTTCCAACTACAAAAACTAAGACCGGGATATTCCATTCCGCCAATGTCTGCAGCAACGTTTACAGCTACAGGATAAGGATATTCAAACCACATCTCAGAGTTGTTTTCAATAGAATGTTTGGTGTATTCGGTAGAACGTGCCCAAGCGCCTTGACCGTCACTTTCAATAGGGTAAACCGATTGTGCCAATGCTTTCTTTCCGCTAGGTAAGTTGATTTTTGCTGCGTCCCAAATAAAAGCTTTAGAAGAAGCAAAAGCAACGTCGCGGGTGTTTTCCATTTTAAAATGCCACGTGAGTGTACCGCTCTGTTTTGCTCTTAACGACATATCGTCTAGTTCGTCTGCTTTTACCAGCATCACCGTCTCGTCGCTGTTTTTTGCTTTTTCCATACGATCGCGAAGTGTTGCTGAAAGCACATCTCTTTCATTTTGCAAAGCGCCCGAAGCAACTACGATGTGATTGTAAGGAGCAGTGATTTTGAAGTCATAATCTCCATAATCAAGATAGAATTCGCCGGCACCTAAATACGGCTCGATATTCCATCCTTCGATATCGTCAAGAACTGCCGCGCGTGGAAACCACTGCGCCAAGGCATAGATGGTTCCGTTTTCAGTGGCTAGGCGGCCCATACGGTCCATTCCTTTCACCGGAATTTTATAGGTGAAATTCATAGAAACGGTCGCCTTACCACCCTCTGCCGGTATGGGTTCGTCAAAAAAGACCTGCATACGCGTGTCTGTAATGATGTGTTTTGATGAAGAACTGCGTTTTACTTTAGCCTCAAGATTGGTAATGGTGTATCCGCCATCTACATCCCCATTATAACGATTGCCGTTAATAGGTGTTGTTAACGTTCCGCGAGAATCTGCTGTAAAGCGATTTTGCTCTAGATGCATCCAGATGAAATCAAGCTCCTGCGGACTATTATTGGTATATTCTAAAGTGAGCTTCCCGGTGATCGTGTGTGCTTGATCGTCAAGCGTAGCTTCAATTTTATAATCGGTTTCGTTTTGCCAATAGTCTTCTCCCGGTTTACCGGTAGCTGTGCGGAATTCATTTCCGTTATGATCTAAGAATTCGTCAAAAAGCGATTGATTGCTTTGCACTTCTTGTGCGTTGACTCCTGCATATCCGCCAATCATGAGAAGGGCTACAGCGATTTTGTTTTTCATTTTATTCATTAACTAAAAGGTTTTACTTTAATTGTTAGATCCATTCAATTTATAGTGATTTTGGAGCTCTACTCAGATGATTCGTTGCAAGTATTGCCGGTCGTTGAACTTGAAAAATGTTATTCCACCGAAAACCACTTGAAAGGATCTGCTGATTCAAATTTAAAATTTAAGCAGCAGCTAAAGCCAACTTCTCTCTTAAATTATGAGATGGCTAGACCTCCTTTTCCATAAATGGAATATCAATATTCAAGAGTTCATCGATGAGTAGTAGCAGGTATTTTTCAAAAGTTTGTAGAAGTTCTTGGGAGAGTATGGTGTTTCGGTCTTCCGTAAGTTTTAAAAAGCCTGATTTTAAATTTTTAAAGGAAATGATTCCGGCCTCGCAATTGGCGGGCAGCCCCTCGTTTTTGGTGATCATAAGCGCATAGCACAAAACTTGAAACGCCTTAGATTGCTTTTTGTAATCTGTGATTAATTCGTCCCAATCTTTAATAACAAGTTGGCCTTTTTCGACCTTTCCGGTTTTATAATCCAGAATTCGGGTTATTCCGTTCACGGCATCTATGCGGTCGACGGTTCCTTTCAGTTTAATCTCAGGGGTTAATTGTGCAACGTGTTTTGCTTCAAGTGCTTTAATGATGATTTCATCTCCGGCTTCAATGCGTTGTAATTCTTGATTTAAGAAATTATGTACAAACTGCTTAGCTACATTAAAAATGATGAGGTTTTTACCGGTTTTAATATTAACCGCATTGTAGTTTTTTTCAAATTGCAGGCTTACTTCGGCATCAACTTTGGCGCGAATGGCTTGCAGTATAGGTTTGCTGAGTTGGGTGTTCAAATAAGGTTGATACAACTGATCTAATGTTTCGTGCACAACAGTACCCAATGTGTTGTGGGCTATGACATCTTCAACAGCATCTAATTCCTCAATGTCCAGGACATAATTGTAATAAAAATCAATAGGATTTCTAATATAGGTGGATAAAGCCGAAGGTGAAAATCCGGAAGCCGCGTGCTTCTTCAGGGCTTCAATAATTTCCGGAGTTTTTTTGATCTGTTTTAGGGCTACCGGTTCAACAGCTACCGAAGCTGCAGCGCTCTGGTCAATAAAATTATAGTTAGCAGAAGTGTCGGTTGCCAGCTGTAATAAAAACCTACTTTTCTCACCACTATTGAGTCCGCCTGCTTCATTGTTGTAAATCAGGTTTACAGAAGCTGCACGCTGCAGGATTCTAAAAAAGTGATAGGCATAGATCGCGTCTTTCTCGCGATAGGTGGGAAGCTTGGATTCGATCTTTAAATCAAACGGAATAAAACTATTTTGACTTTTACCTGACGGAAAAGTGCCTTCGTTAAGGGAGGTAATGATGATGTGTTCAAAATCGAGCACGCGAGACTCTAGCACTCCCATAATCTGTAGTCCTTTGTAAGGATCGCCTTTAAAATCCAGCGTTTCTTGACTTAGGATTTCTTTATAAAACTGTTTTAAGGTTTTCAAATCGCCGAGGTAAGTGTAGGTTTCGTTTAAGTTTTTCAAGCGAGTAAAAACTTCCAGAAAAGCATAGAGAAATTCAAGTTGTAGCCAGTTCTTTTTGGGATAAAGTAGCTCTTTAAGCGCTTGAATACTACTTAGAATTTGCTGTATTGCGATGCTACTATCGTTTACCCAATCTTTAAATAACAACGCACAATGTGCAGATGCCTGATCACCTAAAAGCTGCAGTGGCTCTAGGTAAATTAGGTTTTTTTCGGTGATTGATTTTTTTAAAAGTTCGCGTTCCTTATCGAGTAAAAGGATGGCATATTGCTGGTCTAACACAGCAAGAACATCTTTATAGTAATAGCCGTTATTTTGACGATTGATGTGCATTTGAAACCAGCTTTCAAAAAAAGCGGCCTGAGCAACTTGTTCTAGAGGTAATCCCATAGTAACATTCAAATGTGTTACAGATTCCGGCAAGGAATTTAGTAAGGGCAGAAGGAGCGCCTCATCACCAAGGATAACTGCTGTGTTGTTTAATGCTGTGGCATCTAATGAATTTAATAATTGTCCTACGTATTTAACCTGGCCAATATTTTGTGCAACTCCTGTTGCAGTTATGGTTTTGGTCGTATTAAAATTGCTTTCAGATTTTGGGAAAAATAGATTTTGTTTAGCATTTGTTGCCCAGCGTTTCATATAAGATTTGATGAATTTGCTTGCAACGTGATTATCGTCATCTAAAAAATAAGGATCTATGTCCCAATAAATCTTGGTCGAAGGAATTTCTAGAAATCGGGTAATGATCTTTTGCTCGGCAGCATTAAGAGCGTTGAATCCACAAAACAAATAGTTCTGAGATTGATTTGCATCTAGAAAAGGTTCTAAATTTTCAACCGCCTTGCGATAAAGCATTCCTTGATAGCCTAAGCCTAGGCGTAACAGATGCTCTTGAAAGCGATCGTAATATTTATTGATCGACTTCCAAAAAGTAAGATAACTTGAAATCAGTTGAGAATCCTGATCTGTAGACCAGTGGTTTAATTCTTTGACTGCAGAGAGGTAATTAAAAAAGGGCTTGGTGTCGATTAAGTGGCGATCAATTTCATTAAAATCGCCTAATAAGGTTTGTCCCCATCCTAAAAAGTTTAAAAAGGGATCGGGAGTTTCACCCTCATAAACCGTTTGATAAATGTGGTATAACTCAATTTGTAGTTGCGTCTGCGAGGCACTGGTTAAACCGGAGATTTCTTCAACAAGTTCTTCGATACTTATAACCTGCGGAAGAAAGCAAACCGTATCACCTAATTGCTGTTGTAAGCTTTGCAGAAAAAAGTTTCCAGCACGCCGAGAAGGAAGCACCACTACGGTTTGAGTAAGAGAAGGAGAGGCCTCTAAAAGGTCTGAGATTACCTCGTCAATAAATGTAGTCATAGACTAAAAATAAAAAACGCCCTGAATATTCAGGGCGTTTTCCATTTATATATTTCAGAATTTAATCTGAAGTGTTTCTTACTTTAAAGTAAGTTTTACACGTCTGTTAAGTTGCATACCAGCAGCAGTAGTGTTAGGAGCAATTGGCTTCTCTTCACCGTAAGCTTTGATTGAAAGCTGGCTACCGTTTACACCTTCTTTACTAGTTAAGTAATCAACAACAGATTGAGCTCTTCTTTCAGAAAGATCCATGTTGTAAGCATTACTTGCGCGGCTATCAGCGTGACCTTCAACTTCAAAAGAAGCAGTAGGATATTCTTTCACGATGTTAGCAATTCTAGTTAAAGTCTCGTAAGAGCTCTTTCTGATTGTAGCTTTATCAGTATCAAATAAGATACGACCAGCTTCACCATTTAAAGTTTCTAGTACAGCAGCGTCAACTTCTGGGCATCCGTCGTTAGAAGCAGGACCAGCAACATCTGGACACTTATCATCTTTGTCAGCTACACCGTCACCGTCTCTATCTGCAAATGGGCAACCATTGTTAGAAGCAGGACCAGCTTCGTTAGGGCACTCATCTTCTGAATCAATTACACCGTCACCGTCAGCATCTGGGCAACCGTTAGTTGCAGCAGGACCAGCAACATCTGGACAGTTATCTTCATTGTCAGGAATACCATCACCGTCAGAATCCGGACATCCGTTAAATTCTGGAAGACCAGCAACCTCAGGACAAGCATCTTCAGAATCTTTGATTCCGTCACCGTCAGTATCAGGACATCCGTTGAACTCTTCTAAACCTGGAGTTTCTGGGCACTCATCCTCATCGTCATAGATACCATCACCGTCAGTATCAGTTCCGCCAAATGCAAAACCTACACCTACGATATGTTGCATGTGTCTTGTGTAGTAAGTACCAGGCATCATTGCGTGCTTGTAAGTAGAAGATAAATCAAGGTTGATGTTATCGCTCAACCAGATCTTTAAACCTACAGTACCGTTAAGAGTTCCGTGACTTGGCATATCACCAATGAACACGTAACCACCACCACCACCTAGGTATGGGTCAAACCAACCGCCTTCTCCAAAAAGAGCATCACGGAAGCTGTAAGAGAACATACCGTCAACAGCGTAGTACGCTAAATCATCAACAGGAAGATCTCCCATTTTGTCAATCTTGTTGATAGATCCTCTAACACCAAGAGCGAAACCTGCTCCAATGTAACGACCTACGTAAAGTGTAGATACAGATGGAAGAATGTTCCAGTGATCGCTTACATTGTAAAATTCATCAGGGAAACCTCCAGTTAAAGGTCTGTTGTCTGGTGGGTATACAGGATAAGTATCCACTGCATTTACACCAATACTAACAGCCCAAGGGTTGTTTTTGTCTTGTGCGTTTGCAGTGTTAAGACCCACGAAGGTCAAAACTGCAAACAGAAATAATTTAGTAAGATTTTTCATGTTAAGTAAGTAAAATTTAAGTGTTAATTGAAGCAAATGTAATTTGTTAAAATCTAGCAACAAAGTCAAATTTAATAAAAATCATCAGTGCACATTAAAATTGAATCATTTTAGACCTGAATCTGTTGCTAGAATTATAACAGTTGTTTTACATTATTCTATAAGTGAAAGTTCTACACGTCTATTTTGCTGTCTACCAGCGGCAGTAGCATTAGTTGCAACCGGCTTAGATTCTCCAAATCCTTCTGAAGATAATCGTGATGCAGGTAAACCTTGTTTAATTAAATAATCTTTAACTGAAGCAGCTCTTTCATCTGAAAGTTTCAAGTTATAAGCATCAGAACCTTGGCTGTCAGTATGACCTTCTATTAAGAACCTCGTATTAGGATATTCTTTCATAGTTTCTGCAACTGCATTTAAAGTTTCGTAAGACTCAGCTCTAATGGTTGCTTTATTCAAGTCAAACAATACAGTTCTTACTTGAACATTGATTTCTTCAAGTACTTCAACAGTTACTTCTGGACAACCATTATTTGCAACAGTTCCTGGTACAGTTGGGCACTCATCATCTTTGTCTAAAACACCATCGTTATCTTGATCTTCATAAGGGCAACCATTGTTCTCAGCAGGACCTGCTTCGTTAGGACACTCATCTTCAGAATCTTTAACTCCGTCGCCATCAGCGTCAGGACATCCGTTTAAAGCAGCAATACCAGCAACATCTGGACATTCATCTTCCGGGTCAGCTATACCATCACCATCAGAATCAGGACATCCGTTAAATTCTGGAAGACCAGCAACTTCAGGACAAGCATCTTCAGAATCTTTAATTCCGTCACCGTCAGTATCAGGACATCCATTAAACTCTTCTAAACCTGGAGTGTCTGGACATTCATCTACGTCATCATAAATTCCGTCACCATCAGTATCAGTTCCGCCAAAAGAGAAACCTATACCTGCAGTGTGCTGCATATGTCTGGTATAGTACCCTTCCATTGCGTGCTTGTAAGTAGATGAAAGGTTAATGTTGAAGTTGTCGCTTAACCAGAGTTTTAATCCGGCTGTACCGTTTAAAGTTCCGTGGCTTGGCATATCACCAATAAACACGTAACCACCACCACCGCCTAGGTATGGGTCAAACCAGCTGTCCTCTCCAAAAAGTAGATCTTTGAAACTGTAAGAGAACATACCATCAACTGCGTAGTATGCAAGGTCGTTAGCTGGAGCGTCTCCTAATTTTTCAATCTTATTAAGAGAACCTCTTACTCCAAAAGTAAAACCGCTTCCAATGTAGCGGCCTACGTAAATTGTAGAAATCGAAGGAAGAATATTCCAGTGATCATCTACATTGTAAAATTCATTTGGGAATCCTCCGGTCGTTGGGCGTTCTCCAGGCCATACAGGGTATGTATCGACTGCATTGACACCAACACTTAAATACCAAGGATTATTTTCGTCTTGTGCTGTTGCGTTTTGTGAACCCACAAATAAGGCAACAAGTATAAGTAGCAAACTTGTATTTCTAATCATATCGGTTTGGTTGTGTTAACAATTATCGGGGTAAAAGTAGTTTGTTAAAATCTACCGACAAAACGACAAGTGATAAAGTTTTATTAAACCTTTATTGTGAGTAATACCCAAGCACAAATAGCTGTTTAACAGAAGTTCATAGTAAAATTAATGAAGATTCACATCCTTATCACCTAAAAATAAGGTAGTTAGGTAATTGTGTGGATGATGTTGAAAATGAGCGATTTACTTTGTAGGAATACTTATAAATTGTTAAATCAACACTACAGATTCTGGTGCATTTAAGTAAATTATAGCTTTCTTTTTAATGTGAAGTCCCATTTTTTGCAAGCTTTTTACATATAATTCTAATTGATCCTTATGCGAAACGTTAGGACTTCCGGTCTTATAATCCAGCAGCCAAACATTATTGTCTTTATCAATTTCTACACGATCAGGTCGTATCATCTGACCTTCTAAATGTATTGCGCGCTCGTTTAAAACGGTATGCCTGTGATCAAAAAAGCCGTGCGCTTTTAAGTCTGAAATTAGACGATGTAGTTGTGCTTGCAAGGTTTCTTTTTGATCGTTTTCAATCATTCCTCTGGTGAGTGCCCGTTTGATGGCTATTTCAATATCTGCTTCAGATTTTATGTCAGCCATCAGTTCGTGAATAATGTTTCCAAAAGTTATGGCTTCCTTTCTTTCAAAATCCCACAGGGCTTCAGCTTGAGTTACAATCGCTAGATTATGGTCTTCCTTTGCAGTACTTATTAAATCAAGAAATGCAGCATCTTGTTTTAAACGCTTCGGTTGAGAAACGCGAGAAGCGCTTCCAAAGGTGTAAACGTTTTGATCGCTATCAAAGAGCTGTTGCTGTTCTAGAAATTGAATAAACAGATCAGAGAAATTCTTTGGTTCTCCCTTTGTTTTACTGGTTTTGGTAATGATGTGCAGTTGCTCTACACTTCGCGTGAGTGCGACATATAAGACATTGATGGTGTCCAGTTGCTGCTGCATGCGCTTATATTCATACAACATTGCGGTTTGCTCATTATAGGAGGTGAGCTCTGCTTTTTGACCAATTAATAAAGCCTCAAAGCCTAAGAATTCTTCGGTTTCCGGGAGATACCAATTGTAGGAGTCTGAGCGGTTATCATACAATTCGGTGTGAGCAAAAGGGTAAATTACCACCGGAAATTCTAAACCTTTACTTTTATGAATAGTCATAATTTGTACAGCTTGAGATGCGGGCGGAGTGCTTATGCTCAATTTATCTTGCTTGCGGTCCCACCACGTGATGAATTCTGGAATTCCGCCTGAATGCTTTTGCGAAAAATCATAGACAGCATCTAGGAAAAACTGAAGATAGGCTCCGCCTTTTTGATGAAGATCAAAGGCTCTGATGATATACTCTGCAGATTCATAAATAGGAAGCAACGCGCATTGTTCAAAATCAAACCGCGAAGTATCAGGAAAAATTTGATTAAAAAGAGCTGCGCCGTTTGATTCTAAATGGTTTTTATAAAACGTGTGGCTATCTTCAAGATCAAAATAGTTTTCGGCCAAATAGGTCAATATTTTAATGCTAATAGCCTTTGAATTCGGCTCTACGGTATAGTGTAAAACATCAATAATAAATTGAACTTGTGGTGATTGCTTCAGCAATAAGCTTTCACTGGAGATCACCGGGATATTTTCTTCTTGTAAGCGTTGTGCGATTTCAATTCCTTCTGCGTTGCGACGAACTAATATGCACAGTTCGTGTAATTCAAACCCATGTTCAACACAACTGTTTACGGTCTTTACTACCTCGTCCAGATATAATGGTTTTGCTTCTTCGGCTTTGTCAGCTTCAATGAAATTTATTGACACATAACCTCCTTTACGATGATTGTGTTTTTGGGAATTACCCGATAGATAGAGCTCTTTATATTCCGGATAGGCAAAGTTGTTTGCTACCTGAGTAAAAAACGAATTATTAAAATCGATCACCTGATCATAACTGCGGTAATTATGAGGAAGGGTAATGGTCTTTTTATCTTGATTCTGAAAGGGATTATTCTCATTTTTTGAGAGGCTTATAAATTGCTCAGCTTCACCACCGCGCCAGCGATAAATAGCTTGTTTAGGATCGCCAACGATCATCAGGCTATTAGCAAGTGTTTCGGTTTGAGCGGTACTAACAGCATTGTCTATTAGAGGCACTGTGTTAGACCATTGTAAAACCGAAGTGTCCTGAAATTCATCTATAAAATAATTTTCATAACGTTCTCCCAAGCGCTCGTAAATAAAAGGTGTGGGTTGATTGGCTATATTTTTATGTATGAGTTCGTTGAAATCTGAGATCAAAACCAAATTATTTTCAGATTTGATCTTTTCCACTTCTTGCTGAATACTTTGCAGTACAGATAACGGCGTGATTTTTTTGTAAAGTTCGTCTTCTAATTTCAGTTGAAGGATTAACGCCTTTATTGCATTAAACTGTAAGGTGATTTCTGGTGCAATTTGGTCTAAAATAGCCTTGATGCCTTCCTTTTGGGTTTTTGTATATAAAGGTTCTTGCCCTAAGTGTTGCACCCATTTCGTATCAAAATTCACGTTAAAATCAGCTTCAGCTATTTTGCTGAGGGCGTTGGGTAAATATTTTCTTGTGAAATGAGCGTGTTCTAAGTGGTTTTCAGCAATAAACTGCAGCAAGCGCTGTGCTTTATCAACGATTACTTTTGATTTCTCATTTCGGGATGTGTTGAAATGCTTCTTTAAAGCAGCAAAATCTTCCAGGGACCTTGACTGAATTTTCTTTAGATACTCGCGATCGTTTTCGCTGAGCAAAAGTTTACTGATCTCATAAAAATCCCTAGAAATGTCCCAGCTTTTGTCATTATCTATTTTTTCAAAGGCAAAGTTCAGAAGTACATTGGTAATCAACTGATCTCTACCGGCTTTATCAATAAGGTTATCTACAGCTTGCTCTAAGATGTCCTGAGTGTTCAATTCGACTTCAAAATTCTGTGGAATTTTTAAATCGTAAGCAAACGTGCGAATGATGCGGTGTGTGAAATTATCAATAGTCACCACGTCAAAAGAAGCGTAATCTTGAACAATATGTTTTAAAATACGTCTTGCTTTAAGCTGAATTTCCTCTGGAGCAAGACCGGTGGCTTCAACAATAGCGTTAAACATCGCATCTTCTTCAATCTGCTTATCACTTTGAGCAAAAGCTTCTAAATTTTCAATGATTCGAAGTTTCATTTCTGCCACCGCTTTATTGGTAAAGGTAATTGCCAGAATGCGCCTGTATTTAAAGTCGTTTTTACTGCTAAAAAGAATGGTGAGGTAATTTTTGACGAGCGCAAAAGTTTTACCCGCGCCGGCAGAGGCGTTATAAACAGAGATAGAATGATGATCTTGCATTAGGTCAAGTTAATATTTTCTGTCTGAGAAAATTTTGTTTGTAGAGAAAAGTATTACACAAATAAAATTAGAATAGTACAAAACCTTAAGACTATTATAACACGCTAAGCTTTAGATAAGGAGTATGAAGTCTTATCTTTGATTATCAACTATTCTATTAACGAAAAAATATTAAAATATGTCTTTTCAACTTCCAGAATTAAAATATGCGAAAGATGCTTTAGAGCCGCATATTGATTCAAAAACTATGGAAATTCATCATGACAAACATCATGCTGGATATACAAGCAAATTAAATGCAGCAATCGAAGGAACTGATTTAGAAGGAAAAACTATTGAGAACATCCTGATAAATCTTGATATGACCAATAGCGCAGTGCGCAACAATGGTGGTGGTTTTTACAACCATAGCCTATTTTGGGAAGTAATGTCTCCAGACGGAGGCGGAGAGCCTACAGGAGAATTAGCAGAAGCTATTGATGCTGCTTTTGGTTCTTTTGAAGCGTTCAAGGATAAATTCAGTAGTGCAGCTGGGACTCAATTTGGTTCAGGATGGGCTTGGCTTTGTGTTCACGAAGGTGGAAAAGTAGAGGTTTGCTCAACGCCTAACCAAGACAATCCGCTAATGCCTGAGGTAGGCTGCGGAGGTACTCCAATTTTAGGTATTGATGTTTGGGAACATGCATACTACTTAAAGTATCAAAACCAGCGTCCTACATATATTGATGCGTTTTTTAACGTAATCAACTGGAAAGAAGTTTCTAGCAGATACGCACAAAATAAATAAGAAGTACTAAGTTTCTGATGAAAAGCCCGGTTGATCCGGGCTTTTTTTATTGGTGCTATCAGATATATTAGTGTTTATCCTTTGAAATAAATTTTCAATTGCGGGGTATTGCAATGCTTAACGGGACAGAATATTAAACGCTATGGGGTGCCAAAAAAAGGTGGAAAATCTCAAGGAGTGAAAACGGCTCTCCGCTCGGGTTTGACATTACGAGAGCAGGAATTGTTTTCAGCTAATTTTGGTATTCTTTTATTCAGATGGATTTCTCGCCACCTCGATTTGGTGCAAATAAAAAAGGTGGAAAATCTCAAGGATTGAAAACGGCTCGCAGCGCAGGTTCGACATTGCTAGAGTAGCAATTATTTTCGGTTTGTTTAGGAATTCTTTTATTTAGATCGATGGCTCGCCACCCCCGATTTGGTGCAAATAAAAAAGGTGGAAAAAATCCACCTTTTTTGCCCCAAATCTACCATGAACTTAACCTACTTATGTTATGGCAGTCACTAAAATATTATATGTTGCGGGGTTCAACCAAATCTTTTAGATAAAGTGCTGAATTATTAGTTAAAGCGCCTGTTTAATACGCTCTCTTTAAATTTCCTTCTACATAATTGATAAAAGCACGGTTTACCACACGATTTCCTCCTACGGTAGGGTAATCTCCTGTAAAGTACCAGTCGCCCAGATTCTTAGGGCACGCCTTATGCAAATCGCTTACTTTTTGATAAATCACGCTAACCTCTGGAGCGATGGTTTCATCTTTTAAAAGCTCAGCAATTTTATTAGAAATTTCTTCATCTGTAAAGGGTTCATAAATTTCTTTGACATAGTTAATTACATCTACATCTTCAAAATCAACCTGACTTACACATTTCTCATAAACCTGATTGATGATCTCTTCTTTACCATTTTCTTTGAGCAAATCAATAGCAGCTCTAAAGGCAATGAAGTCTTGAAGTTTTGCCATATCAATTCCGTAGCAATCCGGGTAGCGAATTTGCGGCGCAGAAGAAACCACTACAATCTTCTTAGGGTTTAGACGAGAAAGCATTTTTATAATACTCTTTTTAAGTGTAGTACCGCGTACGATACTATCATCAATAATCACAAGATTGTCAGATTCTTTAACCACACCATAAGTCACGTCATATACGTGTGCTACAAGATCGTCTCTACTGCTGTCTTCAGTAATAAAGGTGCGTAGTTTTACGTCTTTTATTGCGATTTTTTCGGTGCGCAATTTTTTAGACAGAATCGCTTCAAGCCCTTGCTTGTCTAGTTCGTTTCTACGCTCTAAAATCTCTGCGGCCTTCTGCTTGTCTAATTCGGCTTGAGCCGCTTCGACCATTCCGTAGAATGAAGTTTCGGCAGTATTAGGAATATAACTAAACACACTGTTCTGCGTGTCGTGATCAATATGCTTGAGCACTTCAGGCATCAATAATCTACCTAATTCTTTTCGCTCTTGGTAAATCTCGGCATCACTACCTCTCGAAAAATAGATGCGTTCAAAAGAGCAAGCTTTACGCTCGTGCGGCTCTTGAATCTTTTCAATAGAAGTTTTCCCACTCTTTTTAATGATCATTGCGTGACCGGGATCAAGCTCCTTTACATCTTCAAATTTTGCGTTAAAAACAGTCTGAATCACCGGGCGCTCACTAGCAACTACAACAACTTCGTCGTCTTTATAATAATATGCCGGGCGAATTCCTGAAGGATCTCTCAATACAAAGGCATCGCCATGACCTAAAAGACCAGCCATCGCATAACCACCATCCCATTCTTTTGACGCTTTCTTCAGGATTTTTGCAATGTTAAGACGCTCTGCAATTTGAGGAGAAGCTTCAAATTTAGAGAAACCTTCTTTTTTTAATTTCTTATAAATCTTAGCTACCGCGTCATCGAGAAAATGGCCTATTTTTTCCATCACGGTGATGGTGTCTGCTTTCTCTTTTGGATGTTGACCAAGCTCTACAAGCTTATTAAATAGCTTAAAAACATTGGTCATATTAAAGTTACCGGCAACAATAAGGTTACGGTGCATCCAGTTGTTTTGACGTAAAAATGGGTGAACACTCTCCACACTATTTTTACCAAAGGTACCGTAGCGCACATGACCTAAAAGCAGTTCGCCCACATACGGAACGTGTCTTTTTTGCAAAGCAACATCATCTGCATACTCCGGGTTTTCTAACAAAACCTGATTGATTCTCGAATTTATTTGCGCAAAAATATCCTGAATAGGTTGTTGTGCAATAGAGCGTTGTCTACTTATATAACGCTCTCCGGGTTCCATATCTAATTTTATGCTGGCAAAACCTGCACCATCCTGACCACGGTTGTGCTGTTTTTCCATCATTAAGTACATTTTATTTACACCATAAAATGCAGTGCCATATTTTTCTTTATAATACTCTAGGGGTTTTAAAAGACGTATTACTGAAATTCCGCATTCGTGCTTTATTGCGTCACTCATAGCTTGTTTAAATGTTTGCGCCCCCTTCTGGTTAAGAAGAGGGCGCGCGTTGTTTTATAGGTCTAAATTAAATTGCGTTAAGGCTTTAAATTTCAGCAAACGCTTTTCGATTTCTTCGGGTTTTAAATTTTGCATACGCTCGGTTCCAAATTTCTCTACGCAAAACGATGCGAGGTTAGAACCGTGTATGATTGCTCTTTTCATATTTTCAAAAGAAAGGTCTCCTGTACTGGTTAAATAACCGGCAAAACCGCCGGCAAAGGTGTCGCCTGCGCCTGTAGGGTCAAAAACTTCTTCAAGCGGCAAAGCCGGAGCAAAGAAAATTTTATCCTCTTCAAAAAGCAATGCGCCGTGTTCTCCCTTTTTTATAACCACAAAGCGAGGTCCCATTGCTGAGATTTTCTGTGCTGCAGTTACTAAAGAATACTCTCCACTTAGTTGGCGCGCTTCTTCATCATTGATCGTGATCACATCTACACGAGCAATCACTTTTTTAAGATCTTCAAGAGCGCTATCCATCCAGAAGTTCATAGTGTCTAGAATGGCAAGCTTAGGTTTTTTGTTCATTTGATCTAAAACAGAAAGCTGAACGAGCGGGTGTAAGTTACCCAGCATAACAATTTCAGCATCTTTATAAGCTTCAGGAACAACCGGATTAAAATCGGCCAAAGTATTAAGCTCTGTAATAAGCGTATCTCTAGAATTCAGATCGTTGTGGTAGCGGCCTTTCCAGAAGAAGGTTTTGCCGTCTTTTACAACTTCAAGCCCTTCCATATTGATACCTCTATTTTTAAGCAGGTCAATATATTCCTGAGGAAAATCTGATCCTACAACAGAAACGATCGCTTGGTCAACCTCAAAATTAGAAGCGGCTAGACCGATGAAGGTTCCGGCTCCACCAAGAATTTTTCCGGTTTTTCCAAACGGAGATTCAATTTCATCAAAGGCACACGTGCCTACAATTACCAGTTTATGCATCCAAAAATTTTATGCAAATATACAGTTTTGATAATGCAATTTTAAACTATGGTCGTTAGAGTGTTTCTAAACTTACGGTGCGCTTTTGCCTTAAAAGTAGAACGCGTAATACGTTGATGCTATTACGAATAGGATCTTAGGTTTTTTATTTTCTGCCAAAATCAGCCGGAATTTCGCCCCAGGCTTTCGTTTCCCATTTGACAATTACCGTCTTATAAGTGTTGTTTTGAAGCCAGTTTTCGGCACGACGTACCAAATCATACACATCTTTATTCTTTGAATTTTCTGTGAGCTTGGTGTTGCATTTTTTCTTTTTTACCCAGCCAATGGCAATACGTGAATCTGAATAAATAATGCGGTCGCTGTTTTTTTGTTTGAGTAGCGCAAGACCGTGTACGAGGGCAAGAAACTCTCCTATATTATTAGTACCTTGTTTAAACGGACCTTGATGAAAGAGTTGCTTGCCGGTTTGGGTGTCAACGCCTCGATATTCCATAATTCCCGGATTGCCGGAGCTTGCTGCGTCTACAGAAATAGAATACAGATTGGGTTCGCCGTATTTCTGTTTTTCTTCAGTGGTTAATGTCTTCTTCTTTTTTGAAGTCCCTTTTACATCCTTGTAGTCTTTATTATAAGCGGCTTTAGCTTCAGGAAAGGTTGGGAAAGATTTGTATTGTGCCCCTGCAAACCCATCAATCATTGCTTTGCAGTCTTTCCAAGAGGTGTAAATGCCGGGCTTTTTGCCTTGCCAGACCACATAAAATTTCTCTTTCTTCGCCATAAATAATCAGTTTCTTTCATTTCCGCGAAGGCGGAAATCCCTTCAACATTATATGCCTATTGCTTTTCTAGAATCTCTGCGATCACACGCGGAAAGTGCTCGTATTCTAGTTCGTGAATTTTTGCCGCCAAACTATCTGCGGTCTCCTCAGGCTCTAATTGAGTTTTAGCCTGAAAGATGACCGCTCCTTTATCATACTCAGCAGTCACTTCATGAATAGTAATACCAGATTCTTTTTCGCCAGCCGCTACCACAGCTTTATGTACGTTCGCCCCGTACATGCCTTTTCCGCCATAAGCAGGCAGAAGTGCCGGATGAATATTTATGATCTTGCCGGGGTAGGCTGCGATAATATTTTTAGGGAACAACCATAAAAACCCGGCCAGTACGATCAGGTCGGGCTGTGTAGCTTTAATAAGATTTAAAACTTGATCTGTTTCATAAAAGGCGCTTCGGTTAAAACTGAAGGCACTAATTTTTAGATTATTTGCCCGCTCAAGAACTTTTGCAGTGCTTTTATTACTTAAAATCTGAACAACTTGCGCATCTTTTCGGTCTTGAAAAAACTCTGTTATTCGTTGTGCGTTAGAGCCGCTTCCAGAAGCAAAAATTATGATTCGTTTCATATATTATAGGTGTTGCGAGACTACAAAACAACGCATTATTATTGTTTTAAAAGTGCAGTTTGCGTTTTATGTTCAGGAGTAAATGTTTAAATTAACGACACATTTTAGATAGGTAATGTGGTAAAACGGTAAAGTTTGCTATTTTTGCCTCCTAATTAAAATTTAAAATTAAATATTATGTCAGACATTGCATCAAGAGTAAAAGCCATCATCGTAGATAAACTTGGCGTTGATGAGAACGAGGTTGTTGCAGAAGCTAGCTTCACAAACGACCTAGGAGCAGACTCGTTAGATACAGTTGAGCTTATTATGGAGTTTGAAAAAGAATTTGATATTCAGATTCCAGACGACCAGGCAGAAAATATCGCGACTGTAGGTCAAGCTATTTCCTACATAGAAGAAGCAAAGTAAGAAGAAAGCAAATTACCATATGGAGTTAAAGCGAGTTGTAGTAACAGGTCTTGGTGCGCTTACGCCAATCGGGAACAATATTGAAGAATATTGGGAAGGGTTGAGTACAGGTAAAAGCGGCTGTGCTCCTATTACTTATTTTGACACAGAAAAGTTTAAAACCAAATTCGCTTGTGAGCTCAAAAATTTTAACGCTCAGGACTATTTTGACCGAAAAGAAGCTCGAAAGTTAGACCGTTTTGCACAATATGCATTAGTGTCTTCTGATCAAGCGATTAAGGATGCAGGAATAGACCTTGATGTCGTAGATAAATTTAGAGTTGGTGTGATTTGGGGAGCCGGTATCGGCGGCCTAGAGACTTTTCAGGACGAAGTAATAAACTTTGCCGAAGGTGATGGTACTCCTAGATTTAATCCCTTCTTTATTCCAAAAATGATCGCAGATATTGCCCCGGGTAACATCTCGATCAAACATGGATTTATGGGGCCAAATTATACCACGGTTTCTGCATGTGCGTCATCTGCCAATGCATTGATAGATGCACTAAACTACATACGTTTAGGGCATTGTGATATCATTGTAACAGGAGGTAGTGAAGCAGCGGTAACAAAAGCGGGTATGGGTGGTTTTAATGCAATGCATGCCCTTTCGACCCGTAATGAAGATCCCGCAACCGCTTCAAGACCCTTTGACGCTACACGAGACGGTTTTGTTTTAGGTGAAGGTGCCGGTGCGCTTATTCTTGAAGAATATGAGCACGCAAAAGCACGTGGCGCTAAAATTTATGCCGAGGTCGTAGGAGGCGGAATGTCTAGTGATGCACATCACATGACCGCACCGCACCCTGACGGAATAGGTGTAGAGCGCGTAATGCTTAATTGCTTACGTGACGCAAACATCAAACCGGAAGAGGTAGATGCCATAAACACTCACGGTACGTCAACTCCACTGGGAGATGTGGCCGAGCTTAAAGCGATTACCAAAGTATTTGGAGAGCACGCTAAGGACATCAATATCAATTCAACAAAGTCAATGACGGGACATCTTTTAGGTGCAGCAGGAGCTATTGAAGCGATTGCTTCAATCCTTGCGATGGAGCATGGTCTTGTACCACCAACCATCAATCACACGACTGTTGATGAGAACATTGATAGTTCTTTAAACCTTACACTTAATAAAGCACAAAAGCGCGAGGTTAATGTGGCGATGAGCAATACTTTTGGATTTGGAGGTCACAACGCTTGTGTCTTATTTAAAAAGTATAGCGAATAATCTCAGATGAGTGTAATTCGCAACATATTTACTTCCCGTCCTGAAAAGGGCGGGAATTTTTTTGTTACCGTCAAAAAAATCATAGGCTTTAAACCAAATACGCTAAGGCATTATGAAGAAGCATTTACCCATAGGTCTATGGCGCTTCAAGATGATAAAGGCAATGCCTTTAATTATGAGCGGCTAGAATTTTTAGGCGATGCGATGCTGGGTGCTGTGATTGCCGCCTATTTATTTGACGAAGTGGGTAAAGGCGATGAAGGCTATTTGACAAAAATGCGCTCTAAAGTAGTAAGTAGAGAGCACCTGAACGAATTAGGACGGGATCTGGGGCTATTAGGCTTGGTAAAATCTGCTATTCCTAAAGAGAATTTTGGAGCCAACATTCACGGGAATCTTTTTGAAGCGCTCGTCGGAGCTATATATCAAGATAAAGGCTATAATTATGCTAAAAAGTTTATCAATAAACGAGTGATAGACCCTTATGTTGATATTGAAAAGTTAGAAGGCCGTGTTATAAGTTATAAAAGCTTACTTATTGAATGGTGTCAGAAAGAAAAGCACAGTTTTGATTTTGATACGTATGAAGACACTGGTCAGGATGTAGTACGTCATTTTTCGGTGCGGTTGTCAATAGATGAGAAGCAAGTGGCAAAAGCCAGAGCAACTTCAAAAAAGAAAGCTGAAGAAAAAGCGGCAAAGCGCGCCTACTATGTGTTTCAAAATAAAATAGATGTGCATCGCTTTAACTAAAATGGCAGGCTACTACTAGTCATTTTTACATTTAGATAAAGCCTAAGCCTATTATATCTCTTATAGTTTGATTATATTTAACGCTTATTTAAGAGTATGGCTGCCCTCAAACTTTTGCTAGATGATGCGTTTGATTTTGACTTTAGCTTAATAGCAATACACTGTTCTTTAGAAGATTATAGGCTTGCTTTTATGGCTAACAAATATGCGGGCTTACGCTTAAAAAGTTCAAAAGACGTTGACTTTTACATCAAAAAACTAAAATATAGCTTTGCCTCGTTTAAATATGATGATCAAAAAAACTATCAAACCTTTACTTTGATAGCTAATAAATATAAATTAAAACAAGCACAACGCTTGGTAACCAGCGATTTGTTTGCAGATTCTGAGTCAGAGCACTACAAAACAGTTAACTTGATTCCAGAAGTTAAAAATGCAGATTATCTTTTAAAAATAGAGAGTGACAACGGCAAGTCTCCCAGATTAAAATTGCTTGCTCACTTGAATCAAATACCACAAATAATTACCGCTTACGAGGTTGAGGTAAGCGCGTTAAAATCTAAACAAAATTTAATTTTTGAATAATGTCAAACACAAAGAAAACTAAAATTGTTGCTACACTAGGTCCTGCTACCAGTAAGAAGGAAGTCCTTCACAATATGATCAAAGCAGGTGTAGATGTTTTTAGAATTAACTTTTCTCACGCCGACTATGATGCGGTAAAAGAGCGTATAGATATGATACGCAGCCTTAGCGAAGAGTTTGGTTATAACACAGCAATATTAGCAGATTTACAAGGTCCCAAATTGCGAGTTGGGATTATGAAAGATGAAGTTGTAGTTAACCCGGGAGACAAAATTATCTTTTCAACAAAAGAAGAATTTGAGGGCACTAAGGAGCGTGTTTATATGAACTACCAGCACTTTCCTCGCGATGTAAATAAGGGAGAGCGCATACTTCTGGACGACGGTAAATTAATCTTTGAGGTTTTAAAGACTGATAATGAAAACGAAGTTGAGACTGTCGTAATTCAAGGCGGACCGTTAAAATCAAGAAAAGGGGTAAACCTTCCTAATACTAATATTTCGCTTCCTGCACTTACAGAAAAAGATGTTGAAGATGCCATTTTTGCGATCAATCAAAAGGTTGACTGGATCGCCCTTTCCTTTGTGCGTCACGAAGGTGATCTAATTCAGCTTCAGGATTTAATTAAAGAACACTCTGAGCATAAAATCCCTATCATTTCTAAGATCGAAAAGCCAGAGGCAGTAAAAAATATAGATAAGATCGTAGCTTATAGTGATGGTCTTATGGTAGCTCGCGGTGATCTTGGTGTGGAAGTTCCTGCTGAAGAAGTTCCGCTTATTCAAAAGCAATTAGTACTTGCTGCTAAAAAAGCACGTATTCCGGTAATCATCGCAACCCAAATGATGGAAACAATGATCGACAGCCTTACGCCTACGCGCGCTGAGGTTAACGACGTTGCAAACTCTGTGATGGATGGTGCAGATGCGGTAATGTTGAGTGGAGAAACTTCTGTAGGTAAATATCCTGTTCAGGTGATTGAGCGTATGGCTTCTATCTTAGCTAAGGTTGAAGATTCACCATTGATCAAAGTACCTCAGAATCCACCTCACATTCGTACCAAGCGCTACATCACAAAATCTATTTGTTATCACGCAGCGCTTATGGCAAATGATATTGATGCTAAAGCCATCACCACACTTACTAACAGTGGCTATACCGCATTTCAAATTTCAGCGTGGAGACCTAATGCGCATATTTTAGTCTTTACCTCAAACCGAAATATCTTAAGTCAGCTTAATTTACTTTGGGGTGTTAAAGCATTTTATTACGATAAGTTTGTTTCAACCGACGAAACTGTGCGTGATGTAAATCGCATCGCTCGCGACAGCGGCTACCTTAACGTAGGTGATATGGTCATTAGCCTTGCGGCGATGCCTATTAGCGAAAAAGGTATGGTAAATACGCTTAGAGTACGTGAGATTCAAGGGAATTAATTACTCTTAATCTCTTAAAAGTTTAAAGCTCTTTCCTGATCGGAAAGAGCTTTTTTATTGGTGCCGCCGACTAAAATTCAAACTTGAGTTGTACTGCGATTTCCTTTTTTTCAGCGGGTTTCTCGCGTTTATCTTCGGTATTTAAATTGGCCAAGGTTATGCCTAATAAGCGCACGCTGTTTTCCATCTTTTCTTGATACAGAAGTTCTTTTGCGGTCTCGTAGATCACTTCTTTAGACCTGATGTAATATTGCAGTGTTTTGCTTCGGGTTTTCAGCGTAAAATCGCTGTATTTTATTTTGAGCGTCACTGTTTTGCCGGCAACATTAGATTTTTTAAGTCGGCGTTCTATTTCTTCTGCGATATTCTCCAGGCGTTCAAGCATAAAAATTTCCGAAGAAATATTCTCGCTGAATGTACGCTCTGCACCTAAAGATTTTCTAATGCGATGCGGTTTCACTTCGCTCAGGTGAATACCACGTACCACATTGTAATAATGGTTTCCACTCTTACCGAATTTCTCCTGTAAAAATTCTAGACTTTTGCTTTTTAGGTCATTTCCCGTAAAAATACCCAGTTGATACATTTTTTCGGCGGTAACCTTACCTACACCATAAAATTTTCTGATGTCTAAAGCCTCTAAAAACGGAAGTACTTCTTCTGGATTGACCGTTTTTTGTCCGTTGGGTTTGTTGATATCACTGGCAACTTTAGCAATAAACTTGTTGATAGAAATTCCTGCGGAAGCATTGAGCCCGGTCTTCTCTTTGATTTTAGCACGGATCTCCTTTGCGATCATCGTGGCGCTGGGATTTCCCTTTTTGTTCTCGGTGACATCCAGATAAGCCTCATCGAGGGAAAGCGGTTCTACAAGGTCTGTATATTCGTGAAACACCTCGCGAATTTGCCCGCTGATCTCACGATAGCGATCAAAACGCGTTTTTACAAAAATAAGATCAGGGCAAAGTTTACGAGCCAGGGCACCGGCCATCGCACTGCGAACACCAAATTTACGCGCCTCATAGCTTGCAGCACTTACTACGCCCCGTTCTGAGCCGCCACCAACGGCAACAGGCTTTCCGCGCAATTCGGGGTTGTCCAATTGCTCTACAGAAGCGTAAAACGCGTCCATATCCACGTGTATGATCTTTCTATTTTTAGGAGGTTCTTCCATCAATTCTGCAAATTTAACTACAAAACTTCAGCCAAACTGCGCGACCATTTGACACTTGTGCGATTATAAAATCAAATTGTACCTTGTATACTCATATTTAGATACAGACTTTGAAAAAAACAGCACTCATTCTCGGTATTACAGGCGTTACCGGTACGCTACTTGCGAGACATCTTTTTGATGATGATCGTTTTGAAAAGGTAATCAGTCTTCATCGCCGTAAATCGGGTTTACAGCACCCTAAGTTAGAAGAGCATATTGTTGATATGTTCGAGTTAGACAAACATCGAAACAGGTTTAAGGCAGATGTGGTTTTTTGCTGTGTAGGCACCACGCAATCTAAAACCAGCGATAAAGAAACCTACCAAAAGATCGACTACGGAATTCCGCTGGCGGCGGCAAAACTTTGCGTAGCCAATGGTATCGAGCGCTTGGTTGTGATTTCGGCCTTGGGGGCAGATCCTGAAAGTAGGGTGTTTTACAACAAAACAAAAGGTGAGATGGAGCGTGATGTTTTAGCCGAAAAACCAAATAACACGTATTTGTTAGAACCGGCATTGCTAGCTGCAGCTCGAGAGGAAAAGCGAACTGCAGAAAAAATAGGAATTATGGTGTTTAAGGTACTCAATCCGTTTTTGATTGGGCCGCTGAAAAAGTTTAGAAGTATCAAACCGGAAGCTTTAGTGAAAACGATGCTCTATTTAAGTTTCAATTCCTATAAAAACGCCCGAATCACTTCAGATGAAATTCAAAAAATAGCTGATAATGCTTGAAATCGAACGTAAATTTTTAGTGAAAAACGATGCTTTTAAGTCGGAAGCATTCCGTGAGCACGTGATAAAACAAGGTTATCTCAACAGTAATCCTGAGCGTGCCGTGCGCGTGCGTATTAAAGACGACTCGGGTTTTTTAACTATTAAAGGAAAATCTGATGACACAGGAACCACGCGATTTGAGTGGGAAAAAGAAATAAGCAGAGAAGAGGCCGAAGCCTTGCTCAAATTATGCGAACCGGGAGTTATTTCTAAAGTGAGATTTCTCGTGAAAGCGGGGCAGCACACCTTTGAGGTAGACGAGTTTTTTGAAGAAAACCAGGGCTTACTTCTGGCGGAGATTGAACTACAGTCAGC
Organism: Leeuwenhoekiella palythoae; assembly: GCF_020310025.1. Classification (GTDB taxonomy): domain Bacteria; phylum Bacteroidota; class Bacteroidia; order Flavobacteriales; family Flavobacteriaceae; genus Leeuwenhoekiella; species Leeuwenhoekiella palythoae. Next base: position 1,777,648 of record NZ_CP084318.1, read on the forward strand.
GACCGAAGATTTTAATAAACCAGACTGGTTAGGGGAAGAGGTAACAGGAGATCCGCGTTATTACAACTCCCAACTCAGTAAAAATCCGTTTGTATTATGGAAGTAAAAACTATGGTTAAAATAGGGCTTTGGAGCCTGCTGTTATGGGCGTGTAAGGAAAAGGAAACTGAAAAGGAAGTTCCTGTGTTGCAGGAAGAAAACAGCAAAACGGTTTCTGAACTACAAGCAGAACTTAAAGAAGCGGGGTATCTGACGATGAATTATGTTGATGAGAAGACTAGAGATACTGTGATTATGCAGCAGTATTTTATCGCTTTTTTAAAAAGCGGTCCTAATCGGGATCAGCCAAAAGAAGTTGCAGACAGTCTTCAAAACCTACATTTAGAACATTTAGGCAGAATGTATGAGTTAGGCTACGCCGATATTTCGGGGCCTTTTGGTGACGATGGAGAAATCCGCGGAATTACAATTTATAACACCCCAACACAGCAGATGGCAGATAGTCTGGCGAACCTTGACCCTATGGTGCAAGCCGGCAGATTACAGATTGAAATTCATCCGTGGTGGGCAGCAAAAGGCTTTCCGTTACGGTAATAATCTACTTGTGCGACACCCATAAAAAAATCCGAAGCACTATAAGGCACTTCGGATTTTTTACAATTCAGGAATGAAAGGCGATTTGAGATTTATTGCCAGCCTCCGCCTAAGGCTTCGTAAAGGTCAACTACAGATTGTAGTTGCGTTAATCGTGTATCTATAAGGTCAAGACTTGAGTTTAGCGCGTTTTCTCTCGCGGTTAACACTTCTAAATAATTAGCAAGACCATTGTTTAATAGCTCTTCAGAATATTCGGTAGCCGTATTGTACGATTCAAACTCGTTGCGTTTTACTTCTAATTTTTCGGTTGAAGCCTGATAGGTGTATAACGCGTCAGAAACTTCCTGAGAAGCAGTGAGCAAGGCTTGCTTAAATTGAAGGCGTGCTTGCTCCTGTTGTGCTTGAGCCACTTCATATTGCGTTTTAATAGCTCTTCGGTTAAAAATAGGCTGCGTTAGTCCGCCAATAAGTGTAGCAAAAAGTGAATTTGTATCAAACAATTGATCTAACTGTAGCGCTTGCAAACCGCCTGTCGCACTCAACGTAAGTGAGGGGTAAAAGCTGCTACGCGCTACATTAGTAAGTTCAAAAGCGTTGATAAGTGCAAATTCTGAAGCGCGCACGTCAGGTCTATTGCTTAACAACTGAGAAGGAACTCCGGTTTTTAAAGGAGTTTCTATGCGCTGCTCACGCAAACTTCCGCGAGTGATAGCGCCCGGTTGCTGTGCTAAAAGAATAGAAAAACTGTTCTCTAACAAACGTATCTGATTCAATAGATCAATTCGTAAAGCTTGAGCTGTATAGAGTTGCGCTTCGGTTTGTTTAACACCTACTTCGGTCACATTACCAGCCTCTTTTAGAGCTTTAGTAGTTTCTAGACTGCTGCTGCGCGTTTCAATGGTTTCTTCGGTAACGCGCAATTGCTCATCTAAAGCCAAAAGCTGATAATATGAGGAAGCGATCATCGCCACCAATTGGGTTTTTACAGCCTTGTGCGCTTCTACAGTTTGCAAATACTGCGCTCCGTATGCGCGCTTATTACTTCTGATTTTTCCCCAGATATCGGCTTCCCAAGAAAGACTACCGCTTAATTCATACTGATCAAGAGAAGAGAACAAACCACCAAACTGACTATTAGAAGAAAGCTCTTGGTGCGTCAATTGTGCGGTGGCATCAAGTGTTGGAAAATATCCTGCTTTACCTTGTTTAAAATAAGCCTCTGCGGCAAGAATTTGTTGTACCGCGACTCTGATGTCTATATTGTTCTCAAGACCAGTCTCAATATAAGACTGTAAGGTAGGGTCAGAAAATAACTCTTTCCAAGAAACCACTGCCATATTTGTGCTGTCTTGCTCAATAGCATCGGTGCGGTAGTAGGTTTCATCGATCAATTCTTGAGGACGCTCATATTCCTTAGCTGCAAAGCAAGAAGCCAGCAGCATAGGAACAGAAGCGATTAACAATAATCTATATATTAATTGCTTTTTCATATTAATGAGTTTCTTCGGTTTGAGTTGGAGTTCCTGAGATCTTTTCTTGTAGCCACTGGAACATGATGTATAAGATAGGGATGACAAAAACACCAAGCAGGGTTCCTATCAAAAGACCACCTACCGCACCGGTACCAATAGAGCGGTTACCTTCGGCACCAACACCTGTAGCGAGTACTAACGGCATTAAACCTAGAATAAAGGCAAAAGAAGTCATCAGAATAGGTCGTAGTCGTGCCTTAGCACCATCAATAGCAGAGTCTACTATAGACTCCCCGTTTTTACGCCGCTGTATGGCAAATTCTACGATAAGAATCGCGTTTTTGGCCAGCAGCCCCACCAGCATTATAAGTGCAATCTGGAAGTAGATGTTGTTCTCAAGACCCATTACTTTGGTCGAGAAAAAGGCTCCAAAAATACCTAGCGGAAGCGATAAGATCACGGCTAACGGCAGCAGGTAACTCTCGTACTGCGCCGAAAGTAAGAAGTATACAAAAACTACACAAAGTAAGAATACCACGATAGTTTGGCTTCCTGCACTTACTTCTTCACGTGTAAGACCTGAATACGCGATATCATAATTATTGGCCAGTTTTGCTGCTTCGGCTTCAACAATAGAAATACCGTCTCCCGAACTATATCCCGGGTTCATCGAAACATTCACTTTAGTTGAATTGAATAGGTTGAAACGCGTAACCGCTTGTGGCCCATAAACTCGTTCAAAACTTACATATTCGCTCAATGGTGTCATGTCGCCGGCACTGGTTCTGATATACATAGAGTTCAAATCATCAGTATCTGCGCGATAGTCAGGATAGGCCTGGATGTACACACGGTATTGTTTACCAAAGCGAGAAAAATCTGCTGCGTAAATTCCACCAATGTAGCCTTGTAGCGAAGAGAATATATCGCTGATCGCAACGCCGGTCTGTTTTGCCAGCGGTACGTTGATATCCATTTGATATTGTGGATATCTGGTGTTGAACGAAGACTGTGCATATTGAACTTCAGGGTGCGCCATAATGTTGCCCATAAATTCCTGATTAGCCTGGTCAAGATCTGTGATCGAGCCACTAGCACGGTCAAGTAGGTTAACTTCAACTCCAGAAGAAATACTAAAACCTGGAATACTTGGAGGCGCAAAGAAAATTATGTTGGCGTCAGGATATCCTGCTGCAATTCCAAAGAGTTTTGCAGTAATCGCATCTACAGAAAGCGAATCTTCTTCACGTTCTGAGAAGTCATTAAGTTTGATAAATCCTAAAGCGTTGTTGCTACCTTGACCACTGATCAAACCACGTCCTGCAACGGTACTTACACCTTCAATACCCGGTACATCTTTAATCTTGTTGTATAAGTCGGTTACCGCTTCATTGGTACGATCAAGAGACGACCCCGGGGCAAGAGAAAGATCTATAAACAATACTCCACGATCTTCATTAGGTACAAACCCTGTACGGGTAGTAGTGGCAGACCAATAGATCCCTACACCGGCTAAAATAAGCATAGCAAAAGTGATCCACTTTCTTTTGTATAAAAATTGAAGCGAACTTCCGTAGCGTTTAATTGTGGCGTCAAAACCTTTATTGAACTTGTCATAAAAACGCTGAAGGAAGCTTTTTTTCTTATGTTCTTCCTCTTCATCATGTGCTTTTAAGAATAGCGCACACAAAGCCGGACTCAACGTTAATGCGTTAATCGCCGAAATTATAATCGCAACAATAAGAGTAATACCAAATTGCTCATAGAAAACCCCGGTAGGTCCTGTGATAAAAGTTACCGGAATAAATACTGCTGCCATTACCAGCGTAATCGAGATGATCGCTCCCGAAATTTCGTGCATAGCAGTCGTCGTCGCAGATTTGGCACTTTTTGCTCCTTCGTCAATCTTTGCGTGAACGGCTTCAACAACTACAATCGCATCATCCACCACAATACCAATAGCCAGTACCAGTGCAAATAACGTAAGTAGGTTTATAGAGTACCCAAAGAGATTCAGGAAGAAGAACGTACCTACAATAGATACCGGTACCGCAATTGCCGGAATTAAAGTAGATCTAAAATCTTGTAAGAAGATAAATACCACAATAAATACGAGTATAAAGGCCTCGATTAAGGTATGGACCACTTTTTCAACAGACGCTTCTAAGAATTCATTGGTGTTATACGGAATAAAAACCTCAAGACCTTCCGGAAGGTTGGCCTCAATGGTTTCTAATTCGCCCATTACGGTTTCAATAATTTCCTGAGCATTAGAACCCTTAGTTTGATATATCGCAAAACTTACACTTGGGTATCCTTTTGTCTGCGAACTCGCACTATACGTTTGTGCATCAAGCTGAATATCTGCAACATCTTTTAATCTTAAGAATTGGCCATTGTCAAGGGCTTTAATGATAATATCTTGATATTGACCTTCTTCTTTATAGCGCCCGGGATATTTAATGGTATATGAAAAAGTTTCCCCATTGTTTTGTCCTAAAGTACCGGCAGCTGCTTCTAAACTTTGCTCGTTAAGTGCTGCAGTAACATCGGCAGGTACGAGATTATAAGCTTTTAAACGATCTGGCTTTAACCAAATACGCATTGCATAATCTTGCTGCGAGAATACGTTAACATCACCTACACCATTAATACGCTTAAAGGCAGGCACTACGTTAATGTTAAGGTAGTTGTTGATAAAGGTCGCGTCGTATTCAGGGTTTGTAGAATACATAGACATAAACATCAATGATCCTGTCTGGCGTTTTTGAGTAACAACACCCGCTTGTGTTACCTCTTGCGGTAAAAGCGGACTAGCAAGTGCCACACGGTTCTGAACGTTTACCGCATCAATATCTGGGTCTGTGTCCTGATCAAAATATACCGTGATTTCTGCTGTACCATTATTGGTAGCAGTAGAAGTAATATAGTCCATTCCTTCAACCCCGTTGATTTGTTCTTCAATAGGGATGATCACACTTTCTAGAATGGTTTCGGCACTGGCACCGGTATAGGTAGCAGTCACCTGAACGGTGGGCGGAGCAATATCAGGATATTGTTCTACCGGTAATGAGGTAAGTCCTAGTACTCCCAGAATCACTATGATAATAGAGATTACGGTAGAAAGTACAGGTCTTTCTATAAATGTTTTTAACATGATTTCAGCTTCTTTTTATTGAAATAATTTCTCCACAGGTTTGGCAATACTGTCAAAAGGAACTTCTTGAGGTTCTAGTGCCGTGCCGGGACGTACTTTGTTAGCCCCTTTCGCAATAATTTTATCTCCGGCTTGTACGCCAGATTCAACCACATATAAATTACCAATGGTAGCACGCGTAATTATTTCAGCTGTCTGGGCTTTGTTGTCATCGCTAACTTTGTAAGCAATGATTTTACCTTGTTGCTCAAACGTAGAGTTTAGCGGTACTACAGGTACATCTTTATATTCAATAGGAATTTTTAAGGTTCCGCTGTTACCGTTAGTGATAAGTTGGTTAGGGTTGTCAAAAATAGCTCTAAAGCTTACCGTACCGGTAGTACGATCTACTTGCGCCGTAACCGTCTGAATCTTACCTTTTTGCTCATATTCTTTACCATTGGCAAGAACCAGAGTAACCTCCGGGAAATTTTCAATTTTTTCCTGAAGTGAGGCACCTTCTGTTTTCTGAATAAAGTTTAAATATTCAGACTCATTCATAGAGAAGAAAGCATATACCTGCTCAATATCAGCAACTGTGGTAAGTGGTGTAGTGTCAGTAGGTCCTACCAATGCTCCTTCGCGATACGGTATTGCTCCTACATAACCGTCTACCGGACTTTTTACCGTAGCGTAGCTAATGTTTGCTGCGATACTTTCATAATTACTTTTAGCCTGCTCTAGTTGCGCTTTAGCAGTTTCTAATTGCACATTACTGATGATGCCTTTGTCTACAAGGGGTTTCAGCTTGTCAACTTCAACCTGAGCAGCATTTACATTAGCTCGTGCAGCATTAGCATCCTGGCTTAAAGATTGAGTCTCTAGTTTAAAGAGCGCCTGACCTTTGCGAACCTTTGCTCCTTCATCTACAAGTACATTAGAAATATAACCTTGTATTTTAGCACGCACGCCGCTGTTTACAATACCTTCTATACTGGCAGGGTATGAACTGTAACCGGTAAGCGTTTGTTGTGGGATACTAATTACAGGTAATTTTTGCGCTTGTTGAGCTTGCGCCTGAGCCTCACCAGATGACTTGTCTTCTCCACAGGAGGTAGTAACAAGAACTCCCAGTAGGGCGGGAATGAGATAATTAAATATTCTTTTTTTCATGGTTGAGGATTTATTTATTGTTTGTTCTTTTCTAAAAGTCTTTCGCGTATGCGTTTTAAAGATTCACTCGCTTGCTCTAGGTAGTTGAGGTAATCCAGATGAAACTCGAGGTCAAAATGCAAATCGATGTTTTCAGGATCTACTTGATTTATCTTCTCTTTATAATTCATTATTGCGATATGAAGATGCTTTTCTTTCTCCCAAGTATCAAGCATTTCCCCCATATGAATGATCATACTGTTCGGGTTCATGATGAAATACTTCTTGCGATCTCCACAAACCGTGTAATAGGTGATGGTTTTTAAATGCTGAAGGTTGTTAAGATGGGTAGAAACCGTGCTTTTACTGGCTTGAAGATTGGTGACCAATTCTTCAAAAGTGCAGCCTTTTTTTCCGGTTAGGATCAAAGTCGAAACAATACGCGCAGCAAGTGGCGGTATATTATCCTTTTTCTCTATGTGAACACCTAGGCGTTCTATCAACAATTGTTTTTCTTCATTCAGCGCTTCCAACTCCATATCTTGATCATTTGAACGAGCAAAATTAGTATTGGTTCGGAAAAAACCGAACCAAGCGTACTATAAAATTTTGTTAAGAGAAAAGTTAAAACTAGGCAGGCCTTATTTCTAACGTTTGCGCCTGCGTGTTGCCCTGCGCGTCAGTTGCCGAAATCGTGTATTTTCCGGGCTTTAAAGCCATGGAAAGCTCGTGAAATGTAGTTGTAGAACCCACATAAATGCCATCTAAATACCAATAAACTGTAATGTCAGGATCACGATGTGCAAGTTTGAAAACTACTTCTTGTGTGCCGCTGAAATCCTTCGGAAGTAAAATTTGCTCTCCTTTTTTAGGAAAAATAAAGGCCATCACAGCTTGTTCTTCAGGGGAGCATCCGGGTGCAAAAGGAGGCAGGGTTTTATATTCCGGATGTAGCGGTGCGTAATAGTATTCCCAAACGGTTGGCAGATCAAACCAGGATTCTGCAATGAGTTTTCCTATGGGGTAACAGTTCGCATTAACTTGTAAACTACGCGCTTCATTTAAAATTACTTGCTTATGGTAGGAGCAGGCCGTTGTACGCGTCCCATTCTTAGGAATCCATTCTGTTGTGGTTTCTGGGCAATACAACCCGGCAAGATTGCCGCTTTGCGTGCAAACCGAAGCTTCTACAAGTTCGTCATAAGGTGTTTCAAACCAAGAAGCATTAGGCAAAAGGTTGAGCACGTCAAAAAGAATTGGCGCTGCGGCTTCGACGCCCGTGATTCCCGGTCTGCCTTCTCCGTCTGCATTACCTACCCAAACCCCAATGGCATATTTTGGGGTCACACCTACTGCCCAAGCATCTTTAAATCCATAGCTGGTTCCGGTTTTCCAGGCTAGCGGTTGCGCATCGGTAAAAAACTCCCAGTTTTCTGAGCCCTGAGGGCGGTTCACTTCTTTTAAAGCTTCTAAAGTTTTGTAAATCGCTCCCGCGTCAAGCACTTCGGGATTTGGCATTTTTTCGCCATAATTATAATTTGAATCTTGAATGTACACAGGCTCTTGAAATGCCTGCTGCGGATATTCGCTGGAAGTATCATTGAAGTGATTGAGTGTTGCTGCTAATCCGGCGTAAGCGTTGGTAAGGTCCCAAAGATTGCTTTCGGCACCGCCAAGAATCAAGGATAATCCATAATAATCTGCCGGTCGCTTGATGGTTTTAAAATGCAACTGATGCAGCTTATTGTAAAATTTTTGGAGTCCGTATTCTTGAAGAAGCGTTACAGCGGGAACATTGAGGGAGCGCGCTAAAGCTTGAGAGGCAGGCACAGCACCTTGATAACTCTGATCAAAATTTTGCGGATTGTACCCGTTGATACTCGTGGGAACATCAGCGACCAAGCTATGAGGCAACAATTGACCTTCCCCCATTAAAGCCGCATATAAAAAGGGCTTTAATGTACTGCCGGTGCTGCGGTTGCTTCTGATGATATCTACATAGTTTGCGTGTTCTTTAGTGGTAGGAGCGTTGCCGACATAACTCAACACTTCTCTGGTATTTACATCTAAAATCAGAACCGCTAAATTGTGTATTTGATTTTGATTCAATCTATAATGGGCTTCTTCGGAGATTTGATTCACGCGTTTTTGAAGATTGAATTGCAACGTGCTATTAATGCGCTCGCCTTGACGTTCCCGGGCCAGCCGTTCGGTGAAATGCGAGGCGATATCCGGAAGCTCTAAAGGTTTCCCCGGAAGACTTTCTGCAATAGCCAACTCGTAAGTGGTTGCGTCAATAATGCCTTCTTTATGTAGTTTTTTTAAGAGGCGATTTCGCTTAGCTTCAAGAATCAATTCGTTTTTCCCCGGAAATACAAGCGCAGGAGCATTGGGAAGCACCGCGAGTGCCGCTGCCTGGCCCCAGCTGAGCTCGCTAGGCTCAATGCCAAAATACCGCCAACTGGCACTTTGCAAGCCCACGACATTACCACCAAAAGGAGCTTGGGAAGCGTAAAAATTTAAAATTTCTTTTTTAGAGTAACCGGCCTCTAAACGTGTAGCAAGAAAGGTTTCAAGAAGTTTTTCAAAATAGGTGCGGTCAGGGTTGTTGCGGGAAAGCCGTATGACTTGTTGGGTTATGGTGCTACCTCCACGTCTTTTAGAAGTAGTTAGGTTTTGCCAAAAAGCTTTAGTCATGGAAACAGCATTAAATCCGGGGTGCTTATAAAAATAGGCGTCCTCAAAATTTAAAATACAAGTCTCAAAACGAGGAGGAACTTCATCAATCGGCGGAAATCTCCATTGTCCATCTTGGGCAATACGCGCACCCATAAGTTGGCCTTCGGCGCTGGTAACCACCGTGGCCGTTGGGGTATTAAAAAGAGGTTTGGGTAACGCAAATAACCACAGGATAAAAACAACTAAAAGCACCGCTAGCGCAATTTTATACTTCTTGCACCAAGCGTAGAGGTTACCGCGAAGGCTTTTGAACTTCAAACCGACTCTTATTGTTTTACTTCAACCCATTGTCCTTTTGAACGTGCAAAATAATCCCGATCGTACATCGCCTCAACTTGAGTACCCGGAAGATAATAGGTTCCCAAGAAGGAAGCATTGAGGTCTACCGTAAAGGTGCGCGTTGCTTTAGGCTTTAGGTCAAAATAGAAATTCACCTGATCATCTCTAATATCCTTATAGCGTGATTGACCACTGGCACCACCATTTAGACTGGTAAAACTTGTATTTACAATTTCCCATCCACTCGGAAAAATTTGAGATAAAGCCACATTATCAACGGCGTTTAGCGTAGGATTGGTCACCGTGATCTTTGCGGTAATCCCGGTGGCTTGTCGCAGATTGCTAACGTCTATTTTCTTGCCATTTCCGTCTAAGAATTGGGTGTTTAGAATCAAGTTGTTTTGGCTTGCTAGCTCCTTGCCCAAAGGTAATTGCCCCTGTTGAATCAAGCTTACATAGACACGATTGCTTTCTTTGTTTTTAATAGTCAGGGTATTCTTTCCTTCAGTAACCTTTAGTGCTTTTCTAGCAAATCCGTTAGTGGAATTTAAGGTTTGATCTGCTGCCGTTACGTCAATGGTTTTTCCGCCGTTGGCGATTAACATCTTAGACAAACTCAATAACGCAAAGCCCGTAGTTTGCGTGCTGTGCCAAGTGGCGGCGTTTAGTTCTTTAGCAATACTGTTAGCCAAATCATTTTGTCTGGAGTCATTCAGTAGAACCATTGTTTCTAAAGCCATCGCTTTATTTCTTAAGACAGAACCATAGGTGTACTGAAGTTCTCTTTTTGTAGCAAAATCTAAAGATGCGTTATTAACGAGTTCTTGTGCCACTTGTTTTTTACCAGCTAACGCATAGGCAGCCGCCAAGCGCCATCTGGAATCATTGTTCAATTCACCCGATTCACGCAAGCGGTTCATCGCAGCCAATTCCGGCTGCCCGGCTAGAGCTAAAGTGTAAAGTCGGTATGCTTGGGTCAAACTGCTGTTGTATGAGGTAGCACCATTGCGCCATTGTTTAGCTGCATTTTTCTGATAGTTCAGCCAGTTAGAAAGAAAGGTTATAGGCGGAGCATACCCTTGCTTTTGGGCCTCTAAAATAAAATGACCGGCATAACTGGTAGCCCAGGCATCAGACTCTCGTTCACCCGGCCAATAGCTTACACCACCAGATGGATTTTGCAGCATACCAAGACGATCTAACGTCGCTTTGATATTTTTTACGGTTTCTTGATTTTGAGAGTTTTCTAAATCAAAGATCGATGCAAGATACAGCTGCGGGAAGCCACTTGATGTTGTTTGTTCAGCACAACCATAAGGGTAATCTATCAAATATTGAAGACGTTTGGTAAAGTCTATTTGAGGTAAGGTAGAGAACTCTAGGGTTGCACCATTGCTTCCAGCAACACCAAAGGGCGTAAAATCTACAGACAATTCGGCATCGGGCTCCAGCGTATAATAGGTTGCTTTCTGTGAAATAGGGTTTGGGTTTTCTACATCAAGAGTTACCTCATAACTAGCCTGTTCACCACCTCCTTTTGCGAGGATCTCAAAACGCTGAGGTGCTTGGGCTTCAAGTACCTCAAACTCAAAATTTACCATAGTTTCGCCGGGCTGGCTAAACCTGATTGTTTTCGATTTGGCACCAATCGCTTTGAGGGCGCTACTGCTTTTGACGGTTATGGTAGTTTGCTTCACGTTATCGTCCATTGCAAAAACCGTGACGGGCAATGTGAGTTGTTCTCCCGGAGCCAATCTGCGAGGAATAGAAGCTAAAACCATTAGAGGTTTACGCACTGGAGTTGTTTTTTCAGTGGTTCCGTAGGCGCCGGTGGCGTTATCTCCTGCAATTAACATCGTGCGTACCGAGCCTACATAATTAGGCATATGCAATTTATGAGAGGCCTTCTGGCCTGCTTCTAAATGAAACGGACCTAAAAATTGTACTACCGGTTTAAAACGCTGTGCTTTTCGGTTTTTAGCACCTGCGGCCACATCACCACCACCTATTGCGTAAATATTATCAACACTTCCCGAGTAAGCGCCAATGACATAATCATAAATATCAAATGTTTTAACCCCTAAAGCCTGGCGGGCATAAAATGCTTTGTGAATATCAGGTGTTGCAAAACGTGTTAGATCAAGCAATCCTTCGTCAACCACGGCCAAAGTATAAGTCATCTCTTTATTTGACGCTTCGCTGACTTTGATGGTATAATCCGTTTCGGGTTTTAATTCTTGCGGCATGCTAAGTTGAGGTTGCAATACGGTTTGCGGATCTTCTACTAATAGCGGAATGACGCCATAAAGGCGTATAGGCCTGTCGTTCAGTGTTTGTGCGTGTGGTTGCAGCAGGCTGATGTGTACGTAAACATTTGGAGCCATTGCCTTGGTGATCGGGATGCGTACTACCGTTTCTTCTTTGGTGGTTTTTACCCATTGTTTTGAAAGAACTTCAGTACCATTTTCTAAACTTACCAATGCGTTTCCGGCTTCTGCGGAAGGAAATTTGATCACGGCTTCTTCGCCTACCGTGTACTGTTCTTTATCTGCATTGAAGATCAGCATTTTTGCACTTTCTGCATTTGCTGAAGGTGCATTGCTCCAATTACGGTAAAAATAGGTGATGAGTCCGGTGGCATGCCCTGCTTCTTTATCTATCACACGCAGTAAATAACGGCCACCATCTTTCTCGGGAACATTGATCTTTGCTGAGGCTTTTCCTTTAGTGTTAGTGGTTACTTCAAAATCCTGAACAGGTTTATACACCGAAGTATTCTCATACCGCGATAGATTATCGTAGCCGCGACTGTACCACCAGCGCCATTCCATTTTAAACAGTTGAACCTGTAGGTTGCGATTAGGGGAAGGTTTACCGGCTTCAGTAAGGCTTACGAGATCAAACTGAACGTCTTCATCTGTAAAATAAGCATCATATTTTTGAGGCTCAGGGGCTTTAAGCCCAACGAAATGGGTGTATGGAGCGATCGTTTTAGAAAAAACATCTACCGAAAAATCGCCACCTCCTTCAAAGACCTTGGTCAAAAAGTTGGCTTTTAGCATTCCCGGAGCTTTGTTACTCAATTCAATTTTTTGATTGAAATTAAGTTTACCATTGGCATCAAGCGTTTTGTCTTTAAGCAGCGGCAACTCTACTTCAGAAAACTTTCGCACAGGATCTGTAAAACGATACTGCTCATAATTTTTAAAGGAAGCTTCGGTAGCTGTTAAGGTCGTGGTTAGCTCTGCTTTTAAGTTTCGGGCTACGGCACCGTGAAGCCATTGGGCAGAAATGCTTCCGGTAAGTGGTTCTTTAGTCGATAGTATTTCAGAATTAAAATCAAGAGCGATTTTTAATCGGTTAGGCTTTACTGTAGCGACGCGTAAGGTTTTTGAAAATTGAACTCCTCCCACGCTTATGGTCGCGTGCCAATTTCCTGTAGGATCAGTGCTTTTAGTTGGGATTGGGAAATAATAAAATCCGTGGCTGCTTCCGCCGGAAACATTTTTATTAGTCAGCGTTGAACTCAACAAGGTGCGCTGCACTAGTTTTCCTCGGGCATCTGTCACCTCGAGTTTTACAGGGTGTTCTTTAGGTAATGGGTTGGCAATGTCATTGAGAACAAAGCTAAGATGAATGCTGTCTCCTGGGCGATGTACGCCGCGTTCAGTATATATAAAACCGCGCAGACCTTTTTGCAGTTGTGTTCCGGCAATATTAAAATTACTTAGCGATAGTGCATTCCCATCATCTAGCTTGGCATAAGCAAAATTGTTGCGTTGTTGTGCGACCACAAAGGCTGCATTTTTATCACTTTTAAATGAAGCAAAACCTTTTAAATCTGTTTTTAGATTTTTAATAAGTTGCTGTTGATAGTTGTAAATTCTGATGTCTACACCTATTTCCGGAGCAGCGGTCAGGAGGTTACTAGTCACAAAATCATAAGAGCCGTTGTCGCTTTCTTTTACGATCAAACCAAGATCAGAACCTATAATGTTAGTCTGTGCAAACCGCTCTTCATTGTAATAAGCCGGGTGGCAAGGGTTGTCCTCTTCTTCCCAGTTGTACACCCTATTTCTCCAAGAATACAATTCGTTATCCCAATAGCGCTCTTCTCGTTCTTCTTCTTCGTTATCCAGATTGGTCTTGTAATAATCTTCGTAAGATTCTTCAAGGTAGATGTCTTCTTTACTTCTGGTAATTTCTTCAGCGTCATCGCTACACGGGTACAGGCTGTATTTTTGATCAAAACTGAATTCAACCCGATACATAGCTCCAGGATCTGCTTTAAATAATTCTGAAAGATCAACGGCATAGGCTTTCCATAATCCGGTTTGGCCAATGCTGTTATTGATTAGAGGAATGGTCTTTTTAGCGACACGTCTTCCTACGCGTTGTAAATCATAAGTCGAAGTGCTGTTGAGATTTGACTCTTGCAAATACTGAAGCATATTATCTTCAAAAACTTTGATCACACGCACGTCAACCGCAGATAGATTTACTGCCTCAAAGTAAAGTGGTGTTTTCATCGAAGCGGGTAAAATGCTTCCTTTATAGAGTAAGCGTACTTGAGGTTTAAGTTGTTGAAAAGATATTTTTTGAGCATACGTAGCGGGTAGTGCCACGCCTTCAGCATTTTTAATTCCTTTATTTAGCGTGAGGTCTAGCGCGCCAGAAACCGGTTGCTTGGGATAAATATTGAGCACATTACCCTGTACTTCGTAGCGCAGGTTTGTCAAACTGTCTAACTGAACAAGCCCTTCAAAGTTCTGTTCCATCATCAGCGGATCAGAAAAATTAACACTTATTACACTTTCCGGACTTAAAGCACTCACTACATCAACCACAGTAAATTGAGCTTGGCCGGGAATATTTAAAGTGCTTTGACCTTGCGTAGTACTTTCAATAGGTTCACCATCCCAAGCAATGCGTATCTGCGAATTCTCTTTTTTGCGGTGAATACTGTCTATAGTAAAATTAAAAAAGGTGCCGTTTTGTTGCTCATTCGGCCAGTCGATGTGCAGATTTTTTCCTTCTTGGGAAGCGCGCACGAGTTGACTGGCTAGTGTAGCATCAACCTGATCTGAGGTTTCTACAGAGCCCGTGAGGTACTGCCATTCTTTAGAATACGACTGCAGATTACCTAAGTTTAGCTTAAAATTAGGCGTGATGGTTTTAAACCCAAACGTGTAATTTTTGTATTCGGGATCTATGTCTTCAAAAAACCGACTCAATTTAAGTGTTACGCTGTATTCTGTGTCCGGGCGTAAAGGTTCTTCGGGCTTAAAAAGCAGGGTTGAGCCATTTTCTATATAAAATGAACCTTCAGTCTTAGGATTAATTACCAGATACTCTGACGGAATTTCTTGATTGTTTTGGTACTGATCAGTGGGCTGAGCCAAAACCACGCGAATGGGTGAGGCAATAGAAACCTCGCCAAACGTATTGAAGGCGATATATTCTTTGAAACGAAAAATATTATCCGGCTCAGGTTTTGTTTTTGTACAAGAAAGTACAGAAATAAAGACAAGAGCGATATAGAGAAATTTAGTGGTTTTCATAGGAAGAAGTATCAGAATACTTTAAGAACTGAAAATTACTGTATTTATCGTGGAAGTACTGTAATTGTTTACAGATTTTACTAGGGCATTAGCAAGAAGAGCGTTGCTAAAGGTCTTGTTTTATTGTACTTGTATAAAATTTATATGGAAATGCTACTCAATTTGTCTTACAAAATAAGAGTTGATAAAACAAACAACGAAGAAGTACATTTAATTATCGATGAAACGCATAGTTTTGCGTTGGTAATCGATAAAGCACTCTTTTCAATCATCGATAAAGTGCATTTTAGAACGCTGTAAAGTGTTAAATTTTAGCTTAAATTTGTTAAAATTAGACAAATAATCGATGAAATACACAAAATAACGGTTGAAGTGTTGTAGGGGTAAAAAATCCTACTTATGTTTGTACCAACATAACTCATAAACCCCAAATCATGAGAACTTTTACAACCAACTTGTTGGCGATCACTTTTGCCATTTTCCTTACCAGCTGTTCACAAGATGAAGAGCTAATGACTAATGATGAAGCAGCATTAGAAGTTTCTGCAGATCTAACTGTTGAAGACGCTTTTGCACAAGAAATTCTTGTGGAAGTAAACAAACACCGCTCAAGCATTGGCCTTTCTGAATTAGCCTTTAATAACGATTCTAAAGTGAAGGCGATTGAGCACTCAAAGTATATGGCTACTAAAAATGAGATCAGCCACGATAATTTCTTCCAACGTTCAGATTATTTAAAAGCGAAAGGTGCAGCACGTGTAAGTGAAAATGTAGCTTACGGATACCGTAGCGCACAAGAAGTAGTTGCTGCTTGGTTGAAGAGTGAAAGTCATAAAGAAGCGATTGAAGGTAACTTTACTCACAGCGGTCTTTCGGTTGTGAAGAATGAAAAAGGTATTGCATTCTTTACTCAAATTTTTATCACAAAATAAAACGCTTATAATTTTAAGCAGTTTAACCCCCAAATCTTAAATCCCCCAATGACCTGACCCAACAGGTCGCAAAATCAATTACGACACACAACATATTTACAAAATTTACAGCTTTAAGTTGGTTTTGTTATGTTAGATGCAGCAGGTGGGGGCCTGCTGTTTCGCTTTTCTCCTCGCGAGAATTACTTACTGAAAAACCCTTAAGTTTTTACTTAAGGGTTTTTTCATGATTAAATAGTTGAGGTAGGTTAATACCTTAGTTTTCCGTATTAAAATGATATTCACGTTCTACTTTACACACGCGTACCGAATATTTTGAGTACCATTTGGCTTTTCCGGTTTTTTGCGCTACTAGATGATCTACTTGATTTTTCCAACCGGCGATGGCGGCTTCGGTTTTCCAATAGGATATGGTAATCCCTAGTTCGCTTCGGGCATGTTCCATTCCCAGATAACCCGGTTGCTTTTGTGCAAGCGCTTCCATCTTGCTAGCCATTTCGGCGTAGCCTGAAGTGTTTTTAGATTGAATTGATGTAAAAATTACGGCGTAATACGATTGATCTTCAGTGAGCTCCACGAGAACTAGTTTTCGTTTTCTTTGTAAATACCAAGAGTCAATTCGCCTTGGTCATTCATATAAGCTCGATACATTCCTTCGGTATTAAATTCCATCGAAGGGTTTCCGTAGTGATCTAGTGCGACAATTCCGCCGGTACCACCAAGTTTGGTCAACTTTTCTTGAATTACATTTGCTGTAGCTTCAGACAGACTTTTTTCAGCATATTCCATTTGCGCGCTGATATCGTAAGCCACCTGACCACGGATGAAATACTCTCCCCAGCCGGTTGAAGACACGCCGCACGTTGCATTATTTGCATACGTCCCGGAGCCAATGATTGGCGAATCACCGATGCGGTTATAACGCTTGTTGCTCATCCCTCCGGTCGAAGTTCCTGCGGCAATATTTCCGTTTTTATCTAATGCTACGCAGCCAACAGTACCAAATTTTTCATCCTTAATATAAGGATCATAAAAAGCAGTTGCTTTGCTTACAGAATCTTGCTTTTCGCGATCAAGCGCACGTTGCAGTGCATCGTATCTATTCTGAGTAAAAAAGTAAGACGGGTCAACGAGTTCAATGCCTTTTTCTTTAGCAAAAGTTTCTGCGCCTTTGCCGCTAAGCATCACATGTTCAGAATTTGTCATCACCTCGTAGGCTAGATTGATCGGGTTTCTCACTGTGGTAACGCCGGCAACCGCACCCGCATTTAGAGTCGCACCATCCATAATAGAAGCGTCTAGTTCATTTTTACCATCGTGAGTAAACACCGCACCTTTAGCCGAATTGAACAGCGGAGAATCTTCCATCACATTTATAGTGCGTTGTACCGCTTCAAGACTGTTTCCACCATTTTTAAGGATCTCATAGCCAGTTTTGATGGCCTCAGTAAGCTTAGCTTTATAAGCCTGTTCCATAGAATCAGTCATATTCTTTTTAAGAATCGTGCCTGCTCCGCCGTGTATGATAATGGCAAATTCTTGTTGTTGGGGAGTTGGTTCAACAGTTGTTTGAGGCGCGTTTTCTTGTTTACAAGCGAAACACAAAAAACTTAGCAATAAAACAGGTAGCAATGACTTCATAAAAATTGAGTTTTAAGCTTCTAAAATACAGAAAAACCTTTGAGAAACTCTGTGTCGCTATTGTTTTATCCCACTTTATTATGTTGTAATTTTAGCCTAAATACGAGATTATGGCTATTGCAAAACCTTTTAACTTAACCCAATGGGTTGAAGAAAACCGGGATTTATTAAAACCACCGGTTGGGAATAAAAATTTATATAAAGACGCAGATGATTATATCGTTATGGTGGTTGCGGGACCTAATGCCCGAAAGGATTATCATTATAATGAGACCGAAGAGTTGTTTTATCAACTAGAAGGTGAAATCGAAGTGCACGTGCAAGACGAAGGCGAAAAGCGAACGATGCAATTAGGTCCCGGCGATATGTATTTGCATCCGGCAAAAGTGCCGCATTCTCCGGTGCGTAAAGCAGGCTCTATAGGTCTTGTTGTTGAACGAAAACGCGCAGATCTTGACGGAAAAGACGGTTTATTATGGTTTTGTGATAATTGCAATCACAAACTCTATGAGGTTTATTTTCCGCTGAATGATATCGAGAAAGACTTTTTGAAACACTTTAAAGTATTCTATGGAAGCGAAGAATTACGTACCTGCGATAAGTGCGGTACGGTGATGGAGGCTGATGCTCGATTTGTAGAATAGTAGGAATGTTACATGATTTAAAAATGCGCTGTTTTAGGCGCATTTTTAGTTTGCTAATCTTCTAATTTTCACTTTAAATAGAGGTTGATATTTATTAACTTCGAAGAATACAAACATAAATTATAAGAAAACTACAATATAATGGCTCAAACCACTGATAACGCAACAATAGCTGAAACGCTAAAAGCATTAGAGATCACTTCTGAAAATGCAGGAACTTCAACAGGTTTACAAACGAGTAATTCGGGTAAATTGATTACTTCCGTTTCTCCCGTTGACGGAAAAAACATTGCATCAGTGACGCAAACCACTCCGGAAGAATATGAGCAAGTGGTGCAAACTGCCGCTGAAGCATTTAAAGTATGGCGTGTGATGCCGGCACCTCAACGTGGTGAAGTGGTGCGCCAGTTTAATGAAGAGTTGCGTCGACTTAAAGAGCCGTTGGGAAAACTCGTTTCTTACGAGATGGGTAAAAGCTATCAAGAAGGTCTGGGCGAAGTACAGGAGATGATAGATATCTGCGACTTTGCAGTAGGGCTTTCACGTCAGTTGCATGGTTTGACGATGCATTCTGAGCGTCCCGGGCATCGTATGTATGAGCAGTACCATCCTTTAGGGATTGTAGGGATTATTTCAGCATTTAATTTTCCGGTTGCGGTATGGAGCTGGAACACAGCATTGGCTTGGGTTTGTGGTGATGTATGTATCTGGAAACCTTCAGAGAAAACACCGCTTACGGGGATTGCTTGTCAAAAAATCGCAGCACGTGTGTTTGCTAACAATAATCTGCCTGAAGGAATTTCGTGCTTGATCAACGGCGATTATACTGTAGGCGAATTAATGACTAAAGATGAGCGTGTACCGCTGGTTTCGGCCACTGGTTCTACCCGAATGGGAAAACAAGTAGCGCAAACCGTGGGTGCTCGCTTAGGGAAATCACTCTTGGAACTCGGTGGAAACAACGCGATTATCGTTACTCCGGATTCTGATCTTAAGATGACGGTAATCGGTGCGGTATTTGGTGCGGTGGGAACTGCCGGTCAGCGCTGTACTTCAACCCGTAGATTGATCATTCACGAGAGCATTTATGATAAAGTAAAAAATGCAATTGTAGATGCATATGGCCAATTGCGTATTGGGAATCCGCTGGATGAAAACAATCACGTGGGACCGGTAATCGACAAAAACGCAGTGAAAAATTATCAAAATGCTTTGACTAAAGTCGTTGAAGAAGGTGGTAAAATTTTAGTGGAAGGTGGCGTCCTGGAAGGTGAAGGTTATGAGAGCGGATGCTACGTAAAACCAGCCATTGCAGAAGCTGAAAATCACTATGAGATCGTACAGCACGAGACTTTTGCTCCGGTACTTTACTTAATGAAATATAGCGGAGAAGTGGAGAATGCGATTGAACTGCAAAACGGCGTACGCCAGGGATTGTCTTCTGCGATTATGACCAATAACTTGCGTGAAGCAGAACGCTTCTTAAGTGTAGCTGGTAGTGACTGCGGAATCGCAAATGTAAATATTGGTACCAGCGGTGCAGAAATTGGAGGCGCTTTTGGTGGTGAAAAAGAAACTGGTGGTGGTCGCGAGAGCGGTTCTGATGCCTGGAAGGTCTATATGCGTCGCCAAACCAACACGATCAATTATACCACCGAATTGCCGCTTGCGCAGGGGATTAAATTTGATTTGTAGCTTGAGATGAAAGAATCTTGCAGAATTACTTTAATTAAAAAATGAAATCATACGCAACCTTTTGATTTTTTGACATCTACTATGTAACAACCATTAAAAAAAAACTGTTATGAGAAGAATTATTTTTATGCTTATTGCTTTGACTACACTTAGTTGTTCAGATGATGATGATGGGACTATAAATGTAGAGGCTAATTCTGTGATTTTTGGAGAAGTATACGGCCAATGTACAGGGGACTGCAGGTCGCTTTTTCTTATTAATGAATCTTCAATTCACGCAGATGCTGATAGCGATACAGATTATGGAAATTGGGATGCCACAACTTTTAGAGAAGAGGCTTTGTCAAATGCTGAATTTCAAATGTCTAAAGATGTTTATGTGGTTCCCGAAAGCCTATTGAATTTTGAAGGAGAACTTGGAAGTCAGACGTATGCAGATTTTGATTATTATTTTAGTATAAACGTCGGAGGAGAAAGGAAATCTTGGGTTTTTGATGAGATAAATGATGATTTACCTTCTGATGTCAAGACTTATTTAGAGAATGTTCTTCAGGTCATTTCAGAGCTAAGAGAAGAATAAACTATATGAGAAAGCCGCTACTAAGCGGCTTTTTTATTGATGTTGCCCAATACGAAGGTGTTCTCATTTACTTGCTGAACAAATACACCAATCCAAAAAGGAGAATGCCTGCTAATACCGCAAAGAAAATCTTCCAGAAGGAATACGGGCGTTTACCCGAGATGCTTCCGTTTTCTCCATTTACAAAGAAGCTGTATTCTTTTCCTTTGTATCGATACGCCGAAATATAAACCGGTAGCAAAATATGTTTGAAGGTTTCTTCTTCCAGATTAATGTTTAACGTATTTACGCGTTGCTCGTCACCGCCAATATCGCGACGCGCCCAAGTGTCTGCAATGCGCTGCATTTCTTCTTGAGCTTCGAGATGTCCATCCTTAAGCGGAATAGTATATTTTTCGGTAACAAAGCCAGTAAGAAAGCTGCTTTCAAAAGACTGTAGCTTTTCTAAATTCCACAGTGCGACACCATGAGGTACTTTGCCGGTGTGTTGCTTTGAGGCGTTGATGAGGGTGTCATCTACAAAACCACTAATGTTTCCGCTGATGGGAATCCAACGAGTTTTGCGCACGCGGCGTGTTTGTCTTCGGCCTTTGCTGTCTTTGTAGGATTGTGTTTCGTAATAATAATCACCGCGAGCACCGCTATATTGACCATAAAGTTGCGCGTCAAACGTCCAATAGGGTAAATACAAACCTTTAGTGAACTGCGGGTCTAGTGTTGCTTTTTTTAAATCGTTGGGAGCCCACCAAGGTCCGTTTACCCATTTTTTAAACCGAAGAATCGCTTCTTGTTGTGTAAGCTGAAAAGGCAACACCGCGCCTGGAAGAATCCACTGTTCTGTTTTTGCATCTTCTCTGATCAGCGGCGTGCCACAATACACGCAATGCAAAGACTTGTAATTCTCTTCAACATGCTGATTAGCACCGCAATTTTTACAGTGCAGGATGCTAATTTCTTCGCTGTTTGCCTGAGCTCCTTTTTCCTGAAGAAATTGCCGAAGCGGTAATTCTTTGATAGGATCGGTTTCCAGTGCGATTTGCTCTTGGTTTCCGCAGTATTCGCACGTAATCGTTGTGGTGCCTGGCTTGTATTTAAGCTCGGCACCACAATTTTTACAGGCTTTTTTGAGTTCAGATTTTTGAATGGAAGGTTCGGTCAAAGCAGCTTTGAAATTAATTATTGACCCGGAAGTGGCGGTGGTGTGTTTCCGCCTAAAAAGGGTTTCAATTCTTCGATCTCCTGAAGCGCTTTCCATTCACTCATGCCTTGTTTCCAGATCAATGAATTTCTATTGATTGTACGCGAGGCGAAAAGTGCCTGTAACTGATCAAAGCTCACAGGTCCCTGCTGCGTATTATTTTGTGCATAGTAATACTGTGTAGCGACCGGCATTGGAGGAGGCGTTGCAGCGGCTTGCGGTTGCTGAGCTTGTGGCTTACTCATTGCATTTCCCATTTGTTGGGCAAGCGCAAAGCCCATTCCCATTCCCATACCGGCACCGGCGGTACCTCCTTCGTTATTTGCAGCAGCTTCAATAGCTTTTGCGGTTTTGAATTTGGTTAATTTATCAAGGTCAAGTTTATCGATTCGGCTGTATTCGAAGATCTCTTTTTTGAGCTCTTCGGGCATCGATACATTTTCGATATAAAATTTTTCAAGCGAAATTCCCACCGATGTAAACTCGGGTTGCATCACTTCTTTACACGTCTCAGAAAGTTCTGTAGTGTTTGCTGCGTACAATTCTATCGGAAGGTTGGCTTCTCCTACGGTGTCTGTAAATCGAGTTGCGATCAGGCTTTTGAGATGCTCGTTGATCTCAAAGTTGGTGAAGTTATTATCAGTTCCAACAATGTCTTTAATGAAAGTTCCGGCATCGCTTATTTTAAACGCATAGGTTCCAAAAGCTCTGATTTCTACCAGGCCAAAACGATCATCACTTAAGGTAATTGGGTTTTTTGTACCCCATTTTTCGTCGGTAAATAAATGGGTGTTTACAAAATATACTTCCGCCTTAAACGGACTGTCAAAACCGTATTTCCAACCTTTAAGTGTAGTAAGAATAGGAAGGTTTTGCGTGTTTAGCGTGTAAGTTCCGGGTGTGAAAACATCGGCAAGTTGACCTTCGTTTACAAAAACAGCAGTTTGCCCTTCACGTACGATGAGTTTTGCGTTGTTTTTAATTTCGTTTTGATAACGCTCAAAACGATGTGCAATGGTATCTGGCGTATAATCGAGCCACTCGATGATATCGATAAATTCGTGGCTGAGTTTTTCTTTAATCTTATCAAATATTCCCATAGGATGTTTCGGTTTTAATAAAGCTGTATGCTTATGAGTATCAAAAGTCTATATTTTGTTTCAAACTATTTTTTCGATAATCGAGATTTAAATGCCTTAGTTTGCTCTAGGTTTATCCATTTCGGCCTTCTTCATTAGGATACAAGGTGTAAACAGGATCACTTTGCCAGAATTCCTTAGTATCAGCATCTATGATCGAGAGCTTTCCTTTAAAGGCGGCTCCTGTATCTACATTCCAAACATTGGCCATTTGTGTAGGTTCGTCTCTGGCTATACGCGTTACAGGGGTGTGACCAATAAAGATCTCTTTGTGGTATTGCAGCCGCATAGGATATTCCGGGTCGTCTTTTTTTATGCGTTTGTCTAAGCTTACCGCCATCTCCCAAAAGGTGCGATCCCAGTAGAATGCGGTGCTGTAATGTTCAAACTCGGGACCGTTTCGGTTTTGAAAACCGGCGTGAACATACATGCGATTTTGCTCATCGATGTAATAATCTTTGAGATTTTTATAGAATTCTAGATGCTCTTCTTTGGTTTCTTGAGAAAGATCTTCGTAAGACTTTAGCGTACTTCTACCGCCGTGATTGAGCCAAGTGTCATTTCTAGTATTGTCCCGCAACCACTGATAGGTCAGATCATCGTGGTTACCGCGCATAAAAATGCAGTTGTGGGTTTTTGATAATTCGATTAAAAAGGAAACTGTTTGGGCGCTTTCGCTCCAGCCGTCAACATAATCTCCTAAAAAAATCAGTACGTCGTTCTGGGTTATTTTAGCGCGCTCAAGAATTTGTTTAAGTGCTCTTAGGCCGCCGTGAATGTCGCCTATGGCGAGGGTACGTGTCATGAATTGTATTTTACTTTTCGCAAAATGCGAATGTTTTCTTTGTATGCGTTATACAGTTTGGTTCCGTATTTTCTAAGATAAGGCCGAATACTTTCTAGCTTGTCAAGCGCCGGTTCAAAGCCATTGAGATAGCAAATCAAATACGTTGCCGGCAGATTGTACAGGTCTTCAAGTTCGCCTTTGTTGAGTTCTTTATTAGCCAATACTTTCTTAAGAATTGTATTGTTATTGTTATAAATGTGATAGAGTAATTTTCGGTCAAATTGTGGCGGCTCAAAAACCAGATTGCTGTCAATGGTGTACGAACCATTTTCATTAAAATTTATCGTCAATTCTTCTAATGGGTAATATTTATATTCATTTTGAAGCCCTAACAATACGTATTCTAAAATGGTAAAATGATCGCCGGTCATCGTGATCGACACTTCGTCCAAAGCCGAATAAAAAAGGCGCACTTGCTCATTGATCAATTCGATATCCACACGACTAAAATAGGTGTTGCCCTTAACCTCTTTCTTATTCCCTGCCCAGCATACCACAAATTGCTCTTTAAACACTTTGTACTGCGTAAACAGGTCTGCATGTCGCACGTTAATAAAATCGATCACACCATCTAAAGTCAGCTCAATACTGTTGTGTGCGTGTTTTTCAATCGTGGCGACAATCTCGCTATTTACATCTAAAATCTCACTTTGAAAGACTTTAGGCATAGAAATGCTTCCGTCTCTAAAAAAGGCAGTGCCGCCCCAGTATTTCCAGATGTTTTTCTTTAGCGCTGTCAGTTTATTGATGGGTCTGATCGTGACTAAGCCAATTACCTGATCTGAAGGTAAATGCGGAAACGGAATGTTTTCATAAGAAATCAGCGGCGGATTGGTCAAATAGGCGTTCACCAAATTTTGAATTTTGCTATCATCAAAAAACGGAACGCCTTGGATTTCGTTGGTTTCATCCTCAACTCCAATCACAATATAGCTGTTGTTTTTGGGGTTTGAATTAGATAGCGCACATACGTGTTTTAAAAACTTGGCCTTACCCTCTTTGGTACTGATGTCAACTTTTCGCTTTTTGTCATAAAAACTGTTCTCGTCATTATGCGCGAGTAAGTTTTTAATGAGCAGGCGTTTGTTGATCATAGCATAAAGTTACGGGTTACCTGTTTAAAGTTGAACGATCATTCGTTTTAAAAACTTCTAGATTTTTAAATGAGATGTGATGTGCTATCTCGCAAGTCAACAATAGTAATCACTATAATAATTATTGCTTATTCACCACTGTAGAAGATGCTTGGTCTACACTCATAACTACAAGATCTGCAATGTTTACGTGGTAAGGGCGGGTAACAACAAAATGAATGATATCTGCGATATCTTCTGCTTGTAAAGGTTTAAATCCTTGGTACACTTTATCTGCTTTTTCTGAGTCACCTTTAAAACGCACTTCGCTGAATTCAGTCTCAACCATTCCCGGGTTTACTGCGCCTACACGTATGTTATAGCCATTCAAGTCTATACGCATTCCTTGATTAATTGCATCAACGGCGTGTTTACTTGCACAATAAACATTGCCTTTGGGGTACACTTCCTTTCCGGCAGTTGAACCGATGTTAATAATGTGACCCCTATTTTGAGCGATCATTTTTGGGATGATTATATCACTCACATAAAGTAAGCCTTTTACATTGATGTCCAACATCGCGTCCCAATCTTCTGTGTTTCCCTCTTGAATAGGGTCAAGACCGTGCGCGTTACCCGCGTTGTTGATCAAAATATCTATGTGCTGAAAAGCTTCCGGTAAGCCATTGATCGCATTTGCTACATCTTTTTTATTTCGCACATCAAAAGTCAAGGTGTGTACGTTTACTTGATTTTGCAATTCAGCCTTTAGCGTATCAAGGCGTTCTTGACGTCTTCCGCAGAGAATAAGATTGATTCCGTTTTTGGCAAAATACGTTGCTGTTGCTGCTCCGATACCGCTTGTGGCACCGGTAATAAATGCTGTTTTAGTCGTCATAGTTTAGGGTTGTAATACAAATTGAAAATTACAAGAATGTTTTTTGAATGCCTGCTTTAATCCAGATTCATTTATTGATAAAAAATACTAAATCCTGTATCTTTGAGGAGCAATCTGAAAAGGTTGCATTTTTTTTTGCAACATTTCTCGTGAAATGTCGTCATTAGAATTACCCCTAAAGGCCTTCCATAAGCCGTGCTTACAGGGGATTTTAACCATTGCTTAACAAAATGGTTAGCAATAAAGTATAACCTTGTAGACCTCAGAGTCATATAAAACGCACATAAAATAAAAGTATGGAAGATACTAGCGCATCTGTTGATATAGGAGCGATTAACGAAAAGATCGAAAAAGAGAGTGCTTTTGTAAAAATACTTACGATGGAAATGAACAAAGTCATCGTAGGGCAAAAGCATATGGTAGAACGCTTGCTTATAGGCCTTTTAGGACGTGGGCATATTTTGCTGGAGGGAGTTCCCGGTCTGGCAAAAACCTTGGCGATTAATACGCTCTCTCAGGCAGTTCACGGAAGCTTTAGCCGTATTCAGTTTACGCCAGATTTACTTCCGGCTGATGTTGTGGGTACCTTGATTTACAATATGAAACTGAATGATTTCAGTATAAAGAAAGGGCCTATTTTTGCCAATTTCGTCCTCGCAGATGAGATTAACCGTGCGCCGGCCAAAGTACAGAGTGCGCTGCTGGAAGCGATGCAGGAGAAGCAGGTGACCATTGGTGATGAGACGTTTAAGCTAGACAGACCATTTTTGGTTATGGCAACTCAGAACCCGGTTGAGCAAGAAGGAACGTACCCACTTCCTGAAGCGCAGGTTGACCGTTTTATGCTTAAAACCGTAATTGACTATCCTAAACATGCCGAAGAACAACTCATCATTAGAGCCAACCTAAAAGGTTCTTTTGAGAAAGTGAATCCTGTGGTTTCTATAGAGCAGATCTTGCGTGCGCAGGAAGCTGTAAAAGAGGTGTATATGGATGAGAAGATCGAGAAATATATTCTTGATATCATCTTTGCGACACGTTACCCTGAAAATTATAAGTTGGCAGATTTAAAACCCTTGATCAGTTTTGGGTCTTCTCCGAGGGGTAGTATCAACTTAGCAACTGCTTCAAAATGTTATGCGTTTATCAAAGGTCGCGGTTATGTGATTCCAGAAGATGTGCGTGCGGTAGTACACGATGTATTGCGTCATCGTATCGGGATCACTTATGAAGCGGAAGCCGAAAACGTAACTACCGTTGAAATTATAAACAAGATCGTAAACGAGATCGAAGTACCATAAACTAAGCATTAGAAATCAGTTCGCAGTTCTTGCTTGAAAAATAGCAACTACTGCCTACTGATTTTCTTTTTTGATTGATTACACATGGACACTAAAGAACTTCTAAAAAAAGTACGCAAAATTGAGATCAAGACCAGAAGACTGTCTGATCATATTTTTGGCGGGGAATACCATTCTACGTTTAAAGGGCGTGGTATGACCTTTAGTGAAGTGCGTCAATACCAGTTTGGTGATGATGTGCGTAATATAGACTGGAATGTTACCGCGCGCTACAATGAGCCATTTGTAAAGGTTTTTGAAGAAGAGCGCGAGCTTACCATGATGCTTGTGGCAGATGTGAGTGGTTCAGAATTCTTTGGTACAGATCAGCAATTAAAATCTGAAATTGTCACCGAAATTGCCGCAACCTTAGCATTTTCGGCTTTGCAGAATAATGATAAAATCGGACTCATTTTATTTTCAGATGGGATCGAATTGTACATTCCACCTAAAAAAGGTAAGTCGCACGTACTGCGCATCATTCGCGAACTTTTAGAATTCAAACCGAAGAGTAAAAAGACCGATGTGGCACAAGCTCTGAAATTCCTTTCTGGAGTGATGAAGAAAAAAGCCATTGTCTTTGTGCTTTCAGACTTTATTGCAGACGATTATCAAGACACAATGAAGATCGCTGCGAAGCGCCACGACATTACGGGTATACGTATTTACGATCAGCGTGAAGAGGAAATTCCGAGTTTGGGAATTGTGCAGATGGAAGATGAAGAAACCGGGGAATTATTGCTAGTCAATACTACATCAAGAAAGGTGCGTAACAATTACGCAAAATATTACCGCGATCGCGTGGCATATTATAAAGATAGTTTTACAAGAAGCGGTGCCGGCGTGATCGATGTGCGTACCGATGAAAGCTATGTCAAAAAATTACTAGGTTATTTTAAACGAAGAGGATAACACAACAATGAACAGTAACCTTAAGAATCATATTCCTAAATCAAGTTTTTATAGCATAAGAGCGTTTGCTTCCACTTTGTTGATTGCTTTTTTAAGCGCATTTAATGTGCAAGCGCAGCAGGTTAAAGGAGCGGTTGACACCACGTCAATTCGTATTGGGGAGCAAATCACGTACGAATTTCAGGTAGAAGCAGATTCTACAGATTTGGTGCTGTTTCCTGAAGGACAAACCTTTCAGCCTTTAGAAATGATCGAAGCCTATCAGGTTGACACTTCGTACGCCGGTGCAAAAATGAACTTGATCAAACGCTACGGACTAACCCAGTTTGATAGCGGTTCGTACACGATTCCGCGGCAATTGGTGTCAATCAACCAACAACCTTTTTATACAGATTCGGTTGCGATAGAAGTGAACAATGTAGTGGTCGACACGACCAAACAAGGCCTTTACGATATTAAAGATATTGTGGCTGTTGAGCGGGCAACTAGTGAATTCTGGGAGTATTTACTGTACTTTTTATTGCTTGCCGCCGTTATTGGTGGATTCTTATTTTTTATCATTCGACGCAGTCGTAAAAAAGCTGCAGCAGAGCAAAAGCTTCCGCCGTTTGAGCAGGCACTATTTTCTCTTAAACAACTTGACGAAGAGTATAAACAACCGGCGCGAGGCATTGATGAGCGTGACGCGACTAAAGCATATTACTCAAAACTTACTGATATTGTAAGAAGGTATCTTGATGAAGAGGTTTATGACCGCTCGATGGAAAGTACTTCTTCAGAATTGATCGAGCGCTTAATGCTCGAAAAAGAGGAAGGTAAAATTGATTTGAGTAAAGAAACCATTCTCAAGCTAGACCAAATCCTAAAGCGTGCAGACCTTACCAAGTTCGCTCGTACGTCTCCTGGAGCGGGTCAAGCTGAAGCAGACCGTATTGTAGCTGAAGAGATCGTAAAAGAAACTAAAGAAGCGATTCCACCACCTACAGAAGAAGAATTGATGCGTGATGCGGCTTACCGTGAAGCCTTGGCAAAACGTCGCAAGCGCAAGCTCATTTTGACTTCGATTATTGGGGTTTTTGGAATTTTAGTGATCGCCACCGGAATTTTGATTGCCACCAAAGGTTTTGATTTTGTAAAAGATAATTTCATCGGGCATCCTTCAAAAGATTTGCTTGAAAGCGATTGGGTGCGCAGTGAATACGGGTATCCGCCGGTAATCATCAGTACTCCTAGAGTTTTAGAGCGCAATGAGATC
Source organism: Leeuwenhoekiella palythoae (assembly GCF_020310025.1). Lineage (GTDB taxonomy): Bacteria > Bacteroidota > Bacteroidia > Flavobacteriales > Flavobacteriaceae > Leeuwenhoekiella > Leeuwenhoekiella palythoae. The sequence goes on from NZ_CP084318.1 coordinate 1,806,738, forward strand.
GCGTTGCCAGATTCGCTCAAGCAACAAATGGATATGAGCACCTTTACCTACGGAAGCTTGATCGATGACTTTTATGTGGTGGTGAATAATACCCGCTTCGGCGGAAAAAATGAAGCCAATTTAGAAGCTTCGGCGCAAGGATTCATCAGTACGATTGAAGCCAACGGCGCTAAAAACCTGATCGTAAAAACCGAAAAGTACACCACACCGGAAGGAACCGAAGGTTTACGCGTTTACGGAACAGGAGATTTCCCAGAAACCTTGAACAAAGACGAATTTAGTAAAGGAGCATATGAGATGCTTCTATTTACGGCGCCCGGGGTCTTGCAGCAAATTTTAGTAGCTCATCGTGAAGATGATACCTATGCAAAAGAGATGAGCGCACGCATTATAAATTCAGTAGAACTTCAAAAATCTGTACCTACCGATGTTAAGTAATTTTGAATTTCAAAGTCCTGAATTTTTCTGGTTGTTCCTCCTGCTTCCGGTGGTTGCTGTGTGGTATTTCTTTAAACGAAATAAAATTACGGCTCAGGTAAAACTTTCAAGTTTAAAGGGTTTTAAAGCAGGTAGCGGTGTGCTTGCAAAATTTCGCCCTGTTTTATTCGTTCTGCGTCTGTTGGCTTTGGCCTGTTTAATTACAGCTTTGGCAAGACCGCGCAATGTTGATGTTTCTACGCGAACAAACACCACTCGCGGAATTGACATTGTGATCGCCATTGATGTTTCGGCGAGTATGCTGGCACGTGATTTAAAACCTAACCGTCTTGAGGCGCTTAAAGAAGTGGCTTCGCAGTTTATTGCAGATCGCCCCAGTGACCGAATTGGTCTGGTGGAATATGCGGGTGAGAGTTACACGAGAACGCCCATTACCAGTGATAAAAGTATTGTGTTGAGTTCGCTCAACGATATAGAGTACAACAGCATTATTGAAGGTGGTACCGCAATAGGAATGGGATTGGCGACTTCGGTAAACCGCTTAAAAGACAGTAAGGCAAAAAGCAAGGTGATCATTTTGATGACTGATGGTGTGAATAACGCCGGATTTATAGAGCCAACAACCGCGAGTGAATTGGCCCAAGAATTTGGGATCAAAGTTTACACGATAGGTCTGGGAACTAACGGAACGGCGCTTTCTCCCGTTGCTTTACGCCCTGACGGAAGTTTTCAATACGGAAGTATTCCTGTTGAAATTGATGAAACCTTACTGCAAGAGATCGCAGACAAAACCGGCGGACTCTATTTTAGAGCGACCGATAATGAATCTTTAGAAGAGATTTATGCCGAGATCAACAAGCTTGAAAAAACAGATGTTGAAGAGTTTAAGTATACCAATTATGAGGAGAAATTCAGACCGCTGGTTATTCTGGCAGGTTTGCTTTTGTTGTTTGAATTGCTGTTGAGGTATACGGTGTTTAGAAGTTTTGTTTAAAATATAGATTGAATACTAAATAACTAATTTGTGTATTTACTAGAAGAAAAAATATGGTTTTGGGCGTTGCTGGCAATTCCTGTGGTGGTACTGCTTTACTTTGCAGTCACCCTTTGGAAACGTAGCGCGCAAAAGCGCTTTGTGACCAACCGTGAATTGCTGGAGAAATTAACGCCGCAGCGTTCGGTTTTTAAACCGGTGTTGAAGCTAATTGTTTTGTGTCTCGCTTTGGCTTGCATGGCCGTGGCTTTGGTAAACCCAAAAATCGGTACCAAATTGGAAACGGTAAAACGAGAAGGTGTTGATGTCGTTTTTGCTGTTGATGTTTCTAAAAGTATGGATGCAGAAGATATCGCACCCAGCCGAATCGATAAAGCAAAACAGCTGGTTACGCAGATCATCAACAATTTGGGCAGCGACCGTGTGGGAATTATTGCTTATGCCGGAAGCGCGTATCCGCAGTTGCCCATCACTACAGATTACAGCAGCGCAAAAATGTTCCTTAATTCGATGAATACAGATATGTTATCGAGCCAAGGAACAGCGATCAGAGATGCGATCGAGTTGGCAAAAACCTATTATAATGATGAGGAGCAGACCAATAGAGTTTTAGTAATTATCTCTGATGGGGAAGATCACGCGGGCGAGGTGGCTTCTATTGCAGAATCGGCTACAGAGCAAGGCATTCGCATTTTTACCATTGGTGTAGGTTCAGAAGCTGGAGATCGTATTCCTATTAAAAGAAATGGAGTTGTTCAGTCGTATAAGAAAGATCAGAATGGAGAGACGGTGATCACTAAGCTTGATCCGGCAACGCTTCAGGAGATCGCGGCCGAGGCTGATGGGGAATACATCAACGGGAACAGTACGCAAGAAGTGGTTGACAAAATGGCTTCCGCGTTAAATCAAATGGATAAAAAAGAATTTGAAGCCAAGCAATTTGCAGATTTTAAAGACCAGTTTCAGTGGTTTGTTGCTGCGGCACTATTCTTGCTAATTATAGATGTGTTCTTACTGGAGCGTAAAACCGCTTGGGTAAGAAAACTGAATCTATTCAACGAAAATAAGTCTAAATCTTAATCTTTTTAAAGATGAAGAATTTTATAAATAATCTTTTGAGCTTGACCTTTATTTTGGTCACTGGTGTGGTATTTGCGCAAAGCGAAAAACCCGATCCGGCTATATTAGAAGCACAGGATTTTGTGGCAGAAGCTAACGATGAGTTTGCTTCAAACGAGTTTGCAGCGGCAGAATCTGCCTACCGAAAAGCAGTTGCTAAAGATCCTGCTAATACGGCGGCCAAATACAATATGGGGAATAACTACTACCGAAACAAAAAATATGGAGAGGGGATGAATCGCTATATTCAGGCGGCTGAGGTAGCACAAACAAAGGCTGAAAAACATAAAGCTTTTCACAATCTTGGGAATGCATTTTATCAGCAAAAGGATTTTAAGAAAGCCGTTGAAGCTTATAAAAATGCGTTGCGCAATGATCCTACTGATGAAGAAACGCGATATAATCTAGCACTTGCTAAAAAGGAAGAAGAGAAGAACGGCGGTGGTGGCGGTGATGATGAGAATCAGGATCAGAACCAAGACCAGAATGAAGATCAAAAAGATCAGGATGGTGAAGGTGATGATAAAGAAAGCGACGACGGTAAGCCTAAGGATCAAGACGATCAAGGTGATGAAAAGAAAGATCAGGGCGATCAGAATAAAGACGATAAAGGCAAGCCCGAGGATAAAGATGGGGATCAAAAAGATCAGGGTAAAGATGGCGATAAAGAGAAGCAACAACAACAGCCGCAGCCTGGTCAGGGCCAACTATCTCCTCAGCAAGTAAAGAGTTTGCTTGAAGCGATGAAAAACGAAGAGAATAAAGTTCAGGATAAAATTAATGCTCAAAAGGTTAAAGGAGCAAAAGTAAAAACAGATAAAGACTGGTAATTTAAGCCAGTAAAAAGCAGAAGTTATAATGAAGATGAAGCTAAAATTTTTGCTGATTGTTTTATTTGCCGGATTCAGTGCATGGTCTCAGGTAGAATTTGACGCTGTCGTTAGTAAGCAACGACTAGGGGTCAATGAACGTTTACGTGTTGATTTTGAAATGAATCAAGACGGAGACAATTTTAGGCCGCCCAGTTTTCAAGGTTTTACGGTAGTTGGTGGCCCTAACCAATCCATCAGCAAACAGTGGATTAACGGTAAGGCGAGTTTCTCTAAAACCTTCTCTTACTTTCTTCAGCCTAATGCTACCGGTACCTTAAAAATCGGTCAGGCAGAAATTGAGATCGACGGAACGGTGTATAAAACGATTCCTATAGAAATAACCGTGACCGGCGCGGTCGAAAAACCCAAAGATCCTAATGATCCTGTAGCCGCTGCAGAAGATAATGTGCATCTGGTCGCTGAAGTTTCTAAGAATGATCCTTATTTGAACGAGGCGTTTACCGTGGTGTACAAGCTGTATGTAAGTCGGGAAACCGCTGTAAATGGCTGGAACGAACTAGACGCGCCTAAGTTTGCAGATTTCTGGAGTCAGAGTATTGATGAAAAGCAATTCAAAGTATATGATGGTTCGTACGAGGGTAAACCCTATCGTTATGTTATATTAAGAAGAACGCTGCTTTATCCGCAAAAAACGGGAGAGCTTACCATTGAGCCTCTAGCGTTAAATATCAATGTGGAAGCTCCTACCAATCGTAGAGATATTTTTGGAATGCGCATCACAAGACCGGCAAAAATTACGGTTACGGCGCCAACCCGCAAAGTAAACGTAAAAGCCTTACCAGAAGATGGGAAGCCCGAAAGTTTTACAGGAGCTGTAGGTAATTTTGATTTTGAAGTTACAGCCAGTAAAACGAAACTAGACGCGCAAGAGGCATTAGATCTCACCTTAACAGCAAAAGGAAATGGGAATTTAAAACTGTTTACATTACCGAAGCCTAAATTGCCTAGCGCACTTGAAGTTTATGAGCCAGAAAACGAGCAAGACGTTCGTGTTTCGCTTAATGGGATGGCAGGTTCTAACAGTGCACGTTACACGATAGTTCCGCAGCAAAAGGGAAGCTATCCTATTCCGCCTATTCGCTTTTCTTATTTTGATCCTGCGACAGAGCAGTATAAGACGCTAAGTAGTGATGAGATCGTGATTGATGTAGAAAATGGTCCTGCTACATTGGCTTCTTCAGATAAGGCCGATAAAATCCCTGTGGAAGAAACTAAGCAATTTGCTTATATCAAATCTGACGCAAAGCTAAAGTCGATGAATCAAGACCGGTTTTTTGGTTCCACTACATTCTGGAGTTTACTGGCGACACCGGTGGTGTTGATTCCGTTAGCCATTTTATTCGGTCGTAAACGCAGAGCTTATCAAAATGATGTGAAAGGCAACCGCTTGCGTAAGGCAGATAAGCTGGCCCGAAAATACTTAGGCGATGCCAAAAAGAGTTTGGGAAATCAAACCGCTTTCTATTTAGCCTTAGAAAAGTGTTTGCATAATTATTTAAAAGCACGGTTGAATATTCAGACGAGCGAAATGAGCAAAGAACGCATCAGCCAGTTGCTGCAAGATCGTGGCGTAACTGTTGAAACCACTGTGGCATTCCTCAAGCTTTTAGAAAGCTGCGAATTTGCGCGCTACACACCTTCAAGCAGTGACGCAATGCAACACGATTATGAGCAGGCGTCGCGTGTAATTTCAGAAATAGATAAACAGTTATGAAAACAATGATAAGATCAAGCTATCGTTTTGTGGTTCTTGTGCTGTTTATGGCTTCGTTGAGCTTAAATGCACAAACGCCGCAACAGCTTTTTGAAACTGGAAACTCGCAGTATGCGCAGAACAATTTTGAGGAAGCTATCAAGAATTATGAGAAAGTTCTTGACGCCGGTTACGAGTCGGCGGCAGTGTATTACAATTTGGCTAATGCCAATTATAAACTCAATCGTATAGCGCCTAGCGTATATAATTATGAGAAAGCTCTTGAATTGAAGCCTAATGATAAAGAGATTAAAAACAATCTGGAATTTGCTCAAAATATGACCATTGATGCTATTACGCCATTGCCTGAAAACACCTTTAAAAGGTGGTGGAATCAATTACTTCATATGTTCTCGCTAGATGGGTGGGCGATCGTTACGGTGGTGTGTATGCTGCTTTTTGCCATTAGTTTTATCATTTATTACTTCGGAAAAACCACAACTTTAAAACGCGGTTTTTTTACTATGGCTTTTGTGGCTTTGGGATTTGGATTATTAAGTCTTACTTTGGCATTTCAGGCACAGTCGAATGAAAATAGCAAGCAGTTTGCTATTGTTTTTTCAGCAGAAGCAGAAATAAAAAGTGAGCCTTCGATGGCAAGCGAAGAAGCTTTCGTTTTACACGAAGGTACCAAAGTTCGTGTGCTAGAGACCGAAGGCGATTGGCAAATGATTCGACTGGCAGATGGGAAAGAAGGCTGGATTCCTACTACAGATATTAAAATTTTATAAATATTATAAACTCGCTTTATTCTCCGGGAATGAACAAGAGGTAGTTTTACCACTCAAGCAACTTCCTGAACCATTTAGATATTCAAATTGGCTTTTTTAGCTTGAGAGCTACTTAATTTCTATTTTTAGCGTCTCTTTAATATAGGAAGACACAAGTAATGCTTAGTTTCACTAATTTTAGGATTGCATTAGCTTGATTTTTAACTAAAAACCAAAGATAGATGGATATTAAGAAGATATTTGAGAACAACAAAGAGTGGGTTCAAGAGCGGTTAAGCGCAGAGCCTGAATATTTTAAAAAATTATCACAGGGTCAATCGCCAAAAATTCTTTATATAGGTTGTAGTGATAGCCGTGTTTCTTCTGAAGAATTGATGGGTGTAGGTCCCGGAGATGTCTTTGTACACCGTAATATTGCCAATATGGTACCTAATACAGACCTTAATTCTATGTCTGTTATTAATTATGCGGTTGAGCATCTTGAAGTGGAACATGTGGTAGTTTGTGGTCACTATTATTGTGGTGGTGTTAAAGCTGCGATGCAATCTTCAGATTTGGGACTATTAAATCCTTGGTTGAGAAATATTCGTGACGTTTATAGAATACATAAAGAAGAGTTAAGTCTCATTGAGGATGAAGAAGAGCGTTATAAGAAATTTGTAGAGCTAAACGTTCAAGAGCAGTGTGTGAATGTTATTAAAACTGCTGATGTACAAAAGGCAATACGTAAACGTAATCTCAGCGTGCACGGTTGGGTTTTTGATATACATTCAGGAAAGCTAATTGATCTCAAAATAGACTTTGATGCAATCTTAGAAAATATTATGGAGATCTACAGGTTAGATGATTAACAGTGAGTTTGTTAACGCATAAAAATAGCGCTGCATTGCAGCGCTATTTTATTTTAAACCCCAAGCTTTTTTTAGAGATCCATTTTAAACAGATTGTAACTCAATTTTGCTTTTATCAGTGTCTTCATTCTCTCGAAACTCTTTTACCTCTTCTAATATACTTGGTAAAACTGCAGGAGCGATAGGTTTGATCAGGCTGTATAGAATTGAAGATTCTCGTATTTCCTCATCAATAAGATTAAGACTACTGGTCATTGCAGCTAAAAACATCAGAATCACGCTCAGGATAAAAGCAGATTTTAAAAGACCGAATGCTGCGCCTAGAATTCGGTTTACGATGCCCAGCATCGCTAAAGAAGCTACTTTGGTTAGAATTCTTCCGGCAAGTGTAATAACCAAAACAATAATGATAAAGGTTACCGCAAATGCTGCAAGGTTAATCGCCTGAATACTCCAATCTACTTTTTCGGTTAAAAAATCTACCGCATAATAGGAGAAGTGAATGGCGCCATATATTCCTAAAACCAATGCGATCAAAGAGGCTACTTCAATGAGTAGTCCGTTTTTAAGTCCTTTAAAAAGGCCTAAAAGAAGTAAAATTCCGATTATAATATCCAGATAATTCATTGGTTAAAGATACTATTTAGGGCTAAATAATCTTTTTAGGAGTTGGCTTTATGTTAGTATAGGTATTGTTTGATCTTGATTATATTTGCGGCATGGCTAGAGACGAACAACTTAAAGAACGCTGGGAGCAGGTGGTAAGCAAACTATCTGCACGTTTTGCTGATGGGGAGGTCTTAGATCTCGACGCGATTATTTATCTGATAGGAGTGCAAGAATTGGGCAAGCCAGATAAGCGCTTTAAAAAAGATGATAAGATCAATTTGATGCACATTGCAATTTGCAGACTTTTAGAACCTTTTGGGTATTATCGTTTTGATTATCAGGATGAAGATGGCTGGCCGCACTACGAAATGATTGAGCCATTACCCGCCTTAAAAGCTGGGGAGCAATCTTTGCTTATGAAAGAGGCCATCGTACAGTATTTTCTAGTGAAAGAACTCGTTCAATAAACTATTTTTTTGCGGTTTTAAGGCTATGTTGCTAAGCATTTTACAAGAGCTGTTCCCTAATGATACGGGACCTATTTACAAAGAAACCATAGCTGGGCGCTTTCCGGTGGAGCCTTTTAATACCTACAGCAATCTTATTTTTTTGTTTATCGTGGTTTATTTTGGGATCAAAATTTACCGCAAGCCTAAAAAACAATGGTTTTTAATGATCGCTTTGCCATTCATTTTTATAGGCTATGTGGGCGGAACGCTCTATCACGGGTTGCGCAACGAAGAAGCTTGGCTTTTGCTGGATTGGGTTCCTATTCGCGGACTGAGCTTTGCAGCTTTGCTTTATTTCATTTTTAAATGGCAAGACACCTGGGGCAAGCGCTTGATTTTTGTTTTAAGCATAGGTTTAGCATTTATTGGGTTAAGATATTTACCGCTGCCTAAGCAATTGGAGCATAGCATCGGGTATTTGATCAGTGCATTAAGCATTCTGATTCCAATTTTGGGCTACCTCATAAAAACCAAATGGCGCTATGCAAAATCGGCTTTAACCGCTTTTGTGATTTTTGGTTTTGCCGTTTTGTTTAGAGTGCTGGACAACCGTCTGGATTTTGAGTTCTTCTGGATGGGAACACACTGGCTCTGGCATATTTTTGGCGGAACCGCTGTATTTTTTATTCTGCAATATATTTACCGGGACAACAAAGCCCAAGCCGCCGATATTTCATAAATTTGTGCCTCTGATATACTGGTCATTTTTTTTGAAGAATGGCAGTTGCTCAGGGAAATTTTGATAAGGCCGGTGGGCAGCATACAATAACCCAAAAGGGATTCAATTAGCATTATGTTAGATAAAATTAAGGAGCTTATTAGCGAAGCTGAAGCATTTACGGCGAGTTCGCTTGATGAAGTAGAAGCTTTTAGAATTAAGTTTTTAGGAAAAAAAGGACTTTTCAATCAGTATTTTTCTGAATTTAAGAACATTCCTAACGAGCAAAAGAAAGCTTTTGGTCAAACGATGAACCAATTAAAAACCACGGTTCAAGATAAGATTGACACCTTAAAATCAGGTCTGGAATCGGCTGAAGAGCAAAGTGTTTACGGCGACCTTACACGACCTGGAGATGCGATCACTTTAGGTTCGCGGCACCCCATTTCTATTGTCAAGAATCAGATCATTGATATTTTTTCCAGAATAGGTTTTGATGTTTCAGAAGGACCGGAAATTGAAGATGACTGGCACAATTTTACCGCATTAAACCTGCCGGAACATCACCCGGCGCGTGATATGCAGGATACGTTTTTCATTCAGACTAATCCTGATGTCTTATTGCGTACGCATACTTCATCTGTACAAGTGCGTTATATGGAAGCAAACAAGCCACCCATACGCACCATCTCTCCGGGTAGAGTTTTTCGTAATGAGGCGATTTCAGCGCGTTCTCACTGCTTTTTTCATCAGGTTGAAGGTTTATATATCGACAAAGATGTTTCGTTTGCAGACCTTAAGCAAACGCTTCAGCATTTTACCACAGAGATGTTTGGGAAGAGTAAAATTCGGTTAAGACCTTCTTACTTCCCGTTTACTGAGCCTAGTGCCGAAGTAGATGTGTATTGGGGCTTAGAGACCGAAACCGATTATAGAATGACCAAAGGAACCGGTTGGTTAGAGATTATGGGCTGCGGAATGGTAGATCCTAATGTGCTCGAAAATTGTGGCATTGACTCTAAAGAATACAGCGGTTTTGCCTTTGGTATGGGTATAGACCGTATCGCCTTATTATTACATCAAATCTCAGATATTCGTCTGTTAAGTGAAAATGACTTACGCTTCTTAAATCAGTTTAAAAGCGCTTTATAATCCATCTAGGCTATGAAAAAATATGTAGTTATCGCCGTACTTCTAATCGCTCTTGCGCTTGTTGCATATCTTACGTTTGTGATCGCAGCGATTAAGATCATTATTGGTAGTATTTTCTTAGGAATTATGGCGATCGCTATTCTTGCGCTTTGGATTATGTGGAAGGTTAACGACGACTAATCATGAAAAAAGACATCACAATACCTGAAGTTGAAGGGGTGTACGTCGCAGCGGTAAAAGAGTTTAATGAAACACATCGCACCAATGACTGGAACGCATATCTCATTAATGATACCGGCGAACCTCTAGAAATGGTTTTAATTGTATCTAAAGGCTATAGCGCTAAACAGACGACCAGCCAAATGCGGCACAAGCTACAGACCTTACCGGCAAAAGCATTTGCTAAGATTGAGTTTGTTGAAGACAGCGTGCTTAAACTTACTAACGAGTTTGCGGTAACCTTTTTTAAAGACGGAAAACTCTTTGACAAGAAGTTCATTTTTCCGGCAAATAGTATTCAAGATAGTAAGGTAGGACCTTTGCCCTCTATGCTTAAAGAAGGCGTTCTAGCCGAATGATCTAAGTAAGTTTTTCGGTTAGTTTTTTAAAAGTACTTTTGGGATCTTTTCCTTTATAAAGCACGTTATAAACAGCATTTATTATCGGGGTTTTGGCACCCAACTCCTGATTGATCTTAAAAGCACTTTCGGCAGCATAATAGCCTTCGGCAACCATACTCATTTCCATCTGAGCACTTTTTACGGTGTATCCTTTACCAATCATATTTCCAAACATTCTATTTCGGCTAAATACAGAATAACCCGTAACGAGCAAATCTCCTAAATACGCCGAATCATTGATGTTTCGCTTCATTTTATGCACTTTCTTGATGAACTTTTTCATCTCTCTAATGGCATTGCTCATCAACACGCTCTGGAAGTTATCACCGTATCCCAAGCCGTGCGCAATTCCGGCGGCTATGGCGTAAATGTTTTTTAGCATTGCGGCGTATTCTGTACCTATGGTGTCGTCGCTTATCGTGGTATTGATATACCAACTTTTAAGGTGATCTGCGACTACCTGTGCGTGTTGCTCGTCTGCACAAGCGATGGTCAGGTAGGATAGTCGTTCTAAAGCGACTTCTTCGGCGTGACAAGGACCGGTGATCACTCCGATATTTTCAAACGGAATATCATATTTATGGTGAAAATGCGCCCCAACGATCTGACCGGTTTCCGGCACGATCCCTTTTATGGCCGAAAAAATGATCTTATCCTTAAAACTTGCGGTCACTTTTTCAAGCTCCTTTCCTACAAAAGCAGAGGGCACAGCAAAAATGAGGTAATCTGCATAGGCGATGATTTCATTGATGTCATTACTCAGTTTTAAATGAGCAGTATCAAACTCTACAGCGCTTAAATAATTGGGGTTATGTTTTTCTTTTTTAAGATGTTCTAAAGCATACACACTGCGCATATACCAGCCTACCTCATCTAAGTTTTCAGTAAGCATTTTTACGATCGCAGTTGCCCAGCTTCCGCCGCCGATAACACCAAATTTTAAAGACATATTATTTTATTTTTCTGTAGAAACAGAATTATTTTTCAATTTATGAAGGCATTTGTAAAGCCTTATAAAACCTCAGTTTTAGGGCTGTTTTACCTCTTTCAAAGATACTCATTTTAGAAGGCTCGTAAAATGCTGAAAGTCACTTTAGTATTTTTTTGGCACGCGGTTTGGATATGTTAAAATGCAATTCTACAGCACTGACGTCACCGCTAAGAATTTTAATTGGCATCGCTCAAAGACATTTTTCCGAGGGCAGTTTAATCTGAATGTATTCAGAACTTATTCATCTTTAAAACCGAACAATTATGAGAACGATAAAATTACTTAGTGCTTATTTTTTAATGCTTGGCGTATTTACCTCGTGCTACACTGATGTATTTATCGAGGACGATCTTGCAACACCTGTGGTGCCGCTATCTTCAGTGCTAGCCGATTATGAGTTGTGGTATGTAGATATTGATCAAACACAAGGCAATGGGACCATCCCTTTCATGGATAAGGCCTTCACCTTTTCTTTCCTCAACGGAACCGTAATGGCCAATAACAACCTCGCCGGAATTGGCGATCAGGGCAGTGGTTTTGGTATCGAGGTGGGCTATTATGATATTTTTGACTACGATCTAGACATAAGTCACGATATTGATGGTTTCTATTCATTTGAAGTTTCCCTGCTCTCTAATAATGCGATCGAACTGTATAATCGATATACTAATACATCGTACGTGTTGATAGGTTATCAACGAAGCAATTTTGATTATGATCGCTTGTTTTATGACAATATTCATTTTTTCTTGCAGGAATATACAGTTTGGGAAAAGGTTCATACCAGCCTAAGTGGAACCTCTAATGCGTTTGATGCAGAAAATTACCTGCAGTTCTTACCGGCAAATTCAGTCGTAAATTTTAGAAGTTCGCAAGACCCTATAGGTAGCTCAACTACTGATTTATATTGGGATTATAGCGGGATTTATGAAGTGAATAATGTCGTTAACAATGCCTATTTAAAAACATTGACATTAGATTATGACTATTTTGCTAACGAGTATTTTGAACTTTCTATACTTGATGATGCGACTATAGCGCTTTATCATCCTGCTTCAGGGAGTGAGTATCGTTTTAGAGGTCGTGGGTATATTCAATACAAAACGCCTTCAGAAGGAAAGAGCAGATTAAAGCAAAGCGAGATCGAACAAAATATTAAGGCGATCAAAGCGTTAGCCTTATAAGCAATAAATATTTTTTGGTTGGTTAGTTGAGATCGCCCCGTTGAGTTATTCGCGGGGCGATTTTTTTGGCGTTGCTTAATGGTAGTTTACTGCAAAAACATTCACATAGTTTTAAAGTCCAATACACAAAGGGTTAAATAGGTATTTTGTAAATTGAATCTTTAAAACTAAGACTAACTTAAGAATAAAAACATGGGATTATTTTCATTTATTAAAAATGCCGGAGCCAAAATAGGTATTGGTAAAAGCACTGCCGAAGAAGCTGCCGAAAAGAAAGCTGAGGCTGCTGCAGCCGCTGCTGCTGCAACCAAAAAGGCCGAAGCTTCGCTTAAAGAAACTGTTGCAGATTTAGGTCTTGAAGTTGAAGGCCTAGATATTAAGATTGACGGAGAAACCGCAACGGTAACCGGTAAAGCAAAAGATCAGGCAACTAAAGAAAAGGTAGTACTTGTTGTAGGTAATGTAGACGGAATCGCGCAAGTTGATGATCAAATGAGTGTAGAGCATAAGGAGCCTGAGGCGCAGTTTCATACTGTAGTGTCAGGTGATACACTGAGTAAAATCGCTAAAAAGTTCTACGGAAACGCTATGAAATACCCCGTGATTTTTGAAGCAAACAAACCAATGCTAAAAGATCCAGACAAGATCTATCCGGGGCAAATGCTAAGAATTCCAAATTTGGATTAAGTATTATACGATCTCAAAAAACTAAAAGCTTCAGTACTACTGAAGCTTTTTTTTATGGATGTCATCGCAGGATATAAAACCCACGAAGTAGCTTTTTTGATGTGGTTATCTATAAAAATTCATTTGATCAATATAAACCCATACCGAATGCGGTAGTAGCGGGCGGCAGTTTTTACCGGCTTTGATCGCTTTGCGGATGGCAGTTGAAGATATCTCTACCACAGGGGCATCAACCACGTGCACGTTAGGGTGAGCAAGCAAATCAGGTTTAGTCTCTTGTCCTCCTATACGAGGATATACATAGATCTCGTGACGTTCTAAAATAACCTCGTAGTTTTTCCACTTGTGCAAGGTGCGCAAATTATCTTCTCCCATAATCAGACAAAACTCGTGCTGTGGGTATTTTTCTTGCAGATGTGCAAGTGTGTTTGAAGTATAATTAGGTTGGGGTAGATTAAATTCAATGGTACTCGCTTCAATCTTTGGGTATTCTTCAACAGCTTCAAGAACCAATTGATACCGATGATTATTATCAAGCAACGTCTTTTTTTTCTTAAACGGGTTGTGCGGCGTAATGACCATCCAGATCTTGTCAAGATCGCTATATTCTGCAAAGTGATTTGCGATAATCAAGTGCCCTACATGCACCGGATTGAATGTGCCAAAATAAAGCCCGATTTTCATATTACGCGTTGATGTGCTTGGTTACAAGTTCGTAAGCTTCAGCAAGCGCAGTATCCAGATCATTATTTTCTATGATGTAATCAAATTGCGGAGCGGTTGCGAGCTCAATACTGGCCTTGGCAACACGCATATTGATACGGTCTTCACTTTCGGTTTTGCGCTTTTTTAATCTGATCTTTAATTCTTCGATACTTGGTGGTTTTACAAAAACAGCCAAGGTGCGCTCAGGATACAGCTTTTTGATATCTAGACCGCCCACAACATCAATGTCAAAAATAACGTGCTTACCTTCTTTCCATATGCGCTCTACTTCGCTTTTTAGTGTTCCGTAGAAATTGTCACGATAGACTTCTTCCCATTCTAAAAACTCATCTTCCTTGATGCGGCGTTTGAATTCTTTAAGCGAAAGAAAATAATAGTCAACGCCGTCTTTTTCAGTAGGTCTGGGCTCGCGCGAAGCCGCCGAAATACTAAACTCTAGATTAAGTTCTTTTTTCTCCAGAAGCCATCTTACGATAGTAGTTTTGCCACTTCCGCTAGGTGCAGAAAAAACGATGAGTTTACCCGTATCAGCCATTTTAAAGTACGTTTAAAAGTTGTTCTTTGATCTTCTCCAGTTCGTCTTTCATACGCACAACAACCTGTTGCATAGGTGCATAATTAGATTTTGAACCTATAGTGTTGATCTCACGTCCCATTTCCTGACTGATAAACGCCAGTTTTTTACCATTAGAATCAGCAGAATCCAGAGATTTTTGAAAGTATTTTAGGTGATTGCTAAGACGTACTTTTTCTTCGGTGATGTCGTATTTCTCTAGGTAGTAGGTGAGTTCTTGTTCAAAACGATTCTCATCAACTTCTGTCTTTAGATCGCTCACCGCTTTGGTTAGACGCTGGCGTACACCGGTCATACGCTCAGGATCTAGAGTGATCACTTCATCAAGATTAGTCGCGATGTTTTTTATGCGTAATTCAAAGTCTTTTTTTAGCGCTTTGCCCTCGTCTACCCGATAGGTGTCGATAGCATTGAGCGCTTCTTCTACACCGGCAAGAATAGATTTATATTCCTCATCATCAATCTCATCGCGTTCGGTTTTAAGTGCGTCAGGAAGGCGGGTAGCGATTTTTAGCAATTCGATATCAGCTGCATCTGGAGTAACCTCACGCAGTTGTTTCATATATTGTTTAACCACATCTGCATTGATCGAGCTGCTGGTTTCTTCGCCATTAAGCTCAACATAAAGACTAAAGTCTATTTTACCACGCTCGAGTCTCTGAGCAACCAAGTTGCGTAGCTCCAGTTCTTTCTCTCTGTAAAAAGAAGGAATCCTCGCGTTTAGATCTTGATTTTTACTGTTAAGAGATTTAATCTCGATCGTTATTTTTTTTGTGGGCAATTGGGTCACCGATTTCCCAAAGCCAGTCATAGATTTAATCATGCACTTAATTTAAAACGGCAAAGATAGCAAATCATAGCGTGTATAAGGCATTGTCATTTTAAAGCTGAAAAGCACATATCACCGATAAATGAAAATAGTTTTAAAAAATTATTAATTTCTGTTAATTAATAATATATTACAAGGATAATAATCTAAAACACACATTATTTATGAAGAAATTATCTCTAATTTTAGGTTTTGCACTATTAGCATTTGTCTCCTGTGCTGAAAATTCTGAAGAATTAAATGATTCTCAAGCTATGGAGGATCAGGAAGTTGCTGTAGATATGAGTGATTTTTATCTCTATACTGAAGATTTGACCAATGGTAAGGCCAGTGCCGGTAAAAATGCTAAAGTTTGTTATTCTATGGCCAACTTAAATAGACAATTATCTGAAGATGATAAGCTGTATGACAAGATGTATTCTATAGAAAAGAATGTAAGAAAATTCATAAACTCAAAGAAGCCTGATGGTGCCGGTAACGGTAATGGTAATGGCAACGGAGGCGGTGGAGATACCGGAGGTGGTACAGATCCTGTTGATGACGGTTTAGGGAGCATCAATATTCCGGTAGTAGTTCACGTCATCTATAGCAATTCACAAGAGAATATTAGTGATGCACAAATCGCTTCTCAAATTGCAGTGCTTAATGATGATTTTAATGCCACAAACAGTGATTTGAGTCAAGTGCCCGCAGAATTTGCAGGAGTAGTTGCAGACTCTGATATTAATTTTACTCTGAGTCAAACCATTCGTGTTGCTTCTTCACGTACCTCTTGGGGAACTAATGACGAAATGAAGTTCTCTTCAAATGGAGGTTCTGATGTCGTAAGCCCTAGCACACACTTGAATATTTGGGTTTGTAATATTGGCGGTGGGATCTTAGGATATGCACAATTCCCGGGAGGTTCTTCAGCTACAGATGGCGTAGTTGTTGGGCCGCAATATTTTGGAAGTACAGGATATTTGGCAGCTCCTTTTGACGAAGGAAGAACTACAACCCACGAAGTTGGTCACTACTTAAATTTACGCCACATCTGGGGTGATGGTCGTTGTAAGCAAGATGATTTTGTTGCAGATACTCCATCTTCAGACGGGCCAAACTATGGTTGCCCATCATATCCAACAGTAAATTGTAGAAGTACGGATATGACAATGAATTATATGGATTATGTAAATGATGCGTGTATGTATATGTTTTCTGAAGGACAGAAGAGTCGTATGCGTGCACTTTTTGCATCTGGTGGACCAAGATCAAGTTTCTTAAACTAAATCGCTCAAAAGCTAAAGGAATGATAAAGGCGCTCCCTCAAGGGCGCCTTTTTTGTATTTTAAGTAACTAAAAAAGAACTTATGAATTATCTGTTAGGAATGCTTATGCTGGTTTTTGCAGCCAAAGGTTGTGAAGAACAATTGGCATATACAAGTATAGATTATGAAGCTTCTTCTCGTGGAATTTATTATCATATTCATGTTGAAGGAGATGAACTTATGGTTGAAAATACGCGAGATGGAAGTGATAAAATCACTAAAACCTTAACATCGGTTCAGGTTAATGAACTCAATAGACTGGCTCAAGCTTATGTTGCTGCCACCAGTGGCAATATAGAAAATCCTTCTGATGCTTCTGCTTATGATGCCGCAGTGCCGGTTAGTTTCGTAATAATGAGTGACAGCTATAGCAGAAGTGCCAAGTTTGATCGTGGTAGCCCTCCGGCGCAATTAGCACCCTTAATAGGCAGACTCTTATTGCTGGCTGAATCTGAATAATATAAAAAACCCGTAAGTAACGCTTACGGGTTTTTTATTAAATCTAATGCTATTTAGAATTACAGCTTGCGTACCCAGATATTTCTAAAACTTACAGGATTACCGTGATCTTGAAGTTTGATGGGGCCTTCACCGTGCGCCGGATTTTTCGGTTTTCCTATGTATTCGGTAGTACCTTGAATTTCGGTATTATCTTGTACTAGCACTCCGTTGTGCAAAACCGTTACTGTAGCCGCTTTGGTCTTGTTTCCATCGGCGTCAAATTCCGGCTGATGATAAATGATATCATAAGCTTGCCATTCCTCAGTAGGCTTTGTTGCATTAGCCAGCGGAATGCTTTGCTTGTAAATCGCAGTTGCTTGTCCATTTGAATAGGTTCGGTTTTCAAAGCTATTCAATACCTGAACTTCGTATAAACCTTGCAAGAAAATACCGCTGTTCCCGCGGCCTTGACCTTCACCCTCTACAACTTGAGGCGCTTGCCACTCAACGTGCAATTGCATATCGCCGAAGCTTTCTTTGGTCTGAATATCTCCTGTGCCGCCTACAACGGTCATAGAACCGTCTTTATTGATCTGCCAAGGCGCATTAACCACAGAATCTTTTGTGCTTTCCCAAGCATCCAGATTTTCTCCATTAAAAAGAACCACAGCATCAGAGGGTACGTTATTTTCATCAAAAGAAACCACCTCAGGTTCCGGTTCCCAAACTTCGGTAGCTTCAGGATCTGTGATAGGAGCTTCTTTTTCTACGGCAGTAGTATCTTCAACCGGTGCAGTGGTTTCTTCGTTTTTCTTTTCTGAAGTATCGCAAGAAAAAAGCAAACCAGCTGCTACAAACGGAACTATAAATTTTTTATTCATAATTAGAGTTTTTTAATTTTTATGTTTTTAAAGGAAACTTGATGTCCGTGATCCTGTAATGCGATAAGACCGGTGTCTGTTTTAGCGAAAGCTTCCCAGCTGGCAAACTTTGAATTTGACACTAAATCCTCCCATCCTTCTCCTTTTACAGGAAAGGTCACGACTTCTTCTCCATTCAGTACAATAATGCCTTGATTGGTATTGTAATCAATAGTGATCTCGTAGCTGTTCCATTCTCCGGCAGGATTCACAACACCTTCTGGAGCACCTATCATATCATATAAAGCGCCTGATCTATGGCTAGGTCCAGCTTTAGTGTCCGGGTGACGCTCGTCATCCAGAATCTGAATTTCAGGTCCCGTAGCGTATGGCTCGTGGTATTTTGGGTCTTCTTCTACAGCCCACATAATTCCGCTGTTGCCGCCTTCAGAGATCATCCAATCCATTTTTAAAACAAAGCTGGTGTATTCTTCATTAGTAACAAGATTTTCAGACCCATCACTATTTTCTGCAGGAGTAAATACAAGGGCATCATCAACAATTTCCCATTGTGTGGGAGCTTCGCCGTTGTAGGCATGCCATTTGTCAAGATTATTTCCGTCAAAAAGCACTTCCCATTCGCCATCTTCAGGCTGGGTTGCTTCGGTGGTAGCTACTGCTACTTCTTCGGTTTTTGCCTCTTCTGCTTTTTCTTTACACGAGGTAAAAAGGGCCATAGCAAGGGCTACCGACAGTATTAATTGTTTCATTGTTTGTGGTTTAAAGTCCTAAAATTCGTTTTAATTTGGCTTCGTCGGTTTTTGCTCCTGCAAAATCATCAAATGCTTTTTCTGTAGCTTCAATGATGTGACTGGCGATAAAAGGCGCGCCTTCGCGAGCTCCTTGCTCCGGAGATTTGATGCAACATTCCCATTCCATCACCGCCCAAACATCACAGCTATATTCGGTGAGTTTAGTAAAAATGGTTTTAAAATCTATTTGCCCATCACCAAGGGAACGATAGCGGCCTGCGCGATCTCGCCAATCACCATAGCCTCCAAAAGCACCTTTTTTGCCGGTAGGATTAAATTCTGAATCCTTAACGTGGAACATTTTTATAAACTCGTGGTAGTTATCTATATACTCGATGTAGTCTAATTGCTGAAGCACAAAATGACTGGGGTCGTACAGAATATTAGCACGTTTGTGATTTCCGGTAGCTTCTAGAAAACGTTCAAAAGTTACCCCGTCATGAATATCTTCTCCCGGATGCACTTCATAACATACATCAACTCCTTGCTCGTCAAAAGCATTTAAAATAGGAGTCCATCTATTTGCCAATTCTTTAAAGCCCATTTCTACCAATCCCGGCGGGCGTTGTGGCCACGGGTGAAAGGTATGCCATAATAAAGAACCGCTAAACGTACCGTGCACGTCAATCCCTAAATTTCTGCTGGCTTTTGCAGCACTCATCAACTGATCAACCGCCCAAGCCTGACGCTTTTTAGGATTGTTTTTGTAATCGTCTGGTGCGAAGTTGTCAAACATCTCATCATAAGCAGGATGCACGGCAACCAGTTGCCCTTGCAGATGCGTACACAGTTCGGTGATCTCGAGGCCGTAGCTTTGCACTTTTCCTTTTAATTCATCGCAATAGGTCTTGCTTTCTGCGGCTTTTTTCAGATCGATCAAGCGACCTTCCCAAGTGGGTATTTGAATGCCCTTGTAGCCTAGATCACTTGCCCATTTACATAACCCATCAAGCGAATTGAAAGGTTCTTTATCATCCATAAATTGTGCAAGAAAGACAGCGGGGCCTTTAATGGTTTTCATAGTAGTTAATTTATTTTATAAAAAATCAAGCGCCTCCTAAGAGACGCTTTTTTAAGATTATTCTTTTAGACTTACCCAAGCCGAATTGTTGTCATTTGACGCCACAGCGGCATAGATAAATTGCATTCCTCTTAACCCGTCATCAATTGTCGGGAAATCGGGTCGCTCGCTAAATGCTGCCCCATCTTTAACCGATAGCACTTCTTTTGCAAAGCTTCGGTAAATGGTAGCAAAACCTTCTAAGTAGCCTTCAGGGTGCCCCGGAGGAACACGGGTGTACTCTGTGGAAGCTTCATATGTGCCATTTCCGCCAGGAGTGTAAATCTGTTTTGGTTTATCGAGCCAGTATGCGGTAAGCTCGTTTGGGTTTTCTTGTCCCCAAGCGATGCTTCCTTTGGTTCCATAAACGCGAATGGCTAAGTTGTTTTCTTCTCCTGTTGCGATTTGCGAAATGCTCAAGGTTCCTTTAGCATTGTCCTCTAGACGCAAAAGAATATTACCATCATCATCCAGCACGCGACCGGCACCAAAGCTGGTAAGATCTGCCGCAAGCTCTACGATTTTTTTTCCGGTGATGTATTCGGTTAAGTTTTCTGCGTGGGTACCAATGTCGCCAAGCGCACCGCCTATACCAGATTTGCTAGGATCTACACGCCAAGAAGCCCCTTTATGCTCGGTTTCTTCAACAGCGGTTGACATCCAACCTTGTAGGTATTGTACAACAACCTTTCTAATATCGCCAAGCTCTCCGTTCTGGATCATTAAACGCGCTTGCTTTACCATTGGGTAACCGGTGTAATTATGGGTAAGCGCAAACACTTTTCCACTTTGCTTAACTACTTTTTGTAGGTCAAACGCTTCCTCAAGACTAAGTGTTACAGGTTTATCACAAATCACGTGAAAGCCGTGCTCTAAAGCCATTTTTGCCGGTGGAAAATGCATATGATTTGGCGTTACGATCGAAACAAAATCCATACGCTCGTCTTCAGGAAGTTGAGCTTCCTTTTCGATCATTTCTTCAAAACTTTTATATGCGCGCTCAGGAGCAACGCCTAAAGCTTCGGCAGATTTTAGACTGCGCTCTGCGTTGCTGCTAAAAGCACCACAAACCAAATCTACCATTCCATCTATTCGGCTGGCACGTCTGTGTACATCGCCTATAAAAGAGCCTTGGCCGCCACCGACCATTCCCATTTTTAATTTTTTCATCGTTATACTTTTTCGCCTTTGTATTCTATTTTTTCGTTTTTGAATGCGATCAGGAAGAACACAAATACCGCAGCAGCAAAGGCCGCAGGATACAACCAAATGGTCTTCCAATCGTGAGTTTCTCCCACAAGATAATTATCTGTGATTTGGCCTGCAACCCAAAATCCTATTAACATTCCTACCCCGTAGGTAGCTAATGTTATAAGTCCCTGAGCAGCACTCTTGTTGCTCGATCCTGCTTTTGAATCGGTGTAAATTTGTCCCGAAACAAAGAAGAAATCATAACAAACTCCGTGAAGGGCGATACCGATTAGAAGCATAAAGGAAAGTTCGTCTGCATTTCCGAATGCAAAGAGTACATAACGAATAACCCAAGCCAACATCCCAAAAAGCAACGTTTTTTTGATACCAAAGCGTAATAGAAAAACTGGAATTAAAAGCATAAACAATACTTCAGAAATTTGCCCGATAGATTGTTTAAGGGTTGGGTTTTCCATCTGCAATTCGGTTAAAAACGGATTGGTGTTTTGATAGTAAAACGCTAATGGAATACAGATCAAGATTGAAGAAATAAAGAAAATTAAGAAGTTTTTATTCTTTAGCATCGTAACCGAACTCAACCCTGTTTTTTCTAGAATTGATTGATTTTCGTCAGATTTAATAGGTGGTGTTTTAGGTAATAAAAAGCTGAAAACACCTAAAAATGCCGAAGCAATAGCAGTCATTGTAAAGGTGTTGCTCAATAAACCTTCTTGAATTCCGCTTTGCGAATCCCAACCTAAAAGGCTGATGATGAATCCGGCAACAATCCAACCTATAGTTCCAAAAACACGAATCCACCCAAAATCTTTTGATGGGTTGTTCATTTGTCTAAATGCTACCGAGTTTACTAAGGCCAAGGTTGGCATATAAGCGATCATATAACCTAACACGTAAGGATAAAACACTGCAAAATCTGTAGTTTGACTCATTTGATACATTAAGAATGCACCCACGAGATGCAGTAGACCTAAGATGCGTTCTGCATTAAAAAATTTATCGGCAATAAGCCCAATGATAAAAGGTGCAATGATTGCTCCCCAAGATTGGGTTGAAAATGCCATCGCGCTTTGTGCGCCGGAGGCCTCTAAATTGTTTCCTAAAAATGTTCCCAGGGTTACAAACCAGCCTCCCCAAATAAAGAATTCGAGGAACATCATTAGTGATAATTGAAATCGAACAAGTGGTTTCATGTATGGTATTTTGAGATTATTTTAAATTTTGAGCGGTATTGATCAAAAGCTCTTTAGTGAGCATAATGCCTTCTTCGGGTGTGTGGTTTTCGCCTTCATATTCTACACCTATAAAACCGGTGTATCCGGCATCTTTTACCGTCTGAAGAATTTTAGTAAAGTCCATTGAGGTTTCTTCACCGGCTTCATTAAAGTCATAGGTCTTGGCGCTTACGGCAAGTGCTTTTGGCATCAATTCTTCGATACCTTTGTATTTGTCATACTCTTTAACACAAGGTGCTCCCCACATTTCGCCGTTTTCGCGTTCTAGGCAAAAGTTACCAAAGTCGGGCAGCGTACCACAGTTAGGCATATCGATCGCGTTGATCACTTCCATCAGTAAAGCAGCATCAGACGAATAGCCTCCGTGATTTTCTACGGTAACTTCTATGTTCTGTGACGCACCGTACTCAGCAAGTTTTTTGAGTCCGTCTATTGCGCTGTTTTTCCAAATTTCACGGTCGGGGGAGCCTATGAGGTTAACACGAATGGCGTGACAGCCTAAGTATTTTGCGGCATCCACCCATTTTTTGTGGTCTTCAACAGCTTGATCGCGTTCAGACTCACTTTCGGCGGCAAGGTTTCCTTCACCGTCAACCATGATAAGAACGTTTTGTACCTCAAACTCGGCGCTCTTAGCTTTTAACTTAGGAAGAATAGAATCTAGTGCAACTTGATCGTTGTCGTAAGTTTCCATCATTGGGGTATACAGCTGACTTACGTACTCAATCCCTTCAAAACCCATTTCGTGTGCTTTTTCGGCAAAATCCAAGGGGTTCATTTCGCCATTTCTTATGGCTTCGTTGAGTGACCATTGCGCCAGTGAAATTTTAAAAAATGGCTGTTTTTGGGCTACTACAACGCTTTCATTAGAATTTTTTTCAGTTTTTTTTTCGCTTTTACACGAGAAGACAGCTACTGCAAAAAGAGCTGTCAATGCGAGTTTAACGTTCATTGAATAAGCAATTTAGGTTGTTGTTGGTGGGTTGAAAAACCTGCTTAACCCCCGATAAATATATAAGTTCTCTAAATTATACTTTTTTTGGTTTATCTAAAAAATAACTTAAAATTTATATATTTGATAGCATAGGCTAGATTATATTATTAAAAACTAAATAAAAAGTGAGTAGTATTAAACCTGAAGAGATGTACGATGCCATTGTGGTAGGTACAGGAATTAGTGGTGGCTGGGCTGCCAAAGAATTATGCGAAAACGGTCTGAAGACACTTGTTCTTGAACGTGGTCGTATGGTAAAACATATTGAAGATTATCCCACCATGAATATGGATCCTTGGGATTTTAAATTCAAAGGACAGCCAACCAAAGAAGAAGAGGCTAAACAGTTTAAGCAAGCCCGAACAGGGTATACTACAAACAAGGCGCATAGTCACTTCTTTGTAAACGACCTAGAGCACCCTTATAACGAGACCAAGCGTTTTGACTGGATGCGTGGGTATCACGTGGGAGGTCGTTCTATTATGTGGGGTCGTCAGAGTTATCGTTTAAGCGATATTGATTTTGAAGCCAATAAAAAAGAAGGTATTGCCGTAGACTGGCCGGTACGTTACAAAGATATTTCACCTTGGTATGATAAGGTTGAAGAATATATAGGTGTGAGTGGTGAAAACCTTGGATTGCCACAACTTCCTGATGGTAATTTTGGACCGCCAATGGAACTTAATTGTGTTGAAGAGCACCTTAAGAAGAACATGGCGCAAAATTATAAAGATCGTCTTTTAACCATTGGTCGTACGGCGCACATTACCTATACAGATAAGACTTTTGAAGGGCGCTCTGCGTGTCAATACAGAAACCGTTGTATGCGTGGGTGTCCGTTTGGGGCATACTTTAGCTCTAACTCATCTACTTTACCTGCTGCAGAACGTACAGGAAATATGACGTTGAGACCTTTTAGTATTGTGAGCGAAGTGATCTATGATGATAACACAAAACTTGCAACAGGAGTAAAAGTAATTGATGCCGAAACTAAAGAAGAAATGATCTTCAATTCAAAGGTTGTTTTCTTATGTGCATCTGCAATTGCTTCGGCTTCCATCTTAATGCAATCTAAGTCAGACCGTTTTCCTAATGGATTAGGAAACGACAGTGGCGAATTAGGGCACAATATTATGGACCACCACTTTAATGTAGGTGCTTCAGCAAAATTTGACGGTTTTGAAGACCAGTATTATAAAGGTCGTCGCGCAAATGGATTGTATATACCTCGTTTTAGAAATGTAGGTGGTGATTCTGATCAAAAGAACTTTAAGCGTGGTTATGGTTACCAAGGTGGTGCAAGCCGTGGTGATTGGACCGAAGCGATCTCTGAAATGAAATATGGTGAAGATCTTAAGAAAGCGATCTCTGAACCTGGAGGTTGGACGATTGGAATCAATGCCTTTGGAGAATGTCTTCCGTATCACGAAAATAAAATGACCCTTGACTATGATAAATTAGACAAATGGGGATTACCTACTATCACATTTGATGCTGAATGGAAAGAGAACGAGTGGGAAATGCGTAAAGATATGAAGCAACAGGCGGCAGAAATGCTTACCAATGCCGGCTTTAAAGATGTGCAAACCTATGATAATCCAGGAGCTCCGGGTCTAGGTATTCACGAGATGGGAACTGCTCGTATGGGACGTGATCCTAAAACATCTGTACTTAACGGAAACAACCAAGTACACACGGTGCCTAATGTTTATGTAACAGATGGTTCATTTATGACTTCTGCAAGTTGTGTGAACCCGTCACTAACCTATATGGCATTTACGGCGCGCGCAGCAAACCACGCAGCAGAACAATTTAAAAACGGAAAATTCGCTTAATTATGAAAAGGAGACAGGTATTAAAAAATTTAGGTCTGGGTGCTGGTTATGTGATAGCGGCTCCGGCGGTATTTAATATTTTACAGAGTTGTAAAAGCGAACCAAAAAACGATTGGGAGCCGGTTTTTATGAATGCGGCTAATGGATATGCATTAAGTCAAGTACTTGATGTGATTCTACCAAAAACCGATACTCCGGGAGCTTCAGAATTGAATATTGCTCAATTTATTGATAGCTATATGGATGAGGTTGCTGGAGATAAACAACGTGAAGAGTTTAAAGCCGGCGCTAATGCTTTTGCATTAAGCTTTAAAGAAAACTTTGATAAAGAACTAGAAGATGGTGATGCCGAAGATTTTGAGCAGGCAGTTGCTAAGTACCTTGGGGCAGATGAAGAAACGCGTAATGGATATTTAAAGCGTATTTCAGAAACACAGGATCCCGAAGCGCCTGAAGCTGATTTTGATGCACACGCAGGTTCTTATGCGTATCTCAATGCGGTACGCGATCTGGGTATTTGGGCTTGGAAGAACTCTGAGGCCGTTGGCGAAAACGTACTTTGGTATGATCCAATTCCAGGGGCGTATCTCGGCTGTATTTCTACGGAAGAAGCCGGCGGCGGAAAAACGATGTCACTCTAATGAAAAGAAGAAGTTTTATACAAAAAGGAGCCCTAAGTGGTTCCTTTTTGGCTTTAGGTGGGCCCGAACTATTTGCGATGCAACATAGACTTGCCGCTATGCCTAAACATCACTTCAACTTAAACTATGCTCCACATTTAGGTATGTTTAAGAATCTGGCAGGCGATGATCCTATAGCTCAAATTAATTTTATGGCAGATCAGGGCTTTACCGCATTTGAAGATAACGAAATGCGCAACAGGCCGGTTGACATGCAAAATAAAATAGGTGCTGCATTACAAAAGCATTCTATGCAAATGGGTGTCTTTGTAGCACATAAGATCTACTGGACCGCCCCAAATCTCACCAGTGGAAAACAAGATCTAAGAGCAGAATTCTTAGCCGATATTAAAGCGTCTATAGAAGTTGCTAAGCGCGTAAATGCGAAATGGATGACCGTTGTGCCGGGTTATGTTGATATGACTCAGGATATCAATTATCAAACCGGACACGTGGTAGAAAGTCTAAAGCAAGCTTCGGCTTTGTTAGAACCACACGGTCTAACCATGGTTTTAGAGCCGCTTAACTTTTTTAATCATCCCGGTTTATTTTTAAAAGAAAGTCCGCAGGCGTATCAAATTTGTAAAGCAGTAGACAGCCCGGCTTGTAAAATATTATTTGATGTGTATCATCAGCAAATTCAGGAAGGAAACCTGATTCCTAATATTGATGCGTGTTGGGAGGAAATCGGCTATTTTCAGATGGGAGACAACCCGGGAAGAAAAGAGCCTACAACCGGTGAGATCAACTATAAAAACATTTTTAAACACATACATAAAAAAGGTTTTAAAGGGGTCTTAGGGATGGAGCACGGCAATTCAATGCCTGGTTCAAAAGGAGAGCAGGCGGTGATTGATGCTTATGTGAGTTGCGACGATTTCCTTTAGATCAGGGATAGAGCGTTATAAACTGTTCACATACAATAAGCATTTCCTCATCAAATGAGTCGGATGAATTTTGCATTTCCCGAGTGTAAAACGCTCGGTGAACTTTTTTCCAATAGGCTAGAGAACCATCACCTTCCCCTTCAATCAAGGCAAATTCTGAGGTTACTTGATTAAAAGGAATCAGGTCGACCTGTGTGGTTTTAATTACCGCAACTGCGTTTCCGTCCCAATCGGTTACAATGTTTAGATCATTTATTTCAGGAAGAGATTCCTTATGAGTTTCAAACCACCATAGCGATGTAGCCGTGGCTTGTTTGATTCTTTTCAATACTAAATGGGCACAAGTATTTGCATCCTTTTCATTATCGCAGAAGTAAAAGGAAGGCGGAATATTCTTGTCGCGATACTCAGGATGTTCATTGGTAAATGCGTCCCATAGCTGTTTAATTGAAGATTGAATCTTTCCCATAAATTCTAAAGATAAAAGGCTTCCGGAAACGGAAGCCTTTCAGATTATTTCTTCAAGTCAAGATAGACTCCGTTAGTCCACCCGAAGCCATCTTGAGTAGGGTATTCTCCACCTCCGGCGACGAGGGTGGTATCGATCACATTGTATTTTTCCAGCATTTTACCGGTGCGTTTATAAACACGGTCATTGAGGTGTAACCAGCGGCTGGTAATTTCATTAGCAAGATCGTTCAATCCGTAGGTTTGCAGTCCTCTAATCGCTAACCATTGATGTGGAGGCCAGCCATTAGGGCTATCCCATTGTTGCTTGTTATTGATCAGTGAGGTGACTAAACCGCCCGGCTTAAGAAACTGACTTTCTAAAGTTGTAGCAACGTGTTCTGCTTGCTGCGGAGAGGCTACTTTAAAATATAAAGGGTAGACCATCGCCAATGAAAGTATAGGCGACAGAGCTTCGGCTTTTAGGTCATAATCAGTGTACGTTTGTTGCGCTGAATCCCATAACCACTTGTCAATGGCGTCTTTGCGGGAAGCAGCAGCTGTCACCATTTGCTCAGCGCCTTCTACATCGCCTGCATACCGGCGCACTTTGGCCAAAGTTTGCTCTAAGTTATACATCAGCGCATTCAAATCTACCGGAACAATTTGCGTGGTTTGTATTGTGCTCATCTTGTTTGGATCTGCAAACCATCTGCTGCTAAAATCCCAACCGCTTTCACAAGCCGCGGCTATGTTGAGGTAAACTTCTTGGGCGTCGCGATCAGCTTCTTTAGCAGTGGTAATGTCTTCAAAATAACTTTCTGCACGCGGTGTTTGCGTATTACTAAAATAACGGTTCAAAACGTGACCGTCGGGCATTTTTACAACGCGCGCTTCGGTTTCAGAAGGGTTAATGCTTTGTGCGCCTTTCATCCAGAATGCATACTCCTTTTCTAGAACGTCGTGGTATTTTAAATAGACGCTTTTTTCCTCTTTGATCTCTGCCAAAAGATTTACCATTTCTGCAAAAAACGGCGGCTGCGATCGCCCTAAATAATAGGTGCGATTTCCGTTGGGTATAAAGCCAATGGTGTTGATCTGATAGGCAAAATTGTCAAGAATATTTTCGATGAGATCAATTTCTCCGGCTTCTTTGAGCCCTAATAAAATAAAATAACTATCCCAATAGTATACTTCTTGAAACCTTCCGCCGGGAACGATATAAGCGTTAGGTAAAGCGATTCTTGAGCCGTTTTCAATACTGTCTGCGTCACGTTTTAGATAGGACCACAACGCGTTGATATGCTCTTCGGTAGTACGAGTAGTGTCTGCTTCAAAACCTGAGGTTGGCGTGACCGGTAAAGTGAAATGTTCTAAAACAAAAGCCTCCAGATCAAAATCTGGCTGCTCTTTTTGCTCTTGATACTTCTCAAGAATTTTCTCTGAAGGAATCTTGGGTTCACAGTCCACAAAGGTTTTTCCGTCTGCAAAAACGTGATTGGTTTGTACAGCGACCAGCAGTTCGCCATAGCGATCGATAGGGTTGAGGTCTTTATCAGGAAATTGCGTTGTGGATACCGCGGTATCTTGTTGCTCGTTTTTACAAGAAGAAACAAAAATCATTACTAGGAGGACGAATATTTTAGAATAAGTTTTAACCATAACGTTTACTCGATTTTCGAGATTTATTGGCGCTGCCAAGGAGTTTAAAAGTCAGAGGCTTGCCTTAAGATTGAAAATTTGTTTCTACCGAATGTATCAAGGGTTTGCTCTGGGGTAGTTTACTGCTCTAAGGCATTTTACTAAATAAGCTAAAAGCGCCCAAAAACTTATCGATTCAGATAATTTTTTGGGCGCTTAAATTATTGGCATCGCTAAAGGGTTTTAATCCTCGCAGCTTGCCATAAGGTTCTTTACTGAGAATCGGGTTATTCTACGATGAATTTACCTTTCATTACACTATAATGCCCTGGGAAACTACAGATAAAGTCATACGTTCCTGGTGCCGGTGGGTCAAACTCGATTGTGTCAGACTGGCCACCGCCAAGCATTTTAGTATGTACGATTACCGCGTCTGTATCTTGAGGAATATATGCATTATCTCGTGCTGCTGAAGCTTTAGCGCCAAAAGCAGGAATTTCGGTTCCTTGGGTTAAAAGCACAAAATTATGCCCCATAACTTCCACGGCTTGTTTACCGGTGTGGCGCAAGGTTAGTTTTACCTTTTTGCCGGCAGGAACACGAATTTCATTTTTATCAAATTGCATCATATCTGTTGCAAGAAGTACTACTTCAGTAACATTCTCATCAGATTTTTTTGAAGTTGAAGAAGAATTGGAACCTATTTTAACCGTCTCTTTTTCTTCTTTCTTTTTATCGTCTCCGCAGTTTACTAATATTAGTGAAAGCGCAAAAAGAAGTGTGATTTTTAAAGTTTTCATTAGAAATTGTTTAGATAAATGCTAATATACACAAGTTCTACCCGCACTGCAACAGTATTTTTGGGCTTTTTAGTCTAAATACTTTTGAAAAAACTGCAAGGTGCGATGTTCACAATAGGTATGCTCTTGATTTTCAATAAATCCTACGTGACCGCCAAACGCGGGGGTCTCTAAAAAAAGGAGTTCGCTTTGAGAAGCTTCTTCAGTAGGATAGCATTTTTCGTTTAAAAATGAATCGTCTAAAGCATTGATTAGCAAAGTGGGAATTTCAATTTGTGGTAAAAATTGCCGACTGCTACTTTTAGTATAATAATCAAGCGCATCTGTAAAACCATTAGCCGGAGCGGTGTATAGTTCGTCAAAAAGCATCAAGGATTTGATTTTACGATGATTCTCTTTGCTTAATTCGTTAGGAAAAACCTTCAGTTTAGCTTGATATTTCTTTCTAAGATCTTTTAAGAAAGACCAACGATACACCCAATTTTTTCGTTGTTCTAAGGCACCTAAAGAATCATACAGATCTACCGGAGTTGATACTGCAACCGCAGCAGTAATACAATCCGGACGATTTCGGTTTTCGCCTAAATATTTCAGAATTAGATTTCCACCAAGGCTAAATCCACATAGAAAAAGTTGGTGGTATTTTTGTTTAGTAAGAATGTAATTAACAACATCACTAAGATCTTCAGAAGCGCCTGAATGGTACGAGCGTATTTTAGAGTTGTCTTCCCCGCTGCAACCTCGTAGGTTAATGGATGCGCAGTCAAAACCGTTGGCATTAAGAATGCGGGCTGTACCCTGCATATAAGGTCGTTTTGCGTGACCTTCTAACCCGTGAACGATGATCGCAATTTT
This sequence comes from Leeuwenhoekiella palythoae, assembly GCF_020310025.1. Classification (GTDB taxonomy): domain Bacteria; phylum Bacteroidota; class Bacteroidia; order Flavobacteriales; family Flavobacteriaceae; genus Leeuwenhoekiella; species Leeuwenhoekiella palythoae. Next base: position 1,837,119 of record NZ_CP084318.1, read on the forward strand.
TTGAGTAGATCGCTCTGGCGCAAAACTAAAATCGATATCCAGAAAGTCACCATCACTCAAAGCGATGCGTTCACGTTCATAAGTTAAGCCTCTGATCTTTCTGATTTTTGCTGCGTAAATGGTATTAAAATGACCATTGGTGAAAGGAACTCTTGGCTTGTATGACGAAGCGATTATGGGCATTAGTATAAGATATCGTCTTTAGGTTCTATTCCTGCGGGTAGGTCTTCTTCATCTAGCATATCGCGCAAATCAATTTCTATGGTGCGGCAAAGTGCAGTCATAGGGACGTCATTTGCTTTTCCTTCAAAAGGGTCTTCACTAGCATCTCCTACATATTCCATCGTGGTGAAAATCCACATAATCAGAATTGTAAACGGGATCATTTGTAAAAACATAATAGAAATTTGCTGTGATGGATGCACAGTATCAGTCACGTGATTTTCAAAAATATTGAGCAAACCTAGTGGCAACAATAACACAAAAATCCATGTAAATACCTTTGAGAAATACCCGTATTGTCTGGGGAACGGAGTGTTTTTGATGCGTTCACACATACCTTGAAAGTCATAGAACTTGGCCAAAGCTTCTTGCAATTGCATCTCTTGAAAACCATCTATCACCCCATCTTTTCGTAAGCGTTGTACGATCAAACCCTGATTTTTAATAAGGTGTGTTGCTGGATTCACCCTTTTTTTAATTTCATCGTATTCCTCGTGACCTACAAATTGATAAGCTTGATTGCTCTCAATATTACGCTCGTTATGGCGGTCAAACAGCCGTTCTACATACCGGCCCTCTTGTAAGGTCCAAGATCTGGGCTGTCTTAGTTGTACGCGTAGTGCATTAAGCCAGGCGATATGCCTATAGATCAGATCGCGTTTGATTTCCTTTTCGGCTTCTACGTCGTCTAATTTTATAAGGCTCAGCGTACGAATTCCCCATGTACGACTCCAGTTAACGATCATTCCCCAAATTTTTCGGCCTTCCCAAAAACGATCGTAACTCTGACTGTTTTTAAAACCTAAATAAAAAGAAACCGCAATACCAATCACGGTAAGAGGTTCAAACGGGATGTCTATATCTTCAAAGCCTAAATCGTGGTATGCATAAAATATAACCAGAGAATAAATGAGGAAGAAGATCAGGTTGCGCCAGGTTAGGCGTATGATGAGTTTCCAGCTTATATTCCTTTTAATCAGCATAAAGTTCTATTTGAGATTTAAAGATAAATGTAAACAAGAGAACAGCTCATCGTATTAAGGGAATTTTAAAATATTATGCGCGCATAAGGCTTTTAGGTATCTTTGCTCAAAATTCATTGGCGCTGCCAACAAATTGATTATGCAATCCCGAAAACTATCGGGATGCCTCGAAATTGAAATTTTGTTTCCAACTAATGCCTCACGATTTGCCCTGAGGTAGCTTACTTTTAAAACTATGTATACTAAAGAATTTGAGATACGCTGGAGTGATATAGATGCAAATAGACATTTAGCCAATAGTGCTTACATCAATTTTATGAGTCATACGCGTATGGCTTTTTTGATGGAAAATGGTTTTGGGCAGCACGAGATGGCCAAGCATAACATTGGCCCGGTGGTGTTTTATGAGCATATGTATTATTTTAAGGAAGTTTTTGCCGGAAAGCCGGTAAAGGTGACGCTTCAGTTAAAAGGACTTTCTGAAGACGGGATGTATTTTGAATTCATACATAATTTTTATGATCATAAAGGGCGAAATTTTGCCAGCTGCGAAATGATGGGCGCCTGGATCGATCTTAAAGAACGCAAACTTATTGGCCTGCCGGAAGCCTTGTTTGTTAATCTTTCCTCCTTAAGTAAAACCGAAGATTTTAGAGTACTTACCAAAGAAGATACACGTAAGTTTGGCAAGAAACCTAAGGATTTAGCTTAGGCGGTTTTCTTTGTTCGGGTAGATAAATAGACTCCTAGAAAAATAAGTGCTGCGGCACCCGCACGTACCCAGCTCAAGTGGTCTGCACCTACAAGAACTGCAAATAAGATTGCGATCACCGGTTGCAAATAGATAAAAGCGCCAATGGTTGAAGCTTTAAGCGTTTTGAGCGCGTACAGATTTAAAAGATAGGTAGAAAAAGTAGTGCCCACCACTACAAATACCATCACCCAAATAACATTTGCCGGTAGATTGAGCCAGTCTACAGCAGTGAACTCAGTAAATGTAAAAGGGAGGTTTAAAAGCACACCAATAAGAAACAGCCACTTCATCAACGTGATCGTGCTGTACTTGTTGCTAACGGGTTTTACCAGAATCAAATACACAGCGTAGGTCGCGCCATTTACAAAAAACAACAGATTTCCTAGCGGAATATTAGGTGCATTGGGTTGTTCTGCAGCACCAAACAACACCAATACCAGCGCGCCAAACATCCCAATGAGGATCCCTATGATCTTGGTGAACCCAATACGCTCTTTTAAAAATAGCGCAGATAAAATGAGTAAAATCACCGGGCTTAACGTGATGATCACCGAGCTGTTAATGGGTGTAGAAAGGCTTAGTCCTTTAAAAAAGGCCAGCATATTTACAAACATACCAAATACTGCACAGCCCAAAAATCTCCAATAATCAGCACGATCGATTTTTTCAGATTTGCTGAAGATACTCAGTAGCCAGAATAGCGCAGAGGCTCCTAAAACGCGTAGTAAAATAAATCCAAACGCCCCAATATACACCGGCATCACCCCTTTAGCAAGTGTGTGGTTAATTCCGTAGATAGTGCTGGCTCCGGTAGCTGCAGCAAGTGCAAGTACGCGTTGGTTCATAAATGGCTTTAAGAGTGAATAGCTTCTTTAGCGGCGGCAACCGTTTTTTTGCTGTTTCCTATAAAGATCTGGTCGTTATTTACGATCACAGGACGCTTTAAAAAGGTGTAATGCTCTAGAATAAGTTCAGCGTAGTTCCCTTCTTCTAGGGTTTCTTTATTTAGACCACGCTCACGATAAAGTCTGGCGCGTTTGTTAAACAAAGCTTCATAACTTTCGCTAAGGTTGTAAAGTTCATCTAGTTGCTCTTCGGTAATAGGATCAGTTTTTATATCCTGTTTGATGAATGCAGAAGGCAATTCGATCTCATTCATAATGCGTGTGCAGGTGTCACAAGTAGAGAGGTAATATATTTTTTTCAAAACGTATATTTTTAGTAATTGAGTAAATTTAGTGGTCTTGTTTACGCTTGCAAAGTAACCGCTTTTCGGTATAAAAAGGTATTTTTGACTCGATAATCGAGATTAAATACTTCGAGATGTAGCTCGAGGTGATAGACTAAAAACTTTTCATGGAAGCATCAATAGCGTATACCTTAAAAATCACATATAAAACACGTGTTATTCTCAAGAATTATCTGGAGACCATCGCATTAGAAGACCTGAATAAAATACCTGAAGGATATAACAATAATATTTTCTGGAATATTGCACATTTGGTCGCAACCCAACAGATTTTGGTTTATAAATTTTCAGAAGTGCCAGCTTTGGTTTCTGATGAAATCATCAATAAATACCGAAAAGGAACAAAGCCCGAGGCAGATGCTACTCAGGCAGAAGTAGATGAGATCAAAACCTTACTTTTTAGCACGCTAGAGCAAACTGAAGAAGACTATAAAGCCGGAAAGTTTAAAACCTATAACACCATCACCACCTCGATGGATAGTACGCTTTCTAATGTTGATGAAGCAATCGCTTACAACAACTTCCACGAAGGTATTCATTTAGGTTCAGTGCTGGCGTTGCGTCACGCTATAGGTCTAGTTTAAGAAAATCTCGCACTTCGCTAAACTTAAATTTTAAAATGGTTTGGCCGTCAGCGTAGGATGCAATTTCATACGGATTGTACACCAACACCATTTCGTTTTCAGTAAACCCAATGGCATTAGGTAATGCAAAAACGTCATTCTCAAAATAAAAGCCGGTGCTGTTGATGTTTTCTTCGGCACTTAGCTTTTTTTGATTTCTAAATTGGGTTTCAGCCAATTTTAAAAAGCCGGTATAATCTTTAAATAAAGCCTCATTGTTCAGTGAGGTTTCGGCATCTTTATCAAAATTAAGATATGTGGTACTGCCGTATCCGTGCGCTCCTCCCCAATAAGTGTAATTTTCAAATTTTATACTCAACAATTGCGCACCGTTATAGCTTACTTGAGATGTGCTGTTGATCTCATATTCTGTACCGGCCTCGGGAAAATCACTTTTATATACGCGATAGCTAGAAATAAAATGCTCTAAAGCTTGATCTAGTGTTTTGATATCAGGCTCTTCTTCGGGAGCGATCACGAGGTTATTCAGCAATACTTGATCAACCGCGTTATTGATGGTGTCAGCAAAATGCTCACGACCAAAAGCCTTGATCTTTTCGATTTCTATAATTGGGCAAATACCGTCAGCGCAGTGGCCTAAAGTGGTTGCTTTTAAGGTTTCGGTTTTAAACGTTAAGGGAGTTGTTCTCTTTTGGCAACTGCTGATACTAATTAAGATGAGCAGAAGCAATGCAATTTTTTTCAAAGCAATTAGGGTTTCGTGTTAAACAAAGAATAAAGGTACACGCAATTTTGGGAATAGGTCTTTGGCTTCCTAACTTTACTAAGACATTTAATGAAAGATTAAGAAAATGAAATTCAATACTAAAACCATACACGGCGGTCAACACAATACAGATCCTGCTTACGGAAGCGTCATGCCGCCTATATATCAAACCTCTACTTATGCACAATCTACTCCGGGCGGTCACAAAGGCTTTGAGTATTCGCGAAGCGGAAACCCTACGCGTAAAGCCCTTGAAGATGCGCTGGCAAGTTTAGAGAATGGTAAATTCGGTTTGGCTTTTGGTTCTGGTCTTGCTGCTATAGACGCAGTTTTAAAATTGTTTAAACCGGGAGATGAGATTATTTCGACAAACGATCTTTATGGCGGATCATATCGCTTATTTACAAAGATCTTTGAAGATTTTGGTTTGAAGTTTCATTTTGTGAGTATGCAAGATACGTCAGCAATTGAAGCCGTTATTTCAGAAAAAACAAAAATGATCTGGGTAGAAACGCCTACCAACCCAATGATGAATATCATCAATATCGAAGCGGTCGCTCAGGTAGCTAAAAAGCATAAAATCTTATTGGCTGTAGATAACACGTTTGCTACGCCTTACTTGCAACAACCTCTTGATCTGGGGGCTGATCTCGTGATGCATAGCGTCACTAAATATTTAGGCGGTCATAGCGATCTTGTGATGGGAGGTTTAGTGGTCAACGATAAAGAGCTTGCAGATAAACTCTATTTCATTCAGAATGCAAGCGGCGCTGTTTGCGGACCTCAAGATAGTTTTCTTGCGCTTCGCGGAATCAAAACACTACACGTGCGTATGCAACGCCACTGTGAAAATGGTAAAGCGGTTGCGCATTATTTAGAGAAGCATCCTAAAGTGGATCAGGTATATTGGCCGGGCTTTGAAAACCATCCCAACCACGAGATTGCAAAAAATCAAATGAAGGATTTTGGTGGAATGGTTTCATTTACCACAAAAAAAGATAGCCTTGATGGTGCTGTTGAGGTAGTTGAAAAGTTAAAAGTTTTCACCCTTGCCGAAAGTTTAGGTGGTGTAGAAAGTCTTGCCGGGCATCCCGCAAGTATGACGCACGCAAGCATACCTAAAGAAGAGCGCCAGAAAACAGGAATTAAAGATTCGCTTATTCGACTCAGTGTTGGGATCGAAGATATTGATGACTTGCTAGAAGATTTAAAGCAAGCTTTAGGCTAATACTATTAGCCAGACGTTCTTAAAAATTAAGGTAATAAATATAGCCGATATTCAGCCATACGATAGAATCATCGTATTTGTTGGGAGGGTAAAACTCGGGATCAGGATTTAAGCCGTCTACCCAATTGGAGTAGTATTTATGGTATCTCAATTCAAGATTAAGGTCACTTAAAACCGTTAGTTTGTATCTAATTCCTACGCTGCCGGTTAATGCCCAGGTGTTTCCAGAAGCATCGCTGATGCCGCCAAGCTCCCCGCCGTCACCCACGAGAAAATCATCAAAATAGATATCTTCCGGTGTGGCTCCGGGTACATCTTGCGAGGATTCGTAGGAGGGGTTAAAGCCTACATAGTGAGCACCTAAACTAATATACGGGGCTATTCTGAATCCGCCGGCTTGAAAATCCCTAATACTCAACGGAAAATATTCTAGTTGCATACCCAGTTCAAACACAAGGGAGCTTCCGGTATGGTCACGTAGATCACGACCTTCGTCGGTGTCTTTCTGAGACTCTATACCTTCATGGGTGAATTTAGTATAATGCAAATCGGCTTCAGAGCGTAATTTGAAATGGTCGTTAAAATAGCGATCACGGGTATAACAGTTACAATCTGCGCGGTAAGAAAAGTTAAAATAATGTACGATACCAATACCCCAACCTTGATTGTTAATGTTGGTATCTACATTGTTTCTAAGTCCAAAATCTGATTGAAAAAGTAGCGGTCCCGTAATTACACCAACTTCGTTAGAAAACGCAAGTTGTGCTTTACCTGCAAAAGGGATTGATAAGCAGATGATTAATACCGAAAATAGGATTTTGGTATTCATTAGTTTTGGGGACTTATGGTGCAACAAATATAGTAAAATTGAGGTTTTAACCTAGAATTATGCCCGGGCTACTAATTTTATCATAAATGTCGTAAAAACGAAATATCAATATTAAGAATATCTAAAAATAACATACCATTTTTTATTAATATCATATATTTGCATCGTTTTCGTATGTTAAAAATTATAAATTCAAAAAATCATATAATGACAGATAGCATTAAAAATTTTGTTGATTCTGTTGAGAAAGCTAATCCAAACGAGCCGGAATTCATTCAGGCAGTACAGGAAGTCGCAGAAACTGTTATTCCATTTATAGAAAATAATCCTAGATACCAGGGCAAAAAGCTTCTGGAGCGTATGGTTGAGCCAGAGCGCGCGATCTTGTTCAGAGTGCCTTGGGTTGATGATCAGGGAGAAACTCAGATCAATAAAGGATATCGTATCGAATTTAATTCGGCTATTGGTCCTTACAAGGGTGGTTTGCGTTTTCATCCTTCGGTTAACTTGAGTATTCTTAAGTTTTTAGGTTTTGAGCAAGTCTTCAAAAACAGCCTTACCTCACTTCCTATGGGTGGTGGTAAAGGAGGTTCTGACTTCAATCCGCGAGGAAAAAGCGATGCTGAAGTAATGCGTTTTTGCCAAAGCTTTATGACTGAATTATATCGTCATATTGGTCCTAATACTGATGTGCCTGCTGGTGACATTGGAGTTGGTGGTCGTGAAATTGGTTATATGTTTGGTCAGTACAAGCGCATCAAAAACGAATTTACAGGAATTCTTACCGGAAAAGGATTGTCTTACGGCGGTTCTAAGATTCGTCCTGAGGCAACAGGTTATGGTAACGTGTATTTTACAAAATATATGTTGAATAATGTTGGCGAAAAACTTGCGGGAAAAACCATCGTGATCTCAGGATCTGGAAACGTTGCGCAATACGCTGCAGAAAAAGCAACCCAACTTGATGCAAAAGTGGTGACGCTTTCTGACTCTGACGGATTTATTTATGATGAGGCCGGTATTGATAAAGAAAAACTTGCTTTTGTAATGGAGCTCAAAAATGAGCGTCGCGGCCGTATCAAAGAGTATATTGAGAAGTATCCTGAAGCAGAATTTCACGAGGGTAAAGCACCTTGGGGAATCAAGTGTGATATCGCATTACCTTGTGCTACGCAAAACGAATTAGAGAAAGAAGATGCTGAGCTGCTCGTTGAAAACGGCGTGATGGCTGTGGGAGAAGGTGCAAATATGCCTTGTACTCCAGATGCTGTTGCTGTGTTCTTAGAGAATAAGATTTTATTCTCTCCGGGTAAAGCGTCTAACGCAGGTGGTGTAGCGACTTCTGGTCTTGAGATGTCTCAAAACAGTATGCGCTATAACTGGTCTGCCGAGCAAGTAGATAAAAAACTGCACGAAATTATGTACGATATTCACAACGCGTGTGTAGAATATGGTAAGCAGGAAGATGGCTTTGTAGATTATGTAAAAGGAGCAAATATCGCCGGTTTTGTTAAGGTTGCCGAAGCGATGCTTGCACAAGGAATTGTGTAAAGGTTGAAAATTATATAGAAGATTTAGCCATAGGCTTCGGTGTACAACCGAAGCCTTTTTTTATAAACATACTGCGCCTTATATTGTATTTTTAGCACAAGACTTGTGCGCTGTTTATGTTCAAAAAGAATCTATACTTACTTCTCTTCCTATTAAATATATGCTGTGCATTTGCTCAGGAGTATTCAGAAGCGTGGACAGCTTATTTTTCGTATAATCAGATTACCGCACTTGCAGAGGCTAATGACAAGATCTTTGCAGCTGCGCAGAATTCGGTGTTTAGTTACGATCTGAACACTAATGAAACACAGTTGTACAGCACTATTCAAGGGCTTTCGGGGGAAGCGATTAGCGCTATACATTTCAGTGGAGCTACCGGCATTTTATTTGTGGGTTACACTTCGGGGCTTATAGATGTTGTATTACCGGATGAAAGCGTTACCACTCTGGTCGCTATTCGAGACAAACCGGCGATTCTTCCTTCAGAAAAAACGATTAACAGTTTTGATGAATACAACAACACGCTGTACATCGCTACAAGTTTTGGGATTTCGCTATTTGATCTTTCGCGTTTAGAATTTGATGACTCGTATTTTATAGGAAATAACGGAGCGCGCCTAAACATCAAACAAACTGCTATTTTTGAGGAGTACATTTATGCGGCCTCACCTAATGGCGGACTGCGACGTGCACTGGCAGCCGATGATAATCTAATTGATTTTCAAAATTGGGAAACCCTAGATCCTACCGGTTGGGAAGGGATTCACACTTTTGGCAATGCACTTTGGGGCGTAAAAAGCAATCAAAGCCTACAGCGTTTTGACGGAACTAGCTTTAATTCACAAACCACGTTAGACCGGCTTCCGGTTTCGTTTTTAGCTTCAGAAGATGCGCTTACGATAAGTTTAGATAGTCAAATTGTGATCTATGATGTATCAGGGAATTTGACGACAACAGTGGCTGCTCTTGCTGATTATCCTGGCAGCTATACTTCGGCATTTACTTCTCAGGGTCAAATCTATTTAGGCACTGAAGCTAACGGTCTTTTAATTTCTTCAACCGCAAATACAACGACAGCGCTTCAGGTGTTGCCCGATGGTCCATTGCGCAATGATCCGTTTACTATTGAAGCTGCTCCGGGTCAACTTTGGGTAGCGTACGGCGATTATTCAGATACTTATAATCCATTTCCTTTAAAGCAGCGCGGACTGAGCCATTTTGTGGTAGATTCCGGTTGGTATAACCTTCCTTTTGAGGCGCTTTTGGAAACTAATAGTATCACTAACATTACCTATAATCCCGAGGACAATACTCAGGTTTTTATGAGTTCGTTTAATGCTGGCCTTCTTGAAATCGTTGAAGAAGTGCCCTTGCAACTGTATGATGAGACTAACAGTGGCTTGAGTGATATTCCTTTTGCACCAAGTGATGTACGTATAAACGGAGCCGCTTATGACCGAAATGGAGTTTTATGGATGACTAATAGTTTGGTCGAAAATGCACTCGCACGCAAATCGGGGAATCAAATTGATGGGATCTCCATAGCTTCTATTTTGCCGGATTTTGATGCGGTAAATGGCTATTCAGAATTAGTGATTGGTAGGTTAGGAAATATTTATTTTGGTTCTTCAAATCGAGGTCTCGTTGGTTACGATCCGGATGCGGATAGCTTCAGGTTGCTCAATGCTGAGCGATCTAACTTACCGTCAGATAATGTGCAGTCGCTTGCGGTTGATAATAATGGCGCGTTATGGATTGGTACCAGCTTAGGACTTAGACGACTTTTTAGTCCGGCGCAGATGTTTGAAAATGCCGAAATTCAAACGCAACCCATCATCATTGAAGAATCAGGAAGCACTGTAGAATTGCTTAACGACCAAGTTATTCGGGCCATTGCCGTTGACGGAAATAATAATAAGTGGGTGGGGACCGTATCTAGCGGTGTGTTTTACTTTAGCGCTAATGGTCAGGAAACCTTACAACAATTTAGTACAACAAATTCGCCACTTCCTTCAAATAATATTCAGGACATAAGCATTGATGAAGAATCAGGAGAGGTGTTTTTTGCAACGCCTTTGGGCTTGGTTTCTTTTTCGGGAAGTGCGGTTGCACCACAGGAAACTTTAGAAAATGCTCGGGTTTTTCCTAACCCGGTGCGCCCCTCATTTACCGGCAGTGTAACCATTGATGGTTTAACCGAAAACGCCAATGTGAAAATCACTGATTTAAACGGGAATTTAGTCTATGAGGAAGTCTCAGAAGGCGGAAGCATTCAATGGGATACAACCGCTTTTGGAAGATATCGAGTGGCTTCGGGAGTCTATTTTATATTGATCACCGCCGAAGATGCCGTGGAGACTAAAATTGTCAAACTTATGATCATTCGCTGATGCTGGTAACTACAAAAGCCATCGTGATTTCGGCAATTAAGTACGGAGAAGCAGATCTTATTGTGCGCTGTTTTACAGAAGAAGCCGGACTCAAATCGTACATTCTAAGACGTATTTTAAAATCAAAAAAAGGCAAACTGCGCACGGCGATGTTTCAGCCTGCAAGTCAGTTAGAGCTGGTTGCGGTGCATAAAGATAAAGGCGCGCTCGAAAGTATACGTGAGGCGAAAGTGATTCAACCTTATCTAAGTTTACATACTGATGTTTTGAAGTCCAGTGTGGTGCTTTTTCTTTCAGAAATGCTGCGGAACGCCATTCAAGAGGAAGAAGAGAATCGAGCGCTCTATGCCTTTTTAGAACACGCATTTTTATGGTTTGATCTGCACGAACAAACAGCCAATTTTCATCTGTTGTTTCTGTTAGAATTGACCAAATATTTAGGTTTTTATCCGGATACTTCAGAGTTGCATCACGCACACTTCAACTTGGAAACCGGAATATTTGAACCTGTTGAAAGTTTTTACAGTATTTCCGAAGAAAATTTACATACGCTCAAACAGCTGTTGGGTATAAATTTTGATGCACTTGCTACAGTAAAACTGAACCAAAAACGCCGCGCAGACTTTGTAAATATGCTGCTCGCGTATTATGAATTACATTTACACGGCTTTAAAAAACCAAAGTCACTTGCGGTGCTAACCGCATTATTTAACTAACCACATTTATGAGATTACCCCTTACTTTGTTGCTTTTTTGTGTTTTTTCGTTGACCCTTCACGCCCAAACGATCAAACTGCTGGATAATGACACCCAAGCGCCGGTAGCCAATGCCGCGCTCTACAATACCTCAAAGTCAACCTATGTAGTAAGTGATGATGCCGGAAATGCAGATGTGTCGGCCTTCACAAAATCTGAAACTATTTTTATCACGCACGTATCCCACATCACTTTAAAAACTACAAAAGCGGCAATCGTTGCTGAAGGGAATGTGGTGTATCTGGATGATAACGAGAACCAACTTAACGAGGTGGTGCTTTCGGTGTCAAAATTTGAGCAGGAGTCTAAAGATATCGCTCAGAAAATAGTAAGTCTGGATGCTGAAGATGTCGAACTTAAAAATCCGCAAACAGCGGCAGACTTTCTAAGTCAGAGTGGGCAGGTTTTTGTTCAAAAGAGTCAGTTGGGTGGCGGTAGCCCTATGATACGTGGTTTTTCAACAAATCGATTGTTGTTGACGGTAGATGGTGTGCGTATGAATACGGCGATTTTTCGATCAGGAAACCTTCAGAATGTGATTAATATTGACCCCTTTACGATAGATCAAACCGAAGTTATTTTAGGTCCTGGATCTGTGGTGTATGGTAGTGACGCGGTTGGCGGTGTGATGAATTTTTATACTAAAAAACCGGCCTTTTCTTTTGAAGAAGGTACCGCATTCTCAGGAATGGCGCTTACCCGATATGCTACTGCAAATAATGAAAAAACAGGTCACGTTGATTTTAATATCGGTGCTAAAAAGTGGGCGTTTTTAACTAGTGTAAGCTATTCTGATTTTGAAGATCTACGTATGGGAAGTCACGGCCCTGAAGATTACCTGCGTCCCGAATATGTGGTGACACAAAACGGTGTGGATACGGTGGTAGAAAATGACGATCCTAATATGCAAACGCCTACCGGTTTTGATATGATCAACCTTACCCAAAAAGTGCGCTATATGCCCAACAGTATTTGGGATTTTAATCTTGGGTTGCATTACAGCAATACTTCAGATTACGCGCGATACGACAGGCTTACGCGAACCAGAAACGGGCAGCTGCGTTCTGCTGAATGGTATTACGGTCCGCAATTGTGGTTTATGGGAAATCTTCAAATCGATAAAAAAGGAAACGGCGATTTTTATGATGATGCCAAGCTTACTGCGGCAATTCAATATTTTGAAGAAAGTAGAAACGATCGTGATTTTGGAGCAACTACCTTATTTACCACGCAAGAGCAGGTGAACGCCTATTCTTTAGATCTTGATTTCACTAAGATAATGGGCTCAAATCAGTTGTTTTATGGGCTAGAATACGTGTATAACAAAATTGGCTCCTACGGAAAGCAAACTGATATCAATACCGGTGCTCAGGCAGCAACCGCAACTCGATACCCTGATGATTCCAGCTGGCAATCATTGGCAGCTTATTTAAGTGGACAATTTAACTTGGCTGAAAGTTTAACCTTGCAAACAGGCGTGCGGTACAATCATATATTGATCGATGCCACTTTTGACGATACTTTTTATGATTTTCCGTTTGAAAAGGCTGATGTAAGCTTTGGAAACTTCACCGGAAACGCTGGCTTGAATTGGCAAACGGCAGAAAATTTCAATCTCAAACTGAATCTGGGCACAGCATTTAGAGCGCCTAATATTGATGATATCGGGAAAATCTTTGATAGCGAACCCGGTTCTGTGGTGGTGCCTAATCCCGATCTTAAAGCAGAATATGCCTGTAATGCCGAGTTGGGTGCCGCGTGGCGTATTGATGAAAAGTTACGTCTGGATGTGGCAACCTATTACACGCATTTGAACAATGCACTTGTGCGTCGTGATTTTAGTCTAAACGGGGAGACAACCGTAGATTATCAAGGCGAGCCGAGTAATGTACAGGCAATTCAAAATGCTGCAAGTGCTGAGGTGTATGGCGTTGAAGCCGGTTTAGAATATTTATTTACCAAAAACATTAAACTCACCTCTCAGGTAACAGTTACCGAGGGTAGTCAGGAAGAAGATGATGGCAGTGATGCGCCGTTGAGACACGCGGCACCACTCTTTGGAAATACGCACCTTATATACCGTATGAAACGCTGGAAGTTTGACGCTTCAGCCGAATATAATGGGCAATTTGATTATGACGAACTCGCCCCATCGCAACAGGGTAATGCCTATTTGTACGCGCTGGATGCTGACGGAAATCCGTACTCACCGCGCTGGTACACTTTGAATGTATATAGTGAATACCAGATCGCTCAAAACTGGAAAGCAACTGCCGCTCTAGAAAACATCACAGATCAACGCTACCGTCCCTATTCTTCAGGAATTTCAGCAGCGGGGCGTAATCTGATTATGGCGTTGAAGTATACATTTTGATTGTTATGAAATATTACAAAATTGAAATGACTGACAATCAAAAAGTCATAGGGCATTATCCACAAGCTAAATATGAAGAAGGTTATAATCCGAGGAAAGAGGGCATTTTTAGTATAAAACAGAACCGTTTTCCTGATTTTACTCCTAGACTTGATTTAAGGCTTCATCAAGAGTCTATTATTACAGACTATTTAGACTCTTCCTTGGTGCCGTTTGGTATGATTGTTAGTGAGAAAATGAAATTTATTTTGGAGAAAACTAAGCTGCCCAAACATAAATTTTACCCTATAAATGTTTTTCAAGAAGATTTATCCTTTACTTATTACTGGTTTCATTTTATAATTGATGATTTTTGGGACTGTATTGATAAGGATAAATCTTATGGTAAAGTGTTAAGAATAGACGATAATTTTTCACTTAAGAGAACTATACCTGCAATCTCAATAGAAGAAAATAGAAAGGAGATGCTAACCCGTGAGGCAAAGACTATAAAGAAAATTGGAATAATCGTAATGAATGATAAATTTCCGAAATATGATATTTATAAAACAGCTTTTATAGAGCATAAAGTTTTAATAAGTGAATCTTTTAAGAAGTTAATTAAGGAAAATTCTATAACGGGAACGGAGATAAAGCCTTTTGAAAAATTTATTATTAGCTATTAAATAGTTTTATTTAACAGCATATTTTTTAAAACGAAATTGTATGATTAGCATTTACAGGTTTGCATGTCAAATAGGTTTTACTCTTTTAATCCTTTCTTTGCAGGGATTATACGCCCAAGCAGATAAGACTAAAGAACTGGATAATCGTCATTTAGTTATTAAACGATATCATGTCTTGACTCAAGAATTTATAGACTTGTCTAATGCTCAGGCGAAAAAAGACAGTTTGGCGATGAAAGATGCAACGTGGAAAGATCTTGAGGGTAATTCTGTGCTTAATATGCCGGGGCCACCTTTGCCTCCTCCTGCGGTATATCCGGGAACAAAACCTTATGTAAAAAAATTAAGTTTCCATTTTTTAGTAATGCCAAAGCACCTTATACGGTTCGCTGTTTCAAATGATTTTGAAACTGACTCTACGGTAACCTCAGGTATTTCAAAAATATCTAAAATTAGTAGAGACAGTTTGGTACTAACTGAATTTAACTATGCATACTTTAATCAAAGCAGTCGAAAATTGATCACTGATTTTGAAAGTAGTTATGACATTCAAGAAATTGATAAAACAGATAGAAAAACAATTCTAGGTTTTGATTGTTATAAAATTGTATTGCATCATAATTTCACCAATCAAATGATGGAGCTTTATGCTACAGAAGAAATAAAACTAGCTTATCACCCTGTCTTTCAAGAGCGAGAATACTTAAAAGATTTTTTTCCTCTTTACATTCGACAATACAATGAAGGATCAAAAAATTTAAAATACACTGAATATAAATTCTATGAATACCGATAGGGGCGTATCTCTTTCCTACTAAACCGGCTTTTGCAATGCTTGTTTGATCACCTCACTCCAGATCGCATAACCTTTTTTGTTGAGGTGCAAGCCGTCTGACATATACAGTTCAGGGTTGGGTTTGTCGTCTAGCGAGATCATTTGTGAGAATACGTTAATGAACTGCGCATCCAAGCCGGTGATCACATATTCTGAAAGCAGTTCGTTAAGCTCCATAAATTGCGGGATGAGATGCGCTCGTTCTACGCTGGGTTTTAAGCTGATCACCGCCAGGGGAACCTTAGGATATTTTGCCTTTACCGCTTTGATAAGTTCTTTAAAGTCAGCTAAAACTTCAAGTGGTGTGCGGCCTTGGGTAATGTCGTTTTCTCCGGCATACAAAATAAGCTTCGATGGATTCACATCTTGAAAGATTTCCTCAAAATATTGCAAACACCAAGCATACGTAGAGCCACCAAATCCCAAGTTTAATGTGTACATGGGCGCAAGATCTTCTTGCATATGCACCCACAACCGCACCGAAGAACTTCCGTAGAAAACGTACAAGTCCTCTTGATTTTTCAGTTTTTCAACACGACGACGCAGGCGTTTGATCTCGTTGGCCCACATTACCGGTGGTTCTTCTTCCGGCACCGCCGAAAAATTACTGGTCATCAACCTTTTTACTTTTTCGCGAGCTTCGGCCACATAGTCGGCATACTTTTTTTGATAGTCTTCTACAAAAGCTTTGACCAAAATAGGATCGTTTTTAGCCACGTGATCACTCATTTTAAAAGGCTTCAGGATGTTGCAGTAAAACAACGTATCGTTGATGCGTTTATCAAAATTCACCAAAACGATCGGGACGATAAGCGGTTCGGTTTTGAGATTTAGAGCGAGGTTAAAGGCGCCCGTTTTAAAAGCTCCGGGAGATTCTTCAGAAGTGTACGAAGTACCTTCCGGACTGATGATGAGATTCTTTTTGTTTTTTAAGAATTCGCTTGCAGCCGTATAAAAAATACTGCGATTGCTGGTTTTAGCAGCGGCTTCCGGCAGTTCAGATTCTTTGGTGTACACGTTAATGTAGCCTAGATTTTCATAATAATTTTGATGTCCGTATTCCTGACCTTGCGCGATGCGCACCGTGCGTATACCGGGCTCACCGTATTTATCATCAAGTAAAACGCTGATAAAATGAGAGTCTAAAGTGATCTGAAATTGATTATTCAGTGTGTAAAATGGATGATTCAATAAGTGGTTGTAAATAAAAATATGCCCGGAGTCTTCAGGTAGATTCTCTAAACCTTCCACGTGCACCATAACCTGTTTTAACGCTTCACGTGTGGCTTGCGCACAAGCTTTGCGTTTGTGTTGCGCACTGGTTTCAGGATTGTTTTCGGCGACCGCCTCATAAATGTTACGCAACGCATTTTTAAACTGATGTTCACGCCGATCGTGTTTTAAGAACTCGAGACTCAGCGATGCGATATGTCGCTCTAAGCTTGAGCCTTGCGTTACTAAATTTTGTAAGGTTTCATACGCAAGCGCTTTGGTGGTTTGATCTTTCAACAAATGAAATACCGAATGCAATCCCGAATTTACGGTAAGCCGCGAGCGGTTATTTTCGATCAATTGATACACCGCATCAATGCTGTGCTTACCTAAAAGCGAAGTATACCTAATAAACGCTGCGTTGATTTGATTGCCAATAAGCCAAATGAGGCGGTGATAAAAGCGTTTTTTGAGTCGGTCATCTTCCTCCAGAAGTTGGTGCAAATCCAAGTGATTGATAAAATACACCGCTGTTTTTTCAGTAGTTATGGCGTTGCAAATATCAGGAAGGTTGAGCAGGGAAGACCAGCCAAAAATAAATCCGGAATTAGAGATGCTTCGCTGACTGACATCTACTTTACCTTTTATACGCTTGATGGCCACCTCGCCGTGAATCAAAATGTACAAACCCTCTGAAGCGTTGTCTTGCGCATAAATAATTTCGTTAGGTTCATAGTCGCGGCGTTGCGCAAGTTTTGCGAGTTTGCCTAAATGCAGTTCAGAAAACTGATCAAGAAACGGGGAGCGCCGCATCAATTGAACGATCTCAGATTTCTCGATAGATGCATTTACATAATAATGTTCGTCTTTCGGGATTTGAAAATTACGTGGTTGTAAAAGCGAAGCCTGTTTGCACAAGGCATTTTTGAGCAAGTGATAATTGTTTTGACCAATAGTGAGAAGCAAGCTGTTAACTTGAGGAATATCCGCTTTAAAATCTTTTAAAGGCACTTTATAAAAACACGCCTGATCACTGGCAATTTTTGCGCTAAAGGTATAACGTTCAGGAGTAAAAAATCCATTCCAACCCAGAGTGGTAAAAGGAATTTCGCAATGCGCTACTTGTATTTCTTGTTGCGGATTTTGTTGTTGCGTATAAAAATCCAGATTTCCGTCAATGAGCCAGAAAAGATGCTTTACTTTTTTATGAATCGTACAAAGCGTATCACCTTTATGGTGTGTAACGAGTTGGCCGGTAGGCAAAACTTCTTGTAAAAGATCTAGCGAAATTTTAGGGGCGGTGAGCGTTTTCAAAAGGCATCGGGTTTTAAGTCTTTACAAATTATCGCATTATGCTTAAAAACCGATCGCAGTCGGACGTTCTCGCGGCATTTTTATGAAATTGTAAATTTTAGATATCTAGAATTTTTATTTTGATAAATACCGCGATGTCTTCCATATAAATACAAGAAATTGTCGCTTGTGAAGTCGAGATTGAATATTTTAGATCGTAATTATTTTACGCAACAATCGAGATCGATTAGCGTGAGGTTTGCCTCAATTTTTTTTTAACATTTTCAACTAAATGCTCCCAGGGATCTGACTCTTTCTATGAATACGTTTACGACTTTTATGCTGTTGTGTTTTACGATTGGAGCCCTGGCTCAAAATCGAACTTTTACAGCGCCTTTAGATAATCAACCGGTCACAAATGCAATTATTGACGCTCGGGTAGACTCGATTATGAATCAAGCGATCGAAGCAAAGGCGTTTCCCGGAGCAACACTTTTGGTTGCAAAAAGCGGAAGCATCATTTTTAATAAAACCTATGGATTTCATACCTATGACAGCGTTCAAAAGGTAGCGCCGGGTGATCTTTATGATTTGGCTTCGGTTACTAAAGTTACCGCCGCCTTACCCGCGATTATGAAACTGGTTGATGAAGGAAAACTTGATCTAGATGAGAAATTCAGCACCTTTTGGAAACCTTGGAAACGCCGAAAGGATAAAAGGGATTTAACGCTAAGAGAAATACTGGCACATCAAGCCGGTTTAGAGTCGTATATCGTTTTTTTGAATGATATTCTAAAAGAAGATGGAAGCTTCAAGCGCCGTTTTGTGCGTTCGGAAAAATCCCGAAGATTTTCTGTAGAAACCTATAACGGACTTTTTCTTAACAAGCGTTTTGTGCGTAAAATGTATAGAAAGATCAATCGCTCTGAAGTTTCCGAGGAGAAAAAATATAAATACTCGGGCCTAACCTTTTTGCTCTATCCACAACTTGTAGAAAACCTAACCGGCGTTCCTTACGAGCAGTATGTACAGGGAAATTTTTATACTCCGCTAGGCGCAGAGAACATAATGTTTAATCCTGAAAAGCATCACTTTCCTGAATCACGTATCATTCCCACCGAAGAAGATTCGGTTTACCGAAAGGCTTATGTTAAAGGCTGGGTACACGATGAAAATGCAAGTTTGTTGGGTGGTGTTTCTGGAAATGCCGGGCTGTTTGCCACCGCAGAAGATTTGGCAAAATTGATTCAGATGTATATGAATATGGGTGTTTATAACAACAAAAGATATATTTCTGAAGCGACTTTGAAAGAATTTACACGGGTGCAATACCCTGAGAATGATAACCGTCGTGGTCTGGGTTTTGACAAGCCCTATCTTAATAATGCTGAAAAAGCCCTGCCCGATTCCTACCCTAATCCAGAGGTGAGTGCATCTAGCTTTGGTCACAGCGGTTTTACAGGAACCTTTGTGTGGGCAGATCCGGAGCACGAATTGGTTTTTGTTTTTCTTTCAAATCGGGTGTACCCCACACGCACACATACTGCCATTTATGATCTTAATGTGCGGCCACGATTGATGCACGTTTTTTATCAAGAGTTACAATTAACCAAGTAGGATGAAGACTGAAATTATCGCTATGTTAAGGCATTCTTTTTATAGGTTTTTTTCTAATCTAAATTCCGTAATTTTGCACACTTATTAGAAAACGCATATCATGAGCACAAAGTTCCCTGAATATAAAGGACTTGACCTGCCAAAAGTAGCTGAAGAAATTTTAGCCTATTGGAAGGAAAACGACATATTTGAAAAAAGTATTTCTACGCGTGAAGGCAATGAACCTTATATCTTTTTTGAAGGTCCGCCATCTGCAAACGGAATGCCTGGTATTCACCATGTTATGGCGCGTGCGATCAAAGATATTTTTTGCCGTTTTCAAACCCAGAAAGGAAAGCAGGTAAAACGTAAGGCCGGTTGGGATACCCACGGACTTCCGGTAGAACTTGGTGTGGAGAAAGAATTGGGCATTACCAAAGAAGATATCGGGACCAAGATCAGCGTTTCAGAATACAACGAAGCCTGTAAAAATGCGGTAATGCGCTACACTGATGTGTGGAACAACCTTACCGAGCAGATGGGATATTGGGTAGATATGGAAGATCCCTATATCACCTACAAGCCAAAATACATGGAAACGGTATGGTGGCTGCTTAAAAATATTTACAACCAAGGCCTTATTTACAAAGGCTATACGATACAGCCTTATTCACCAAAAGCCGGTACCGGTTTAAGTTCGCACGAACTCAACCAACCCGGGACGTATCAGGATGTTACGGATACTACGGTAACCGCGCAGTTTAAGGTGGTTGAGGATGAAACCTATAAAGCTTCTCCGCTTGCTGCTTTTGACGGATCAAAATACTTGATGGCCTGGACGACCACTCCGTGGACCTTGCCTTCAAACACGGCCTTGACGGTTGGTAAGAAGATTGATTATGTTTTAGTAAAAACCTTCAACCAATATACGTTTGAGCCAATTCAGGTGGTTTGCGCGAAAGCTTTGGTTGGAAAACAGTTTACTAAGAAATTCTTTGCTGCTGAAAATGAGGAAGATTTTGCAAACTTCAGTGAAGCAGATAAAAAGATTCCATATCAAATCCTTTCTGAATTTAAAGGAAGCGAATTATTAGAATTACGATATGAACCGGTGATCGATTATGTACAGCCGCACGACAATCCGCAGGATGCGTATCGCGTGATCGCAGGAGACTTCGTAACTACCGAAGACGGTACGGGTATCGTTCATACCTCACCAACCTTTGGTGCAGATGATGCGATGGTGGCTAAACAAGCCGAACCTCAAATTCCGCCGATGTTGGTTAAAGATGAGAACGGTAATTTGGTGCCGCTTGTTGACTTGCAAGGGCGTTTCCGTCCTGAACTGAAAGAGTTTGGTGGTAAGTATGTGAAAAACGAGTATTACGATGAAGGAGAAGCACCTGAGAAGAGTGTAGATGTTGAAATCGCGATCAAACTCAAAGAAGAAAATAAAGCTTTTAAGGTTGAAAAGTATGTACACAGTTATCCAAACTGCTGGCGTACCGATAAACCTATTTTATACTATCCTTTAGATTCCTGGTTCATCAAAGTAACCGATGTGCGTGACCGTATGCACGAGTTGAATCTAGGCATCAACTGGAAACCAAAAGCAACCGGTGAAGGCCGTTTTGGTAACTGGTTAGCCAATGCCAACGATTGGAATTTATCGCGTTCGCGTTATTGGGGGATTCCATTACCAATCTGGAGAACTGAGGATGGTAAAGAAGAAATCATCATTGGTTCGGTTTCCGAACTAAAAGAAAAAATAGCAGAAGCTGTTGAAGCCGGTGTCATGGACAGCGATCCATTTGCTGATTTTGTGCCGGGTGATATGAGCGAAGCCAATTATGACTTGATCGACCTGCATAAAAATGTGGTTGATGAGATCAAACTGGTTTCGCCAAGCGGTAAACCAATGCGTCGTGAAGCAGATTTGATTGACGTGTGGTTTGATAGCGGAAGTATGCCGTATGCGCAATGGCACTACCCTTTTGAGAATAAAGAAATGGTTGAAGAAACCTGGCGTAAAGCCGACTTTATCGCAGAAGGAGTTGACCAGACCCGCGGTTGGTTCTATACGCTGCACGCCATCGCAACGATGACTTTTGACGATGTTGCGTATAAAAACGTAGTTTCAAACGGACTTGTTTTAGACAAGAACGGCCAGAAGATGTCTAAGCGTTTGGGTAATGCGGTAGATCCGTTTACGACGCTGAATACCTTTGGTCCTGATGCGACGCGCTGGTATATGATCAGTAATGCGAATCCTTGGGATAACCTTAAGTTTGATCTAGACGGGATTACAGAGATTCAGCGTAAGTTCTTCGGAACCTTGTATAACACCTACTCGTTCTTTTCGCTGTATGCGAATCTGGATAATTTCACCTATGCTGAAGCAGATATAGAATGGAAAGACAGACCGGAAATCGACCGCTGGATTCTTTCAGAATTGCATACCTTGATTGCGCAGGTAGAGAAGTTTTATTCAGACTATGAGCCTACTAAAGCTACACGTGCAATTTCAGACTTCGTTCAAGAAAATCTAAGTAACTGGTTTGTGCGTTTAAGTCGTCGCCGTTACTGGAAAGGCGAGTACGCACACGATAAGATTTCGGCGTATCAAACCCTATATCAATGTCTGGTAACTGTTGCAAAGCTGGGAGCTCCTGTGGCGCCATTCTTTATGGATCGTTTGTATAAGGACTTGAATGGATTAACCAACAAGGAAGCTGCAGAAAGCGTACACCTTTCAGATTTTCCTGAAAGCAATACCGCGTTTATAGATACGACTTTAGAGCATAAAATGCAGAAAGCACAAACGATCTCATCGTTAACGCTTTCGCTTCGCGCTAAAGAAAAGATAAAAGTGCGCCAGCCGTTACAGCGTATTATGATTCCGGTGCTTGATGAAGCGCAACGCGAGGAAATTATTGCGGTACAAGATTTGATCAAATCAGAAGTCAACGTGAAAGAGATCGAGTTAATCGATGACGCATCAGGTATTTTGGTCAAAAATATCAAACCGAACTTTAAAGTGCTGGGGCCGCGTTTTGGTCGAGATATGAAAGTGGTGGCAAACGCTATAAACGCGATGAGCGCTCAAGACATCTCAACAATTGAAAATGAGGGCGAAATCACTGTGGACATTAATGGAAAAAGTGTTACTTTGGCGCCCGAAGACGTAGAAATCACTTCACAAGACATTGAGGGGTGGTTAGTTGCAAGCAGCGGCTCACTCACCGTTGCGTTAGACGTTACTTTGACAGACGAATTGAAAAAAGAAGGTATCGCAAGAGAATTAGTAAACAGAATTCAGAATTTGAGAAAAGATTCTGGATTTGAGGTTACTGATAAAATTGAAGTACAATTACAACGTGACGGTAAGGTCGAGCAAGCCGTTAACGACAACTTAGAATATATTAAAAGGGAAACGCTCACCGCAAAACTCGACGTTGCAGAGCAAGTTACTAACGGTATAGCCATAGCATTTGATGATGTAGAAACAAAGCTGGCTATAAAAAAACAGTAAACAACAATGGCGACAGACACTAAAGAACGTTACAGCGATGCAGAATTAGAAGAATTTCGCGTGATCATTCAGCAGAAAATAGATAAGGCGCAAAATGATCTTGACCTTATTAAAAGTGCTTATATGAATGATGGTAATAACGGTACTGATGATACTTCACCTACTTTTAAAGCTTTTGAAGAAGGTAGTGAGACTATGAGTAAAGAAGCAAATTCTGCGCTCGCCATCCGTCAAGAAAAATTTATACGTGACTTAAAGAACGCGTTAAACCGCATACAGAACAAAACTTATGGTATTTGCCGCGTTACCGGTAAACTTATCAATAAGGAGCGTTTAAAGCTAGTTCCTCACGCTACATTGAGCATTGAGGCAAAGAACATGCAGAAATAAGACACGTCATCATTGTTTACAAAAACGCTTCAGTAGAATCTGGAGCGTTTTTTGTTTATAACGCCTTATGAGATCTATTAATCACATTACCTTATTTTTTGCTTTGCTTGCTTGCTTGAATTCCGCTTTTGCGCAAAAGAAGATGGTATTGACGGAGCCTGCGGAACATCTCAAAGGTATTTTTATAGAGTCTGATCAAATTTTTCAGATCTATGTGAAAGCCACAAATTCTGACCAACTGGTTATCAGCACAGAGGTTGAGGGAGAAACTTTTGAAACCCTTGAGATCGACACTGCGCTTCAAAATGACCTTTTATACATCACCACGGGAAGATCGGTAGGCTTTAAAGCCTTTGATGATAAGTTGGCGGCGCACAAGGTCTTGTCAGTTGTTTTGCATATAGAATTACCGGCGAATAAAGAATTGTGGGTAAATTCATCGCTGGCTTCTGTTGAAGCGCAGGGAGCCTACAGTTATGTAAATTTGAATCTTTCCGGCGGAAGGGCTAACCTTTTAGATTTTACCGGAAACGGGGTTGTTAACACGCTTCGAGGTGCTATTGATGTAGAGACGAGAACTACTAAAATAGAAGCTTCAAGCCGCAACGGAAGTCTTCACGTAGCGACAAGTCCTGTGTCGCTTTACAAACTCACTTTAAAAAGTGTTGACGGAAGTATAAGCGTCACCCAATCTGAATAAATTAAGTATTTTTACCGCTCTTAAATACAGCACATGTCATTAAAAAAGGCCGTAGGCATTATTGTTCTTATTCTTCTTATAGACCAGATAAGTAAGATTTACATAAAAACGCATTTTCAGTTACAGGAGCAAATTGTAGTTTTTGATTGGTTCAGAATTCTTTTTGTTGAAAATGAAGGTATGGCTTGGGGTGCTAAAATTCCCGGAAACTACGGTAAGATAATCCTGACGCTTTTTAGAATTGGAATTCTTCCACTTATTGGTTATTGGCTTTATGATAGCGTCAAGAAAAATGGTTCGCGCATTCTTATCGTGGGGATCGCACTCATTTTTGCGGGTGCCTTTGGTAACATCATCGACTCTATTTTCTACGGGGTGATTTTTGACAGCAGTGCTGGCCAGCTGGCAACCTTTTTGCCTGAAGATGGTGGGTATGCGAGCGTTTTTTACGGTCGCGTGGTAGATATGCTTTATTTCCCTATTTGGGAGGGTTACCTGCCCGAATGGCTTCCTATCTGGGGAGGAGATTATTTTACCTTCTTTAATGCGGTATTTAATATTGCAGACATGGCGATCAGTACAGGAGTAGGTTTACTGCTGGTTTTTAATAAGCGCGCTTTTGCGAAAGACAAAGCTTAACCGGCGTTATAAGGTGATAATAAATTTGGTTCCGTATCCTAATTTACTCGTTACTTCAATCTTACCGCCTAACGCTTCAATCTCGTTTTTAACGATAAATAAACCAACAGACTGGCTGTTCTCATTGTTATCTGAACTGCGTGTCATATGAAAGAGTTGGTCTTTGTTTCGATCTAAATCGTAGCCTTTACCGTTATCCTCAATGATCAGAGACAGTTTCTTTTTATTCTCTAAACAGTAGGCTTTTATTTCAGGCTTACGCGCAGGACTTTTATTGATGATTCCGTTTTTGATAAGCGTAAATAAGATATTATCTAAAAAAGAAGGATTGTATTCAATGGTAGGAACTTCAGAAAAATCACAGTATAAATAGGCTTCTTCTTGTTCTATCAGCGTGCGTAGTTTGGTTTTAGCCCGCTCAAATGCTTCTTCTAGATTGATAGCTTCTAAAGGCTGCGCTGCCCTATTTTGAATGGAAACCACCTCTTTTAAACGCGCGACTGTACCGTTGAGACTTTCAGCAATTTCCTTATAATTATTAAAAAGCTCTTTTTGATCCTGAGGTAGTTTTGTTACATCAACTAACTGACTTGTGAGCTCTAGGTTGTTTACGTGAGATTTGATGTTGTGCGAAACATAATCTGCAAAGGTAAATAAGCGCGAATTGTTGGCTTCCACAGTCTCGATGGCTTTTTCAAGCATCAATTCGCGTTCTTTCTCTTTGTCAACATTAACAACAACGCCTCTTAGTCCTATGACTTTACCCTTTTTATCTTGAATAGGTTTAGAAATGGCGTGTGCCCAAAACGTCTTGTTAGTGTACGTCACCATTTTGATCACTTTATCAAAAGAGGGTGTTCCTGAAGATAGTTGATTAAAACTGTTTACCACAACATCGTGGTATTCCATGTCAAAAAAATGCAGCGTGTGTTTTAAAGAAGGTGTGTAATTCTCCGGTGTTTCCAGAATATTACGCATTTGATCATCTATAAAACTCTTTTTGTTGATAAAGTCTATACGCCAACTTCCGGCACCTACCATTGCGGCAATTTGCTCATAAAAAAAGCTTTCTTCTTGATCTTTAGTGGTCGTAGTAGGCTTTTTATTCAGAAATGAAAAAAATCCGTTTTGAGATTTTTCAGACATGCGCTAAGTATTTTTTGAAATGGGAGGCTGAATATAGTAAAAAAAATGCTGTGACGTTAAAACCTGTAGGTTTTGTTGGGTGTAACACAGTGTGTTAGCGGAATATCATAGGCTGAAAATTCTAATGCATCTTCCGCCTCAAAAAAGGAAAGTCCGATTTTTAAACAATCCGGTTTGCAGGAAGCTAAAAACCTATCGTAAAAACCTTTGCCATAACCCAATCTATTCCCTTGTTTATCAAAAGCCAGTAGCGGAATAAAAACTACATCTATTTGTTGCGACTGCACTTCAAAACCATTTTGGGGCTCGGGAATTCCCCAGTTATTGATCTTGAGCGTCGTGTTATCGGTAAGCAAAAAATGCTGCATCGTCAACGCTTCAAAATCACTTTTAGAAACCACAATATTCTTGTCTTTACCGTTGAGGATATTCAGAAGATATTCGGTATTGATTTCCTTTAATTTTTCAATAGTGAGAAACACGTGATAGGTTTCAAAACTCCAAATATCAAGCTGAAGCAGGTTATTTGCAATAGCCAGGCTTTTTTCATCACAAGCGACAGAAGTTAAAGCTTCTCGCAGTTGTTTGTATTTAGCCCGAAGTACTTTTTTTTCCATGTTAAACCAATTCGGTAGAGATATGAAAAATAGCGTCTCCTTGATATACTAAAGAAGCTTCGTTAGTATTGATGATGTAGCCGTCATTAGAAGCCTTCACTTTGTGTCTAAAAGTTCCGTATGGATCGGTGATGGTGGCGATGACTTCGTTTTTTTCTACAAAATCACCACAAGTGCTTTTAAGGTGGAGCAAGCCGCTGTATTTAGCTCTAAGCCAAGAACTGCTTTTGATTGTGATAGAATCTTTGCTTTGTTGTGGTGCTTCAAAATCTTTAGAAAGCATTTTAAAGTGACTAAGAATACGCATCACTCCGTGTACACCGGCACGCGCGATATCTTTATCACTTATTTGAGATTTTCCACCTTCAAAAAGCAATACCGGAATATTCATTTTCTCGCAGGTAGAGCGATAGGATTTTGAAATGTTTTTTGAGTAGACAATAAAAGGCGCTCCAAAGAGCTTAGCGTATTGCATTAGCTCTTCTTTGTCAGGATCTACGCGTATTTGCGCAACATTAAATCTGCTTCCGCCACCCGTATGAAAATCCATACAAAAATCTGCCAGCGGCAAAATCTTAGTGGTGAATTGATATGCAAACCTACTTGCTAAAGAACCATTTTGGGTTCCGGGAAAAACGCGATTTAGATCCCGGCCGTCAGGAAAAGCACGTTCCATATTGAGAAAACCAAAAACGTTGATTACCGGGATACAGATAATCGTTCCACGTGCCGGTCTGTTTATTTTCTTTGAAATTACCTGGCGTACGATCTCTACTCCATTGATCTCATCGCCGTGAATTCCGGCGGTGATTAGAATGCAAGGCCCCGGTTTTTTTGCGCGTTGAATGATGATAGGCACTTCAACCGAAGTAGTAGTGTACAGCTTCGCCAGATTAAAATTTAGCGTGCGCCGTTGTCCCGGAGCGATTTTTTCACCCAGAATGTGCAGCACATCATTGTCGTCAAAACCAGTCATACTATTATACTCCGCGTTCTATATATCTAATAATGCTTTTAGCGATATCCTTTCCTGTAGCTTTCTCTATGCCTTCTAATCCCGGAGACGAATTGACTTCAAGAATTAAAGGTCCGCGGGCACTTTGTAGCATATCAACGCCGGCAACGCCAAGTCCCATAGCTTTTGCTGCTTTTATCGCCGCGTTTTCTTCCTCATCAGAAAGTGTGATCACCTCGGCGGTACCGCCACGGTGAAGATTAGAGCGAAACTCGCCCTCTTTTCCCTGACGTTTCATTGCACCTACAACCTGTCCATCAATCACAAAAGCTCTGATGTCTGCACCTTTTGCTTCTTTGATGAATTCTTGCACGATCACCCGTGCTTGTAATCCATTAAAGGCTTCGATCACAGACTCTGCGGCATTTTTAGTTTCTGCTAAAACCACACCTAGACCTTGCGTTCCTTCAAGTAATTTAATGATGAGAGGAGCGCCGCCTACGTGATCGATAATTTCAGCAACGTCACGGCTATAGTTAGTAAAAACCGTTTTAGGCAACCCCAAACGAGCGCGGGATAATATTTGTAAACTGCGCAACTTGTCGCGACTGCGCACTAAAGCCTGAGATTCTGTTGTGGTAAAACAACCCATCATCTCAAACTGGCGTACCACAGCAGTACCGTAGTACGTAATAGATGCACCAATACGTGGGATGATCGCTTCGGTGTCAGAAAGGTAGCGGCCTTTATAGTATACTGAAGGTTTTCTCTTTTCGATAATCAAATCGCACTTCAGCGGGTCTATGACTTCTACATTATGCTTGCGCTTTTTTGCGGCCTCAATAAGGCGCGCGGTAGAATATAAACCAGAGTTTCTAGATAATATTTTTATGTTCATAGGGTTTGTTGAGCATGGGACACATCGGTCAATTCTGTGTCTACGATAAATTTTTTGGTGAGAAATTTACGACCAATCAATACAGGAAAGCGCATATCCTCACGAGAGCTTAAGGTAAGTGATATTTTATAAACTTTACCGAATAGTCGGATGTTGCTTTGTACCACATAACGGTATTGAATCTCACCGTTACTGCTTTTAACGGCAGTGATGTCATAAGACTCAAACTGCATTTCTTTCCCGTTGTATTCCGGATGTTTAGGGTCTAAAAACGTACAGCGTAAGATGTTGTCTTCTTCGCGTATGTGATTACAATGAATAGACGAAGTATAGGCACCGGTATCAATCTTAACATCAATATCTGATAATCCCAATGCAGGGAAATCTGCTCGGTCGGTTCGGCCTATTACAACTTTTTCCATATACTGCAATTTACTAAAAGCATATTTCTTTTTTTAAGGCTCCCATTTAAAACTAGGTTAAACAATGCGACATCGTGATAAGCGGCGGCCATTAAGGCGTAAATATACTATGTTATTGGCATCGCCAAAGGTTTAAATATTCTATCCTGAAAACTAGCGTGATGTCTTGAAATAGAAATGTGTCGCTATTAAACGTCTTATGGGGTTTGTTATGAAAGGATTATCTAATGCTTGTCTCGGGTTCTGTAAAGGCAGGTTAATAAATTTTTTTAGCGCGCGATAAGCCGTAAATTTGGTTGGTATGGAAACCCCTGAATTAGAAATACAACTTAAAACTTTACCCAACAGTCCCGGCGTTTATCAGTATTACGATAAAAAGGGGAAATTGTTATATGTGGGCAAAGCCAAAAACTTAAAAAAGCGTGTCTCCTCTTATTTCAATAAAAAGCACGACAATGCCCGCACCCATTTACTGGTAAAAAAGATTGCAAACATTAAGCATATTGTAGTTAACAGCGAGACCGATGCGCTTCTGCTGGAAAACAATATGATTAAAAATTATCAGCCGCGCTATAACGTGATGCTTAAGGATGATAAGAGTTATCCTTGGATTTGCATTAAAAATGAGCGGTTTCCCAGAGTGTTTCCTACCCGAAGATTAATAAAAGACGGCAGTGAATATTATGGTCCGTACACCAGTATGAAAACCGTACACACTTTGCTTGATCTTATAAAAGGCTTGTATCCACTGCGTACGTGTAATTATGATTTGTCTAAAGAAAAGATAGAATCGGGCAAATACAAAGTATGTTTGGAATACCATTTAGGAAATTGTTTAGGGCCTTGTGAGGATAAGATTTCGGCGGAAACCTATCACGACAATATAGATGCGATTCGGGAGATCGTTAAGGGAAATTTTAAAGATTCGTTGCATCGCTTCAGATCACAAATGAAGGCGCATGCCGAAGCGATGGAGTTTGAAGATGCGCAACGCATTAAAGAAAAAATCGAGGTGCTCGAGGGATATCAAGCCAAAAGTACCGTGGTGAATCCGTCGATCAATAATGTTGATGTTTTTAGTATCGTGTCTGATGAAGGCTACGGCTATGTCAATTTTTTACAACTTTCGCACGGGGCGATTATTAGATCACACACTTTAGAACTCAAAAAGAAATTAGATGAATCTGATGCAGAGTTGCTCGCCATAGGAATCATTGAGATCAGACAACGCTTCAACTCACAGTCTTCAGAAATTTATGTTCCGTTTGAACTTGATCTGGGAGATGGCATTCGGGTTACCGTGCCTAAGTTAGGAGACAAAAAACGCATTGTAGAACTCTCTGAACGCAATGCGAAATACTTCAGGATGGAGCGCTTCAAACAAACTAAAATCGTTGATCCTGATCGTCACGTAAATCGCCTGATGGCACAGATGAAATCAGATTTGCGCCTTTCGGTAGAACCGCGTCATATAGAGTGTTTTGACAACTCAAACATTCAAGGAACTAACCCTGTTGCTGCTTGTGTGGTCTTTAAAGATGGGAAACCCAGCAAAAAAGATTATCGTAAGTTTAATATTAAAACTGTAACGGGAGCTAATGATTTTGCGTCTATGGAAGAGGTGGTTTTTAGAAGATACAGACGCCTGCTTAATGAAGATGAACCGTTACCGCAATTGATTATTGTAGATGGAGGAAAAGGCCAATTGTCGTCTGGAGTCAAAGCTTTAGAGACCTTGGGCTTACGCGGAAAGATCGCGATCATAGGGATAGCAAAACGCTTAGAAGAATTGTTTTATCCTGGAGATTCGATTCCGTTGTATCTAGATAAGAAAAGTGAAACGTTGAAAGTGATTCAGCAATTGCGAAATGAGGCGCATCGCTTTGGGATTACCTTTCATAGAAACAAACGCAGTAAAGCAGCAATTAACACCGAACTTGAAACCATTCCCGGAATTGGAGAAAAAACGGTGATAGAATTATTAAGACATTTTAGATCGGTAAGCAAAGTGAAAAAAGCTTCAGAAACCGCATTGAGCGAAGTTATAGGTCCGGCTAAAGCCAAAATCATCATTAAACATTATCAGCAAACCACAAATGAGAATTAATTACAGTTTACTTTTATTAGTACTCGTGCATTGGGCAGTGATCGCTCAAGACAGCACGGCTGTAGATTTTTCTAAAATTCCGCAAGGTGAAGAATTAAAAGTTGGTCTTGTGCTTAGTGGCGGTGGCGCTAAAGGTTTGGCGCATATAGGCGTTTTAAAAGAAATTGAAGCCGCAGGTATTGAAATTGATTACATTGGTGGTACCAGTATGGGCGCTATCATTGGTGGTTTATACGCTTCAGGCTATAACGCGCATCAGTTAGATTCTATTTTTGAGTCGGTTGATTTTGAAAAACTCATTCAGGATGATCTGCCACGAAGTGCGCAGTCATTTTATGAGCGAGCAGACCGCGAGCGTTATGCGATTGCGCTTCCTTTTGAGCATTTTAAAGTCTCTTTTCCTTCGGCTTTATCTAAAGGTCAAAATATTTACAACCTGTTTACCCAACTTACACATCACGTAAAGGAAACCGATGATTTTGCATCGCTTGACATTCCGTTTTTTTGTGTTGCTACCGATGCCGAAAAAGGCCAGGCGATCATTCTAGATAAAGGTTGTTTGCCTGAAGCGATAACAGCCAGTGGCGCGCTTCCATCGTTATTCAGTCCGGTTCTGCTTGATGATCGCGTGCTTATTGATGGTGGTGTAGTAAATAATTATCCGGTGGAAGAATTGCGCAAACGCGGCGCTAATTTTATCATCGGTGTTGATGTACAAGATGGTTTACGCGGCAAGGACGAATTAAAAAGCGCTCCTGAAATGCTGTTGCAGATCAATAACTATCGTACCATTGAAGCGATGCGGGATAAAGTCGCACAAACTGATATTTACATCAAACCCAATATTGAGGGCTACACGGTTGTTGATTTTGATCGCGGAGCGGAAATTATCAAAGGCGGTCAGGAAAAAGCCGAAGCTTATGATGATGCCTTTAGAAAGCTGGCAGCGCTTCAGCATAAAACCTATACAAAACCGGAGCTCAAGCTCAATCAGCATGATACATTGCGTATTAAAAGCGTTGCCATCAACGGAAATGTGTACTATACCCGCTCGTATATTTTAGGAAAGCTAAAGATCAAAACGCCGGCAAAAATGACCTATCAAGAACTTTTTGATGGGATTAACAATCTCGCAGCGACTAACAACTTTCAGCGTATAAATCACCGGTTAGAACAATATGATTCTGGCGAAAGCCATCTGATTATTAACCTTACTGAGAGCGAGACAACAACGTACGCAAAAGCGGGCATTCATTATGATGATATTTATAAAAGTGCAGCGCTGATCAATGTTACTAAAAAACGCTTGCTGTTTAAAAACGACATTGCTTCGTTTGATCTGGCTTTAGGAGATAATATTCGGTATAACTTTGATTACTATAGCGATAATGGATTTTATATAGGTTTTGGTCTGCGCTCGCGTTATAACAGTTTTGAAAGCCGCGTAGATGCCCGTTTTGTTGAGGAAGTGAGCGATCTGCCACTGGAGAATTTCAACAGTTTACAAATTGATTATACAGATTTTACTAATCAAGTCTATTTGCAAACTTTGTTTCAGAAACAATTTGCTTTAAGTCTGGGGCTCGAGCACAAATTTCTTAAAATAGATACCGAAAGTATTCGGGTTGATGAAGATAACGAGGGGAAGTTATACTTTGATAACAGTCATTATTACAGTACTTACGGCCAACTTCTGCTAGATACATTTGATAATAAATACTTTCCTACTTCGGGATGGTATTTTAATGGGGATTTTCATTTGTATCTATTCTCCTCTGATTATAACCAGAATTTTGAAGAGTTTTCTATTGGCAAAGCCGAAGTAAAATATGCTAAAAAGCTGTTTCCTAAATTCTCTATGCAGCTTTCGGCTATTGGAGGATTTAAAATTGGTGCGACCGGAAATGGTACGCTTAACTTCGTTTTAGGCGGTTGGGGAAATGATTTTATCAATAACATCGTTCCGTTTTACGGTTACGAATTGATAAGCAGTAATGGCGACGGACTCGTAAAATCTGAAATTACGTTTGACTATAATTTTTACCGAAAGAATCACCTCAACTTTGGGGCAAACTTTGCCAATCTTGAGAACGATCTTTTTACTACCGGAAACTGGCTTAGCGCTCCTGACTTTACGGGATATTATGTGGGGTATGGTCTGGAAACTATTGTAGGGCCGTTACAAACTAAAATCTCGTATTCTCCAGAGATCGAAGATGTATTCTGGAACTTCAGTTTAGGATTTTGGTTTTAAGAAAATATTAGTCTGTTTAGCTGTGTATTTTACGATATTTGTGAAAAACTATATCGTTTTCGAAGAATGATTCAAAAGATGTAGTTTCTAGAACTTTAAAATTGAAACGCTATGCCTTTCTATCATCAATTAGGTAAAATTCCTCATAAACGCCATACGCAGTTTAGAAAACCAGACGGGAGCTTGTATTACGAGCAGCTTTTTGGTACCATTGGTTTTGACGGAATGTACAGTAATATGTACCACGAGCAGCGGCCTACACAAGTAAAAGAAATCAAAGGCAGCAAAAGCGTCAAACCTAAGGTAGCTAAGGCCAATCACATTCAGTCGTATCGCTTTAGAGGTTTTGAGATCAAGCCCGAAGCGGATTATTTAGACAGCCGGAAACCGGTTTTAACCAACAGCGATTGCACGATTATTTTAGCTGCGCCAAAGAACAAAACGCAAGACTATTTTTATAAGAATAGCGATGCAGACGAACTGATTTTTGTGCATCGCGGCAGTGGTAAATTCCGCAGTCATCTGGGGAATCTTGATTTTAAATACGGCGATTATCTGTTGATTCCGCGGGGAACTATTTACAAATTAGATTTTGATACGGAAGATAACAGGCTCTTTATCGTTGAATCTAGAAGACCCATTTACACGCCGAAACGCTATCGAAACTGGTTTGGTCAATTGCTCGAACATTCCCCATTTTGCGAGCGTGATCTGCGTAGACCCTACGAATTGGAAACTAACAACGAATCGGGTGAATTTTTAATGAAAATCAAAAAGCAAGACGACCTTTTTGATATGGTTTATGCTTCGCATCCGTTTGATGTGGTGGGTTATGACGGGTACAATTATCCATACGCGTTTTCGATACACGATTTTGAACCTATTACGGGGCGCGTGCATCAACCGCCACCGGTACATCAAACTTTTGAGACTGATGCTTTTGTGGTGTGCAGCTTTTGTCCGCGTAAATACGACTATCATCCTGAGAGTATTCCGGCGCCGTACAATCACAGCAACATCGACAGCGATGAGGTGTTATATTATGTAGACGGTGATTTTATGAGCCGAAACGATATCGAAGCAGGGCATATTTCATTGCATCCTGCGGGCATTCCACACGGGCCGCATCCGGGCGCCACAGAGCGCAGTATCGGCAAAACAGAGACCGAAGAACTTGCCGTTATGGTAGACACCTTTAAACCCTTACAAATCTGTGAAGATGCGATGCCTATTGCAGATGAAACCTATTACAAATCGTGGCTCGAGCATTAATTATTAAATGAGTATTAGAAGCTATTTCCTGCTTTCCGCTGTATCTTTTTAAATATTTCGCCTTTAGGCTCAACCATTAAAAAGGATGCCGCTGAAATCAGGGCTAAAACATAAAACAATGAGTAAAGAACTGAAATCAGTCGACTACGGACTGGAAAAAATATTTGAAGGAGCGCAAGACTTTTTACCGCTTTTAGGAATCGATTATGTAGAATTCTACGTGGGTAATGCCAAGCAGGCAGCACATTTTTACAAGACGGCTTTTGGTTTTCAGTCCTTCGCATATAGCGGTCTCGAAACCGGAAAAAAAGATCGCGTAAGCTATGTGCTCAAACAAGATAAGATCAGAATCGTTTTAACCTCTCCTTTAGGAAGTGCGTCACCTATTAATGAGCATATAGTTAAGCACGGCGATGGGGTAAAAGTAGTTGCGCTTTGGGTAGAAGATGCGCGCAGTGCCTTTGAAGAAACCACAAAACGTGGCGCAAAACCGTTTATGGAACCTCAGGTAGAAACAGACGAGCACGGCGAAGTCGTGCGTAGCGGGATTTACACTTACGGCGAGACCGTACATATGTTTGTAGAGCGTAAAAACTATAACGGACAGTTTCTGCCGGGCTTCCGCAAATGGGAGTCAGATTATAATCCGGAGCCTACTGGTTTAAAATATATTGACCATATGGTGGGCAATGTTGGTTGGGGCGAGATGAACACCTGGGTAAAATGGTATGAAGATGTGATGGGATTTGTAAACTTCCTAACCTTTGACGATAAGCAAATCACTACCGAATATTCAGCATTGATGAGTAAAGTGATGAGCAACGGTAACGGAAGAATAAAATTCCCGATCAATGAGCCGGCAGAAGGCATTAAAAAATCACAGATCGAAGAATATCTCGATTTTTATGAAGGTCCGGGAGTTCAGCACTTGGCAGTTGCTACTGACGATATTGTAAAAACTGTGGCAGCCTTAAAAGCCCGGGGTGTAGAATTTTTACCGCCACCACCGCAAGCCTATTATGATGACATTCCACGGCGTTTAGGGGCGCATATGGACACGATGAAAGAAGATCTTAACAAGCTTCAGGAGCTTTCTATATTGGTAGATGCTGACGAAGAAGGTTATTTACTTCAGATCTTTACCAAGCCACTTCAAGACAGGCCAACGCTATTTTTTGAGATCATTCAACGTATGGGGGCAAAAGGTTTTGGTGCCGGTAATTTTAAAGCACTTTTTGAATCTATTGAGCGCGAACAGGCGCAGCGTGGTACGCTTTAGTTTTTGATAATCAACAGGAGAAACTTTCTTCGGACAAAGTTGAAAAGCTTGCGTTGAGAAAGAAATTCTCCATTTTAATGGCTATTGGGTTGGGATATTTAATCCTTTGGCTATGCCAATAAATTTTAAAAATCTCTGTTTGTATTCAAGCAGGGATTTTTAGCTTTTGCTACTTTTGGAATAACTCTTGTAAAAGCATGATATACAACAACTTTGTTGTGCTTTAAAGTAATGTCGCTATGAAAAATAAATACTTAGTATTGTTGATGCTTTTAGTCTCAGGTTTAACCTACGCACAGGAGGCCGCTTTTCAAGATGGAGAATGGTTTCGGTTTAGGATCAGTTATAGCGGCTGGTGGAAAGCCGGGGAAGCAACCTTATCTGTAACTAACGAAACCCTTAAAGGAAAGCCTGTGTATCACGTAAAAGGGAAGGGTGTTACCACAGGGATGACCAAACTCTTTTTTGGGGTTGAGGATTATTACGAGACCTATATCGATAAAAATACGACATTACCATATCGCTTTATCCGAAAGATCGATGAAGGCGGGCATACTAAAGATAAAATCATTGATTTTAATCAGCAATCTAACGTAGCCACCGTAAATGATAAGAAGCATAATGAGGTGAAAACTTTTCAGACCGAGCCCAATATTCATGATATGGTTTCGGCGTTCTATTATTTGCGCAACAGTATTGATTCAGAAAACTTGAAGGATGGTGATGAGACCGTGATCAACATGTTTTTTGATCAGGAAAATTTCAAATTCAAATTAAAGTTTTTAGGTCGGGAAGAGGTGAAGACTAAATTTGGAAAAGTAAAGGCGCTAATCTTTAGACCTTATGTGCAAGCAGGTCGCGTTTTTAAAGAGAAAGAAAGTCTTACAGTTTGGATTAGCGACGACCAAAATAAAATACCTTTGCAAATCAAAGCAGATTTGGCGGTGGGTTCTTTAAAAGCTGATATTGATGCTTATAAAGGGCTTAAACACCCATTCTATATTATACAAGATTAATGACTTCAAAAAGCAGTCGAGAGACCCAAGAACAACTAGATGCGCTAAAGGACAAATTTGATGCAATGGGGCAAAACCTGGATCATCAGCTAGAAGGATTTGTACATAGCAAACCGGTAAATTATTGGGATTACATTCAGGTTGACGCGCTGCTAAGTCTTCAAAATCAACGCACGTTATTGCCTGATGAGATGGTGTTTATTATGTACCATCAAATCAACGAACTGCTTTTTAAAATGATTCTGTGGGAAATAGAACAGGTGGCTTATGAACCTGAATTAACCACGGAGTTCTTTTCTGAAAAATTAAATCGCATCAGCAGGTATTTTGATATGCTCACCTCTTCATTCACCATTATGCGAGAGGGAATGAATATGGAGCAGTACCTTAAATTCAGACGAACCTTGAGTCCGGCTAGTGGTTTTCAGAGTGCTCAGTACCGGTTTGTAGAATTTGGCTCAACTGAACTTTTAAATCTTATTGATGCGCGCTTCCGGAAGGATTTTGCTCAAGAAGATGAGGCAGACCTATTGTATTATGACAAGGCTGTAGAGCATTTGTATTGGCAAGCAGCCGGTAAAGATTTTCAGACCGGCGATAAATCCTATACGTTAAAAGCATTTGAATTAAAATATAAGGAAGATTTCATTCGTTTTCTAAAACGTTACAAAACCTTAAATTTGTGGGCCAGATTTAAAACCTTACCTCTTTCTGATCAAAAGGATGCAACATTGCTTGCCGCAATGCGTCACTACGATTATACGGTTAATATCACGTGGGTGATGTCACATTACCATACGGCGTTGCATTATCTAAACCAAGGTAAAGAGCCTCTAGAGGCCACAGGAGGAAGCGATTGGGTAAAATATATGCACCCCAAATATCAAAAACGCATTTTTTTCCCAGACTTATGGTCGGAGCAAGAGCGTGCAGAATGGGGCCAAAACATTTAAACAAAAGATAAATTTTCAACATACCCTAAATTGAAAAAACTAAGTATTGTACTACTAGCAATGCTCACATTAATGAGCTGTGCAGACGATGAAAGTAAAGAGAAAGAACCCGTTAAAAAGGAAGTTAAAAAGCCAGTTAATAAGCGGTTTGGTTATGTGCTTGACGACTATGAAGTAGTTTCTGATACGGTACAGTCTGGAGATAGTTTTGGTCAGATTCTTTTTGAAAACGGGATCGATTACGGTACTATTCAGCAAATAACAGACTCTGTAAAAAATACGTTTGATACCCGTAAAATCGTTGTGGGTAAACCGTATACGCTTTTAAAAAGCAAGGATTCTACCAATCAAGCTCAGGTTTTTATTTACGAGCAAAACAGAATTGATTACGTGGTTCTTGATTTTAAAGATGAGGTAGTAAAAGCTGCAGCAAAGAAGCGTCCGGTTACTATAAAAGAACGCGTGGCGCACGGGGTAATCAATGACAACTTATCAAGTACATTTGATGATCTGGGCGTAAATATTCTTGTAGCCTATGGGATGGCTGATATTTATGCGTGGACCATTGATTTCTTCCGACTACAACCCGGTGACAAGTTTAAAGTAGTCTATACCGAAAAATATATTAATGATACCATCCCGGCTGGGTTTGGTGAGATCAAGGCGAGTTGGTTTGAGCATAAAGGCAAGCCCGTTTATGCTTTCGCTTATCAAGCTGATTCTATTAACGGAGGTCGAAGAGATTATTACGATCAGGATGCCGATAACTTAAGAAGAGCCTTTTTAAAGAGTCCGCTTAAATTTGGCCGTATTTCTTCGCGCTATAATTTAAAACGCCGTATTGCCTATTATGGAAACCGCATTCGTCCGCACAAAGGTACCGACTTTGCAGCGCCTGTTGGAACCCCAATTATGGCAACTTCAGACGGTACCGTAATCGCTTCGGAATACCGCGGCGGAAACGGTAATTACGTAAAGCTTCGACATAATGGAACGTATGATACGCAGTATTTACATATGAGCAAACGAGCCGTGAGTCGTGGTGATTATGTGCGCCAAGGAGAAGTGATAGGCTACATAGGGATGACCGGGAATACCAGCGGTCCTCACGTGTGCTATCGTTTCTGGAAAAATGGAAAGCAAGTTGATCCTTTTTCAATAGATTTACCTACATCAGAGCCGCTTGCCGAAGAATTGCAGCCGGCCTATTTTGAATATATCGCTCCATTACGAGCAGAACTAGATGCTATAACCTTCCAAAAATCAACATAAAATGCAAAAAGTAAATCCCACTCAGACTAAAGCCTGGAAAGCGCTTCAGGCACATTTTGAAGGCATTAAAGATGTCAAAATGAAAAACCTCTTTGAAGATCAGTCAAGGGCTGAAGCTTTTACTTTGAAGTGGGAAGACTTTTATGTGGATTACAGTAAAAACCGAATTACTGAAGAAACTAAAACTTTGCTTCTTGATCTTGCTAAAGAGATGAATCTTGAGGAAGCTAAGGCGGCTTATTTTGGTGGTGCAGCCATCAATGAGACCGAAGATCGTGCGGTGATGCATACGGCATTGCGTCAACCAAGCACTGCTAGTGTAACGATTGACGGTGAAGACGTTATTCCTGAAGTAAATGCTGTAAAGGAAAAAATTAAAGGTTTTTGTGATACAGTGATCAGCGGAGCGCACAAAGGCTATACCGGTAAAGCTATTACAGATGTAGTGAACATTGGTATTGGTGGATCTGATCTTGGGCCGGTGATGGTTGCAGAAGCTCTAGCGTATTACCACAATCATCTCAACGTACATTTCATCTCTAATGTAGATGGCGATCACGTTCACGAATCATTAAAAGACCTAAATCCGGAAACGACACTTTTTGTAATCGTTTCAAAAACATTCACTACACAAGAGACGCTTTCTAATGCAACTACGGCGCGAAAATGGTTTTTAAATAAAGTGGCTGGAGCTGTCGAAGACGGTGAGGCAGTAGCTAAACACTTTGTGGCGGTTTCTACTAATGAAACTGCGGTTAAGGATTTTGGTATTGACCCTAATAACGTGTTCACGATGTGGGACTGGGTTGGTGGTCGTTTCTCACTATGGAGTTCAGTAGGACTTTCTATCGCTTTAGCTGTGGGATACAATAATTTTGAAAGTATGCTTGCCGGAGCGCATAAGGCAGATGAGCATTTCAAAAATACGCCTCTAGACGAAAATATTTCTGTAATGATGGCACTGGTGACCGTGTGGTATAACAATTTCTTTGGTGCCGAAAGCGAAGCGATTATTCCGTATACACAATACTTGCACCGTTTTCCTGCGTATCTTCAGCAGGCGATTATGGAAAGTAACGGTAAAAGTGTGGATCGAAACGGTAAACACGTGGATTACCAAACCGGTCAGATCGTTTGGGGTGAGCCTGGAACCAATTCGCAGCACGCGTTTTTCCAACTAATTCATCAAGGAACTAAAATTATCCCAACCCACTTTATTGGATATAAAGAAGCGTTGCACGGAGATAAAGACCATCATAATAAGTTGATGGCAAACTTTTTTGCGCAAACCGAAGCATTGATGAATGGGAAAACCGTGGCTGAAGCTAAAGCTGAATTAGAAGCTTCAGGTATGGATGCAGCTGCGATTGAGAAGCTAGTTCCATTCAAGGTTTTTGATGGAAATAAGCCTACAACAACCATTCTTATTGATAAGCTAACACCAGAAAGTTTGGGTGCTTTGATCGCGTTATATGAGCATAAAATCTTCACCGAAGGTATTCTGTGGAATATTTTTAGCTACGATCAATGGGGTGTTGAGTTAGGTAAGCAATTGGCTAAAAATGTACTAACCGACTTAAATTCAGATAGTATTGCGTCGCACGATGCTTCTACCACCGCTTTGATTAAAGCCTTCAAAAGCTAAAGTTTACCAGCTTATTTAGATTTAGTTTTTTAACTGTTAAAGGTTAAAATAGAATAGTTAAGGGTTAAATTTTGACATTTTATGTCAAGATCTAATCCTTAACATTGCGTTAATATTTAATTAGGTCTTTATTAAGACTTTTGCGCAAAATCTAAATTTAAACAAGCACAATGAAAAAAATTACAAGTTCGCTAACACTTGTGTTTCTTTTGCTTACAGCTTTCATGCAAGCTCAAGGAACTATTCGTGGTACTGTAGTAGACGGTGAAAATGGAACACCGCTACCTGGAGTAAACGTTGTTGTTGAAGGGACAACTAACGGAGTATCAACAGACTTTGATGGGGTTTTCGAAATCCAAGTTGTTGAGAATACAGGTTCACTACGTGTTTCTTACGTAGGTTTTAAGCCGTCAACACTGGCTTTTGATTTATCTGGTAAAAAAGTGGTTGACTTAGGAACCATCAATCTAGAGATGGATTCTGATGCGCTTGACGAGGTAATCGTTAAAGCATACTCTCTGGCAATTGATCGTAAAACTCCTGTTGCGGTTTCTACCATTAAAGCAGAGACTATTCAAAACGAGCTAGGAAGTCAGGAATTTCCTGAGATCTTAAAAACTACTCCTGGTGTTTATGTGACCAGAGGTGGTGGTGGTTTCGGAGATGCAGAACTACGTATTCGTGGTTTCAATTCTGAAAACGTTGCTGTAATGATCAACGGTATTCCGGTTAACGATATGGAAAACGGTCGTGTATACTGGAGTAACTGGGCAGGTCTTTCTGATGTAGCAAGCTCTATGCAGGTACAAAGAGGTCTTGGTGCTGCGATGATAGGTCTTCCTTCTATTGGTGGTACTGTAAACATCGTAACAAAATCTACTGACATCGAAAAAGGTGGGAATGTAATGATGACAACCGGTAACGATGGGTACACCAAATATGGCTTTAAACTTTCTACCGGACTTTTAGAAAATGACTGGGCTGCAACGGTTAGTTTATCAAGAACTACTGGTGAGCAATTTGTAGATGCAACTACAATTGATGCATATTCTTACTTCTTGAATGTTGCGAAGAAAATAGGTGAAAACCACGAATTATCGTTCACAGCTTTTGGTGCTCCACAACGTCACGGACAGCGTCAAAACCGACTTTTAATTGATGACTATAGAAGAAGTGAGCGTGGAATACGTACCAACACTGATTTTGGTTACAAAAACGGTCAGCTTGTAAATATTGAAGACAACTTCTATCACAAACCACAAATGTCATTAAACCACTATTGGACCATTAATGATATTTCATCTTTAACTACTGCGGTTTACTATTCATTCGGTACCGGTGGTGGTGGTGGTACTGCAGGAACTAATAAATTTGGTAAGTATGATACAGATTATCGTACTCAAGAGTTTGGTCCTGTAGATCTTGATAAAATCATTGCTGAAAATAAAGCTTTAGGTCAGGCTACAAGTGCTGAAACCTTCTTAAGAGCGTCAAGAAACAATCACCAGTGGTATGGTGCACTTTCAACGTATAACACGGAGTTGTCTGAATATATTGATTTAACTGCAGGTGTTGACATACGTTTTTACCAAGGAGATCACTATACTGAATTAACAGACTTATTAGGTGGTGCATTTTATGTAGATAACAATGACGTAAATAATCCAAATAAAGTAGTACGCGTTGGAGATAAGTATAACTACAATGATACAGGTTATACTAACTGGCAAGGTTTATTTGCTCAGGCTGAGTACAACAAAGATGCGATCTCGGCTGTAATCTCTGTTGCGGGTAACAATACTTCATATAAAAGAGAGGACTACTTCAAGTACACTCCAGACGATCCGCTAAGAGAGACTGAATGGGTAAACTTTACAGCTTTCAGTACTAAAGGTGGTGTTAACTATCGTCTTGATGAAAAGCATAATGTTTTTGGAAATCTTGGTTACTTTGAGCGTGCTCCATTTAGTGATGCTGTATTCTTAAATAATACTAACGTAACTAATGAAGATGCAGTAAATCAAAAGATTTTTAGTGCAGAACTAGGTTACGGCTT
This sequence comes from Leeuwenhoekiella palythoae, assembly GCF_020310025.1. Taxonomy (GTDB): domain Bacteria; phylum Bacteroidota; class Bacteroidia; order Flavobacteriales; family Flavobacteriaceae; genus Leeuwenhoekiella; species Leeuwenhoekiella palythoae. The sequence goes on from NZ_CP084318.1 coordinate 1,879,559, forward strand.
TAGAGGAGATAACTTTAGAGCAGATCTTAACGTGTATCGTACACAGTGGATGGATCGTACTTACACAGTGTCTAGAACGGCAAACAACATTCAATACACTGCAAACATTTTAGGTATCGATGCGTTACACCAAGGTGTTGAGCTAGAATTACAATACCGCCCTGTAGAAACCCTTACCTTAACGGGTATGGCTTCTCTTGGAGATTGGCAGTGGGCAAACAACGTAAATAACGTACAGGTATTTGACGATCAGCAAAACCCAATTGGTGATCCAATTGATATTTATCTTGACGGTGTAAAAGTGGGTAACTCTGCACAAACAACCTTTGCATTAGGAGCAGATTATGCAGTGCTTGCTTCAACAACTGTGAGAGCTTCATTTAACTATGCAGCTGATTACTATGCAGATTATGATGTAACCGGTCGTAGTGTTGAAGGACTTCCTCAAACTTGGAAAATGCCAGATTATGGGGTGTTTGATTTCGGTTTAACACACAGATTCAATTTTGGTGGTTTCAATACGCAAATCAATGCTAACGTATTTAACGTATTAGGAACTGAGTATATCTCTGATGCACAGGACGGTGATGGTTCTGTAGCAGAAACTGCTTTAGTATATTATGGTCCGGGTAGAACATACACTATTGGAGCAATAATTAATTTCTAAAAAAATTAAGATGAAAAAATTAAATTATTTATTTACCACAATCATTATGGCTGTTATAGCCTTAGGTTGTGATCCTGTAGAGGATATAAATGAGCGCTTAGAGGCTAATGAGCCGGGGATCAGTACGGTATTAGATTATACACTAACTGATGATGATTATGAGGCATTAGAACTTTCATTCGGAAACTTTAGCAGTATGGATGATGCTCGAGCTTTAATCCCTCAAATATTAACTGATAATTTTCCGGTATTGGGAGAAGGTTCTTTAGCAAATGTAACTTTTGCTATTTATGATCCTATTCGTGTAGAGAACTACGCTGTGGTAGCAGCAGACTACGAGGCTGCGGGGTTATCAAACACTTATTTTTCTGGTTTAGGTGAAATTCAAGATTTTCTTGACCTTCAATATCCTCAAGCTGAGAATGGTGACTACGTTAGCTTGACGTATCAAGTACTTGCTGATGAAATTCAGTACACGTTAGATACTGATGATTTTGATTTTATCGGAGAGGAATTAGCTGATGCTTACCCAGATCCTGCTGCTAATGCGGCTCAATATCATAGTTTTGATTTAAGAGATGACAGAGATAGCTACTGGACTGAAGAAATGATCCTTGAAGCAATTAATGTTGTTTTAGAAGATAACTTCGATAATGTAACCGGTCAAAAGTACAATGTTTCTTATGCAACCTATGATGGTACGACAGCTGCAGAATCTGTTACTCTTCAGTTTGACGGAAATGCTTATGTTGTTGTTGGTGGAACGTCTTATGTATTGACCGCTGCTGATTTTGATGCAATAGGTGTAGAGTTTGCTACAACTTACCCTAATCCTGCTTCAAGTGCTGCGCAGTATGACAATTTTGAAAGAAGAGATGGTCGTGATGCTTACTGGAGTGACGCTATGATTCTTGAAGCTGTAAGTTTTATAGTTGATACACAGTACCCTGATGCTGCAGAAGGTGATCAATTTCAAGTAACGTATGAAGTTTATACCGGTAGTGCTGGTACTGAGATTTTATCTATAGTGAAAGAAGGTGATGCTTTTGTTGTTGATGCAACTGCTTCTGTTTCTACAATTGAAACCACTACGGTTTACGCATTCACTAACGGAAACTGGAATGAGCCATTTGCATTAGATGCTGAAGACTATACAGAAATGGGACAGTCATATCCTAATTTTGATGATGAGGATGAAGCGATCTATAAATTAGCAATTTTCTTAGGTAGAACATTCCCTTATGCTGAAGAAGGTGACTTCGTAGCGGTAGCTTATGCATTCTATGACGGTTCTACTTCAACAGAGTATGCAAACTTTGTTTTTGAAAACGGTGCTTTTGTAAATATTCCTAGTGTTATTGAAACTTCATTGCAGTTTGGTAACGACGGTACTACTTGGGTTCCTGATAATACTATTGCTTATAGTTTAACTGCTGCAGATTATGCATTTATTGCTGCAGAACTTGGTGATACGTATCCTGCGCAAACTTCAAGTATGGCTAACTACGGCAATATGGATCGTCGTAGTGGTAACGCTGCTTACTGGACAGACGATATGATTCTTGAAGCATTTAATTTATTGCTTGATGATCTTAATCCTTCAGCAGAAGAAGGTCAGAAATACGCTGTTACTTTTGATATCTATAACGGTTCAAATACCACTGAAACGTTCTTATTGATCAAAACTGATGGTGTTTGGGTTATGCAATAATCCAGAAGACATTTAAAGTTAAACCTCCTACCTCAAGTAGGAGGTTTTCTTTTCTATACCTATATTGAAATGCAATATTTAGAATTATGAAAAAAAATACTACCCCTAAATTTCTATCGAGCTTCTTAAGCCTTTTTACACTGATTCTTTTTTTAGGATGTAGTGGTGGTGATGACAGTACGGTAACTCCAGAACCAGAACCTGAAGTTAATGAGCCTGTGGCTGCTGATGATGCCTATACTACTGGCGAAAATGAAGCAATAGTGATAAGTAGTCTTTTAGACAACGATACCATTTTTGATTTTGGTCGTGTGTCAGAGACCGACGCAGAATCTACACAAGGCGGAACCATTTTAGATAATCGCGATGGAACCTTCACATATACTCCACCAGAGAACTTCACGGGTGAAGATACTTTTAACTATACTTTGTGTGATGCAGAAACCCCTGTAAATTGCTCGTCAGCAACGGTGACCATCACCGTTACAGGTTCAGATCCTGTTGCAGTTGATGATACTTATGAAGTAGAAGAAAATGCAACTTTCAGAATTAATAATTATCTTGAAAATGATGAGCTACTTGATAATGCTACGGTTTCGGGGCTAGATCTTACCGATACCAGAGGAACTGCGGTGCTTAACGATAACGGTTCGATCTCATACACTGCGCCTAACGGTTTTTCTGGCGAAGATACTTTCACCTATACGATATGTGATGATGATGAAACGCCTGTTTGTTCAACGGCTACAATTAGCATTAACGTGATCGATGAAGGAACGCCAATAGCTAATGACGATGCGTATTTCTTTGATCAAAATAATCAAGCATTATTAATTGAAGGGTTTACAGATAATGACGAACTAATTGATGATGCTGTAGTTACTGATATTAGTTATTCTGGTACAGGTACTGCTGTATTGAATGAGGATGGTAGCATTACCTACACACCACAATCAGGATTTATTGGTGAAGATACTATTGTTTACACGCTATGCGATGATGATGAAACGCCATCGTGTGTAACTGCTGAAATTACAATTGAGTTGGTTGATGCGATAGCGTTCAATATACCGGCTGATTTGACCTATTATTATGAGAACATCGCGATAACACAAAATGATCTCGATCGAAATTTTACGGTACTGCGTACACTTACCCAAAATATGCATACTACTATTTTGCAGTATACAGACAGACACCAATTTCTTTACGATGCAGATGCTGACTTAGATAATCAGGCTAATGTGATTTTGATGTATTCCGGCGAAAGCAGAGACCGAAGAGAATACACTTCAGGAAGTAACTCTCATACACCACAGACATTCAATACCGAACATATTTTTCCGCAATCGCGATTATCAACGGAAGAAGCGGTAACAGATTTACATCACTTACGTTCTACAGATGACGAAGTCAACTCTTTACGATTGAATTATCCGTACACTGATGGTAGTGGTGCGTATCAATTAGTAAATGGTAATTCGTGGTTTCCGGGAGACGAATGGAAAGGAGATGTTGCACGTATGGTGCTTTATTTGAATGTGCGCTACGGCGAAGATTATACTAAAGTGGGTACGTTAGATTTATTCCTCAAATGGAATCGTGAAGATCCGGTTTCTGACTTTGAGCGTCAACGTAATGAAGTTATTGAAGGTGCTCAGGGCGTTCGTAATCCGTTTATTGACAATCCTTATCTGGCTACTTTGATCTGGGGAGGAACTCCAGCTGAAAATACTTGGGAGTAGCAGATTATTGATCAAAATAGTTTGAGATAGCCGCTTCTCCATTTGGAGAAGGGGCTATTTTTATACAATGGTCTAAAGAGCGTGTTTCAAGCTAAAAAAGTATCTTTGAGGCTCAAATATTAGGCTATGTATACTACCATTCAATTTGTACACTCGTACTGGGCTTATCTAGTACTCATTGTACTCACATTAACAACCATCAACTCGCTGATATCTTATTTTGGAGGTAAAGAGTTTGGTGCTAGAGATTTCAGATTAGCATTATTCACGCTGATCGTAACGCATATTCAATTACTCATAGGGATCGTTTTGTATTTTGTTTCACCATTAGGGGCAAAAGCGATCGCATCTCAAGGTATGAGTGCTGCGATGAGTGATCCTAACTTGCGCTTATATGTTGTAGAGCATCCACTGGCGATGATTATTACCATTGTTTTTGTGACTGTGGGGTACAGCAAGCATAAAAAGAAATTGACCTCAAAACCGAAATTTAAATTGCTAGCTATATTTTATACCTTAGGACTTCTTGTGATGCTTACCAGAATTCCTTGGTCAAACTGGTTTTAGACTAGATTTAAGACTTTAGAAATAAGTATTGAGATGACAAAATCCCTTGATTAGCTGACTAATCAAGGGATTTTTAATTTTGTCTAACGTGTACTAGCGATTCATCCAATCTTCGATTTCATCAACTTCTAAAGGAATGTTGCGCATCAAGTTGAAAGGTTCGCCATTTTCTTGGATAACGACATCATCTTCTAAGCGTATTCCGAATCCTTCCTCAGGAATATAAATACCCGGCTCTACTGTAAAAACGTTGTTTGCTTGCATAGGTTCATGAAGCAATCCGTAATCATGAGTATCTAAGCCAATATGGTGCGACGTACCGTGCATAAAGTATTTTTTATAAGCCGGCCAGTCTTTGTTCTCATTTTGAACATCTGCTTTATCTAATAAGCCAAGTCCTAACAATTCAGAAGTCATCAATTTTCCTACTTCTTCGTGATAAGGTCCCCAAAGTGTTCCGGGAGTGAGCATTTTAGTTGCTTCCTTTTTTACGCGTAAAACAGCGTTGTAGACTTCTTTCTGGCGTTCTGTAAACTTTCCTGAAACCGGAATAGTACGCGTCATATCACTGCTATAATTTGCATATTCTGCACCGATATCGAGTAGGATTAGATCTCCGGCTTTACATTCGGCGTTATTCACTACATAATGCAACACATTAGCATTATTTCCTGAAGCTACAATTGGAGTGTATGCAAAACCTCTGGAGCGGTTGCGCAGGAATTCGTGCATAAATTCAGCTTCGATCTCATACTCCATTACGCCCGGTTTGGTGAACTGCAAAACGCGTTTAAAGCCTTTTTCTGTAATGTTACAGGCTTGCTGCATCACATCAAGTTCAATGGCATCTTTTACGGAGCGTAAACGCTGTAAAATAGGATTGCTCTTGGCTACACTATGCGCAGGATATTGCTCTTTAATTTTCTTGTTGAAACGAGCTTCACGTGTTTCGGTTTCTACATTAGCGCGATAGTGCTCGTTGGTGTTGATGTAAATAGTTTCAGCCTGAGTCATGAGTTCGTAAAAAACTTTGTCCCATTCCTGAAGCCAGTACACCGTCTCAACGCCGCTTACTTCTAGCGCTTTTTCTTTAGTGAGCTTTTCGCCTTCCCAAACCGCAATATGATCGTTAGTTTCTTTTAAAAAGAGTATTTCGCGATGCTTTTGTTTTGGGCAATCCGGAAAAAGAACCAGTATACTTTCTTCCTGATCTACGCCACTTAGGTAGAATAAATCTCTATTCTGCTGAAAAGGCATCGTGCTGTCTGCACCTATGGGATAAATATCGTTACTGTTAAAAACGGCAAGACTGTTAGGCTTCATAGCCTCCATAAAATTCTTGCGATTTTTAATAAACAGTTGGCGATCTATAAGGTCGTATTTCATATCTAAATTGAATTTTGCCAAAGTTAAAAACTCTGTTGCCCAAAGCCTGTTAAACTCCATTTAATTTACTTAGCAATTCTTTAACTAAATGGCTATTTTTAGAAGCATAAAACTTTTCTCTATGCAAACAAGATTATTCTTCTCCCTCTTTCTTTTAGGTATTTGTTTTTCCACACAAGCTCAGCAGACGGCTACCGCTGCCCAGCAGGTTAAAACATCGCTTGAAGCTAAAGATAAAATGCTTAAAAATTCTATTGTAAAAAATATTCCCTTTACAAATGTTGGGCCCACGATTATGAGCGGTCGTGTGGTAGACATCGAAGTCAATCCTGAAAACAGCACAGAATTTTATGTGGCGTATGCTACAGGCGGAGTGTGGCACACTTCTAACAATGGAAACACCTTTGACTCGGTTTTTGACACCGCACTTACCCAAAATGTAGGGGATATTGCAGTAAATTGGTCGGCAAATATCATTTGGGTAGGGACAGGAGAAACCATTTCTTCGCGCTCTTCTTATGCCGGCATCGGTATTTTAAAAAGTGCTGACGGTGGTAAAACCTGGGAGCAAAAAGGTCTTTTAGATTCGCATCACATTAGCGATATCGTTCTTGATGCGACCAATCCTGATGTGGCTGTGGTAGGTGCTTTAGGGCATTTATATTCTGATAATACAGAGCGCGGGATTTTCAAGACTACAGATGGTGGTGATACGTGGGAGAAAACGCTTTTTATCAATGATAAAACAGGAATTATAAGTCTGGCTGAAGCTCCGGAGAATCCTTCGGTGCTGTATGCTACGGCTTGGGAGCGCGAGCGTGCCGCTTGGGATTTCATAGGTTCAGGAGAAAATTCAGGAATTTACAAATCTACAGATGCTGGTGATACTTGGGAGTTGGTGACCACGGGTAATGGTTTTCCGCAAGGCAAAGGCGTTGGACGTATCGGGGTTGCTGTTGTTGATGAAAACACTGTGTATGCCGTTCACGACAATCAAGATATTCGAAAAGAAGCTAAAGAGCGAGGAGTGGAGCGCGATGAAAAAGCACTTACGCCAGAGACGTTTAAAGGAATGTCTAAAGGCGAATTTTTGGCTTTAGAGAATGAAAGCCTTGCTGATTACCTACGCTCCTATCGTTTTCCAAGACAATATGAGGTGGCCAAAGTAAAAGCGATGGTAGAGGGCGACGAATTGAAGCCTTCTGATCTATTTTTATACACGTACGATAAAAATGCCGCGGATGCTGAAGGCGAAGTGATCGGTGCTGAAATTTACTTGACCAAAGATGGAGGAAAAACCTGGAAGCGCACCCACGATGGATACATTGACGATTTCTTCTTTTCGTATGGATATGTTTTTGCAGAGATGGATGTAAATCCCCAAGATCAAGACGAAATTTATCTCGTAGGTGTTCCGCTAATCAAATCTACAGACGGAGGAAAAACGTTTACTTATATCGATGAGCCTAACGTACACGTTGATCATCACGTAATCTGGGTAGATCCTAAAATGCCGAATCATTTGATTAATGGTAATGATGGCGGACTCAACATGTCTTACGATGCCGGGAAAAGCTGGAACAAGCTTAACTCAATACCTTTAGGACAGTTCTACGCGATTAACGTAGATTATGAAAAACCCTATAATGTCTATGGAGGTTTGCAGGATAACGGTACTTGGAAAGGTCCGCATACGTATTCTTATTCTAAAGACTATGAGGCCGAAGGGCAATATCCATACAAATCTATTGGAGGCGGAGATGGGATGCAAGTGCAGATAGATCGCCGCAACAGCGATATTGTTTATGCCGGGTCGCAGTTTGGGTATTATAACCGTATGAATTTAGAAACCGGCGAGCGCAGCTTTATAAAACCAAGTCACGATTTAGGGGAAGCGCCTTATCGTTTCAATTGGGAAACGCCTATTTTACTCTCACCACACAATCAAGATATCTTGTATATGGGTGGAAATAAACTGATGCGATCTATGAATCAAGGTGATGATTGGACGCCAATTTCTCCAGACTTAACCGCTGGCGGTAAAAAAGGAAATGTGCCTTACGGGACATTAACCAATATCTCAGAATCACCTTTTCAGTTTGGGCTACTATATACGGGGAGCGATGATGGGATTATTCAGGTTACTCAAGATGCGGGCGGCAGCTGGGATATTATTTCCGCAGGGTTACCTCAGAATTTGTGGGTGAGTAAAGTAATTGCTTCGTCTCACAAAAAGAGTCGGGTTTACGCAACGCTCAATGGCTATCGTTATGATGACTTCAAGCCTTATGTTTATGTGAGTGATGATTACGGGAAAAACTGGAAGGATATAAGTAGTGATCTTCCCTTGTCTCCGGTGAATGTAATTATTGAAGATCCGGTAAAAGAAAACATCTTGTATTTAGGTACTGATGATGCGAGTTATATCAGTTTTGATCAGGGGGCAAGTTGGGAGCTTTTAGATGGAAGCATGCCTAACGTGGCGGTTCACGATATGGTGGTGCAAACCGAAGCAAATGATCTTGTGATAGGGACTCACGGAAGATCTATTTATATAACCAACCTTGATGAAATCCAGAAATTTGACACAAAAAACGCTTCGGCTTTACAGCTTTTTGAACTAGATGCGGTTGATTATTCTACCAATTGGGGACGTTCTTGGAGCGCTTGGAGAGCAGCGAATACTCCCGAAATTAAAATCGCTGTCTATGCCCCGCAAAGCGGAAAAGCAACTCTTGAAATTTTGAGTTCCGAAGAAAAATCAATTAAATCTTGGCAGGTAGATGTAGAGAAAGGCTTTAACTATATCCCTTATGATTTAAGCATTTCTGAAGCAGGAAAGAAACAATTAGAAAGAGAGACTAAAGATCTTAAAATTTCAAAATCTCAAAACGAGGTGTACTACATTGCGCCGGGCGCCTACAAAGTTCAGGTGAGTCTTAATGGGAAATCACAAACCACACCGTTTAAAATCGATGAAGGAAGCAGACGTCGTGACCGTGCTGAGGCGGCAGCTAACGCTCCTGAAGAAGACTAAAGTCAATACAAATGGAATTAAGTTTAAGTATACCGGCATTGTTATTTCCGGCGATATCGCTAACAATGCTGGCTTATAACGCACGATATCTGGCAATCGCAGCGCTCATCAGGGAGTTGTATAAACGCTATCAGGAAGAATCCTCAAGTCCTATAAAAGCACAGATCTATCAATTGAGACGTAGATTAGGAATCATCAAGGCGATGCAGGCAATGGCGATCGTAAGTTTTTTGCTGGCTGTGATCACGATGTTCTTTATCTATATCGAAAAATCAGTTTGGGCGAATGTTGTTTTTGGGGTTAGTTTGGTGGCGCTAATGATTTCACTGGCGCTTTCTTTTACCGAAGTGCAACTCAGCACACAGGCATTAGAAATTCAGTTGAATGATATGGATGATTGACCGAAGCGTTTAACCAAAAGCTTAGTAGGAAATCGATTGCTTTTTTCTACGTGTATATCTTATTCAGATTGGTCGAGGAAGATAGATTTTGAACATTCTTTAAATTTTTTGTTCAACAAAAACCCTTGATTTCAAAGGTTTTCGAAGGCTTTGTTGAACATTTTTCTTCTTATTTATAACGATTCCAAAAGCAGCCACAATGTTTGTGAAACAAACCGCTGAGCCGTAAATTTGTGCCACTAAATTAAAAACGTAAATAAATGGGAATCATTTCCTCTTCTATCGCCCGAAAGGTAGCTATGGCACTTTCAGGTTTGTTCCTTGTATTGTTTTTAGGTCAGCATTTTACAATTAACCTTACTTCGACCTTTAGCCCTGAAACCTTTAATGAGTTTTCTCATTTTATGGGGACTAATTTCTTAGTACAGGCGATTCTTCAGCCGGTACTTATTTTTGGGGTTATCTTTCACTTTGTGATGGGTTTCATTCTAGAAGCGCGTAACCGTTCGGCAAGAAAGGTGAGTTATGTAAGCTACAAAGGAAACACAAATTCGAGCTGGGTAAGTCGTAATATGATTTATACAGGTATTGTTGTTTTAGCCTTTTTAGGACTTCATTTTTATGACTTCTGGTTTCCGGAAATTGCCTACAAGTATATCGAAGCAAACCCTAGCGACGCGACGCGTTATTATGGGGAATTGGTAGAGAAATTTCACAGCCCTGTAAGAACTGGTTTATACGTGCTTTCTTTTGTTTTTTTAGCATTGCACTTGTATCACGGCTTCGCTTCTTCATTTCAGTCTGTAGGCTTCAATAACAAGTATGCGAGAGGGCTTAAAAAGTTTGCAAAAGTTTATGCAATCGTGATTCCTGCCGGATTTATTTTCATCGCGTTGTTTCATCATTTTAATCACTAGACGATGTCAGCATTCAAATCAAATATTCCAGAAGGTCCTCTTAAAGATAAGTGGACACAACATAAAAACGATATCAACCTGGTAAACCCAGCTAACAAACGTAACATTGATGTTATCGTTGTGGGTACCGGTCTTGCAGGAGGTAGTGCTGCGGCAACACTGGCAGAGTTAGGATATAATGTAAAGACTTTTTGCTATCAGGATTCTCCACGTCGTGCGCACTCTATTGCAGCACAAGGAGGGATCAACGCGGCAAAAAACTATCAGGGAGATGGCGATTCTAACTATCGTTTATTTTACGATACCGTAAAAGGTGGTGATTACCGTTCGCGTGAGGCTAACGTATATCGTCTTGCGGAAGTATCAGCAAATATTATAGACCAGTGTGTGGCGCAAGGGGTTCCTTTCGCACGGGAATATGGTGGTCTTTTAGATAACCGTTCTTTTGGTGGGGTTTTGGTATCCAGAACCTTCTACGCTAAAGGACAAACAGGGCAGCAATTGCTTTTAGGAGCCTATTCTGCAATGAACCGTCAAATTAACCGTGGAAAGATCAAATCGTACACCCGTCACGAAATGATGGATGTGGTTCTTGTTGATGGCAAAGCACGAGGGATCATCGCTCGTAATATGGTTACCGGTGAGATCGAGCGTCACTCGGCGCACGCGGTAGTATTAGCAAGTGGTGGATACGGAAACGTATTTTTCTTATCAACCAACGCAATGGGTTGTAATGTAATGGCGGCTTGGAGAGCACACCGTCGCGGAGCATATTTTGCAAACCCTTGTTACACGCAAATTCACCCTACGTGTATTCCGGTTACGGGAGATCACCAGTCAAAGTTGACATTGATGTCAGAATCTTTGCGTAATGATGGTCGTATCTGGGTTCCGAAGAAGAAAGAAGATGCAGAAGCTATTCGTGCCGGAAAACTAAAACCAACACAGCTTAAAGAAGAAGATAGAGATTATTATTTAGAGCGTAGATATCCTGCCTTTGGTAACTTGGTTCCTCGAGATGTGGCTTCACGAGCAGCAAAAGAGCGTTGCGATGCCGGGTTTGGAGTGAATAAAACAGGAGAGGCTGTGTATCTTGATTTCTCTAGTGCAATTGAGCGCTATGGAAAAGAAAAGGCGTATACTTCAGGACATAAAAATCCGTCTAAGGAAGAAATTATAAAACTTGGTAAAGAGGTTGTTGAGGCTAAATACGGTAACCTTTTTCAAATGTATGAGAAGATCGTAGATCAAAATCCATACGAGACTCCTATGATGATTTACCCTGCGGTGCATTACACTATGGGTGGTCTTTGGGTTGATTATAACTTACAAACTACGATTCCTGGTTGTTATGCTGTAGGAGAAGCAAACTTCTCAGATCACGGTGCTAACCGTTTAGGAGCTTCGGCATTGATGCAAGGTCTCGCTGATGGTTATTTTGTGCTTCCATACACAATAGGAGATTATCTTTCAAAAGATATTAGAACCGGAAAAATTTCTACTGAAACTCCAGAGTTTGATGCAGCAGAAAAAGATGTGAAAGATAGAATCGCACGTCTAATGAACGCTTCCGGGCAACATTCTGTTGATTATTACCACAAGAAATTGGGTAAAATCATGTGGAACAAATGTGGAATGGCGCGTAACGAACAAGGTTTAAAAGAAGCGATTGAAGAAATTGCTGAGCTGCGTAAGGATTTCTGGGCAAATGTAAAAGTTCCCGGTGCTGCTGAAAGTAAAAATGCCGAATTGGAAAAAGCCGGTCGTGTAGCTGATTTCCTTGAGTTAGGTGAACTTTTTGCAAAAGATGCTTTACATAGAAATGAATCTTGTGGAGGTCACTTTAGAGAAGAGTACCAGACTGAAGAAGGTGAAGCGCTCAGAGATGACGAGAACTTTAAATATGTAGCTGCTTGGGAATACAAAGGCGAGCCTAAAGAAGCCCAACTGCACAAAGAAGATTTAGAATTCAAGAATATTGAATTAAAAACTAGAAGTTATAAATAGATGCCGGTGTTGAGCTACGAAGTGTTAATACTTAGCGACTCAATACTCAATACTAAAATCTAAAGAAATATGAAACTTACACTTAAAATATGGCGCCAAGAAAACGCTAACGCAAAAGGAAAGATGGTCACTTATCCTATTGACGGGATTGAAGATGATATGTCTTTTCTTGAAATGCTTGACGTTTTAAATGAGGAGCTTATTGCTAAAGGAGATGATCCGGTAGAATTTGATCACGATTGTCGTGAAGGAATTTGTGGGGCGTGTTCTTTACAAATCAACGGGGAACCACACGGTCCAGACCGTCTAGTGACTACCTGTCAATTACACATGCGCAAATTTAAAGATGGCGATACCATCGTTATTGAGCCATTTAGAGCAACTGCATTTCCGGTTATAAAAGATTTGATAGTTGACCGTTCTTCTTTTGATCGTATTCAGCACGCAGGTGGGTATATCTCGGTAAATACTTCGGGGAATACCATTGATGCGAACAGCATTCCTGTAAATAAACACGACGCAGACGATTCCTTTGCAGCAGCTACTTGTATTGGTTGTGGAGCTTGCGTTGCTGCTTGTAAAAATGCAAGTGCGATGTTATTTACCTCAGCTAAAGTTTCGCAATATGCTTTGTTACCTCAAGGTCAGGTTGAAGCTGTAGAGCGTGTTGAGAATATGGTGCGCCAGATGGATCTGGAAGGTTTTGGTAACTGTACCAATACCGGAGCTTGTGAGATTGAATGTCCTAAAGGAATTTCTTTAGAGAACATCGCGCGTATGAACCGTGAATACTTAAGTGCGACCACAAAAGGATAATAGAACCACAGAGCAGATAAAAAGAAAAGCGCCTTGATCAAGGCGCTTTTTTTTATGCATAAGGATTTCTTTTTAGCCAAATAACCATTCTACCACATCGTTCATTTTAGCAACGCGTACGATGGTGATTCCGTAGTTGTTCTTCGGAACTTTACAGTATTTAGAAATCATAATTGTACCGAAGCCTAACTTTTCAGCTTCAAGTATGCGTTGTTCTACACGGGTAACCGGGCGTATTTCTCCGGCAAGGCCTACTTCAGCAGCAAAGCAAATATCTTTAGCAACCGAAATATCTTCGTTACTCGATAAAATGGCAGCAACGACGGCAAGATCTATCGCAGTATCGTCTACTGAAATTCCGCCGGTGATATTTAAAAACACATCTTTGGCGCCCAGTCTAAAGCCTGCGCGTTTTTCTAAAACGGCGAGGATCATATTTAAGCGTTTAGCATTATAACCCGTTGCGCTACGCTGTGGGGTGCCATATACCGCGGTGCTTACAAGTGCTTGTATCTCTATCATTAGCGGCCGCATTCCTTCTAAAGTTGCAGCGATCGCTGTTCCGCTTAAATCCTCATCATTTTTAGAGATCAGTATTTCTGAAGGATTAGAAACTTCACGCAAACCACTGCCTTGCATTTCATAAATCCCAAGTTCGCTGGTAGATCCAAAACGGTTTTTATGTGCGCGCAAAATGCGATAAACGTGATTGCGATCACCTTCAAACTGAAGCACAGTATCTACCATATGTTCCAGAATTTTTGGGCCGGCAATGTTTCCATCTTTTGTGATGTGACCGATGAGAATCACCGGGGTGGCGGTCTCTTTAGCGAATTTAATGAGTTCTGTAGTGGTTTCTCTAATTTGAGAGATGCTTCCTGCTCCGCTTTCAATATAATCGCTATGCAGCGTTTGTATCGAGTCGATGATCACAATGTCTGGATTCACCGCTTCAACTTGCTTAAAAATGTTTTGCGTCTTGGTTTCGGTAAGAATCAAACAATTTTCAGCAGCAGGGTTAATTCGTTCTGCACGCATTTTGATTTGTTGCGCACTTTCTTCCCCAGAAACATAAAGTGTGGTGTACGGTAAGGTTAGTGCTATTTGCAGCATCAGTGTACTTTTACCTATACCGGGTTCACCGCCCAATAGTGTGAGAGAGCCGGGAACGAGCCCGCCTCCTAAAACGCTGTTGAGTTCGTTGTTTTCAGTATTTAACCGGGCATCTTTAGTGGTGTCAATCTCTTTGATGCGTTGTGGTTTAGCTACACGTTTGGTAGATTGCGGTTCTGTTTTCCAGCCGGTTTTTTCAACTTTTTGTACAACTTCTTCTGCAATAGTGTTCCATTCTTTACATGAAGTGCATTGCCCTTGCCATTTAGCAAATTGGGCGCCGCAGTTTTGACAGAAAAAGGTTGTTTTTACTTTTGCCATTAATATCCAAAATCATCTTTAATCTGTTGCGATCGTGCAACAAGAATATCTTTATTTAGATCGCCTATTTCTTTTAAGACGAGAGCGCCTTCATAGGTGCGCATAGCTTTTTTAGGCTCGCCATTACCCTCATAAGAACGTCCCAAATAGTAGGGGCCTAAAATCGTTTCCGGGTATTCTTTACTTGCTAATTTACCAAGGTTTTCAAAACCATCCCAATCAGATTTTTTCTCGAGAGCTGCTGCAATCGCAATAAAATCGTTGATTCTGATCTTATCATCTAGACCAAAAAGATTTTGCATTACCGTGTATTTTTCGATCAGGTAGTCAAACGGCGAATCAGCTTTAAGTATTTTTTCGGTGAATTCTTTTTTGCTGATGGGGCGGTAAACCGCAAACACTTTTTCTAAAGCTTTAGGAATAGCACGCCCTACCAAAGAATAATGGGTGGCATCTTGAAAATCGTCAAAATAATAATGAAACTTTTCATTCTCTATTCCGCTTAGGGCTTGATGAAGGGCTAAAGTTTCTTCTCTTAAGGAAGGAATGTCTTCAGTTCCTGTTGCTTGATAATAAAAAATTTGTTGTTCGGTTTGCTTCAAAATAGTTGTAAGACGCTCATTCATCTGCGGAGCTAAGTCGGGACTCAATGAAATATAAGCATTGAATAACGGCGGATTTTTCATCAGATAATAATTAGCAAAGCCAGCGGTAGCGTCGTGACCTACAACTACATTAAACGGTGCTAAACGGTATTGTTTGTTGAGCCACGGTAAAAGTTCCATTCCTAAAAACTCAAAAAAGTCAGCTCCTTGACCAGTAGGTAAAAAATTAGCATCGTCATAAACGGTGTCTTCCATGCGGTCAGGTTGCATCACGCCAACGATGATCGCCTGTGGCATGTCTTCCCAATAGCTGTAATAATCAGCGCTTCCGGCTACCGGCTCAAAAAGGTAGTCACCGTCGAGAACTAGAATGACCGGATAATA
Source organism: Leeuwenhoekiella palythoae (assembly GCF_020310025.1). Lineage (GTDB taxonomy): Bacteria > Bacteroidota > Bacteroidia > Flavobacteriales > Flavobacteriaceae > Leeuwenhoekiella > Leeuwenhoekiella palythoae. The sequence goes on from NZ_CP084318.1 coordinate 1,895,236, forward strand.
TTTGTCTTCGTTTGCTTCGTAATTACGCGGAAGCTGAATTTTTACATTTCGGGGTTCGTTGAATTTTGAAGAAGGTACAGATTCATAAAGCACCTGAGCATTGATACTGCTGTATACAAGCAATATCAGGAGTAGTATTTTTTTCATGGAAAAGTAGATTAAGGCAAGGTGAAGTTAAACATTATTCTCTAGTTAACTACCGCCTATTAATCAAACCAAAGCTGCTTATTTTTTCCTGTTAAGAATAGGGAGCAGTAAAAAAGAAAGAGCTCCCAGAACCAGCACGAGTAAGGTTTGAGATCCCCAAACGATCCACCCAAAAGCTTCACCGCCTTCCTTGCTAAAGCCGAAGAAAATAAATAAGGCGCCAATACTTATAGGATATACCCCGATCCCGCCGTTAGTTACAGAAATGGCAAACGAACCAATCACGAACGCAGCAAGAATAACACCTGTAGAAGCATAAGATATTTCAGGAATCGTGAATTTGATCACCCAGAACATCAAAATATACATGATCCAAATAAAGAAGGTGTGTCCTATAAACGCCCATTTGTTCCGCATTTTTAAGATGCTTTTCATGCCTTCTACGAGGCCGGCCATAAAGTCTTTGAGCTTAGCTAATATTCCTGTTTTGGCTCGTTGTATAATTTTAAAGCCCAGAGCGATGAGTAGTACGCCGGCAGCTAAAAACAATACGGTATATAGCGGATTGATATTTTGTTCGTGTAGGTAGCTTAATAAGGTGTCGGTTTGTAAAACAATAGCAATACTTACTACTAAAAGAAGCATCAAAAAATCGGCAATACGTTCTGAAATTATAGTGCCAAAAGCTTTTTCAAAAGGGACATCTTCATAAGTGGTAAGCAGCGCCCCGCGCAACAATTCTCCACTTCGAGGAATGCCTAAATTAGCCAAATAAGCTGCCATAACCGCCATAAACCTATTGCTTAATTTGGGGTGGTAGCCCATAGGTTGCAAAAGATACTGCCAGCGATAAGCTCGGGATAGATGGCTTAAAACGCCAAACATGAGCGAAACAGCGATGTAAACTGGAGGTGCGTCCTTAATGTTGTTCCAAAGGATGGCGCGCTCTTGTGGTGTGGCCGAACTTAACGAATAATAGATCAAAAGTATCCCGATCCCCAACGGGATGGCAACTTTCAATAATTTTATGAGGGATTTTTTGCTCAAGTTAATTGAGCAAATTAGTTTCTTCGTTAGGGAAAACTAGAGAAGGTTTAAACGCTTTAGCTTCTTCCAGCTCCATAAAAGCATAGGTGATAAGAATAAGGATATCGCCTTTTGCGACTTTACGAGCAGCAGCACCATTTAAGGTGACTTCCCCGCTTTTGCGTGGCCCGGGAATCGCATAAGTCTCCAGGCGTTCACCGTTGGTAACATTTACGATTTGTACACGTTCTCCTTCAATAACACCGGCTGCATCCATAAGATCTTCGTCAATGGTAATACTACCTATATAATGAAGTTCGGCGCCGGTAACTTTTACGCGGTGTATTTTTGATTTTACAACGTTAACTAACATGGTGTAAAAATAAGGTTTTTAATTTAGGGCGATATTATCTATGAGTCGTACATCACCGGCAAAAACAGCGATGAATGCTCTGTATTTGTCTTCGGCTTTTTTGGTCGTGGCGTGCTTCAGTGTAGTTGCGTTTGCGATTTCAAAATACTCAAGTTCAAGATGCTCTTTTCCTTTAAATTCTTGCTCAACAAAATGTACGACATCTTCGACGCTTTGGTCGTTAAAATGTTCTTTTGCTTGCATTAAGGTTTTGTAAATAAAAGGCGAGGCTTCACGCTGTTTTACAGTGAGTCTTTTATTTCTTGAGCTTTCAGCAAGGCCATCATCGTGGCGGCTGATAGGGCAACCTACGATCTGTACCGGTAGGTTTTCGATCTCAACTAATTTATTTACGATTTGAAGCTGTTGATAATCTTTTTCGCCAAAGAAAGCCATATCCGGATTTACAATTTCAAATAGATATTTTAATACGGTGGCAACACCTTCAAAGTGACCGGGTCTGAACGCGCCTTCCATCACTTGATCTAATCCGTCAAAATTAAAATCTAAGGCTTTAATTTGGCTTCCATAAATCGTTGTCGTGCTCGGGGCAAAAACAAGCAGGTTGGGGTTGATGTGCTCTAAAAATTCAAGATCTGCCTGTAAATCTCTAGGGTAGGTCTCAAGATCTGCGGGATTGTTGAACTGTGTAGGATTTACAAAGATGCTCACAACGACTACATCGCAGTTTTCTAAAGCAAAATTAAATAGACTTCCATGACCTCTATGCAAAGCGCCCATAGTAGGTACAAAACCTATTTTAAGGCCCTTTTCTTTGTGTTTTGCAACAGCACTAGAAATTTCTGGTCTATTGGTATATACGTGCATCCCGATTAAATTAACAGGCGGCAAAATTACTATATTACTGGCAATCTGCATAAAATTTCGTAATTTTGCGTGTTTTTTAGCCTTAACAGAAACTTAGAAGCACATTTATGAAAAATAAGAGGATATTGTACGTATCATCTGAAGTTATACCTTATTTGCCAGAGACAGAGATCGCATCAATGTCGTTTGAGGTTCCTCAAATGGTAAATAGTAAAGGAGGTCAAATTCGCATTTTTATGCCACGTTATGGCAATATTAATGAGAGACGGCACCAGCTTCACGAAGTGATACGGCTTTCCGGAATGAATTTGGTCATAAATGATTTTGACATGCCGCTTATCATTAAAGTTGCCTCTATACCTAAAGAGCGTATTCAGGTTTACTTTATAGATAATGAAGAGTATTTTAAAAGAAAAGCTACGTTTACTGACGAGGACGGAAACTTATTTGCAGACAACGATGAGCGCGCAATATTTTTTGCAAAGGGTGTAGTAGAGACGGTTAAAAAGCTTAATTGGGCTCCAGACATCATTCACGTTCATGGTTGGTTAGCATCACTACTGCCTTTATATTTAAAGCAGTTTTATGCAAGCGAACCGCTTTTTAAGCAAAGCAAAATTGTGACTTCTGTTTATAATACCGGGTTTGACGACACGTTAAATGAGCAATTAATTGATAAAATAGCTTTTGACGGAATAGACAAAGATTCAATCTCTGAGCTTGAAAAGCCTTCTTATGAGAACTTAATGAAAGTAGCGATCAAAAACTCTGACGCTGCCATCGTAGGTTCTGCCGAACTTAGTGAAGATCTTTCCAAGTATTTGAATGTTACTAAAATCCCTGTGCTTCCTTATAAAAAGAGAGAAGAATTTGCGCAGGCGTACGAAGAGTTCTATACCACCAAGGTGCTAGATTAAAAAAAAACAAAAAAACGAATGAAATTGAATACGGTGTTGACAAGAACATTAGGTTTACTAATGCTTCTATTTGTCTTCTTTTCTTGTGAAGACGATTTTCTGGAGGTGGGAAGCGGTTTAGTTGATGACAGCAACTTCACTTCGGGTAACGAGAGTTATCCGGTAACTGCATATAGCGAGCGTTTTTTTGATTCTTTAGGCGTGCAAACAAATGGACTTAGTGCCGGCGTTTTAGGTTATTATCAAGATTCAATATATGGTTCTACTACCGCTTCGACACTTAGTCAAGTGAGTTTGAGTACTTATAATTCTACTTTTGGAACCAATCCGGTTGTTGATTCGGTGGTTTTTACAATGCCCTATTTTAGCACCGGAAGCGTAAATAGTGAGAATGAGACCGTTTACGAACTTGATTCGGTTTACGGTTCAGATCCTATTCGTGTTACGGCATTCAGATCTAATTACTTCTTGAATTCTAATAACGGACCTGATTTTGAAAACGGCGCGGTATATTATTCTAATGATTTAACTGAATTTAATGGGGTGGAAGGTGATACGCTTATGCAGCAAACCTTTGTTCCATCTAATGAAACTGTGGTGACCACAGTGCCGGCTACCACAGACGGAGAGGATGATGAGGTGACCAGTAATTCACCTAGATTACGCATTCGTCTTGATGAGACTGCTTACGGTGAAACGTATTGGCAAGAAAATATTTTAGACCGGGGAGGCGAAGATGTACTGTTTAATGCCAATTCGTTTAGAAATTACTTTAGAGGGGTTTATTTAAAAGCCGAGCCGGTAAATGGTAGCGGTTCTTATTTTCTCTTTGACAAAGCCAATACTTCTATCGCGATTTACTATACTTCGGGAGAAGAAGATTCAAGAAATCAATCAAGTGTGACTTTAAGCCTCGCTGGAAACGGTGTGGTTGGATATCAGAATGATTTTAAATCTGAGATCAAAACAGAACTGACCGGTGTTGATAAAGAGAATGGAGAAGAAAATCTTTATCTAAAAGGCGGTCAGGGAAGTATGGCTGTTATTGAGCTGTTTGAAGATGTAGATGATGACGCTAACGGAATTCCCGATGAGCTTGATGCGCTGCGTGCGCAACCTCGTCTTATTCGAGAAGCTAATTTAGAATTTTTTGTAGATCAAGATAAGATTCAGCAATATGCTGGCGCTTCAGTATCTGAGCCGCAACGCGTTTATATTTATGACCTGGAGACCAACTTGCCTTTGCGTGATTTTTCAGGTGATGCTACGACCAGTTCGTCAGGAACAATCACGGCGGTTGGAACTACGCATTTAGGTCCGTTAGAAACTGATGATAACGGGCAAGGTGTGAGCTATAAAATCAGAATCACAGAATTTTATAAAGAATTGCTAGATCCAGAAAATGATACTCCAACAACCAAACTTGGCTTAGTAGTAACGCAAAATGTACTTTCTATAGCTACCGCTGCAATAGAAGGTAAAATGGATAGTGATATTCCTAATAGAGTGCCTTATGCTTCGGTAATTGCTAATCGCGGAACTATTCTCTACGGAAGCAGTGTAAATGTTCCTGAAGCAAAACGACTGAAGCTAAAAGTTTTCTATTCAGAAGCTTCAAATTAATATCATTTTATGTGCGGAATTGTAGGTTACATTGGTCATAGACAAGCCTATCCTGTTGTGATAAAAGGCTTGCAACGACTGGAGTATCGCGGTTATGACAGCGCCGGGGTCGCTTTGTTTGATGGCGAAGAGATTCAACTGTGTAAGACAAAAGGTAAAGTAGATGACCTCAAAACTAAGGTTGAGTCAACCATTACTGCCGAAGGTACTTTGGGTATTGGTCATACGCGCTGGGCAACACACGGGGTTCCTAATGATGTTAACTCACACCCACATTTCTCAAATTCCGGAGATCTAGTCATTATTCATAACGGGATCATCGAGAATTATGATGCTATAAAGCAAGAGTTGACCAAGCGTGGGTATACCTTCAAATCTGATACAGATACAGAGGTGCTGGTTAATCTTATTGAAGATGTGCAGCGCAATCAAAAAGTCAAATTAGGTAAGGCAGTTCAGATTGCTTTAAACGAGACCGTGGGCGCATACGCCATTGCGGTTTTTGATAAGAAAAAACCAAACGAAATTGTCGTCGCTCGTTTGGGTAGTCCGCTTGCGATAGGTATTGGGGAAGATGAGTATTTTATTGCTTCAGACGCTTCTCCTTTTATTGAATATACAAACAACGCACTTTACTTAGAAGACGGTGAGATGGCTATTGTGCGCAGAGGTAAAGAGGTGAAAGTTTTCAATATTCAAGATGACGCACTGGTAAGTCAGCCTTACATACAAGAATTAAAACTCAATCTTGAGCAGATAGAGAAAGGAGGATATCCTCATTTTATGCTTAAGGAGATCTACGAGCAGCCTCAAGCGATACGTGATACGTTTAGAGGACGTATGCGTGAGAATAAGGGAGTTATCAAGATGGCTGGTGTAGATGATCATATTGATAAATTCATCAATGCAAAACGTTTAGTAATTTTAGCTTGCGGAACCTCTTGGCACGCAGGGCTAGTTGCTGAATATATCATCGAAGAATTGATGCGCGTACCTGTTGAGGTAGAATATGCGTCAGAATTTAGGTACCGCAATCCGGTTATTGACAAAGATGATGTGGTGATCGCTATTTCTCAAAGTGGTGAAACCGCAGACACTATGGCTGCGATGAAATTGGCTAAAGAAAAGGGAGCTTTTGTTTTTGGTGTATGTAATGTAGTAGGATCGTCGATCTCTCGAGAGGCACACGCCGGCGCATACACCCACGCCGGTCCTGAAATCGGTGTTGCTTCAACAAAAGCATTTACCACGCAAATTACAGTGCTTACGTTATTAGGATTGAAAGTAGCGAAAGCTAAAGGACGTATTTCAACTTCAGACTTGCATATGCATCTTGAAGAGTTACGCCTGATCCCTGAAAAGGTAGAGGAGGCGTTAAAAAGCAACGAACACGTCAAGGAGATCGCTTCAGTATATAAAAATGCTTCTAACTGTTTGTATCTAGGTCGCGGATTCAATTTCCCCGTTGCTTTAGAAGGCGCTTTAAAACTTAAAGAGATTTCATACATCCACGCAGAAGGTTATCCTGCAGCTGAGATGAAGCACGGCCCAATTGCGCTTATTGACGAGCATATGCCAGTGATTGTTATTGCTACGCGCCGCGGTCATTATGATAAAGTGGTGAGCAATATTCAGGAGATCAAAAGCCGTAAGGGAAAAATTATCGCAATTGTTACTAAGGGTGATGTAACGGTAAAAGGGCTTGCAGATCACGTGATCGAGGTTCCTGAAGTGATGGATTCTATGTCTCCGTTATTAACTACGATTCCGCTTCAATTGTTATCGTATCATATCGCGGTTATGCTTGGTAAAAACGTTGACCAGCCTCGTAATTTGGCTAAAAGTGTCACGGTAGAATAGCTGATTTCGCATAAAACACAGGTGTTTTTAGTGGGCTGTAATTCTGTGGTTTATCAAGTGTTTTTATGCTTTTGTTAACGCTGAAGAAATTCAATAAAAGTCTTTTAGGTTTTTAAATATTAAAAACTATCTTTGCACGACGAAAAAAATAAGGGATATTTAGGTTTGTTTTGTTTTTTTCGGCTACATATTTTGCTAAACATTAAATAGTTAAGAATGTCAAAAGTTACAGGTAAAGTTGCCCAGATTATCGGCCCTGTTGTAGATGTTGAATTTGCAAACAATGCAGATCTTCCAAAAATTTATGATTCGCTAGAAATTACAAAAGCAGACGGAAGCCTTTTAGTACTTGAGGTACAATCGCACGTTGGTGAGAACACGGTAAGAACGATCGCGATGGATTCTGCTGATGGTTTGAGCAGAGGTGCAGAAGTAGTTGCTACTGGAGCGCCAATTCAAATGCCTATTGGTGACGACGTTTACGGGCGTTTATTTAATGTAATTGGTGATGCTATCGACGGTATTGGTGATCTTCCTAAAGCAGGAAAAGACGGTCTTCCAATTCACCGCGAAGCACCAAAATTTGAAGATTTATCAACTTCAACCGAAGTTTTATTCACTGGTATCAAAGTTATCGACTTGATTGAGCCTTACGCAAAAGGGGGTAAAATTGGTCTTTTTGGTGGTGCAGGTGTTGGTAAAACCGTATTGATTCAGGAGTTGATTAACAATATTGCAAAAGGTCACGGTGGTCTTTCTGTATTTGCCGGAGTAGGTGAGCGTACGCGTGAGGGTAACGATTTACTTCGTGAGATGCTTGAGTCTGGTATTATTAAATACGGTGAAGACTTTATGCACTCTATGGAAGAAGGCGGTTGGGATCTTACTAAAGTTGACAAGGCTGCAATGAAGGAGTCTAAAGCAACTTTCGTATTCGGTCAGATGAACGAACCACCGGGAGCACGTGCTCGTGTGGCGCTTTCTGGTCTTACTATCGCTGAGTATTTCCGTGATGGAGCAGGAGACGGTCAAGGAAAAGACGTTCTTTTCTTCGTTGATAACATTTTCCGTTTTACGCAAGCAGGTTCAGAGGTGTCGGCACTTTTAGGTCGTATGCCATCTGCGGTAGGTTACCAGCCTACACTAGCAACCGAAATGGGTGCGATGCAAGAGCGTATTACTTCAACTAAAAAAGGTTCTATTACATCTGTACAGGCGGTTTACGTTCCTGCGGATGACCTTACTGACCCGGCACCGGCTACAACCTTTGCCCACCTTGATGCAACAACAGTACTTTCTCGTAAGATTGCTGAGCTAGGTATTTATCCTGCGGTTGACCCGCTAGATTCTACTTCTCGAATCTTAACTAAAGAAATTCTTGGTGCAGATCATTATAACTGTGCTCAAAACGTAAAAGAGCTTTTACAGCGTTATAAAGAATTACAAGATATCATCGCGATTCTTGGTATGGAAGAACTTTCTGAAGAAGATAAGCTTGCAGTAAGCCGCGCACGTCGTGTACAGCGTTTCTTATCACAGCCTTTCCACGTAGCAGAGCAGTTTACCGGTATTCCTGGAGTATTGGTTGATATCAAAGAAACTATCAAAGGTTTCAATATGATTATGGATGGTGAATTAGATCATCTTCCAGAAGCAGCATTCAACCTTAAGGGTACTATTGAAGAAGCGATCGAAGCTGGAGAGAAAATGCTTGCGGAAGCATAAAAAATGATTTCATTTCCACGAAGGTGGAAATCTTATCGTATTGATTTGAATAGTTTTCCGCCTACGCGGAAAAGATAAATGAAAATTTTATGCATTTAGAAATAGTAAGCCCTGAAGCAACCTTATATAGCGGAGAAGCTACTTCGGTTATTTTACCGGGAACTGACGGAGCGTTTCAGTTGTTAGACAATCACGCAGCTATCGTTTCTCTTTTAGAAGAAGGTGTTGTGAAAGTTAAAGGAGCTACGCTTTCAGATAAAGCTAAAAAACATTTCACTGCCGGTAAAGAAGCTGGTGAGTTTGTACTCGCTATCAAATCTGGAACGGTTGAGATGAATGATAATAAAGTAATCGTTTTGGCTGATTAAGCTGAAATAAATTAAAATAGAGAAGCGCTTAATTCTACTGAATTAAGCGCTTTTTTTATTGGCACTGTTAAGGTATTTTAGCGCATATGAAGTCTGCACATACACTGGTTTTGAATCAAATGAACCGATCCCTGCTCGTTAGGGTTTTAGCTGCGCTGTTATTTACATTTGCCTGCTTTTTGCTTTTCCTCATCTATTTTATCACCTTTAGAATAGGTTATGATCTAAGTAAGGAAAGTGATTTTGTAAATTGGGGAAAAGACCTTAAATCAGTGTTGCTTTTTCTAACCCTTGCTATAGGTGCAGGTTTTTATTTAGCAAAGCGAAAGCGGATCATTTTCAACACCAAAACTCATAAATACAAGGTTGAATATTATTTAGGACCGTTTTATTGGGGCCATTGGTCTGATTACGAAGCGCTGAAAATGGTTGGGATCTTCAAGAATTCAAAAGGGATCTACGAAGTGAATATTTGGTTTACGAATTCGAGACATTTAAAATTTGAACGATTTCACAATGAAGAAGATGCGCTAGCCGAAGCAAAATATATTGCTGAACTATTTACTCTTAAAGTGTGGAATGCTTCAGACCCTAAAAAGGGATATTATCTAGATTAAAAGCTAATTTCAAAAACGGCTACCGCTCTTACAGGAGATCCGGTGCCGCCTCTTATTTTAAGAGGAAGCGCAATAAACTGAAACCTACCACGGCCTACCAACTTGTGCAAGTTGATCATATTTTCATAATGAGTAAAGCCTAAGGCGCCACAAATTTTGTGAACCTCAGTATTCGATATTTTTGGTACTCCTGGTGACATGGTTTCTACACCAAAAGCTGCAATTTTCAAACTTCCTAAATATTGGGCTGCCTTGGCGGTGATTCCGGGGCCTTTGGCCCAGTTTTCGGTATTAAAGTGTTTTCGGTAATGGTCTGTGCAAAGAAGCACAGTGTCTCCTTTTTTGATGCTTACATCAGCTTTCAGGCAAGCTTCTTTAATGTCTTCGGTTGTGATGAGTTCTTGCAAACCTTTATGCGAAAAATCAAGACAGATTCCTTCGGTAAAGAACATCGAGAGCGGCATTGTATCAATGGATTGGCCAGCATTCTTTCGATCCATATGATTGAGCGCATCTACGTGTGTGCCGGTATGCTCACTCATTGTGATTTGATGCACGCTGGGTGTTTGCGTTGTAGAATTTTCGTCCCCATCCCATTGCTCGTGTGTTGCGTAAACCCGCATAGAAACCGGTGACAGACTTTTGTACACCGGCATCCCGTCATAGATTTCTTGACTCAGGTCTATTATTTCTTTGCCAGCCATTTTTCTCGGGTTTGTATCGCCGATTTTTTAGCATCAGGAGCAATGCTTATTGTATATGTGGGATCGGCAGTAAGTCTAACTTGGGTTGTAAATACTTCACCAAAGCGCTCAAAGGTAACCTGAAGCACATCGTCAATATTCTTGCTGTTAAGCAAGTCTTTAAATGCGTCATTAGAATTCATTGCAATACCATCTATGCTGGTGATCACATCGCCTTTATCTAGGTCTGCTTGATAAGCCGGACTGTCTTTAAACGTATTTTTAGAGATTTCTAGTCCGTTCTCGGTTGCTTTAAAGGAAGCTCCAAAGTAAGGCTTCTCAGAAGCGCGATCCAATTGTAAGCCAACCTGCTCAAAAAGGTTTTTGTAGTTAGGCATTTCACTTTTGTAGATATATTTTCCGAAGAAATCCTGTGCAAATGCTGCACCTGCATAATCAGCAAGTGTAGCTTCAATATCTTTAACGGTATAGGCAACTTCGGTCTTTCCGAAGCGTTTCCACATCAATTGCATAAATTCGTCCAGATTCAAATTCTTTTCGCGTAAGCTTAGATCTAAAGCCAGGCCTAAAACACTTCCGTAAGAATAATACGAGATAAACATATTCTCGCGATTCACAGGATCAACCGAAGTCGCCGCATCTACAAAAGGCGCTTGATTGCTCATTTCAATAGGATTGAAATACTGTAAAGCAGGCGAATTCCAAACATAATTAAAGGTGCCGTTCAATCCGTTTACATAATCTTCGGCGCTTATAACTCCGGCACGCTCCAGAATCAAGTTGGTATAATAGCTCGTAAACCCTTCAGCAAACCAAAGGCAATCGCTCATATTGGCTTGATCAAATTGAAAGGGCTCGAGGTCTGCGGGACGTATACGCTCCACATTCCAGCTGTGGAAAAATTCGTGAGATACAGTACCGATATTGCCGGTCATTCCACCATTAGCAAGGGTTTCGGTATCTGTGAGAATGGTGCTGTTGCGGTGTTCCATCCCATCTCCCGAAACGTTAGGCGCATAACACGCAAGAAAAGTGTACTCGCCAAAATCATAGTTTGGCAACTCTCCAAAAACTGCTTTTTCCTGCAAAACAATCGCTTTTACCTTTTCCCAGTAGGTATCAAAATCACTCTCAGGATCAGGATCGTGTAATACAAATTTGATGGTTTGCCCATCTACCTTAAACTCGCGCTCTCGCAAATTGCTTATTTCCGTAGGGCTGTCCATAAAATAATATAGATTAGGGGAAGAAAAGGTATTGCCTTCTTCGTGCTTTAATTGAGTGGCGACCTTCCAGTCCAGATCTTTTCGAGCATCTAAAGTGATCTCGATGGGGCGTTCCTGTAAAGTTTCTGCATACATAAAGGTTGCCGGCATATTCAGGTGCGCGTGAGTAAGATCTACTTGAGAGTACGTCCCGCCACCGCGATTAGCAAAAAGAATATATTCTACGTTGATCGTGCCGTCTGTATTGGTGATGATCCAGCTGTAGGGGTCATCACGTTTGATATTTAGGATTTCACCCGCTCCGTTTGTCGCTTTAAAACCGTACACATTCTTAGCGAACTCGTGAATGGCATAACGCCCAGGAGAAGATCTGCTCATCTGTACCCGTAAAGTTTTTGATTTCACTTCCGGAAATGTGGCTTTGACGATAGCTTCGTGGTGCACGGCATTGTCAAAAGATATTTCGTAAGAATTGGTTTGCGCCTGTAGTGAAAGGCTTAGAAAAAGGAATGCAATCCAGAGTTTCATTTAAAGGAAATTTAGAATGAGCTTTAAAAGTACTCAAACCGCAGCAAAACTAATCCTCGGAATACTCCAAAATATCTCCCGGTTGGCAATCTAAAGCTTTGCAAATTGCTTCCAGAGTTGAAAAACGCACCGCCTTGGCTTTCCCTGATTTTAGGATGGAAAGATTAGCTTCAGTAATGCCTACCATTTCTGCCAGCTCTTTGCTCTTCATATTCCTATCAGCTAATACCTGATCTAAGTTGATGATGATGGGCATAGCTAGACGGTAAAATCGTTTTCTTCTTTCAGCTTTAGCGCTCTTGCAAAAGCATCGCTCAGCAGCAAGAACAATACGCCTAAAATGAGTAAGAACAGGAGTAGACTCAAATTTGAAGTTCCAAATGTGATGCTGATCGTTCCTTCATTCGTTAGTAGCGCATTTATTCCTACAAAAACCAACGAGCCCAGTCCGCAAGCTGTAAAAAATTGACCGACTTTCTTTGTGCTTTTGATAACTTCTGATGAGAACAGCTTCTTTTTAAGGAGTTGACCTGCGAATTTTCTCAGTTGAAAGAAACCGGCAAAAAACAACAAGAAAAGTATAAAAAAGCAAATCGTAAAAATTAGGGCTCCGGTTCCAAAACCTTGTTCGGTATAGGGGATGTTTACTTTAATAATGCTCTGCTGAGGGAAAATTAAAATATACAGGATTGTCCCTGGAAAGAATACCACAATGGGTACCATCAGGTAAAAGGCCAAGTCAATAAGCCCTTTAAAAATAGAATTCAATTTCATTTATTATTGTTTTTCGATAACAAATATAAAATAATTATTGAAAAACAATAATTTATTGGCGCCGCCAAAGGGTTAATATTTCGAGGCTTGCCCTGAGATAGTTTTCCTTCACTTTTGTTTCTACCCAAACTGTATCTTTGCCCAATGCTGCCCAAAAAATTACAAGAGAAACTCAATCAACGTCGCGAAACAAATGCCTTGCGCCAACTGAAAACACTCGATGTTGAGCTGGTTGATTTTTCATCTAATGATTATCTGGGGTTTTCTAAAAATTCGACTATTTTTTCTCGTGCAGGCGAAATTTTAAAAGAGCATAATCTAGAACAAAACGGTGCTGCCGGTTCGCGACTACTTTCGGGAAATCATAAATTGTATGAGCTGACCGAACGTTTTATAGCTAAAACACACAAGGTGGCAGCAGCGCTGATCTTCAATTCGGGTTATGACGCCAATGTGGGATTTTTTGGATCTGTGCCACAGCGCGGTGACGTGATCTTGTATGATGAATTTATTCACGCCAGCATCCGTGACGGAATCCAAATGAGTCACGCAAAAGCCTATAAATTCAAGCACAATGATTTAGAAGATCTGGAGCGGCTTTTGGCTAAACAGGATGAGATGCTGAAACATGTTCAGCATGACGCGTATGCTATCTACGTGGTCACAGAGTCGGTTTTTTCAATGGATGGAGACAGTCCTGATCTTTTAAAATTGGTAGAGCTATGCGAGCAGTTTTCAGCTCAGATTTTTATAGATGAGGCGCACGCTATTGGAGTTTTTGGTACAGGGATCATCGATGACCTCGGGTTGGGGAATCGTGTTAGCCGACTCGTAACTTTTGGTAAGGCGATGGGCTGTCACGGCGCAGCGATTTTAGGTTCTGAAACCTTAAAAAGTTACCTCGTTAATTTTGCACGAAGCTTGATCTACACCACTGCATTGCCACCACATAGTGTGGCAACCATTTTGGCTTCTTATCAACACGCGGTTTCTGATTCAAAATTGCCGAATTCCGCTTTAAAAAAACTGCGTGAAAACATTCAATTCTTCCAAGCAGAAATCAAAAAACAGCAACTTCAGGAGTTTTTTATTAAGAGTGATTCAGCGATACACTGTGCGATTCTTCCGGGTAATGCGCGCGTGAAGCAAATTTCGACTGAATTTTTAGAAGCAGGATTTGATGTGAAAGCCATTCTTTCGCCCACGGTTCCGACAGGTCAGGAGCGCTTGCGAATTTGTTTACACAGTTATAATTCTCAAAATGAGATAAAAACCCTGCTTTCGCTTTTGGCAAAATCTTTAAAATGATCTTCTGTAGATAAAGTTCGCCGCTGTACCTTTGCGGTACTATGGAAAAACAAACATTCTTTATCACAGGAATTTCTACGGAAGTTGGAAAAACAGTAGCTTCGGCAATTGTAACCGAAGCTTTGGAGGCCGATTATTGGAAGCCTATTCAGGCAGGCGATTTAGACTATTCGGATACGCACAAAGTCAAAGAATTTATTGCTAACGGTAAAACTGTTTTCCACGAAAACGCCTTTAAGTTGCATACGCCTATGAGTCCGCATGCGGCGGCAGACATCGATGGCGTTTCCGTAAAAGCTTCAGAAATCAAAAGACCGGAAACCGAAAATAATTTGGTTATTGAAGGAGCCGGCGGATTGCTTGTACCGATTAGTGAAACCGAAACGATTCTCGATTTGATTCAGCCGGAAGATAAAGTGATCGTTGTTTCGAGACATTATTTGGGAAGCATCAACCACACGTTGCTTACGATTGATAAACTGAAGCAAGCCGGTAAAACTATTCACGGAATTCTGTTTAGTGGCGAAGAACATCCCACAACCGAATCGGTCATTGCAAAAATGAGCGGTGTAGCCATTTTAGGTCGAATAGATGAAGAGCCTTATTTTGATAAAATGGTGATCAAAGAATATGCAGAGCTTTTGAGAGCAATTTTGCAGTAAGCTGAAGTTTCTAACACAAATCCTAGAATTTTGAATCTAACAGAACGCGATAAACAACATATTTGGCATCCTTTAACGCAGCATAAACTGCATCCTGAAGCAAAACCTATTGTGAAAGCAAAGGGCGCATTGTTGTACGATGAGGAAGGTAAAACCTATGTAGATGCTGTTTCTTCCTGGTATACGGCAATGTATGGGCATTGTAATGATTTTATTGTCAAGCGGGTGCATCGTCAAATGCAGCAGTTGGATCAAATCATTTTCAGCGGATTTACCCACGAGCCGGCAATAGAACTTTCTGAAAAACTGATGGCGATCTTACCTGACAATCAGCAGAAGTTGATGTTTAACGATAACGGTTCTACCTCTACCGAAATAGGTATCAAAATGGCCTTGCAGTATCACCACAATAAAGGTCAAACCCGCAAAACGCTTTTGGCTTTTGAAGAAGGTTTTCACGGGGATACGTTTGGGGCAATGTCTGTAAGTGGTTTGTCGGTATATAACGGTCCGTTTGAGGAGTTTTTTATTGATGTAAAGCGTATTCCGTTGCCTACTGCAACTAATCAGGAAGAACTTTTAAAAGCTATTGAAGCATTTCACGCAGAAACTCCGCTTGCAGGATTCATCTACGAACCATTAGTACAAGGTGCAGCAGGGATGAAAATGTATCAGGCAGCGCATCTCGAGCCAATTTTACAGAAGTGTAAAGAACTTGGTATTATTTTGATCGCTGATGAGGTGATGACCGGGTTTGGTAAAACCGGAAGCTTTTTTGCTTCAGATTTTATTGAAGTAAAGCCTGATGTTATTTGTCTTTCAAAGGCACTGACCGCCGGTTTGGTGCCTATGGGCGTCACCACCTGTACACAGGCTATTTTTGACGCGTTTTATGATGATGATATTGGCAAAGGCTTGTTTCACGCGCATACCTATTCGGCGAATCCTATTGCTTGTGCTACTGCAATTGCTGCGCTCGACTTGCTTCAGTCTGAAGAAATTCAGCAGAACATAAAACAGATTCAAAGCTGGCACGCTGCGTTTGCTTCAGAGATTGAAAAGCATCCCAAAGTGCATTCCACTAGACAACAAGGAACCATTTTCGCCTTAGAGCTTGATGTGGCGATGGAGCGCTACGGAAACCTTCGTTATCAAATTTATGAGCGCTGTATGACTGAAGGCGTATACTTGAGACCGTTGGGATCAACCATTTATATTTTGGCGCCTTTTGTGACTACTCAAGAGCAAATGCAGAAGGTTTACGCTGCGATTAAAAAGGTTTTAGACAGTTTCTAATAAGCTCCTTGATCCAACTGGTTTTGGTTTAAATTGATAAGCTCTCCCGTATTATCAACTTGAACTTCAAAAATCTCGTAGATCAACGCATCATCACTTCCTGAGGTTTTTACGCGTAAGGTTGCGGTACCGTTAGGTCCTTCAATAGGAATGGTCGCTTCGCTGGTTTTGAGTCCGTTTTTGTAGTTCACCGAGTAACTACCCATTCCATCTTTGGTTATGGGTTCGCCAAGCGCTTCTAGTACTTGCGGGTTGCTTTTTGCGATTTCCAGAGCATCATTGCCGCCGCTGTCATTTTGAACACTTTTCACAAAGCCAAAAATGGCACCACCAAGAACCAAAACACCTATAACGATGAAGGTGAAACAGCCTCCTACGGGCACGACCCATTTCCAATTTCTTGACCACCAGCTGCGTTCTTCCGTTACGAGTTCGTTCATCTTAACTTCTTTTTGATTGACGCTACTAAACTAAGTGTTTTTGATCATTCTCCATTTTTGATGCCTTATTTTTGCAGCAGATTAAATGATTTTCTGTCTTCCTTTTGGGAAACAGCAATAGAATAATATCTGCGGTGCAGATAAAGATTGAAGATGTGAAGCACGTGATCGCAATTACCGGAATGGCTGCAATTTCAGCAGCAGATACCACTAAAAACCAGCTTGGAAAACATGCCCTATCCTACGAGGCCGAGCTTGAGGCTTGGGTTGGTAAACTTCCGTCAGCGCTTAAAGCTGAGATTGAAGCCATTCGTGCTGAAAACCGAAATTATCAAGCTTTGGATGCTTCGGTGTTGTATGCGATGTACGTCTCAAGATTAGCGACGCAACAAGCGGGATGGCAACAAGGAAGTGATTTTGGGATCAACATTGGGTCATCACGTGGTGCGACGCAGCTTTTTGAGCAATATTTTGAGCATTTCCTTCAAAATAATAAAAGCGAACCATTGGCTTCTCCAACGACAACCTTGGGAAATCTTTCTTCTTGGGTTGCTCAAGATTTACAAAATAATGGTCCGGATATTTCCCACTCCATCACTTGCTCAACGGCTTTGCATGCGATGCTAAACGGCGTTGCTTGGTTGCAAGCCGGGATGTGCGATAAGTTTTTGGTTGGTGGTAGTGAGGCGGCATTGACGCCGTTTACCATAGCACAGATGAAAGCCATCAAAACCTACTCGCGAGCTTCTGCAGATGCACAATTTCCGTGTTTAGCTTTGGATCTCGATAAAACTGAAAATACAATGGTTGTGGGTGAAGGTGCTGCTGCAGTTTGTCTTGAAAAAGGAAAGAATGAAAATGCACTGGCGTATATCACCGGTGTGGGCTATGCGACCGAAAAGCTCAAACACGCGGTATCGATTTCTGCCGAAGCGCAATGTTTTCAAAAGTCGATGCGTATGGCGATTGAAGATGCTTTTGGAACTGGTCAAGATGATGAGATTTCCGTATTCGCGGAAATGAAAAATGACGATCAGATTTTGACCTTCGCGGAAATGTCCAAGCAAGTTGATGCTGTGGTGATGCACGCACCGGGAACGATTGCTGGTGATAAAACCGAATATCTAGCCATCAAAAAAATATTTGGAGAACGTCTTCCGTTATTAACAACCAATAAGTGGAAGATTGGGCACACCTTTGGGGCGAGTGGTTTGCTCAGTTTTGATACAGCGATGCACATGGTTCAACATGGCGAATATGAGGAAGTTCCTTTTATTTCGGTGCAAAAGCCACCTCAACAAATCAAAAATATCTTGGTTAATGCGGTGGGTTTTGGTGGCAACGCTGTGAGTATTTTAGTAAGCAAGGCGTAGTTTGCACTATTTATAAACAACATATTTAGTATTTTTGAAACCGCTTCCAGAACTTAAACTTCAGAGCGTTTGATTTTGAAGATTTAGGTTTAAGTAAAAAATTGAATTACATGAGACACAATTGGACCCGCGAAGAAATTCTAGAGATTTATAATAAACCGTTGATGGAATTGCTTTACGAAGCCGCAACGGTACATCGTGAGTTTCACGACCCAAATACGGTACAGGTTTCCACATTACTTTCTATAAAAACAGGGGGTTGCCCAGAAGATTGTGGGTACTGCCCGCAAGCAGCCCGATACCACACTGATATTGAAGGCAACGACTTGATGCGAGTAAGTCACGTAAAAGCGCAAGCCTTACGTGCAAAAGCGGCCGGTAGCTCACGCGTTTGTATGGGTGCTGCCTGGAGAAATGTAAAAGATGGTGAAGAGTTTGATCAGGTTTTAGAAATGGTGCGTACCATAAATAAACTGGATATGGAAGTGTGCTGTACGCTAGGTATGATTACCGAAAATCAGGCGCAGCGTCTGGCTGAAGCCGGTTTGTATGCTTACAATCATAACTTAGATACGTCAGAAGATTATTATAAAGATGTGATTTCTACACGCGCCTTTCAGGATCGTTTAGATACGATAGGCAATGTGCGTAAAACTAACGTCACGGTATGTAGTGGAGGAATCATAGGAATGGGAGAAAAAGTAGAAGACCGCGCAGGAATGCTGGTAGCGCTGGCTACTTTAGATCCACAGCCAGAGAGTGTGCCTATCAATGCGCTTGTAGCAGTTGAAGGAACTCCGATGGAAGATATAGAACCTATTTCTATTTGGGAAATGGTGCGTATGGTTGCCACTACCCGTATTGTAATGCCGCAAACCCAAGTGCGACTAAGTGCAGGACGTACACAGATGAGTAGAGAAGGGCAGGCTATGTGTTTCTTTGCCGGAGCAAATTCGATTTTTGCGGGTGATAAATTGCTTACCACACCTAACCCTGATGTGAACGAGGATATGGAAATGTTTAAGCTTCTAGGTTTAAATCCGCAAGCGCCTTTTGTGAAAAAAGCACAACCGGAAACTGTTGAAGCAGCAGATTCTCAACATTTGCCTAAAGGCGAAAAACCAAAATGGTCAAGACCGGGGCATACCATTCCGCGTAATGAAGAAGCGAAAGCAAAGGCTAAAGCTTAATTAAATTTAGAGCATACTTGAAACTTACCGAAATACATAGGGTAAAAAGCATTACCAAAGCGGAGTTTGTAAAAAACTACCTAAAGCCACAAAAGCCGGTGGTTATAGAGAATCTCATAGGAGATTGGCCGGCGTATGACAAGTGGAGTTTAGATTATATCAAAGAGGTCGCCGGCGATAAAGAAGTGCCGCTCTATGATGATCGTCCGGTAACGCACGAAGATGGTTTTAATCAGGCACACGCCAAAATGAAAATGGCAGATTATGTAGATCTGTTGAAGCGTGAACCTACCAATTATCGTATTTTCTTGTATAATATTATGAAGGAAGTGCCTTCGCTTAAGAAGGATTTTAAATTTCCGAAGATAGGATTGCGTTTAATCAAGCAGATCCCGATGGTGTTTTTTGGGGGTGAGAACTCTAAAGTATTTATGCACCACGACATTGATTGGGCCAATATTTTACACTTTCATTTCCACGGAAAAAAGCGCTGTATTTTATTTCCGCCAGATCAAACCGAAAACCTGTATAAAGTACCACACTCCTTGATCACAAGAGAGGATATTGATTTTGACCATCCTGATTATGATAAATTCCCGGTGCTTAAAAAAGCTGAAGGTTTAGTGTGCGACCTGAAACACGGGGAAACTTTATATATGCCTGAAGGCTATTGGCATTATATGAAGTATGTAACGCCCGGATTTAGCATGAGCTTGCGTGCATTGCCAAGAAAGCCTAAACACCTCTTACAAGCCGTGTATAACGTTTTTATCATGCGTCATTACGATAACCTAATGCGTCGCCGTAAAGGACAAGCTTGGATTGATGAGAAAAATGAGCGTGCTATTGCGGAAACTCATAAAAAACACGGGTTGGCGGTTTAAGGAATCAACGCTTTAGCCTTTTCATAAACCCAATCTCCCGGCCAACCGCGATAGAGGAGGTAATCAGCTAATTTTTTACGCTTTTTGTATTTGTCTTTTTCGGTGAGTTGGTCAAAGCGTTTTTGAGCTAGAGCGTCAAACGTATTTCGGTATTCTTCTTCGGGGATTTCGGTAAAGGCTTTGTTGATGAGGTAATTGCCTATTTCGCGTTGCTTCAATTCTTGTTTGATGCGGTTTTTCCCCCATTTTTTATGACGAAATTTTCCACGAGCAAAACTACGGGCAAAGCGTTCTTCATCTAGAAATTTATGCTGGAGTAAGTGGTAAATGATCACGTCTACAGCATCGGGTATCATTCGCATTTGAATCAACTTTTCACGCACCTCTTTGTGACAGCGATCTTGATAGGCGCAATAGGCTTCAAGCTTGCGCTTGGCTTCTTCTACAGTGTAGGTTTTTGTAGGTTGTTGATTCAAAATTCCAAGTTGAGAATTCAAATTTAAGGTCTTTTTAATCCACTACATACCAATTTAGTTCAAAGCTTCTAATTTTTCTCCCTTTGGGAGAAATGCCCGTCAGGGCAATGAGGGTCCAATAAAAAACCCCCACCGTTTGCACGATGAGGGTTGTTTCAGTTTATCTAATTTCTTTCCCGTCTTTTGTAAAACGGTACTCGAGATACGTGTAAGCATCTCTGGGCATTATTTTAACCCATTTTTTATGTTCTAAAAACCATTTAGAACGTACTGAAGGGAAGCCTTTTGTCAAGAAGGCTGCTATAAACGGATGCGTGTGTAACGTGATCTTTTTATAGTCTTTTTTGAATAGTTTGATCAAATCTGCTTGTATGCGATTTACAACACTAATAGGCGCTTCGATCTCACCGTCTCCGTTAGGGTCTTTTTCGCGAGTTTTTATATTCATCTCGGGACGCACACGTTGACGTGTGATTTGTATAAGACCAAATTTACTAGGCGGTAAAATTTTATGCTTGGCACGATCGTCGCTCATCTCATCACGTAGGTGATTAAACAGTTTTTTGCGATTTTCGGCTTTGCCCATATCGATAAAATCTACCACTATGATCCCACCCATATCGCGCAGACGTAGCTGTCGTGCGATTTCGGTGGCAGCGATCAAATTCACTTCTAAAGCAGTGTCTTCCTGACTTTTTGCTTTGCTCGAGCGGTTACCGCTATTTACATCTATTACGTGAAGGGCTTCGGTATGTTCTATTACCAGATAGGCTCCTCTACTCATAGAAACGGTCTTGCCAAACGAAGTTTTTATTTGACGCTCTATGCCGTGTTTTTCATAAATAGGCACAGTGTTTTGATAGAGTTTTACGATACTTTCTTTATTAGGTGCAATCTCTTGCAAGTAGTCTTTGATTTGGTAGTACAATGTTTCATCATCTACGCAGATGTTTGTAAACGAGTCATTAAAGAGGTCTCTTAACATAGAAGAGGCTCTATTCATCTCGCCTAAAACTTTACTGGGCAAATGAGCATTGTGTAATTTTTTACACATGGCGGTCCAGCGGTCCACCAAGTTTTGTAGATCTTTGTCTAGCTCTGCAACCATTTTTCCTTCAGCGACGGTGCGTACAATCACACCAAATCCTTTGGGGCGAATGCTTTGCATCAAGCGTTTAAGTCTTGCTTTTTCTTCTCGTGATTCAATTTTTTGAGAAATAGAAATTCGGTCAGAAAAAGGAACGAGAACCACATATCTCCCGGCGATAGAAAGCTCACTGCTAATTCTTGGGCCTTTAGTTGAGATGGGTTCTTTTACCACTTGAACAAGAATTGACTGGTTAGATTTAACAGCATCTGCTATTTTTCCGTTTTTGTCAATATCTTTTTCTGTAGGAAAGTTTTTTAAGGAAAAATCCTTGAGTTTACCTGTGCTTACACGTTTTACAAATTTCAAAAGAGTGGGAAGCTGAGGTCCTAGATCGTGATAGTGCAAAAATGCATCTTTCTCGTAGCCCACATTGACAAATGCGGCGTTAAGACCAGAAACCGTTTTACGTATTTTAGCGATAAAAATATCACCTACGCTAAACTGGTTATCTTCCTCATCCTTATGTAATTCTATTAGTTTACCATCTTTTAAAAGGGCAAAATCAACTGAAGTGGAACTGGATCGAATTATTAATTCATTATTCACGCTTCATTAAATTATATCCACAGCATTATCCATAACGGATTGCTGCAAAAGATTAAACATTATTTTTCACAGGAATTTGTGTTTGCGATAGGAGGGTCTGCTTTTCTAAAAACTTAGAAAACGGCTCCTGATGTCAATGAACGGTATTATACTAAACGTATAATAAAAGAAAAAGTAGTGCTAGACTACTTTTTCTTCTTGTGACGGTTAGCACGACGACGTTTTTTACGCTTGTGCGTCGCTACCTTGTGTCTTTTTCTTTTCTTACCACTTGGCATAAGAATTCAATTTAAAATTAATAGTTAGTTTTCGTCTACAGATACGTTTGACTTAACACCTTCAACAAATACCTTTGCAGGTTTAAATGCAGGGATGTTATGAGCTGGTATCTTGATTGTAGTATTCTTAGAAATGTTACGGCCGGTTTTCTCAGCACGAGTTTTAATGATAAAACTTCCAAAACCTCTTAGGTAAACATTGTCACCACCTTCTAAAGAATTCTTTACTTCAGTCATGAAGGTTTCAACAGTTGCTTGTACATCGTTTTTCTCGATTCCTAGTTTCTCAGAAATTTTGGCAACAATATCTGCTTTTGTCATTGCTTGTTATTTTAGGGGGTTAAAAATTTTCAAGGGTGCAAATATACATATTAATAAATCAATATTTCAAGCGTAAAAGATTAAAATATAACTAGATAAACGGTTAATTTGACCAAAAGGTATTTTTTGTGTTAAACTTTTCTAAAAAACTCATACACTGGTATTTACAAAATAAGCGTGAACTGCCCTGGCGACAAACTCAAGACCCTTATAGCATTTGGTTGTCTGAAATCATACTTCAACAAACGCGTGTAGAGCAGGGAATGCCCTACTATTTTAGCTTTGTGGAGACCTATCCTGACGTAAAAGCACTGGCTGCTGCTCCAGAAGACGATGTGCTTAAGCTTTGGCAGGGATTGGGCTACTACTCAAGGGCTAGAAACCTGCACGCCACGGCAAAAAAGGTAGCTTATAATCTTGATGGTGTTTTTCCGGATACGTATAAAGAATTAAAGAAGCTTAAAGGAGTGGGTGACTACACCGCCAGTGCCATCGCTTCTATATGTTTTAATGAAGCAACTGCTGTGGTTGACGGTAATGTATATCGCGTACTATCTAGAATTTATGGGATAGAGACTCCTATTAATAGTACACCCGGGGCAAAAGAATTTAAAGCTTTGGCTCAGGATCTTATAGATAAGAAGGATCCTGCTACGTTCAACCAAGCGATTATGGAATTTGGCGCCACACAATGTAAGCCGAAGAATCCGTATTGTTTGCATTGCCCTTTCAGCGAAAGCTGTGTCGCTTTTCAGCAAGGAAGGATTACCGATTTACCCGTTAAGAAAGGAAAGGTCAAAGTGCGGGATCGCTTTTTTAATTATTTGATCTTTATCACACCTCAAGGTGAAACCCTGATTCAACAACGTAAAGAAAAAGGAATTTGGCGCGGACTATTTGACTTTCCGCTTTTAGAAACGGAAAAGGACTTGCTGGAAGAACACTTTCGCGAAAGCGTAAACAAGTTGATGATCTTGGGAAAAGATAAACCGGTCAAATTTGATGCGTTGCCAGTAGAGGAGATTATTCTGCAACAACGAGCGCCTATTATACATAAGCTATCGCATCAAAAGCTACACGTGAAATTTTGGGTGGTAAAGCTTAGTGAAGCATCTGGTTTGCAGACGATCGCTTATGAGCGTCTAGATGATTTTGCAATTCCGCGAGTAATAGACCGTTTTTTAGAAGACTTTGATTTTAAAGACTTTTTAGAATAAAATCAAGAATTTTGACCCGTATTTATTGTGAGGTGTTAACGCCATTTTAGTTGAGCAACTCCTTAATTTTAGTTACTTTTGACCTCTAAAACTTAGAGAATATGTCTGGTACGCTAAATAAAGTAATGCTCATAGGGCACACGGGTGATGATGTAAAGATGCACTATTTTGAAGGCGGTGGAGCGATTGGTCGTTTTCCGCTTGCGACAAATGAGACGTATACTAACCGTACTACGGGAGAGCGCGTAAGTAATACCGAGTGGCATAACATCGTCGTACGTAATAAAGGAGCTGAGATTTGCGAAAAGTATCTCAAAAAAGGAGATAAAGTGTATGTCGAAGGAAGAATCAAAACGCGTAAGTGGCAAGATGAATCTGGCGCTGAGCGTTACAGTACAGAAATTCAATGTACAGACTTTACTTTCTTAACGCCTAAAGATGCTAGCGGAATGACCTCGCAGTCTACAGGTGCGCAGCCGGCACAAAGTACTGCTCCTGCAAGCACTCCTAAATCTTCTCCATCACCGGTCTCTCCAGGTTATGAAGATGACGATGAAGACGATTTGCCATTTTAATTATACCGACTAAACAAATTAATTGCATTGGATCCTGACCCCCCAAGTTTATTAATTATTCAGCAAGGCTTTTCGGTAACTACGGTTATAGAGATTGTTGCTGTGATTGTTTTACTTATTTGTTCTGCACTGATTAGTGGTACAGAAGTCGCATTTTTTGCGCTTACTCCGGCAGATCTTGAGCTTGATGTAGAAAAGCAAACCAAGAAAGAAAGTCTTGTGGTGCGCCTACTCGAGAAGCCAAAAAAGCTGCTAGCGACTATTTTGGTTGCCAATAATTTCATCAACATTGCGATCGTACTCATTTTTGCCAGTCTTGGCGAAACCCTTTTTGCAGGTCTTGAGCAATACCAGTTCTGGATCATCAACCTTAGATTTCTTGTTGAAGTAGTTGCGGTAACTTTTTTAATCTTGATGTTTGGTGAGATTCTGCCTAAGGTTTACGCAAGTAGAAATAAAGTAGAGTTTTCCGGTCAGATGGCTTATCCCATGCTGGTTCTTGATGTGATCATCTCGCCTTTGAGTATTCCTATGCGCGCAGTTACTTTGTTTCTTCAGGATCGCTTTGGGAAACAGAAAGCAAATATTAGTATAGATCACCTTGGTCAGGCTTTAGAGCTTACGAGTGAGGATGATACATCGGTAGAAGAGCAAAAGATTTTAAAGGGAATCGTAAGTTTTGGTAACACAGATACCAAGCAGGTGATGAAACCGCGGATGGATATTTTTGCGCTCAATGAGGAGCTGACTTATCAAGAAGTGATTCCGTTGATCATTGAAAACGGGTATTCGCGAATTCCTGTTTTTACAGAAAACATCGACAATATTGCCGGAATTCTATATGTAAAAGATTTGCTTCCGCATATAGATAAAGAGACTTTTGAGTGGACGAGCCTGTTGCGCGATCCGTACTTTGTTCCTGAGAACAAAAAGCTTGATGATCTGCTTAATGAGTTTAAAGACAAGCGTAATCACCTTGCAATCGTTGTTGATGAATATGGCGGAACCAGCGGTTTGATCTCTATGGAAGATATTATCGAAGAAATCGTGGGCGATATCAGCGATGAGTTTGACGATGAGGATATTATTTTCTCTAAACTTGATGACAACAATTACATCTTTGAAGGGAAAACCTCACTGAAGGATTTTTATAAAGTGATTAGGCTTGAGGATAATACGGCTTTTGAAGATAACAAAGGCGAAGCCGAAACGCTTGCCGGTTTTTTACTTGAAATTTCTAAAGGTTTTCCACGGAAGAACGAAATACTAAATTTTGAGCATTACGCGTTCACTATTGAAGTAATTGATCAAAAGCGTATCAAGCAAATCAAGCTTACTATTAAAGATATAGATTAGGCGTAAATCCATTTTCTTGAAGCAATTCAGAACATATTTTTTTATAGCATTTTGTTGCGGAATTCTCTTTTCTTGCAAAGAAGAAGTGCTCCCTAAACCTGATGGTTTTCTCGCGCTCGATTACGATAAGCCTGACTACACTGCTTATACGAGTACCGATTGTCCTTATGAGTTTATGAAAAATACCAAGGCGGTCGTGCGTTATAAAAGTGACTGTTCTGCGGTGTTGGAATATCCCGAAATGAACGGTGCTTTATACCTTACGTATAGACCGGTAAACAATAATATTAAAGAGTTATTGGTGGATGCACAAAAACTCACCTATGAGCACGTGGTCAAAGCGGATAATATCGCCGAAGAAAAGTATGTAAATGACTATCACGGCGTATATGGGATGTTTTATGATGTGGCTGGTAATGCGGCTTCCCAATCCCAGTTTTACGTGACTGATAGTACTTCGCACTTCATAACCGGTTCTATTTACTTTAATGTTACGCCCAATTACGACAGCATTCTTCCTGCTGCGGCCTATCTTAAAAACGACATCAGACATTTGATGGAGTCTTTAAAATGGAAGAAATAAGCCTTTCTCGATATTTTTCTGCGTATTAAATCCCAATTTTGCAGCTCAAAATTGAGCTATGCAAGAGACCAATAAAAAGTGGCTGTATCTTTTTATACTTTCGTTGATCTGGGGTACTTCGTATATTTTGATCAAGAAAGGTTTGGTGGGTTTAACGCCGTTGCAATTAGGTGCATTTAGAATTGTTTTTACTACGATTTTTTTATTCCTAATCGGTTTTAAAAAGCTGTTTAAAATCTCAAAGCAGCAGTGGGGTTGGGTAGCTTTGAGCGCGCTACTGGGTACATTTCTACCGGTATTTTTATTCGCTTATGCCGAAACGCAAATAGACAGCAGTATCGCTTCGATCTTAAATTCGTTAGTTCCACTATTCACAATTGTTTTAGGATTTTTACTCTTTAAGATCGCTTTTACCCGTAATCAAATCATCGGGGTTGTTTTGGGGCTTTTAGGAGCGGGAATACTCATTTTTCAAGGTGCTGAAGTCAACCCTGAACAAAATTATCTTTTTGCCGGTTTTGTTGTGATTGCCGCGCTGTGCTATGCGGGCAACGCTAATATTCTAAAGGCGAAACTGCAGGAAGTTTCTTCTTTGGCAATTGCGGTGGGAAACTTTAGCGTAATGCTCATTCCTGCGGTAATCGTGCTTTATTTTTCCGGCGGAACGCAATTGAATATCGAAGACCCTGCAATTAAAAGTTCTTTGATCTATGTATTGATCCTGGCGTTTTTTGGGACTGCACTGGCCAAAATTTTATTCAATAAATTGGTGCAAATATCTTCGGCGGTGTTCTCGACTTCAGTGACCTATTTGATTCCTATTGTTGGGATCTTTTGGGGCTTACTCGATGGAGAGCGTTTCACCTTAATCCATCTTGTTG
This sequence comes from Leeuwenhoekiella palythoae, assembly GCF_020310025.1. Classification (GTDB taxonomy): domain Bacteria; phylum Bacteroidota; class Bacteroidia; order Flavobacteriales; family Flavobacteriaceae; genus Leeuwenhoekiella; species Leeuwenhoekiella palythoae. The sequence goes on from NZ_CP084318.1 coordinate 1,922,527, forward strand.
GTGCCGGCGTCATTTTAACCGGCGTGTATCTGGTAAATGCGAATAGAAAACAAAAAAAGACCAACGGTTAAGTTGGTCTTTCTTGATTTATTGGCACCGCCAAAGGATTTAAAAACCCTTAGCGCTTACGTTTAAAGCATCTTTCTATTGAAAGTCTGCGTCACTCACACCTTCATTCACTTTGATTTCAGAAAATGTAAATTCGATGTTTTGAGGTCCCATAGATTGAGATAATTTGTAAGGAACAACAATCGCTCCCGCCGGCTTATAGTCATCAAACTGAATGGTCTGTACAAAGGTTTGACCTTGCATTTCTTGTGTGGTCTCTTCTTTAATTTTTAAACCGCTTTCGGTGTCATAAAATGCTTTTTTAGTATCAGTAAGTGCTACTGCGTAGGCATTTTTACCATCAACTTTTTCGATTCCTAAAAGTTTTATAGAAGCGTCGTTGATCATATTGACTTCCGGGATGATCGCAGCTTCTTTTTTCAATGCTTCAACTTGCTCCGGAGACGGATTCATAGTTTGTCCCTGCGCAGAGATCGAAGCGCTGTCTCCATTTAAGACCTGCTTAGACATCACATTGCCCATTACCGAAATTTCTTGTAAAAACTGGTCTTTATTAGTTTTCTTAATGGTCAGTTTTAAAGGCGTGCCTTGAACGCTGCCCTCTCCCATCATAACGATCGAATTAATTCCTGCAACAGCTTCTTTACCACCAATAGCTTCAATATAATTATTAAAAACGGTGGTTGCCGTAACACCTTCAGGAAGCGCTACTTCATAGGTAGGTTTTTCAACTGCGTTGGCTTTTTTATCAAAATACTTCACCGGAATGGTTTTTCCTTTATAGGTTACCTTCTCAAGGTTTTCAAGAACTTCGCTTCCTTTACCTGCGATCACGATGCGTGCATTATCACCTAAGAAATATTTATTAGCGACACGCTGCACATCTGCAACCGTTACGGCGTTTACTTTACTTAGATAATCCTGATAAAAATCATCTGGTAGGTTTTCGGTTTCCTTATTTAATGCAAAGCGCGCAATAGTGCTTGGCTGCTCTAACGAGCGTACAAAACTTCCTACATATTTTGCTTTAGCATTTTTGAGATCTGTTGCTGAAACAGGCTCTTGACGAATCTTGTCAATTTCTTCTAAGAAAGCAACAACAGAACTGTCTGTTACCATATTACGCACACTTGCCGAAGCGCTAAACGAAGTTTTACCATATTTACTGTCGCTGATGCTTGAGTATGCGCCATAAGTATAGCCTTTATCTTCTCTAAGATTTAAGAATAAACGACCTTCTCCGCCGCCGCCTAGAATTTGGTTAGCGATCAATACCGGGAAATAATCAGGATCGCTCATTTTTAAATCTACAAGGTTTTGCACGATCACCTGAGATTGTACGGCGTTAGGCATATCAACAAAATCAATTTCTGGAGTAGAAACGTTTTGAGGAGTTGCAAAATCATTGCTTAATGCAGCACCTTTTTTCCAATCTTTAAAATCGGCTGAAACCCATTTTTTGATGTCTTTAAAATCAACATCCCCAACCACTACGAGGTAAGCGTTGTTAGGAATAAAAGCCTTGTTGTAAAATGCTTTGGCGTCTGCCAAAGTTATTTTTTCTAAGCCTTCTTGAGTTTCAAACTCTCCTTTAGGATGGTTCTTACCATAAAGTAGTGCACGACTTACTTGACCAGCTGCAGCAGCAACACTTTTTTCGTTGGTTTTTAAACCTTCGATCAATTTGGTTTGCTCTTTTTCAAATTCTTCCTGGGTAAAATTAGGATGAATAGCAGCGTCTGCGAGTAATTCTAAAATGCGCTCTGCATATTGCGAAAGTCCGCTAGCAGATGCGTATTGTGAGCCAAAACTCATACGAGCACCCATATAATCAACTTCTTCGTTAAAGTCATCTTTGCTGATGCTTTGCGAACCTTGGCCTAATAAAGATCCGGCTAAGGCTGCAGCGCCTGTTTTGTCCCCTTCGGCGATTGGTGGGTTGTCTAAAGTAAGTGTGTAGGCAACTCGTGGTAATTTGTGGTTTTCAACCACGATCACTTTAAGTCCGTTTTTTAAGGTAAAAGTTTCCGGCTCACTTAGATTGATTTCCGGAGCGGGACCAGCCTTAGGTTGAGTGCTTCGGTCTATTTGAGCTACTGCACTTAAGCTGCAGATAAATAGTAAGCTAAAGAATATATTTTTCATTTAAATCGTATTTTAATTCTGTTTCTGAAGTTTAAAGCGGATTATAAACTGAAGATTACTGATCTTCTTTTTTAGGTAAATATTCTACTTCTACGCGCTGGTTAGGCTTCAGGTATTTGTTAGCAACTTCTTTAATCTCTTCTCTGGTGATCGAACGATAAATTTCTATTTCAGAGTTGATCAAATTCGTATCGTCATAAAGCATGTAATTGCGCGCCAAAGTGTTTGCAATGCCCTCAACGCTAGAATTTGAGTTTACAAAATTAGTTTCGGCCTTGTTTTGCAATTTCTCGTAATCAGATTCAGAGATAAGTTCGTTGCGCAATTTGGTTATTTCTTCTTCCATACCTTCTATAAGCGTGTCAAGGCTTGTTTCGCCAAGCGGAAGACCAAAAATGATGTACATACCATAGTCTTCTTGCTCAAGGTTTATAGCACCAATTTGAAGCGCTTTTTTCTCATCATCAACCATCTTTTTGTAAAGCTTAGAACTTTTTCCGTCGCTTAAATAAGAGGAGATCATATTGAGAACATAAGCGTCGCGATCACCATATCCCGGGGTGCGGTATGCGGTTAGAATCGCAGGAACTTGGATGTTAGAGTCGTAAAATTGGCTGCGTGTAGCCTCGGTAATTGGCTCTTCGGTAGGATAACTGCGCTCAAGCGCTGGTCCGCTTGGGATAGGGCCAAAATAGTCTTCGATCAATTTTTTAGTTTCATCAACTTCAATATCACCGGCAACCACCAAAACAGCATTGCTAGGCTTGTAATATTTATCAAAGTAATCCTTGAACTCCTGTAAAGAAGCTGCGTCAAGATCTTCCATATAGCCTACGTTTGGATCTTTGTAAGGATGGTTTTCAAAAAGTTGCTCGCTGATTGCAAATAGAAACTGACCATAAGGCGAGTTGTCATAACGTAAACGGCGCTCCTCTTTGACCACTTCGTTTTGTGTATCTACACCGTCTTGCTTGATGACCGGGTGAAGCATACGCTCAGACTCCATCCATAAACCTAATTCAAGGTTGTTTGACGGAAACACTTCATAATAGTAGGTGCGGTCTTGAGAGGTGTTGGCATTATTGGTTCCGCCGTTTGAACTTACGATTTCAAACCATTTTCCGTTCTCAATATTTTCGGTTCCCTCAAAGAGTAAATGCTCAAAAAAGTGAGCAAAGCCCGTGCGGCCATCCTCGCGATCTTTTCCTCCCACGTGATACATTACAGAAGTAGTAACTACAGGAGCGGTATTGTCCTGATGTAAAATAACGTGTAAGCCGTTATCAAGATCATATTCTTCAAATTCTACCTCTTGCGCCTGAATTGAAAGGCTCATCGCAAAAATTGAAGCCAGTGAAAAAAGCGTTTTTTTCATGAATAGAGTTTTTATTTTGTTTCGGTAATAAGTAATGGATATGCAGCGAATGTTACAAACTGATTTAATTTTAACATTCACAGTAATTTTTAATTAGTAATAAAGTTAAGGTACTGCAAACTGAATTTTTGAATATTTAATTTTAACAAGATGTTAGCTGACATTGAGCGTTTTAATTATGAAATTTAGTAGGAATCAAAAAAATAAAGTTATGCTTAAGATCGCACTTCCTATACGTTTTGGCATCGCCATATCTGCTGGCTTGATCGCTTACTTCCTCGTTTTAGCCTTATTTGAATTACATACCAATCCGTTGTTCAGTTTGTTTAATGGCGTGATAACCGGTTTTGGAATTTATGAAGCCATTAAATACTACAAACTGAGTAAAGGGAAAGATTTTGAGTACGGTGATGGTTTTTCTGTTGGCGTTGTGACTGGTTTTGTTGCGACGATCATTTTTACCGCTTTCTTTGCACTATATGCAGGTAATCTCAATCCCGATTTTTTAAGCAATATGATCGCGGCTTGGGAAACGACGTACAATACCAGTTTGGGTAGCGTGATTTTTGTAGTGGCCATTATGGGGTTTGCAACTAGTACAGTGTTGACTTTAAGTTTTATGCAATTATTTAAGCCCAGCTGGAATTTAAAAAAGAAACCCAAAACTACTCAAGCGTAATTTTATATTATTGGTTTGTATTGTAAGTAAATAGCTGTATATTTGCGCCCTCTTAAATCAGAAGGTTTAAGAATTTTTAAAACTATTTTTTAATAATTACGCTATGTACGCAATTGTAGAGATAGCAGGGCAGCAATTTAAAGTTGCAAAAGACCAGAAGGTTTTTGTGAACCGCTTGGCAGGAGAAGAAGGAGACGAAGTTTCTTTTGATAAAGTTCTTTTGGCAGGAGATGGTGACAACATCACTTTAGGCGCCCCGGCTATAGAAGGAGCTCTAGTAGGAGCAAAGATTTCACGTCATTTAAAAGGAGATAAAGTAATTGTTTTCAAAAAGAAAAGACGTAAAGGTTACAAGAAGAAAAATGGTCATCGTCAATCATTAACTGAGATTGTAATTGGTGATATTTCTTTAAAAGGAGGCAAAAAAGCTGCTCCTAAGACCGAAAAGAAAGAAGCAAAAGCTGAAGAGCCAAAGGCTAAAAAAGCAAAAGCTTCTTCAAAAGGAGATGATCTTAAAAAGATTGAAGGTGCAGGACCAAAAGCTGCTGAAGCATTAGTAGCTGCAGGAATTGATACTTTCGCTAAAGTTGCTAAGACTTCTCCAGAAAAATTGAGCGAAGTTCTTTCTGAAGCGAGCTCAAGATTAAGCCACATCGTTACTGAAACTTGGCCAAAGCAAGCTGCTTTAGCTGCTGAAGGTAAGTGGGATGAGCTTAAAGAATTACAAGATAGATTAGACGGCGGAGTAGAAAAATAATCGCTGAATTAAGTATAACCATAAAACTAGAATAAGATGGCTCACAAAAAAGGAGTAGGTAGTTCTAAGAACGGTAGAGAATCAGAATCGAAACGTCTAGGTGTTAAGATTTTTGGTGGTCAAGCAGCAGTAGCTGGTAACATCATCGTTAGACAACGTGGTAACACGCACCATCCAGGTGATAACGTTTATGGTGGAAAAGATCATACTTTACACGCTAAAGTAGACGGTATCGTTAAGTTTACTAAAAAGAAAGACAACAAATCTTATGTATCTGTAGTACCTACTGCAGAAGCTTAAGAACTTTGTTTAAGATCTAAAAAGCCTCATTATCGTTACGATAATGAGGCTTTTTTTATGCCTTGATTTAAACTTAATCTAATAATGCGGTAACATTAGACCATTATATTGCTTGATTAAGCAGAAGCAATGTTGAGGTGTTTATTTTTTATTCTTTTTTCTTGCGTAGCCGGCAGTATTCAGGCGCAGCAAATAGAAGAGCGTTTTCAGGTTTTTGAAGATTCTGTTTTTTATGCATACAAAAACGAACTAGACTCTGCTAAAAATAGCAAAGATGCAGCGCAGTTGAGTCTTGCGCATTTCAATTTAGCCCGGTTTTATAAGCAAAGTCAGATCTACACAGAAGCGGTCACGCATTATAACGCAGCGCTTGAAAATTCGCAGCAAAGCAGTCAGACTACGTCAACAATACAGAACGAACTTGCTGAAATATACATAGCGCTCAATAATTATTCAAAGGCGATAGAGTTTTTAAACAGTAGCTTGGGCTATTCAGAAGCGCAGCAGTTTTTACAGCTTCAGGCGAAGAGTTATCAACTGCTTGGTACCTGCTGGGAAAAACAGGAGCAACCTCAAAAAGCCCTTGAATTTCAGCAAAAAAGTCTACAAATCTATCAAGATCTAGCTGATGTCACGGGTGAAGCTGTTGTTCTTGAAAACATCGGTAGCATTTATGAGGACTTGAAGGATTACGATAAGGCCTATACCTATTTTGAAAAAGCCTTCAGTTATTTTAAAAATACCGAAGACGAAAGGCAAGTTAACGCATTAAACAATCTGGCCGATGTCTACCGGAAAAAAGGAAACTACGCGCAAGCCATTGTTAAGACCACAGAAGCCCTGGAACTTGCTGAGACATTTCAAAATGCGCATCAGATTGAAAGTGCCTATAAAGATCTGGCAAAAGCTTATGCTTTAGCACAAGATTTTAAGCAGGCGCATCACTATGCCTTAGCCTATCAAGATCTGGTAGAACAGCAGTTTTATTCTCAAAACTTTAATCAGCTTAACGCTCTGCAAACGGTGTATGACACCAAAGAAAAACAAGCTAAGATCGATTTGCTTCAGGCGAAAAACAAAACGGCCCAGATCAAGTTTATAGCGCTTTTACTGATCATTTTTGTGCTGGTTGCCACTGCCGGATTGCTTTTTTACATTCAGAAAAGAAAGCGACAAGCACGGTTAGCTGTTGAGTTGTACAAACAACGAGCGCTAGAAGCCGAGTTGGAAACAAAAGCCGCTCAGGAGCAAAACCTACAAAATCAAATTCAGCTTAAAACGGCCACGCTTTCCAAATACAGTTTGAGTCTGGCTCAAAAGAACAAGCTGCTTGAAGAAGTCTCAGGAACATTACAAAAATTGAGCACACGTAAACGAATGGATATTCCTGCGAAACTCCATGAACTTTCTAACGATCTGAATACGCATTTGCAAGAGGAGAATGAATGGGAGCAGTTTATGGGGCTGTTTGATGAGATTCATCCCGATTTTACTCGAAAGCTCAATCAGGCAGCACTAAAAAAATTATCGGCTACAGAACTTCGCTTGTGTTTGTTACTTCGTCTTGATCTTTCGTCTAAAGAAATCGCTTCGGTATTACGCATAACTCCAGACAGTGTTCGGGTGGCGCGTTACCGTCTGCGTAAAAAATTACCGCTGGAACGAGAAGATGAACTCGTGAATTTTATGCTAAAGTTATAGAAAGACCTCGTGTTTTGCTTCAAGGTTATGCGTGTGTAAAGTTTAGGTAATTGTTGCCTTGTTGTAGCCTCTAAATTCTGGATTCTTTACAATTTGTTAGACTTTAATTTAGCCCGTGTTTAAAGGGCTCAGGTAAATTTGGCGCAAACAAAACATCAAAAAAATGAAAATAATTACTAGTCTAAAGTTACTTGTTGTAACGCTGCTCTTTACCTTAAATTATTCCGGATTATCTGCTCAGGAAGGCATTATTCAGGGAGTAATTACAGATGAATACGGTATCAATGTTCCGGGTGCCGCGGTGATGATTGATGACCTTAATAAAGGTGCTGTTTCTAACCAAGACGGGAAATTTACCTTTGTTGAAATTCCTGAAGGCAATCACACACTTACTATAAAATATTTAGGTTTTGCAGATTTTACCAAAGAGGTGATGGTCACTGCGGGTAAAACCACTTCGGTTTCTATTTTATTAGCTTCAGAAGAAACCCAACTAGACGATGTGCAACTTGTGGGATTTAGTGCCGGCGGTCAGGCCAGAGCATTAAATACGCAGAAGAACAATGTAAACATCACCAATGTGGTTTCTACAGATCAAATTGGGAAATTCCCTGATGCTAATATTGGTGACGCGACAAAACGTATTCCGGGGATCACGATGCAAGTAGATCAAGGGGAAGCGCGTAATATAATCGTGCGTGGTCTTGCGCCGCAATTAAACTCGGTAACCTTAAATGGTAGCCGTATTCCTTCGGCAGAAGGAGATAATCGAAACGTGCAGATGGACCTTATTCCTTCTGATATGATCCAGACCATTGAAGTGAATAAAGCGGTAACTCCAGATATGGATGCAGACGCTTTAGGTGGGTCTGTAAACTTGGTTACGCGCTCTACGCCGCAGAGTTTTAGACTTTCGGCAACAGGTGGTTCAGGAATCAATTTTATTACTGATAAACGCATCTTAAGCGGATCGTTTCTGGTAGGTGACCGCTCTAAAGACAAAAAGTTTGGTTGGATGGTTTCTGCATCGATCAATGATAACGACTTTGGTAGTGACAACGTAGAGGCCGAATGGGCGGACACGTTTGCTTATACCAATGCCGCGGGCGAAGAGGTTGAAGAAGATGTGAATCCGTATGCGAGCGTTTATGAAAACCGCAAGTATTTGGTGCAGCGTGTGAGACGTAGTTTTTCGGCTAATTTTGATTATAATTTTGACGAAAACAACGAGATCTACTTAAAAACGATGTATAACTGGCGCGATGACCGCGAGAATCGTTTTGCGTATTCTAGCGAAGTTTTAGATGCCGAAGACATTATGGAAGGAGATTTTGAGATCGTAAACGGTACACCTTCTCGTTTTCCGGTAGAAGCAAAACGCGAGACTAAAGGAGGTATTCCCGGCGGAAGAATTCAAAACAGACGTCTTGAAGATCAGCGTATGCAAAACTACAGTTTAGGCGGAAATCACCTTTTTGGAAACCTAAAGTTCACGTGGATGGGTTCTTTCGCAAAAGCTTCAGAAGAGCGCCCTAACGAGCGTTACCTAGTGTATGCTACCGAATATGGAATCAGTAACGAAATCAACGACACGCGTAAGCCTATTCATACGCCTGTTGCTGCTGAAGATTTAAGCGAATTTGAATTAGACGAGTTGACGGAAGAATACCAGTTTACCGAAGAAAAGGATATCAACTTCTTCGCAAATTTTGAACTTCCTGCAGATTTCTTTGCTCAAGGTGATGGTACTGTGAAATTTGGTGTACGAGGCCGTTTTAAGAACAAAAACAGAGCTAATAACTTCTTTGAATATTCACCGCTTACCGGTGCGTTAGATAATCTGGCAATGGTAGATCAGCGTGTGTATACGGGTGATGATTTCTTAGCAGGTGCAAAATACAGACCGGGCGTTTTTGCTTCACCAGAATTTTTAGGAAGTCTTAATCTTAACGATGCTGCTGCTTTTGAAGGTGAAGCGCTTCCTGATGAGTATCTTGGAGACAACTTTGATGTGACCGAAAATGTATACGCAGGTTATGTGATGACCAATGAGAAACTTTCAGATAAATTGAGCGTACTTGTAGGTCTTCGTGTTGAAAATACTCGTATAGAAAGTACGGGTAACAACTTTGATGTTGACGAGCCGGAAGCTTTTACACAAATCAACGATGAGAGTTCGTATACTAACGTATTGCCAGGCGTGCATTTCAAATACAATGCTTCAGAAAATACGGTATTACGCTTTGCGTGGACAAACACGTTAGCTAGACCTAATTACATCGACCTTGTGCCTTACAGACAGCGAGAAGATGATGAGGTTTCTATAGGTAACCCACAGTTGAATCCTACCACAGCGATGAACTTTGATTTTATGGCTGAGAAATATTTTAGTTCAGTGGGGATTCTTTCAGGAGGTGTATTTTATAAAGACTTAAATGACTTTATCTACACCAGTGTTTCAGAAGAAGAAAGTACCGGTTATGAATTGTACCAGCCGCTTAATGGAGATAAAGCACGTATTTTTGGTGCAGAAGTCGCGTTTCAGCGTCAGTTAGATTTCCTGCCAGGTTTCCTAAATAATTTTGGTATCTACGTTAATTATACCTACTTGAATTCTGAAGCAAAAGGTATCGCTAACGAAGACGGTGATATGCGTGGTGATCTTGATCTTCCGGGTTCTTCGCCTAATATGTTTAACGCGTCACTCTCGTATGCAGACAAGTGGTTTAGCGCGCGTCTTTCAGGAAATTACTCTGATGCGTACATAGACGAATTAGGAGGTAACGCTTTTGAAGATCGTTTTTATGACGAGCAGTTTTTCTTAGACTTTAATGCGACCGTTTTCTTGTCAAGAAACCTTCAGGTGTATGCAAACTTGAACAACATTACCAATCAACCCTTACGTTATTATCAAGGTGTTAAAAACCGTACCATGCAAATGGAATATTATAGCACGCGTTTAACTTTTGGTGTAAAATATGATTTATTCTAGAATGAGAAATTTAAAGTATATCGCCGGTATAGGCGCGGCAGTGGTTTTATTTTCTTGCGGAAGCAAAAAGTCGCAATTGCCGGAAATTAAACCGGATATTATTACTGAACATGTAAAGTACGATACCGATGATCCTGCGATATGGATCAATCCGGAAGATGCATCGCAGAGTATCGTTTTTGGTACCGATAAGGATACAGATGGCGGAATTTTTGCCTTTGATCTTGAAGGAAAGATTATTCCTGAGAAATCAATTCCTAATATTCAACGCCCTAACAATGTGGATCTGCGTTACGGTTTTCCGGTAACCGATTCAACACAAACCGATATCATCGCGTTTACCGAAAGAGAGCGTAAAATGTTGCGTATTTATTCAGTGCCTGATATGAAGCCTTTAGATGGTGGTGGTTTTCCGGTGTTTGCTGATGACGCTAATGAAGCGTTTCAGTATCCTATGGGTGTGAGTTTGTATAAATCGGCTGCTGATGGAGCATTCTATGCGATTGTCGGCCGTAAAACAGGACCAACCGAGAATTACTTGTATCAGTACAAAATCACAACCCAAGCTGATAGTTTGGTAGGTTTTGATTTGGTGCGCAAGTTTGGAAACTTCAGTGGTAAAAAAGAGATCGAGGCCATTGCTGTTGACGATGCGATGGGGTTTGTGTATTATTCTGATGAAGGAGATAGCGTAAAGAAATATTATGCAGAACCTGCTAAAGGAAATGAGCAACTTGCCGCTTTTGGACAAGAAGATTTCTTAGAAGATATTGAAGGGATCGCGATCGCAGCATACGAGGATGGCAGCGGAATGATCATTGTGTCAGATCAGCAATACGGTCAGTTCAATATTTATGATCGTAAAACCAATGAGCTGATTAAAGCTGTAAATCTGACCACAACAGAGACCGATGGTTGTGAGGTGGTGACTGTACCTTTAAATGACACGTTTAAAAATGGTTTGTTTGTCGCAATGAATGACGACGGAACCTTTTATTATTACGATTTGGGTAAGCTGAAATAAAAGATACTCCAAGTCATAATGAATAAAAAAACCCGCCTCTGCGGCGGGTTTTTGTGTTTTTAAATAATACGGATTACAATCCTGGGTAAGTTCCGGTAATGATCTCGATACCATCAATAACCCAACCTACGATAAAGAATCCTGCGGTTAAGATAAAGACAATGTTCCATAAAATCGGACTACCTAAATACCATCTGTGTGCTGCAAAGGCTCCTAAAAATAACCAAAGCAAGATCGCTACAGTTTGACGGTCTGCCGCTACCGCAGCAGGAGAAATAAGTTCGCTTGAAGCTTCATCAGCAGCGTTAACTTCAGTAGTTGCTTTTGCTACACGCTCTACAGGAAAGCCGGCAAAAGTTGTTGTTGAAATCATTAGCAGAAGTGCCAGTGAAAAGATAATTTTGAAATTCATAAGATCTAAGGTTAATTAAACTACCTAAAAAGTACGCTATTTTGAGAAACCCTTCCTTTCGATTATTCTTGTTTTTGATATGTTTAACTTTTGGCAGCAGCTTAAAAGCGCAAGAATATGAGTTCTTTGGCGTCATCAAATTGAATGACACTTCGTTCATCAGTTATAAGGTTTTGTTTGACCGTGTCAACGATTCTATTCAAGGTTATTCCCTTACCGATTTCGCCGGGAAGCACGAAACCAAATCCAATATTAAAGGCTATTATAATGAAGATGAAAACTTGCTAAGCTTTGAAGAGTATGACATCGTATATACCAAATCGCCTGTCGTACAAAAGGATTTTTGCTTTGTAAATTTTGAAGGAAAGGTGCGCGATTTAGATCGCGTGAAAGCCTTTAGTGGGGATTTTAAAGGGCTATATGCAGACGGTACTTCTTGCCTCGATGGAATGATCATTGTAAACTCTGGTCAGGAGGTTAAAAAGCGTGTGGAGAAAATAGACAAAGTGGTGCAGCGCTCCCGTAAATTTTCAGATTCTATTAAGAAAAATATCAAGGTGGCTAAGGTGCTTGACACGCTTACACGCAACATCATCGCAAAAAATGAAAACCTGAATGTCTTCACTCGTGATCAAAAAATAAAACTAGCGATCTACGATGCCGGAAAGGAAGATGGTGATGTGATCAATTTGTTTGTAGACGATAAACCGGTATTAGAAAACTATACCGTGCTGCATGAGATTAAACACTTGGAATTTGATCTTAAGAATGCAGAAACCAAAATTAGAGTAGAAGCAGTAAGTGAAGGAACTTCGTCTCCTAATACTGTGCGATTAGAAGTAGAGGACAGTCGCAATTTTGTGCGTACCATCACCAACTTAAAAGAAGGAGAACACGCGCAAATGACGCTTGTAAAAAAATAACCCCCGCAATACTGCGAGGGTTATTATATCTAAAATCTAATCTCTTATTTCTGTCTTGAATTAGTATCTGTAATACTCCGGCTTGTAAGGGCCTTCAACCGTTACACCAATGTATTCAGCTTGCTCTTCGTTAAGTTGCGTCAACTCAACACCTATTTTTTCTAAGTGTAAAGCAGCAACTTTCTCATCAAGATGCTTTGGTAGCATATATACTTTGTTCTCGTAGTTGTCACTGTTTTTCCAAAGTTCGATCTGTGCCAAAGTTTGGTTAGTAAAGGAATTACTCATCACAAAACTTGGGTGACCGGTTGCGCAACCTAAGTTTACCAAACGTCCTTCCGCTAGAAGAATAATATCTTTTCCGTCGATGGTGTATTTATCAACTTGAGGTTTGATCTCGTCTTTAGTATCGCCATAGTTTTCATTCAACCAAGCAACTTGGATCTCATTGTCAAAGTGGCCAATGTTACACACGATGGTTTTGTCTTTCATCGCTTTAAAATGCTCAGCACGTACGATATCTTTATTTCCGGTGGTAGTAATTACAATATCAGCTTTGTCAAGAACCGTTTCTAAACGTTTTACTTCAAAACCGTCCATCGCCGCTTGTAGCGCACAAATAGGATCAATTTCGGTAACAGTTACGATAGAGCCAGCGCCTCTAAAAGAAGCTGCGGTACCTTTACCAACATCACCATAACCGCAAACCACAACGCGTTTTCCGGCAAGCATAACATCGGTAGCACGACGTATCGCGTCTACTGCACTCTCGCGGCAACCAAATTTATTGTCAAACTTAGACTTGGTTACACTGTCATTTACATTAATTGCCGGCATAGGCAAAGTGCCTTTGTTCATACGCTCATATAAACGGTGAACTCCGGTAGTGGTTTCTTCAGAAAGACCTTTAATTGCAGCAGCAAGTTCTGGGTATTCATCAAGAACCATATTGGTTAAATCTCCACCGTCATCAAGAATCATATTTAATGGCTCGCGCTCTTCCCCAAAAAATAAGGTCTGCTCGATACACCAGTTAAATTCTTCCTCGTTCATTCCTTTCCAGGCATAAACTGGGATTCCTGCAGCAGCAATTGCAGCGGCAGCGTGATCTTGAGTAGAGAAAATATTACAAGAACTCCAAGTAACATCAGCACCAAGCGCCACTAGCGTTTCGATCAAAACTGCGGTTTGTATGGTCATATGCAAACAGCCCGCAATACGAGCGCCTTTTAAAGGTTGTTCTGCACCATATTCTTCACGCAAAGCCATAAGGCCAGGCATTTCAGCTTCGGCAAGTTCTATTTCTTTTCTTCCCCAAGCTGCCAAAGAAATATCTCTGACTTTATAAGGAACGTACTGCACGGTTTTCGTTGACATAATCTTATATTTACAATTCTTATTTTTTGCAAAAATACGTAATATCTACTAGTTAACGTGCCACTTTTCAAAACTATAACGCCCAATCCTAGCACTCAGGTTTACATCTGGAAGGTGGAAGAATCTGTTGAGGCCTTATCTGAAAATGTGAACCTTACACCGCATTGTCAAGCGCGTTTTGAGAGTATGAAATCGCAACTGCACCAACGCGGATTTTTAAGTATACGACACTTGTTGCACGTGGCCGGTTATACCGACCAAGACCTGTATTACACCGAAAATGGAAAGCCGCATCTTAAAGACGGCAAATACATTTCGATAACGCATTCTTACAATTTTACCGCGATCATTGTAAGTGAAACGGTTGAGGTTGGTATTGATATCGAAATGCAGCGCGATAAGATCTTGCGTATCGCTTCCCGTTTTACACCACTCAAAGAATACCGAACCTTGGCGAACGACGATGCAGTGATTAGAAAACTTACAATCGTTTGGGGCGCAAAAGAAGCTTTGTATAAAATTTACGGAGTGAAAGGCTTGAGTTTTCTTCAGCATATCAACGTTACCGATTTTGATTTTGAGGATTATAAGACTGATGCCGTAATAAATTACCACGGAAAGCACAGCAAATATGCTATTGATTTTCTGGAATTTGAAGGCTTTACATGTGTTTATGCTCAGGCATTATGATCGAAAAATTAGCGCATAGCGGAACCAGTATTTATTCAGCGCTTTTGAAATCGATTGAAGCCGAAAAACCGCTTTTTGCTATACTTTTTGATCCCGAAGAGCTTTCTGAAACGCTTTTGAAACAACAGCTTTCAAAACTACCCGTATTCACTACGCACATTCTTGTAGGCGGAAGCACCGCTACGCAAGCACAAACACAGGTCGCGGTTAATTTGATCAAACAAAGAACATCCTTACCGGTGCTTTTGTTTCCCGGAGATTACCGTCAAATAACCGCTGAGGCAGATGGAATTTTGTTCTTAAGTCTTTTATCTGGAGAAAATCCGGAGTATTTGATTCGGCAGCAAATTAAATCTGTGGGAAAATTGCGTGCTTCAGCTTTAGAGATCATTCCTACTGGATATATTTTAATCGATGGTGGAAAGCAAACTACGGTGGAACGCGTAAGTCAAACGCAGGCGATTCCGCAAGAGTTGGTGCAACGTATTGTAGACACGGCGTTGGCGGGAGAATATTCAGGTAAAAAACTTATTTACCTCGAAGCCGGAAGCGGCGCGTTAAAACCTGTTTCCGTAGAAATTATTCAAGCCGTAAAAGACGCGATTTCTATTCCGTTGATTGTGGGCGGTGGCATACGAAGTCAATCAAAACTTGAAGCTGTTTATGCTGCAGGAGCAGATCTCGTTGTGGTAGGGACGGCTTTTGAACAAGGTGATTTTTAGTATGAATGCAGTGTTTGATTTTTTCTTCGGGCAATATGCAGGTTATGAGACTTCATCGATAATCCTTGAGATTATCGCCGTGATTTTTGGATTGCTTTCTGTGTGGTATTCTAAACAGAATAATATTCTCGTTTATCCAACAGGGATGATAAGCACCTCGATTTTTGTGTACTTATTACTCAAATGGGGACTGCTGGGAGATATGATGATCAACGTGTACTATTTCTCCATGAGTGTTTACGGTTGGTATGTCTGGACGCGCAAAGTAGATGCAACGCACGTGACACCCATTGCGAGAGCTACGGTGAAAGAACATCTTTGGTCTGTGATCATCTTTGTGTCTACCGTTCTATTTGTTTTTGCGGTTTATACCTATTTTGAAAAATGGACGAGCTGGACCGCTTATGTAGACACCCTGACCACAGCTATATTTTTTGTTGGAATGTGGCTCATGGCAAAACGTAAAATCGAAAACTGGATCTACTGGATCGTGGGAGACATAATCTCAGTACCGCTGTATTTTTACAAAGGTTTCACATTTACCAGTTTTCAATATCTTATTTTTACTGTGCTTGCTATTTATGGCTTAATCGCGTGGAAAAAATACCTCAACAACACTCCGGAAACTGCATAAAAATTGTACTCTTTGGTCCCGAAAGTACCGGGAAAACGACCTTGTCTAAGGCTTTAGCTAAGCAATATGAAGCTGCTTGGGTGCCAGAATTTGCCCGGGAATATCTTCAGCAAAAATGGGATCAAGAGCAAAAGATCTGCGAACCTAAAGATATCTTGCCTATTGCAATTGGCCAGATGAAGCTGGAGAATGCAGCTGCAAATTCCCGGAAAAAATTAGTATTTTGTGACACAGACCTTTTAGAAACCAAGGTATATAGTGAGGCCTATTATGACGGATGGTGCGACGAGCAAGTAGTGGCAGCTGCTTTAGAAAACGAGTACGATCTGTATGTCTTGACCTATATTGATACCCCTTGGCAAGCAGATGATCTACGAGATCGTCCTGAGCAGCGTGAAGAAATGTTTGCTCTTTTTGAAAATGCTTTGATCAAAAATAACCGTCCCTATATTTTAGTAAAAGGCTCAATTGAAGAACGCATAAAACGAATAACTAACCACCTAAATTCTATTTTAAATTGAATTTTACCGACCAAGAAATCAACGAAATCAAAGATCACGGTTTGACTCCAGAACAAGTCAAATCACAAATTGATCTATTTACTAATGGGGTTCCTAATGTCAAACTGGTTGCTACGGCGACAGTGGCAGATGGGATTTTTAAACTCACGGAAGAGGAAGAGCTCAAGTATCTGGATTTTTATGAGAGCCATAAAAAAGAGCTTGATCTATTGAAGTTTACACCGGCTTCGGGAGCTGCGAGCCGTATGTTTAAAAAGATCTATCAGTTTTTAGAGGATTATGATGCTTCAAAAGAAACCATTGAAGAGTATCTGGAGCGTACGGGCGATAAGCATATGAAAAACTTTTTTGTGGGCTATAAAAAGTTCCCGTTTTACAATCACATTATCGATGGTCTTGATGAGGAAACCAAAAAAGACGAGAACGCTACTAAATATGCGTTTATCAAAACGATGATGGCTGAAGATGGGGAGAACTACGGCAACCTGCCTAAAGGTCTGATTCCTTTTCATTATTACGGGTCGTATATGGCGACAGCTTTTGAAGAGCATTTACACGAAGCAGCGGCCTATGCAGCAAAAAATGGCCAAGCCGATTTGCACTTCACGGTTTCACCAGAGCATAAAGACGCATTTAAAAAGGAATTCGATAAAATTCACGCTTCGGTAAGCAATACGACCAATGTGAGTTTTGATGTAGATTATTCCTTTCAAAAACCGGAAACTGATACTGTGGCGGTTACTATGGATAACAAATTATACCGAAAAGGCGACGGTTCTTTACTTTTCAGACCAGGTGGCCACGGTGCACTTATCGAAAATCTGAATGATGTAGATGCAGATGTGGTTTTCATTAAAAATATTGACAATGTATTAGTGCAGGATAATATTCAAGTATTATCTAGAACGAAGCGTTTTTTAGCAGGGTTACTACTGAAAAAACAAGAAAGTGTATTTAAATACGCCGAACTTTTAGACAAAGATTCTATTGCTGAAGGTGAGCTGGAAGAGCTGGTAACGTTCTTAAAAGAAGATTTCAGTACGCGTATTGATGAGGCTTACACATCTTATTCTACCGAAGAAAAGAAAAGCTATTTAAAAGAACTTTTAGATCGTCCTATTCGCGTATGCGGAATGGTTAAAAACGAAGGCGAGCCTGGTGGTGGTCCGTTTTGGGTTGAAGATGAAAGCGGTAAAGTGGCTTTACAAATTATTGAAAGCGCTCAAGTAAATGACAAAGACGCAAAGCAGGAGGAGATCTTTAAGAACTCTACGCATTTTAATCCGGTGGATATTGTTGCCGGAGTGCGTAATTATAAAGGTGAAAAATACAACTTACTTGATTATGTAAATCCTGATCTTGCTTTTATTGCCTACAAAACCGACGGTGGTAACGAGATCAAAGCATTAGAGCTTCCAGGCTTATGGAATGGTGCTATGGCACGCTGGAACACGCTGTTTGTTGAAGTGCCGCTGGAAACTTTCAATCCGGTTAAAACAGTAAATGATTTACTTAAACCTTCGCATCAGGCACAAGCGTAATGAATAAAGAAGCGCTCTTACAAGAATGTGATTTTAAAGCTGTGCGTAGTAGCGGCCCCGGAGGTCAACACGTAAATAAAACATCTACAAAAGTTATGTTGCATTGGAGTCTTAAGGACTCCAATGTTTTTTCTGAAGAAGAAAAAGAGCGTTTATTTAAGCGGTTAAAGTCTAAACTTACGAGTGATGATCAATTGGTTTTGTCTTATGATCAGAGTCGCAGTCAACATAAAAATAAAGATGAGGTTTTTAAAAATCTTGTCAGGCTTTTAGAAAACGGACTCCTAAAACCGAAGCGTCGCAAGAAAACAAAACCAACTCTGGCATCCAAAAAACGCAGGCTGGATTCTAAAAAGCGAAATGCTGAGAAAAAAGCCAATCGCAAGCCGCCTTCTTTCTGAGGGATTCAAAATATTTTAAGTGATTTTTTAAAAAGTGTGGATTATGTCCACACTTTTTTTGTGGAAATATCTTTTTTCTACAAAAATGGGTAAGGTCTCAGTTTTGATCAAAATGCACAGTTACAAGGTTTTAGTTCGTTTGGTCAGGGCTTTTTTGATGATGGTATGATTTTGCTACTTATCTAATCGAGCTTTTGATGATAAAGGCTTTTTAAAAACAGATTAAAAACAACAAAACATATTGATTATGAAAAATTTAGTGATGACCGTAGCAGCAGCTGCAACAATGCTTTTTGCTACTCAGAATATTAAAGCGCAAGAAACTACTGAAGATGTAGCAATGATGCAAACTGAAGTTGAAGCACCCGTACAAGACGGATTTGAGAAAATTGAAGCTTCAGCTTTACCAGAAACGGTAACCAATGCTGTCGCAACAGATAAAGCAGGAGCAACTGTAGCCGAAGCCTATTATAATGAAGAACTAATGGTTTACAAGTTAGTGTTAGAAGCTGAAGGTGCTGAGCCAGAAACAGCATACATTAACGAGGAAGGTAAATGGGTTAAAATCCAGAAGTAAGAAAAGATTAGATAATCTCGAAAACCAAAATTGATAAGAACGCTCAACACGTGCATTAAAATATTTGAATTATGAAAAATTTAGTGATGACCGTAGCAGCCGCAGCAACTATGTTGTTTGCAGCAGAAAATGTAACTGCACAAGAAACACAAGATGTTGCAGTAACTACAACAGAATTACAAGCGCCAGTAGATGGATACACTAAAATTGAAGTAGCAGATCTACCGGTGACCGTAACTGATGCGGTAGCAGAAGATAAAGAAGGGGCCAAAGTAACAGAAGCTTGGGTTGATGCCGAAAATAAGACTTTTAAGTTAACCTTAGAAGCTGAAGAGGCAGAACCAGAAACTGCATACATTAATGCAGCAGGTGAATGGATTGAGCCAAAAGAGTAGGTTAGGTTTCCCTAATTTGAATTTTTAATTGTAGAGTGGTTAAAAATTCAAAATTAAGCCCCGACGCGAGTCGGGGCTTTTTTATGCGTTTTGATCAAAAAGTGTTAACTTTTTTTATGATTTTTAACTGTAGCGCAGTACAGGGTATTTGTACTTTTAATCAAAACTTTTCGATTTGTCAAAAATCTTACTCATTGAAGACGACGTAGCATTTTGCAAAATGCTAGAGACCTTTTTATCAAAAAAAGGATACGAACTCTCCAGCGCTTTTGCAGCTGCTGAAGCCTATAAAATTCTTGCGAAAGATACTGTTGATCTCGTGATTACAGATGTGCGTTTACCTGATGATGATGGTCTAAGTATTCTTAAGCACATTAAGGAAGATCACGGTAACATCCCTGTAATTCTAATGACAGGTTATGCTGAAGTAAACAAGGCGGTCGAAGCGATGAAAGAAGGAGCTTTTGATTACATCTCAAAACCGGTACGCCCAGACGAACTCCTAAAAATCGTGGATAAGGCTTTGCAAACAGAAACAGTATCAAAGCCTGAAACTCCTAAAAGCAAACCGGAAGTTTCTTCAACAACAACGCCAGATGAACCCCTGCAGCCTACCTCCGGATTTATAAAGGGCGTGAGTGATGCTTCGGCAAAACTCAATCAATATATAGATTTGGTTGCACCCACAAATATGTCTATTCTTATTACCGGAGATAGCGGAACAGGAAAAGAGTATGTAGCCAAAAGCATTCACGATAAAAGCAAGCGTAATGGCGAACCGTTTATTGCGGTGGATTGTGGCGCAATTCCTAAAGAGATCGCCGGAAGTGAATTTTTTGGACACGTGAAAGGTTCGTTTACAGGAGCCGTTAACGACAAAGTAGGGCATTTTGAGGCCGCAAACGGCGGAACGCTTTTTTTAGATGAAATAGGCAATCTTTCGTATGAATTGCAAGTGCAATTACTGCGCGCCTTGCAAGAGCGAAAAATCAAACCCGTAGGAAGCAATAAAGAAATAGCGGTTGATATTCGTGTGGTTGCTGCGACTAATGAGGACCTTGAAGAAGCAGTAAAAGAAGGGGAATTCAGGGAAGATCTTTATCATCGTCTCAACGAATTTTCCATTGAAGTTCCGCGGTTAAGTGAACGTCAGGAAGATTTGATGCTTTTCATAAACCTGTTTTTAGATCAGGCCAATAAAGAACTGGAGAAAGATGTAGAAGGTTTTAGTTCCGATGCTGTAGAAGCCCTGATTCAGTACGCGTGGCCGGGTAATTTAAGAGAGCTGAAGAATATTGTAAAACGTATGGTGCTTTTGGCTCCTGCGTCACTTATTCCTAAAGAATTGTTGCCTCGCGAAATCCGCATGGCTAAGGTCGAAGATAAGAAGGACGATTATGCGCTGTTTAATGCCAAAAATGAGCAGGAACGTATTTTAGATGCTTTAGAAAAAACCGGCGGCAATAAAAGCAAAGCCGCTCGACTGCTTGATATAGACCGAAAAACTCTTTACAATAAACTCAAGCAATACGACATTAAACTATAGATCTTGATCTTCTTTTAATTGCTTTAAAAGTAATTCAGTTTGCTCAATGGCTTGTTGCACTAGATCTTGAATAGCGATCGCCGATTTGTTTTCCAAATCTGGTTTTTCTAAAATTACCAGAGGCTGTACGACATCATCAGCTTCCAGTTGCCGCATCATTGGCAGCATTTTATGCGCAACCTGATTAAGTTGTTCTGGATCTTCACGATGCTCTTTCAACTGACTTAAACTTTCTGCAGCACTTTCGGCAAAAACGATAAGAATGTTTTTTAAAGAAGCATAATCATCTGCGGTAAAAGCTTTAAGCTGCTTAAGATCATATAACTTGCCCGACGTACTTGCAGCTGTTGCTGCTGAAGAAATATTTTGCTTTTCTTCTATTTCTGTGGTGCTTAAACCTTTTAGGATTGCGATCAGCGCAGCAGGTTTGTAGGGTTTTCTGAGATTTGCAGCGAAGCCAAAATGTTTATAATCGGCTTGTTTTAGGGTCTCGTTTCCGCTTAAAGCAATCACCGGAATGTCTTGCGATCGGCTATTTGCTTTTAAGGCTTTAATAAATTCAATACCATTCATCACTGGCATTTGAATGTCAGAAAGAATGAGGTCATATTCATTTTTTTCTATCTGTTGAAGCGCTTCTTTTCCATTAGAAGCCGTGTCTATTTTTAAATTGAAGGGAGCCAGTGTAGCTTTGGTAAGTTGCTGCTGCACGGGTTCGTCATCTACGATCAAAATTCGTCGCAGTGCGTCAAGTTTAACTTCAGAAAGATATTCTTCAAAATCGGCAGGTTCTTGTTGTTCGGTTTGCTCTACGGGAACGATCAACGTAAACGTACTCCCTTTCCCTGGAATACTTTTCAGCTGAAGTTTTCCGTTGAGTAATTCGGTTAATTTTTGTGAAATCGATAGTCCGAGACCAAAACCACCATACTTGCGCTGCGTAGTTTCTTCAGCCTGAGAAAACTCTTTAAAGATCACCTCTTGCTTCTCTTTAGGAATCCCGCAACCGGTATCGATCACTTTAAACCTCAGGTTTTTTCCATCTTTATGAAGTGCGATGGTGATGCTTCCTTCTTCGGTGAATTTATAAGCATTGGTGATGAGGTTAGCCAGAATTTGCTTGATCCTAAAAGGGTCGCTTAAAAAAATTGCGTCCAGTTCGTCAGGAATTTCGGTACGAATCTCAACACCTTCTTTTAAAGGTTGTGGGAGACTCACTACGATGACATCCTCGATTAACTTTTTAGGGTTAAAGGGGATTTTTTCAATGCTGATTTTTCCGGCTTCCAGCTTTGCAAAATCCAGCAGATCATTGACCAGTTTTAGAATATAATCGCCAGACTTCTGTACGGTATCCAGATAACGCATTTGTTTGGCATCTACAGCGGTTTTTTTCAGCAGGTCTGTAAAGCCAAGTACGGTATTGAGCGGTGAGCGCATATCGTGCGTTATGGTCGCCATCAATTGCTCTCTACTTTTTAAAAGTGACTGTGCCGTAGCGTTACTTTGCTCCAGATTTTTGCTGTATTGCTGACTGCGAGAAGCGTCTTTAAAAATCATTATTACAAACCCAATAGCCAGCACAACACTTATGATCCCAATGATCTTGAGTGTTTTTGTGATCTCTTGAATTCTGCTGTTTAAAAATGCCTCACGCTGTCTTGCGCTAAAACTTCCTTCGCGCTCAAGCGTGCTTAAGAGATTGCGTATTTTTAGGTTGATGTTTCGGTCATTAGCCAGCAAGGTGTTTTCACGATTGATGATATCGATCTCAAGTTCCTTCTTGCGGGCTTCAATATTTGAAAGCGTCTTGCGCACGG
Source organism: Leeuwenhoekiella palythoae (assembly GCF_020310025.1). Classification (GTDB taxonomy): domain Bacteria; phylum Bacteroidota; class Bacteroidia; order Flavobacteriales; family Flavobacteriaceae; genus Leeuwenhoekiella; species Leeuwenhoekiella palythoae. The sequence goes on from NZ_CP084318.1 coordinate 1,945,128, forward strand.
TTTCAGCCATAGATTTCAGACCTTGATCTTCATCCCGGGTATCTTTTCGGATGTACTCATTAAAATCAACGATCACGCTTTTGATATACGGGTCAACCGAATCCAACCGCGGATCATTAGCATAATCTTCAAAATAGATATCCTCTTTAACGAGTTCGTCAAGCGCTTCATCATAGTAGTTGCGGGAGTATTGCTCGTCCCGCAGGCGCACCATTGCTCTAATGTTACTAGTCTTGTTAGAAAGCAACATTTTTATGCTGTCTAACTGCTCATTTTGCTCTTTAGTGTCTGTTATGCGTTGTAGCGAATCCAGTTCAATTTTTATACTATCTACCAGCACTTGATACTCTTTAAATTGGCGCTGAGAGCCGGTGGCCATAGCGGTTCTGCCAATAGTCTCTGCCTCGTAAAGATAACTGAGCGCATTGCTGGTAAAGGTGAGTTTTTGATTTGTTGCTTGTTCTTTTTTAGGAGGATAAATAAAGGTTTTTATCTGCGGGTAGATAAAATAAATAGCAACTACAACCAGCAGACCAATCATGATATAGCCGGTAAGGACCTTGAGAGTAATTGATCGCTTGGTGTTTTTCATAGAATTTTAAAATTAATATTCGCTTTTACAAAAGCCCTTAATTTTTTTATAAAAGCATAAATATTGTATTACATTTGCGCCCTAAATCTCAAAGGGGTGCTTAAACTTCTGTATTTATGCAGAAAGCGAGCTGAGATCATACCCAATGAACCTGGGCAGATAATGCTGCCAAGGGAATCGCTTAAAAAGGCGGGTGACGACCTGCGTGTTTTTAAGCAACATTGCATATTAACTTTTAGTAACACAGAATAATTGCCCCTTTTATTCGTAAAACTTTTTACGAATGAAAACTCTTTTATTCGCCTGTGCTGCCACTTTAACGACTTTTGGCGCACTCGCACAACAAACACCACAAGATTCTACCGATGTAGAAAAACTAGATGAGGTGCTGGTACAATCGGTACGTGTAGATGCCGACTCGCCCATCACGTACAGCAACCTGTCTAAAGCCGAGATCAACGAGCGTAATCTGGGACAAGACCTGCCTATTTTACTCAATTATTTACCTAGTGTGGTAACTACTTCAGACGCCGGTGCCGGTGTGGGCTATACCGGTTTTAGAGTGCGTGGTACCGGAAATCGCGGTATTAATGTAACCATAAACGGAATCCCGTATAACGATGCTGAAAGTTTGGGAACGTTCTTTGTGAACTTGCAGGATTTTAGTAGTTCTATCGAGAGTGTACAATTGCAACGTGGAGTGGGAACATCAACCAATGGTGCCGGAGCTTTTGGAGCCAGTTTGAATATTTTAACCGATGCGGCTACGCCGGAAGCTTATGCGGAAGTAAATGCTTCAGGAGGATCTTTTGATACACGTCGAGCCAATGTGAAATTTGGTACCGGACTAATAAATGATCATTTTAGTTTTTCCGGAAGACTTTCTGCTATAAAGTCTGATGGGTATGTAGATCGCGCCAGTTCAGACTTAAAATCCTATTACCTTCAGGGCGAATATCGCAATGAGAAAACCTTACTTAAAGCTGTTGTTTTTGGCGGTCACGAGGTTACTTACCAGTCATGGAACGGTATCGATGCGCAGACTTTAGCGACGGACAGAACCTATAATCCTATAGGTTTTCAATACGATGACGACGGCAATTTTCAAGGTTTTTACGAGGATCAGGTTGATAATTACAAGCAAGATCACGTACAACTGCATTGGAATCAAAAATATGACGGAGGCTGGTCAACACAGCTGAGTTTAAACTACACCATGGGACGTGGCTTTTTTGAAGAGTATGTAGACTCGTGGTATTATGCCAATGTCAATTTTTCTAGCGATGCTACTTTTGATTTTATCGGCTGGGAGCCGTATGAGGTAGATGGTGAATTACAAACTGATACTGACCTTATTCGCCGTCGCTGGTTAGACAACCGTTATTATGTGGCAAACTTGACGACCAATTATAAGTCAAATTCAGTTGATTTTGATGCCGGAGTTTTTGGTAGTATTTACAGTGGTGATCATTATGGTGAGATCACTTGGGCACGTTATTTTGCTCAGGATGAAGAGGCGGGTTATCGCTATTATTTTGGCACGGCAGACAAGAATGAGTTTACCACATTTGCTAAAGCGACCTGGCGTATTAACGATATGTGGAGTGTTTTTGGAGATCTTCAAGGACGTTTTATTAGTTACGAGACTGATGGGATCAATAGCGATATCGACGAATTTATTATCGATGAAAACTATTCGTTTTTTAATCCGAAAGCGGGACTAACGCTTACGCTGAATGAGAAGAATAAAATCTATGCCTCTTACGCCAGAGCCAATAGAGAACCTAGTCGTACCGATTTTGAAAATGGAAATCCGGTTCCGGAAACTTTAAATGATTTTGAGTTGGGCTATCGTTTTACTAAAGAACGTGCGCGTGTTTTTGCCAATCTGTATTTTATGGATTATCGCGATCAGCTGGTGCTTACCGGTGCGATTGATGATGTTGGAGCGCCCATTCGTCAAAACAGCGGTTCAAGCTATCGTTTAGGATTAGAAGTAGAAGCAGGATTTCAACTGGGCCGTCAATTTGCGATCACGCCGAATATCGCTTTGAGTACCAATAAAAACAGAGACTTTTTCTTTCAACGAGATGGCGAATTACAGAATTTAGGAAATACCAATATTTCATTTTCACCCGAAATCATAGCCGGAAACCGACTTGATTTCTTTCCGGTGCAAAATTTGCGCTTGTCACTACTTTCTAAATATGTGGGCGAACAATATTTAGGAAACATTGATGCGGAAAGTTCTAAGCTTGATGCGTACTTCATCAATGATTTTAACGTGCAGTATGACTTGAAGAATATAGGCTTTGCAAAACGCGTTACGCTAACAGCGTTGGTCAATAATATCTTTAGTGAAGAATATGTTTCTAACGGGTATTTCTTTACCTACGATGACGACTTCTCTAATCCGGGAACGGTGACTACCATTGAAGGAGCAGGATATTATCCGCAGGCAAAAATCAATTTTTTAATAGGAGCCACGGTACGATTTTAGGGGTTCGTACCAGAAGCTGAAAAGCCGGCAATTGCCGGCTTTTTTTGTTAGTAAGACACGTTGATGAGGTTGCCGTTCTCTGCAACCCGATATTCAATAAGGGTGTACGGTAATTCTTGAGCGGTATCTTGCCCGGTAAAAAGAGTATAGGTATTTTCTTCACAAGGGCATGTTGCTTCGGTGCCATTTAAAGTCATCGTCGAGCAGCTATTAGGAACATGGTTGGGGTCTGTTGCCTCCCAAGCGCGAATTCCTGCACCGGTATTGATGACAAATATTCCGCGGATGCCTACACCAGATACGTAAATCGAATTTCCGGGGAATTGCAACTGACTATATTCCGGAAGGTTGGTATTAAGATTTACGCTAAAAGAAATAGGATTTACATTGGGATTATTGATGCGGTTATCATCAGAACTACAGCTTTGTAAAACCACGCCGAAAGCCAAAAAACAGAGCAGCAACTTGGTGCGAAAGAAAAAATTAGGGTTTATCAATTTAGAAAAATTTAGAAGTAACAATTAATAAATTCGTATATTAGCAACACTTAATCCCGTTTCTAATGGGATTTTTTGTGTTTATAAGCGAGCTCGAAACTTCAGCTCTGTAAACATTAAATTTTTAAACGAAAAATACACACAGTCATTGTGCATTAATAAACGAAGTTATGAGTAAAGTATCATACTATACAGCAGAAGGATTAAAAAAATTGAAAGACGAGCTGAATCAGCTTAAAGATATTGAACGCCCAAAGGCTTCTCAGGCAATTGCCGAAGCGCGCGATAAAGGAGATTTGAGTGAGAATGCTGAGTATGATGCTGCTAAAGAAGCTCAGGGAATGCTAGAAATGCGTATTTCTAAGATGGAAGAGCTTGTAGCTAATGCCCGTATTATTGATGAGTCTCAGCTAGATACTTCTAAAGCTTTAGTACACTCTACCGTTAAAATTAAAAATCAAACTAACGGAATGCAGATGACCTATAAACTGGTTGCGCAAAGTGAAGCCGATCTAAAAAGCGGAAAGATATCTGTAGATTCTCCTATAGGTAAAGGCTTGCTTGGTAAGAAAGTAGGTGAAGTAGCCGAAATCAGCGTTCCAAACGGAACGATGAAATTTGATATTTTAGAAATAACCAGAGATTAAGACTTCCTATGGCTTCTATTTTCACAAAGATCATCAATCGCGAAATTCCCGGGCATATTGTTGCGGAAGATGAGCAGCATATTGCAATATTAGACATTAACCCTAACGCAAAAGGGCACACGCTGTGTATTCCTAAAAAGGAGGTCAACAAGATTTTTGATTTGCCCGAAGCAGAATATATGGCACTTATGTCATTTAGCCGAAAAGTTGCTAAAGCTTTAGAAAAAGTAGTGCCTTGTGAGCGCATTGGTGTTTCTGTAATAGGTCTAGAAGTACCACACGTTCACGTGCATTTGATCCCGCTTACAACAATGGAAGACGCGCGCTTTCTTAGTAAAACAAAACTTACTCAAGAAGAATTTGAGGCGCTTGCGCAGCAGATTCAAGCAGCTTTTTAAGCGGCCATTTTCAATCTGTAAATAGCAAAAGCGGCAGCCGCAGCAACCACTACAATTGCAATCAGAATGATAATTGCTAGAGGTTTAAAACGCGTATACGTCTCAGGATTGCCTATCCTTTTTAAGTTGTAAAGGTATACGCGGTCAATTTCGTCTGTCCACAATCCCGGATAAATTTGTGACGAGCAGTGACTGCAATGCAGTTCGCCTTTGACTTCCTTAGTGGCTTTGGTAAGCAACTTGTTATCTTCGATCTTGTTATAAAACGTAAAGCTTAACCCATCTTGCGCATAACATTTTGGGCAGTTATTGCGCAGTTTAGACTCGCCAAATTTTACGAAAGAAGAAGCCATATGCAGAGGTTGGTTGGTGGCGCAAAAATAACCTATTTCATAAGATCTGCCAGATTAATTTGTGCGTATTGCAAGAGCATTATAGTTTTGGCATCTTTAATTTCTCCTGTTTTTATCAATGCTAAGGCATCCTGAAAGCTATATTCAAGAACCTCAATATTTTCGGTTTCATCAGCGGCACCACCGCCTTCTGACACTTTTTGACTTTCAGAATATGCTGCGATAAAGAAATGCAAAATTTCCGTTACAGATCCCGGAGACATATACGATTCAAAGACTTTTTCTACTGTTTTGATTCGGTAGCCGGTTTCTTCCTCGATCTCTTTAATGATTGCCGTTTTTGGGTCATTTTCGTCTAACAATCCGGCGCAGGCTTCGATCATCATCCCATCGCTGTTTTTGTTGAGATAGGTAGGCATTCTAAACTGCCGCGTGAGAATCACGGTTTTTTGATCTGGATTATACAACAGCACTACCGCACCGTTTCCGCGGTCATAAGCTTCGCGCGATTGGTGTTCCCAAGTGTTCTGGTTGTTGAGGTATTCAAAGTCTACTTTGTTTAGCGTATACCAATTGTCAGAAAGTATACTGACTTTCATATTTCTTACCTTATCATTCATTCGTCTATAAGTTTAAGCGCTATTTGAAAGGTGGTCCCTTTGTTGAGTTCGCTATGCAACACGCGTACTTGCCCGTCGTGATATTCTTCAATAATTCGTTTGGTTAACGAGAGGCCAAGACCCCAACCTCGTTTTTTTGTAGTATAACCGGGTTCAAAAATGGTATTGAAGTTCATTTTTGGGATTCCTTTACCGGTGTCTTTTATCAAGATTTTTGCAAAGCGGGTGTCGCGTTTAACGGTTAGTGTGAGCTTTCCTTTACCCTTCATGGCATCAATGGCATTTTTTACCAGGTTTTCAATACTCCACGCATAGAGTTCTTTGTTGAGCATTACAAAAAGTTGCCCCTGCGGAACATCGATTTCAAAATCAATAAGCTTAGAACTGCGATTGGCCAAATATTCAAAGGCTTCTTGGGTTTCGGTGATGATGTTTTTAGGATCAAGCTTCGGGATACTGCCTATTTGAGAAAACCTTCCGGTGATGGTTTCTAGGCGATTTATATCTTTATTGATCTCCTCAATATAATCGGGGTTTACTTGTTCGGCTTTTAAAATTTCGGTCCATCCTACAAGCGAAGAAAGCGGCGTGCCTATTTGATGCGCAGTTTCTTTAGCCATTCCTGCCCAAAGCGAGTTTTGTTCTGAAGCTTTTGAGGTGGCGTAAAAGAAATAAATTACCGCGATAAAAAGAATCACAATAATCACCAGCACCACCGGGAAAAACTTCAATTGATTGATCACCGGGGAGTGTCCATAATACGCATACCAGAGTTCGCCACCCAAAATATCAATGCGTATAGGATCATTTTCGGCGGCCATTTCTAGCAGTAATTCTTGAGATCTAATGGGGTTTTCAAGAATATTTTCGGGGATATTGATGCTGTTTACAATACTGTCCTTATAATCTGTAATGATTATGGGGATGTATTGATTTTTAGAGTTTATCTTCTGGCTTAGGGCGTAATACTGGTTGATGTCTTCAGTATTAAACGCTTCCATAGAAGTGGCCCAGATTTCCATACGGTCCCGTTCTGCCTGCTTGAGTTGGTCAAAAAATAAGGAGACATTCCAAAGAATAAGCGCGGTTATAACTACCGCTGCAAAAATGATAAACCAGCGGATAAAACGCTGATCTTTATTAAAATTCATAGGGTTCGTTTCTTTGAAGCTCGTGTTAACAAAAAGCCTTTGTTTAGCTGCGCTGTTCTAAAGCAGATACAACTTGACATTTGAAATAAATATAAAGTATTTTGAATACAATTATTGTTTTCAAAACGGTTTTAAGAATACTATCGTATGCCTACCTTTGCCAAATGAGCACCGAAACACTTTCTATAGACCCTAAAACTTCAGAAAATGCCAGAGTTTATGGTCTTTTATCTGCTGCTGTGGGGCCGCGCCCTATTGCTTTTGCAAGTACTTTAGATGCCGAGGGTAAACCTAATCTGGCGCCGTATAGTTTTTTTAATGTGTTTAGCTCTAATCCACCAATTGTGGTGTTTTCTCCGGTGCGTAGAGGAAGAGATAACACCACAAAACATACGCTAGATAATATTATTGCAACCAAAGAAGTGGTGATCAATGTGGTGAATTATGCTATGGTACACCAGATGTCGCTGGCCAGCACTGAATATGAAATCGGTGTAGACGAATTTATAAAAGCAGGTTTTGGCAAAGAGCCTTCAGAAGCGGTAAAGCCTTTTCGTGTGAAAGAAGCGCCTGTGCAATTGGAGTGCAAGGTTAATGAAGTTGTGGCTTTAGGAACTGAAGGTGGTGCGGGAAACTTAGTCGTTTGCGAGGTGCTTAGAATTCATATTCAAAAGGCTGTGTTGACCGAAGCAGAAACCATTGACGAGCACAAAATTGATCTTGTGGCGCGTATGGGAGGCAACTGGTACACACGGGCGATAGAAGGTATGTTTGAAGTGCCAAAGCCGCTGCGCAATCTTGGTGTAGGCGTAGATGCCTTGCCGGCAGCTATTAGATTAAGCACCGTGCTTAGCGGAAACGATCTGGGAAGATTGGGCAATATCGAAGCTTTGCCGGATGCCGAAGCTGTAAAGGCATTTTTAGCAGATAATGAGGAATTAAAAGAAGTGGTGAGCTCTGGAAATCAAGAGCAATTGCATCAAGCAATTAAAGAATTAGTAAATCAAGATAGAACGGGCGATGCCTGGAAATTAATTTTAGCCTAATTTTAAAAGGCTTATCATATAAACAAAACAACAGAAATGGAAGTACAGGGAAAAATTAAATTGATTGGAGACGTACAAACCTTTGGCAACAATGGTTTTAGAAAGCGCGAAGTTGTTGTAACTACCGAAGAGCAATATCCACAGCCTATAATGGTTGAGTTTGTGCAAGATAAAACCGACTTGCTAAACAACTTTAATGTAGGGCAAAACGTAAAAATAAGCATCAACTTAAGAGGTCGCGAGTGGGTGAATCCACAAGGTGAAACTAAATATTTTAATAGCATCCAAGGATGGCGAATTGAAAGTCTTGAAAGCGCTGCGCCTTCTGCTGGAATACCTCCGGTACCACCGGCAGACCAGTTTGAGCCTGCTTCAGATTTTGATGATGACGATCACGACGATCTGCCTTTCTAAAAAGCACGTTAAACACATGTAAAACCCCCGATACTTTTAGTAAGTTTCGGGGGTTTTGAGTTTTTTTGATAATCAAATTTTTATGCGCTGTTAGCCTTAAGACAGTTCAGAGCATAAAAAAAGCTCTTGAAATTAAGAGCTTTTAATTGGTTTTAGGTGAACCTATTTATAAACTAAAAAAGCAATGATGAACAAAATTTTAAATAGGTTCTCATAAATTTCGGTAAAAAATCGGAATTACTCAAAATTTTATACTTGTTTTTATTAAAATCATAACGTATCATTTTTATCAATTCGTCTCAGCCGTTTCCTGATCATCATCTTGCTGATGAAGATGGTCTCCTTGCCGTGGGTGCAGATTTGAGTCCGGCGCGCTTGATCGATGCGTATAGTCAAGGAATTTTTCCTTGGTATAATGATGGTCAGCCGGTTTTATGGTGGTCGCCAGATCCCAGAATGGTGTTGAAACCTGAGGAAGTTCACATCTCAAAGTCAATGAGAAAAGTGTTGCGCGACGCCAAGTTTAAGGTGACTTACAATACGCATTTTCTAGACGTAATTTTAAACTGTAAGCGCATCAAACGAGACGATCAAGACGGTACGTGGATCACAAACGAAATGGTCGAAGCCTATTTAAACCTACATAAATTGGGTTATGCAGAGTCTGTAGAGGTATGGCAGGATGAGGTTCTCGTAGGAGGGTTGTATGGCGTAAATCTCAAAGAAAAACAGGTTTTTTGTGGTGAAAGTATGTTTGCAAAAGCAAGTAATGCCAGCAAAGTTGCGCTAATCTCTTTAGCGCAAAAGCTCGCACGGCAAGACTATAAACTTATCGACTGCCAAGTATATACAACTCATCTGGAAAGTTTAGGAGCAAGAGAAATTGCCAGAGAAGCGTTTCTGTCTTATCTACACTAATTTTTATTCGTCGGATAAGACAGAAAGGCTTTGAGCCTAGTTTTAAACTAACTGGTTATGACAAAGTAAACGACTTACAGCATTTATTGGAGTTTGCTTACTTCGGCATATCTAAAGCAATTCACTTCGTGATCGTTAACCATACCGGTAGCTTGCATATGCGCATAAACCACAGTTGAACCGGTAAATTTAAAACCACGCTTTTTTAGGTCTTTTGACAAGGCATCACTAATTGCGGTAGTTGCCGGCGCTTCCTTATAATTTTTCACCGAATTTTGAACAGGCTTGTGATTTACAAAACTCCAGATGTATTTAGAAAAACTACCAAATTCTTCCTGAATTTTTATAAAAGCTTGAGCATTGCTCACCGTAGCTTTTACTTTTAATCTATTTCTGATGATTCCGGGGTTTTGAAGAAGTTCTTCAAGTTTGTCATCAGAATACGCTGCGATCTTTTTATAGTCAAAAGCATCAAGCGCTTCGCGAAAGTTTTCGCGCTTGCGCAAAATAGTGATCCAGCTTAACCCTGCCTGAAAAGTTTCTAAGATCAAAAATTCAAAGATGGTTTGATCGTCATAGACGGGGACGCCCCATTCTTGATCGTGGTACGCTTCATAAAGTGGATCGCCCACACACCAGCCACATCTGTGTTTTGTCATAATTCAACGTAAATTACTTCAAGGCAAGCCTCCGAGTATTAATCCCTTTGGCGGAGCCAATTGAAAATTAAAGGTAGACATTTTGAGTTGTTCTTAGGTACTGCGCTTTGTAAGTTGATTCAAAAAACACCGACTTTTGCTTTATGACGATTACAACCTTAGAACGACAAGAGCTGGTAACGGAAGCTCGAAAAAATGCCTTGACCTACGCAGATTACCGAATTTTGGTAGCCAAACACACCCAATCTTTCACAAGCACCGGGCATACCCAAACCGAAGCTTTATCAAATTATACCGTACTTAATGACCGTCGGATGAAGCGCTGGGATAAAACTTTACAGTTTACTCCGGCCCAGGAAAACGAATTGAAAAACTATACAAGACCGGTAAATTGGTTAGTGCTTACTGAAAGTTGGTGTGGCGATGCTCCTGCGGCAGTGGCCGTAATGCATAAAATGGCTGAACTACAGCCGGCCATAAATTTCAAGTTGGTCTTGCGTGATGATCACCCGCAATTGATGGATGCCTTCTTGACCAATGGCGGAAAAGCCATACCAAAATTGATCGTGCAGAATCCTGAGAATAATGCTGTGGTGACAAGTTGGGGTTCGCGTTCTAAGGCTGCACAGCAACTTGTGACAGATTTTAAAGCGGAAAATAAAACGATAACACCGGAGTTTATTAACACGCTTCAGAAATGGTATAATGATAATAAAGGACAAGCTGTGGTTGAAGAACTGCTTGCGATCTTAAAAGAATTTAACCTTGAAACTCAAAACTGATCGAGCCTAATTGCGAATCGCGCGTGCTTTTGTTAAAAATAGCCTGTTGTGCGTATTCTAAAGCTTGATCTACAAGACAACCGTTTGCGGTGGTCGAGGCGCTCTTATTAAACGTAACTTTAGTCACACCGCCTACGCCGTTCACCTGAATATTGATCACCACGCGCCCGGTAGCATCACACGTATACACGGGATTAGGAATTTGAATCGCATTGCGCTCCTTAAGTTGATAAGTAACCGTACTGCGTCGATAGCTTGAGGTATTTACTTTAGAAACTTCTTTAGCGTCGTCTGATGTGCCGGCAGACTGCTGCGCAGCACGTTTTTGGCGCAACAATGCGATGCGTTCCCGATAATCAGGAAATGTCTCGTCATCACCGTCTGTATCTTCAGAAGGGTCTGCAGTTTTCGTGTCGCTTTTTAAGGCATTTTCTACTTCGTTTTGTTGACTAAAAAATCTATTGGCTTCGCGTACCAAGCGACTACTGCTTTGCGCTTGATTAGTAATTTCTTGGGATTGCGGCTGTTCTTCTTCGGTTTGTTCCAGAAGTTCTTCTTCTGGCAACTCTTCTGCAATAATCGGGATGGGAATAAATTCTTCTACCTGTGACGTGTCATAAGGCTTGATGGTAAAAAATAGAAAAACTACCGCAAGAATACTGGCACCGCTAAAGGTGATCAACATCGCTTTATCTTGAGGAGACAGTTTCATCAATGCAAAATTACAAAAACGTAGTATGCGTGGCTGTTAAACAAAACGGAAGAGCTGTTAACTAATTGTTTGAAGTTTCAGCTTGTTTTAAAGCGGCCTCAAAGCTTTCTAAAGAGGTAGCATCTTGCACATCAAAATCACCAATTTTTGTTCTTCGCAAAGCGGAAAGATGTCCGCCGCTGTTTAGTGCTTTTCCAAAATCGTGTGCTAATGATCTGATGTACGTTCCCTTACTGCAACGCACCCTAAAATCAACCTCAGGAAGTTCGATTCGGGTGATTTCAAATTCTGAAATTTCAACGGTTCTGCTGGGAATATCCACTTCCTCACCGGCGCGTGCAAACTCATATAAGCGTTTTCCGTCTTTCTTCAATGCAGAAAAAACCGGCGGTTGCTGCTGAATAGCACCGGTGAATTGTGCAGTAGTGGCTTTGACAAACGTGTCGTTCAAATGTTCTGTAGAAAAAGTTTGATCAATCTCTGTTTCCAGGTCATAAGAAGGCGTCGTAGCACCTAGTACGATAGTGCCCGTATATTCTTTCTCTTGCCCCATAAATTCTTCAATACGCTTGGTGAATTTACCGGTGCAGATGATAAGCAAACCAGTGGCCAAAGGGTCTAAAGTACCTGCGTGGCCTACTTTGATCTTTTTGATCTTAAAGGTTTTGCGGATCAACCAGCGCACTTTGTTTACCAGTTGAAATGAGGTCCAATTGAGCGGCTTGTCAAAAAGTAAAACCTGACCTTCTTTAAAATATTCTTCGGTAAACTGCATAAAATGTTTTTGTAATTCTTCGGTTTTCTAAAGGTTATAGTACCCAAAACCAACCGCGATAATCCCAACGATAAGGCAATATATGGCAAACCATGAGAGCTTACTCTTTTTAACCAATTTGATCATCCAGGTACAAGCGATAAGTCCGCTAACGAAGGCAGCAACAAAACCTATAGACAGCGCAGTAAAATTACCAGATTCGGTAGTGATCTCTCCACTAAGCAGGTCTTTTGCGATCTTCCCGAAGATCAACGGAACCACCATTAAAAAGGAAAAACGCGCGGCTTTGCTTTTGTCATTCCCTAATAAAACCGAAGTCGAGATCGTAGCACCACTTCTGGAAATCCCCGGAAGCATGGCGATAGCCTGTGCAATTCCTATGGTAAAAGCATTTCTGTAGCTAACCGGTTTTTGGGTGTCTTTAGCCTTATCTGCCAGCCATAATAAAAGCGCGGTAATGATAAGCATCATTCCTACAAGCAGAATGTTTCCGCCAAAAAGGCTTTCTAATTGTTCTTCAAAAAACAACCCGATGATCACAGCGGGAATCATCGAGATGATGATTTTTACAGCAAACTGCGTTTCTTCATTCCATTTAAACTGAAACAAGCCTTTGAGAATATCTAGAATATCCTTTCTAAAAACTACCAGCGTACTCAAAGCAGTTGCAAAATGCAAAACCACAGTAAAGAGTAAACTTTCTTCGGGTAGGGTACTGTCGCCCAAAATGGCTTTTCCTAGTTCAAGATGACCGCTTGAGGAAACCGGTAAAAATTCGGTAAGACCTTGAATGATCCCAAGGATTATCGCGTCAATTATATCCATTTAATTCTTGTTAATTGACGTTTTTCTTCTTATCAGGATTCAGTAAGATCGCATATACTTCGATCCCAAAACCAATCAACACCAACGCCGGAGCAAGACGTATACGTCTCCAGTTATAAATCTCCGGATTAAATACCGTAGGGTCATCACTACCACCGCCAGACATCAAGATAAAACCAAGTGCGATCACACCCAGGCCTATCAACATCACCTTATAGTTTTTCTTCTTAAAAATAAAACTGCTACGGTGCAGTTCATTTTGTTTTTTTCGTTTTTGTTCTCCCATGCTAAAAAGGGTTAAAATTATGTTTTGAAAGGGCTTTTGATCTAAAAGCTCTTCTCTAATAATAAAGTTCGTCTGTTCTTAAATTCAAGAAACGCTGAGTAGCCAAAAAGGTACTGAACCATGTGATCAGCACACTTGCCAGAAAAACGCCTACGAACAAAATAGCCAGAATCACAGGGTCTGCCAGCAATTCTAACTCGGGGAAGGTTTGGTTTAAATAATAAAGAACCGCGGCCATTCCTGCGAGTGCGATTACTGCGCCTACCATTCCTAATTTCATACTCAGCCAGATAAACGGGCGGCGAATAAAACCTTTGGTCGCACCCACCATTTGCATCGTTTTTATCGTAAAACGCTTTGAATAAACCGAAAGGCGTATCGCAGAGTTGATGAGCAATACCGCAATAAGTGTAAACACACCGCTAATCACCATTACCCACAAACTTATTTTTTTGATGTTATCGTTAAGCAGCGAGATCAAAGGCTGGTCATAGTTTACTTCTTCTACAAAGTCTTTGGCAAGCAAATTATCTGCGATTTCTTTAACCTGAGCTGCATCAACAAAATCGGCTTTGAGATAGACGTCAATGGAGTTTTGCAGCGGATTGTAGCCCAAAAAGTCCATAAAATTCTCACCTATTTCTTTGCTGTGTTCTTCGGCAGCTTCATCTTTAGAAACAAACTGCGTCGACTTAGTATAATCGGCTAGAGCGAGCGTTTTTTCAAGTTGTTTGATCTCAACATCTTTAGCGTCATCTTTTAGGTAGATCGTCAATGCGATCTGTTCTTTAAAATGATCGGCAACTTTTTTAGAGTTGAGCACAAGAAGGCCCAGCAATCCCAATAAGAAAAGTACCAGCGCAATACTTAAAATCACCGAAAAATACGAGGAGATCAGTCTGCGACGTTGAAACTTTTCAAAAGATGATGCCATGCTGCTGCGTAAAATTTAATGCGATTAGTGGACAAAAATACTAAAGTTCGTGCTTCTTAAACGTACGCTTGGCGCATTTTGTATTTTTATACTGAAGCATTTCACGCGTTTAGCACCAGCACTGGCGTTAGCTGTTAAAAATGAAGTGCTTAAGCTCTAAATTGTAATGGTTTATGAATATTTTAATCTACGGAATAGGTGGCGTTGGAGGCTATTTTGGCGGAAAACTCACTAAAACTAAAAATCACGTGACGTTTATCGCCCGCGGAAAACATCTGGAAGCAATTCAAAAAAGCGGATTAGAAGTCACTAGCTATAAAGGTGATTTTGTAGCTGAACCCGATTTGGCAACTGCTGATTTAAGCGAAATCCCAACGCCGGATCTTGTGATTTTAGGAGTAAAATCGTGGCAAGTTCCTGAGACGATCGAAGCTTTAAAGCCTTATGTTAACGCCGAAGCGCTATTTCTGCCGTTACAAAACGGAGCTTCAAATGCTGAAAAAATCCTTGAGGTATTGCCTGATGCTCAGGTTTTGGGTGGTCTATGCAGAATAGTTGCTTTTAAAGACGGTCCCGGAAAAATTAAGCATCCTACTTTTGAACCCAGCATCACCTTTGGTGAACTCGACGGAAGCCTTTCTGAACGCGCAAAAGAACTTCAAGCACTTTTTGAAGAAGCCGGTTTTACAGCCCATTTAGTTGAAGATATTCAAGTAGAGATCTGGAAGAAATTCTTATTCATTTGCACCATAAGCGGGATTGGCGGTTTGACACGCGTGCCTATGGGTAAAATACGTTCGAGCGCCTATTTGTTTAAAATGATGCAAGACACCGCAAAGGAGATTTTTAATGTCGCCAAAGCAAAAGGAATTGCACTTACCGAAAAGCATATGGAGGCAGTTTTTGAGGCGATCCAGAATCAAGGAGCAGATGTGACCGCTTCTACGCAACGCGATATTATGGAAGGCAAACCCAGCGAACTCAACAACTTTAACGGCTACATTGTGCGCGAAGGAAAGCGTCTCGGCGTTTCTGTGCCGGTAAACGAGATGATCTTTGAGTGTTTATTGCCAATGGAAAAAGAGGCAAGATCCTAGAAAACCTCGAGTAAACTCCCTCGGGGCAAGCCTGTCTGCCGACAAAGGCAGGTCCACGCGGCATTCGTTCCGAACAAATTTTCAATTTCGTGGCATCCCGAAAGCTTTCGGGACGGAGTATTTAACCCCTTGGCGGTGCCAAAAAACCTTCCTGCTTAAATCGCTTTTAAATCGTTAAATTTGCCGCTCATTAAAATGCGCAGTGCGCAAAGCAATACACGGTAATGAACTACGATTTTAACGCGATAGAAAAAAGATGGCAAAAGTACTGGAGTGATCACGGTACTTTTCAGGCAAAAAATAACAGCGAAAAGCCAAAATATTATGTGCTCGATATGTTTCCATATCCATCAGGTGCGGGACTGCACGTTGGGCATCCGCTGGGATATATTGCCAGTGATATTTATGCGCGTTACAAGCGTCATCAAGGTTTTAATGTGTTGCATCCGCAGGGGTACGATTCGTTCGGACTTCCGGCTGAGCAATATGCCATTCAAACCGGGCAACATCCGGCAATTACTACCGAAACTAACATTGCACGTTATCGCGAGCAATTGGATAAAATAGGATTTTCATTCGACTGGAGTCGTGAAGTGCGCACTTCAAATCCTGAGTATTATAAATGGACGCAGTGGATTTTTATTCAGCTTTTTGAAAGTTGGTATAACAACGATACCAATCAGGCAGAACATATTGACACGCTGATTGCCAAATTTGAAGCCGAAGGAAATTCTTCGGTAAATGCAGTATGCGATGAGGATGTTGAAGCTTTTACTGCTGAAGAATGGAATTCCGCTTCCGCGAAAGCAAAACAAGAACTTCTTTTAAAATATAGATTAACCTACCTGGCAGAAACCGAAGTGAACTGGTGTCCTGCGCTAGGTACGGTTTTGGCAAACGACGAGATCGTGAACGGCGCTTCAGAACGTGGCGGGCATCCTGTGGTGCGTAAAAAAATGACGCAGTGGAGTATGCGCATCAGCGCTTATGCGCAGCGTTTGCTAGACGGTTTGCAAGATATTGACTGGCCTCAGCCGCTTAAAGACTCGCAAACCAACTGGATCGGGCGTTCCAAAGGAGCTTCTGTCGAGTTTAATGTCACTTCGAGCGCAGTCGAGAAGTCGTACAAAATTGAGGTGTTTACCACCCGTCCCGATACCATTTTTGGAGTGACGTTTATGACACTTGCGCCGGAATTAGATCTAGTAAAAGAAATAACAACTCCAGAGCAAAAAGCTGAGGTTGATGCCTATATCGAAGCAACTGCAAAGCGCAGCGAGCGCGAGCGTATGGCCGATGTAAAAACCATCTCGGGTGCCTTTACCGGTGCATATGCCGAGCATCCCTTTACAAAAGAGCCGATTCCGATCTGGATTGGTGACTACGTGTTGGCTGGTTATGGAACCGGTGCCGTGATGGCGGTTCCTTGTGGGGATCAACGCGACTGGGATTTTGCAACGCATTTCAACATTCCGATCAAGAATATTTTTGACGGAGTCGATATCAGCGAACAAGCCTATGCTGAAAAAGATAAAACACCTTTAAAAGATTCAGATTTCTTAAATGGACTGGCGTACAAGCAGGCGTTGCCAAAAGCGATTGAAGCATTAGAGAAACTAGGTGCCGGAAAAGGGAAAGTAAATTACCGTTTGCGGGACGCGGTCTTTAGCCGTCAGCGTTATTGGGGTGAGCCGTTCCCGGTGTATTATGTAGATGGAATGCCGCAAATGATTGATGCAGCGCATTTACCGATTCACCTGCCGGAAGTAGAAAAATATTTGCCTACCGAAGAAGGCGAGCCGCCACTAGGTCGCGCCGATGTTTGGGCGTGGGATACCAAAACCCATGCAGTTGTGAGTAATGACAAGATCGATCACGAGACTGTTTTTCCTTTAGAGTTGAATACAATGCCGGGTTGGGCAGGAAGTAGCTGGTATTTCTTCAGATACATGGAGAAAGCTTTGCGCGATGAAGCTTTTGCCTCAAAAGAAGCGATGGAGTACTGGCAAAATGTGGACCTTTATATTGGGGGTAGCGAGCACGCAACAGGGCATTTATTGTACAGCCGTTTTTGGGTAAAATTCCTAAAAGACCGTGGTTTTACTCCGGTGGAAGAACCCTTTAAAAAGCTGATCAATCAGGGGATGATTTTGGGGGAGAGTGCTTTTGCTTATAGAATCAATGAAGGATATTATGATTATGAGGGGAGTTTTTCAGAAGAGCTTGATAAGCAATTTGAGTTCATTTTTTCCGATGTATTAAATGGAAGGATAGTATCATACGACCTTTTAGAGGGAAAGAAACTTTATGATGCTATTGCTGGAGAAAAGTTCTCATTGAATGATGTATTTGATAAAAAATACTTTGAAGATGATTTCAAAGATTCTGGTTTTAATTTAGATAAGATAACATTCACTGTTACCAAACTACATGTTCCTGTAGAGTTCGTCGATTTAAAAAATCAATTGGATGTCTCAGGATTTTCAACTTGGTATCAAGGCGAACTTTATAATGATGTACGTTTTCAAAATGAGAACAATACATTTTTAGTTAAAAGAGAGGTCGAAAAAATGTCTAAATCCAAATACAATGTCGTAAATCCCGATGATATTTGTGAGGAGTACGGGGCAGATACGCTGCGTATGTATGAGATGTTTTTAGGTCCGTTAGAGCAAGCAAAACCCTGGAATACCGCAGGAATTACAGGAGTGCACAACTTCCTTAAAAAACTCTGGAAGCTGTACCATCAAGTAGATAAAGCGGGAAATCTGGGCGACTTTGAAGTTTCTGATGCGCCGGCTTCTAAAGAGGCGATGAAAACCTTACATAAAACCATCAAAAAGGTACAGGAAGATATTGAGAACTTCAGTTTTAATACTTCGGTTTCTACGTTTATGATCGCGGTTAACGAACTCGCCGCTGCAAAATGCAACAACCGTGAAGTACTAGAGCCGTTGGCGGTATTGATTTCGCCTTATGCGCCACACATCGCAGAAGAATTGTGGAGTTTACTCGGTCACGACGAGTCGATCGCCACTGCTGCTTTCCCAGAGTTTGATGAAAAGCATCTGGTAGAAAGTAGTAAAGAATACCCGATCTCGTTTAATGGAAAAATGCGTTTTACGATGGAACTTCCGTTAGATCTTTCAAAAGAAGAAATCGAAAAAGCTGTACGTGCACACGAGAAAACGCAGGAGTATTTAGGCGGTCGCGAACCGAAAAAGGTGATCGTTGTCCCCGGTAAGATCGTGAACTTTGTAGGCTGATTTTTAAAATTCAAAAGCAAATGATTTGACCTGTAGTGTATTAGGGTAGATAAGGGTTTCTAGCGTTTATTTGGTACGAATGTTGGTCTGCTTTTAGGCAATTGATAACCCTTGTAATTATGAACAAAACACTACTTGGATTCTTAGGCATCGTTTTATGTTTAATTTCCTGCAAACCCACCGTAAATTATTTAGGCCGAAGTTATGCGCCCAGCACCAATGTTGAGATCTTTTTTGATGAGCAGGATATTGAAAAGGATTATTTGGTAATGGGAAAAATTGAAAATAATGGTCATCCCGGCGAAATTGACAATGCAGAAGATGTGCAGGCAGTAATGCTGGCCAAAGCAAAAAGTGTAGGAGCTGATGCAATCTTATACGGAGGAATGCCTCAAGAAAAATGGATCAGTGATGAAACTAAGACTTCTGTTGAAGAGGATGAGGATTCTAAAACCGTGAAAACAACCAATTCTGTTAATACAGTAAGAATCTACAATGCAGTCTTACTGAAATATCGAGACTAGTTTTGATGATATCTTTATGAGCTACTACTTTCAAAGTGAGTCCGGAGTGGTCCACTAAATTTGATAAAAGCCGCCTCTAATGGGGTGGTTGCTTTGAATCTTAATAGCATAACTAATAAGTCAAAACGGCAGCAGAAATTTTCGGCTTATTTTTTGTTTATATTGGTTAGTTTTAAAAACAACTTAAATACAAAGCTATGATGGGATATTATATACTTATTGGTGCGATTGCATTGGTAAGTTGGCTAGTAAGCAATAAATTAAAAAGTAAGTTTAAAGAATACTCTCAAGTTCATCTACAAAATGGAATGAGTGGGGCAGAGATCGCGCGTAAAATGCTTAGCGACAATGGAATTACTGATGTAAAGGTGATCTCGGTGCAGGGGCAGTTGACAGATCATTATAATCCTGCCAAGAAAACCGTTAATTTGAGTGAACCTGTATATAATCAGCGCAATGCTGCTGCAGCTGCCGTTGCTGCTCACGAGTGCGGTCACGCAGTGCAGCACGCAAAGGCCTATAGCTGGCTAACGATGCGTTCAAAACTGGTGCCTGTGGTGAGTGTTGCATCGCGTATGTCTATGTTTGTGATCATTGGAGGAATCGTTTTGATGTCGATCATTGGGTCTGGTTTAGGAATGACCGTTGCGATTATCGGGCTTGGTTTATTTGCTATGGGAACCTTGTTTTCGTTTATAACCCTTCCGGTTGAATATGATGCAAGTAATCGTGCATTGGCTTGGTTAGAATCGGCAAATATGTTAACGCCAAGAGAACACGACGGAGCTAAAGATGCACTTAAGTGGGCTGCTCGTACATACGTCGTAGCTGCGATTGGTTCGTTAGCCACCTTATTATACTTCGCTTTACAGATTTTTGGCGGAAGACGTTAAGCGCGCAACGCCTATAAAAATTTAAAACCCATTCCATTTAAACGGAATGGGTTTTTTGTGTAACTTCAAGCTATAAAGTTTTGAAAATGTGGACTAAAACTAAAATATTAAAACAGTTAGAACATCTACCGGAAGAGTTTTCAATAGATCAATTGATTGAACAGCTTTTGAATTCTGAAGATGAAGGTGCGCGCTTTTCAAGAGAGGATTTAATAGCCCGTGTTCAGGAATCTGAAGATGATTTTACTCAAGGTCGAGTACAATCTCTGAAAGATTTAAATAGAGCATCAGAAAAGTGGTGATGAAATTATGCGTATTGTCTGAACTCAATTTGCAATTGATCGCTTAAAAGAAATTTTTGAGTATTATGCAGAGTACGTAAATAAGCGTGTAGCGCATAAAATAAGAACTGAAATTTTAAGTGCTTCCAAGTATTTAGAGAAACATCCAGAGTCAGGTCAAATTGAAGAAAACCTTAAATCTTTGAAATTTACGTATCGTTATATTTTAATAGGTAACTATAAATTGATTTATAGAATAGAGGATGCAGATGTAGTACTAATCAATGATGTTTTTGACGTAAGACGTGATCCAGACAAGATGTTGAATTTATAAAAACAAAAAGCCTCAAGTAGAAATACTGTTTGAGGCTTTTTTTAATTTGTGATTAATCAAGAATACGAATCACAAAGTAATTCTTCTTTCCGCGTTGTAAGAGTACAAAACGGTCGTTGATCAAGTCATCTGTAGTGATGGTGAAATCTTCGGCTACTTTTTCCTGATTTACAGAAATTGAATTCTGTTTTAAAGCGCGTCTTGCTTCTCCGTTAGATTTTAAAAATCCGGTTTTTTCTGCAAGTGCATTTACCATATCTAATCCTGCTTCGATCTCACCACGGCTTACTTCCGCTTGCGGAACTCCTTCAAAAACATCTAAAAAGGTTTTCTCGTTAAGCGCTTTTAGGTTTGCAGCTGTAGATTTTCCGAAGAGAATTTCTGAAGCTTTTACCGCGTTCTCATAATTTTCAACACCATGAGTGCTTATGGTTACTTCTTCCGCCAGACGCTTTTGTAAGGCGCGCTGATGTGGCGCTTCTTGATGCTCTGCGATGAGATTCTCGATTTCTTCTTTTCCTAAAAAGGTGAAGATCTTAATGTATTTTGCTGCATCCTCGTCGCTGGTATTCAACCAATATTGGTAAAATCTGTATGGAGAAGTACGTTCTGCATCTAACCAAATGTTACCACCGGCAGTTTTCCCAAATTTTGTTCCGTCTGCTTTGGTGATCAGCGGGCAGGTCATTGCATACGCTTTTCCGCCGCCAATTCTACGTACCAATTCGGTTCCTGTAGTGATGTTTCCCCATTGGTCGCTTCCGCCCATTTGCAGTGTTAGCTCTTTCTCACGATATAAATGTAAAAAGTCATAACCCTGAACGAGTTGGTAAGTAAATTCAGTAAAACTCATTCCTTCCGCAGATTCTGCAGACAAACGTTTTTTAACCGAATCTTTAGCCATCATATAGTTCACGGTGATGTGTTTACCCACATCGCGTATAAACTCCAGAAAGCTAAAATCTTTCATCCAGTCGTAGTTGTTCACAAGAACCGCTGCGTTTTCTTCATCAGAATCAAAATCCAGAAAGCGCGATAATTGCTCTTTAATGGCTTCCTGATTGTGACGCAAGGTTTCTTCATCAAGCAGATTACGCTCATCAGATTTCCCCGAAGGATCGCCAATCATACCCGTGGCACCACCTACAAGCGCAATAGGTCTGTGTCCACTTGCCTGAAAATGTTTGAGCATCATAACGCCCACGAGGTGACCTATATGAAGCGAGTCTGCAGTTGGGTCGATCCCCACATAAGCAGATCGCATCTGTTCCATAAGGTGTTCTTCAGTCCCGGGCATCACATCGTGAATCATCCCACGCCATTGCAGCTCTTCAACAAAATTGGTAATCATAATTGCTAGTTTACGCGCCAAGCGCGATTTAATATGTTTTTTCTTAGTGCTGCGGTTGTTGATGAAAGAAATCAGTTTCTAAAACCGCAGCGACAAGTCAACGGGTGACTGTTTATAAGCCTGCAAATATAAATATAATGCCCAAAGCTTGGCAGCAAGAATAGAAGAATATGCCTAACTTCGTAGCTATGATTTTAGTAACGGGAGGTACCGGTTTAGTGGGTTCGCATTTGTTGTGGCAATTGGTTGCGCAAGGCGAAAATAAGATTCGTGCGATTTACAGAACCGAAGCTAAAATTAAAGCGGTAGAAGCGCTTTTTCGATGGAAAAATGAACGTGAAGAAACTGCTGAGTTTACGGCTGATTTTTCGCAAATTGAATGGCTTCAGGCAGATGTGACTGATATTCCTGCGCTAACCGAAGCGTTCACGGGAATAACTAGAGTTTACCATTGTGCTGCGCTGGTTTCTTTTAACCCTAAACGTTTTGACGAACTTCAAAAGAACAATGTTGAAGGTACGGCGAATATTATCAATCTGTGTTTAAAGCACCGTATTGAAAAATGTTGTTATGTGAGCTCTGTGGCGGCTTTGGGAGATAGTGTAAAAGCAATCAACGAAGAAACGCACTGGGAAGCCAATAAAGAAAATAGCGTTTATAGTATTTCAAAATTCGCTTCAGAAATGGAAGTCTGGCGCGCTACTCAAGAAGGTCTTGACGTGGTGATCGTGAATCCTGGAGTGATTTTGGGAGAAGGCTTTTACGACAGTGGAAGCGGTACGATGTTTAAACAAATCGCAAACGGACTAAAATTCACGGTTCCTGGTGCTAAAGGATTTGTTGATGTCATTGATGTGGTGCGCACGATGATCGCTTTAATGCAAAGCGATGTGTATAATGAGCGTTTCATTCTGGTAGGACATAATCTTGCTTTTGAAACCGTATTAAAAAAAACAGCTACAGCTTTAGGAGTAAAGGCTCCGTCTAAAATGCTTAAGAAATGGCAGCTTGATCTTGCTTGGAAAATAGATTGGTTTTTAAATCTTTTCGGTAAACGGCGTCAGCTTACCAAAAGCACCGCCAAATCCGGGTATACAAAAACCGTTTATGAAGCAGAAAAACTAAAAACTCACTTTCCTGAATTTGAGTACACTCCCATAGAAACTACACTCAGCCGAGTTACAAAACATTTTAACTACTCACAGGAGCTAAAATAGAATCGTTTTCGAGTTCGATATCAGGACGAGGTTGGTTTGCTTTTTTAATAGAATCTCTTCTGCGTTTGCTTTCTTCAATGCGTATGCTGTCTAGATCATTTTGCTCAAACTGAATCTCATCACGCTGCGCGGTCAAACGCGCATTGACCTCTTCCCAAATTGACGTGTACTCATTAAAGTTTACGCTGTAGTAGTCAATACTTTGAGCGAGTTGTAGACTGTCAACGTCGTATTTGTCATAAATAAAAGTATCTGGCTCTAAGCCTAAAGCACGCATATCGTTTACGCTATAGGTTTTTAAAGCACGTAAGAGCGAAATGTCATATAAGATATCAGTCATTTTCTCCCGCTCAATAAAATTGTCAGGCTTTTTTGGGCGCTCAATATCGTGGCAGCTCACGACTGCCAAAACAACTAAAAGCAAAATGTAGCCTTTTTTGATCATCGATTAAAAGTTAAACGCTTGCCGTGCTTCTCATCGTATACCTTAAAATTCTTATAAGCCAATTGCCCATTGACAAAAGTATGAGAGATGCGGGACTTAAAAGTGTTTCCTTCAAAAGGAGACCATTTGCATTTATAGAGAATATTGTCTGTGGTTACCGTCCACGGATTGTTTAAGTCTACTAAAACAAGGTCAGCATAATAACCGGGTTTGATATACCCTCGTTTTTCAACTTCAAAAAGAATGGCCGGATTGTGGCACATTTTTTCAACGATCTTCTCAAGGCTAATTTTGCCTTCGTGATACTTTTCAAGCATTGCCGGTAATGCGTGTTGTACTAGAGGTCCGCCGCTAGGTGCTTTGGTGTAAACGTTTTGCTTTTCTTCTAATGTATGCGGGGCGTGATCTGTAGCAATCACATCTAGGCGATCATCAAGTAAAGCTTCCCATAGTGCTGCACGGTCTGTTTTTTTCTTTACTGCCGGGTTCCATTTTATGAGGGTTTGCTTGTCTTCATAGTCTTCATCAGAAAACCAAAGATGGTGAATACAAACCTCGGCTGTGATCTTTTTATCCTTTAATGGAATTTTATTGCTGAAAAGTTCCATTTCTTTCGCTGTAGAAAGGTGAAAAACATGCAGACGTGCGCCGGTTTCTTTAGCTAAAGCGATCGCTTTTGAAGAAGATAAGTAGCAGGCTTCTTCACTGCGAATAATAGGATGCATATTAATAGGAATATCGTCACCATAACGCTCTTTATAGATCGCAAGATTTTTCTTGATCGTTTCTTCATCCTCACAATGCACCGAAATTACAAGATCTGTGCTTTTGAAGATTTCTCGTAGCACTTCTTCATCATCAACGAGCATGTTTCCGGTAGAGCTTCCTAAGAAAAGTTTGAGGCCGGCAACTTTTGATTTATCAACCTTCTTTATTTCAGCAAGGTTGTCGTTAGTCCCACCAAACATAAATGAGAAGTTGGCGTGTGAGGTTTCTGCTGCCCTCGTAAATTTTTCCTCTAATTTTTCAATGGTGGTTGCCTGAGGAACCGTATTAGGCATCTCAATGAACGAAGTGATTCCGCCGGCTACGGCTGCGCGAGATTCAGACCCAATGGTTGCTTTATGCGTGAGGCCGGGTTCTCTAAAGTGTACTTGATCATCGATCACCCCGGGTAAAAGGTGTTTTCCTTCGGCATCAAAAACATGTACATCCGGACCTTTAACGCTAAGGTTCTGGCTTATTTCAACAATAATTCCGTGTTCTATGTAAACGTCGCCACGCATAATGGTGCCTTCATTTACGATATGTGCATCTTTGATCAGTACCTTTTCCATCTATATATCGTAACTTTTAAAAAGACTTTTAAACTTCATTCCTAAAACGCCAAAAACGGCTTCACTAAAAATACCGGTGCTCATCTTGCTGGTGCCTTTAGTGCGATCAACAAAGATTACTGGTACTTCAATAATTTTAAAACCAAGTAAATGCGCTTTGAATTTCATTTCAATCTGAAACGCATAACCTACAAACTTGATTTTGTCGAGCGTTATTTTTTCTAAAACTTCACGTTTATAGCAAATAAAACCTGCGGTCGTATCTGCAATATCTAAGCCAGTAATAAATCTAACATATTTTGACGCGATGTATGACATTAAGACGCGTCCCATAGGCCAGTTTACTACATTGACTCCGGTTTTGTATCGGGAACCAATTGCTAGATCTGCACCACCTTTAGCACAAGCGTTATACAGTCTGATCAGGTCATTAGGGGCGTGAGAGAAATCTGCATCCATCTCAAATATGTATGCATAATCTCGTTCCAGAGCCCATTTAAATCCTGCGATGTATGCCGTGCCCAAGCCATTTTTGCCGGGACGCTCAAGCAGGTGTATTTGACCTATAAATTCCTGCTGTAAATTCTTGACCAATGCGGCGGTTCCGTCTGGCGAATTGTCATCAACGACCAAAACCTCAAACGCGCGTTGCTGCGCAAAAATATTACGCACCAACTTTTCAATATTTTCAGCTTCGTTGTAGGTGGGAATTATGACGAGCGAACCTGCCATCGTTGTGTGATTTATGCGCAAATGTAAAGATTTTGGAGGTTATTTGTTTCGGCATTTCTATAAACTCTTGTATTTATAGTAATTTTGAACCCATAAAAATTGAAGAGTTTGCAAGCCTTAGAACGCAGTTTTATTAGTAATGACTGGATCACGATTGTCTTTGTGACATGCTTGGTTTTAATTGCCGTGGCAAAGGCTGTTTATGAAACCCGGTTT
Organism: Leeuwenhoekiella palythoae; assembly: GCF_020310025.1. Classification (GTDB taxonomy): domain Bacteria; phylum Bacteroidota; class Bacteroidia; order Flavobacteriales; family Flavobacteriaceae; genus Leeuwenhoekiella; species Leeuwenhoekiella palythoae. Next base: position 1,970,930 of record NZ_CP084318.1, read on the forward strand.
GTAGATTTTGTAGAGCTCTTGATCAATGAAAAATACTTGCTGAAGGCGAATAAAGACATCAGGTTTGAGAGCCCGTTTAATCTGATCTTGTTTACCATTCAGTTTTTTTCGATTTCGTTGTTTATCTATATTGTTTTTAATGAGTTGAATGTGCTCACAGACGCTTCAAATTTTTTGCTGTACGTGCGTATTGTCTTGGCTTATGTGGTTTTTGTATCGCTTAAGTTTTTTATTGAACGTATGCTAGGCGTACTTTTTAATGGAGAACAAGAGCTCAATTCATACCAGTTCTCTAAACTTAGCTACCGCAGTTACTTTGCGTTGCTTCTTTTACCCGTAAATGCCATTTTTATTTATGCACTCGCGCCGGGTTTTATCGCGATTGTGATCATAGTGATTTTGTTTCTGATTTTTAATGTAATCAGCCTTTTTAACACGTATCGCAGGTACGAAAATATGATTTACAATAATCTGTTTTATTTTATTTTGTACCTTTGCGCACTTGAAATTGCGCCCTACTTCATTTTATATAAGGTGTTTAGTTTTATATAGTTTGAACATGAAGCGTGAAATAAACACAAATTTAGCATGTCTATGAAAGTGAAGACTATTTTGGTTTCGCAACCAGAACCAAAAGTTGAGAATTCCCCCTATTTTGAGTTACAGGAAAAGAAGAAGGTAAAAGTTGACTTCATTCCGTTTATCCACGTTGAAGGTGTATCAGGCAAGGAGGTTAGACATCAAAAAATTGACCTTAGTAAATACACTGCGATTATCTTAACCAGCCGTAATGCGGTAGATAATTTTTTCAGAATTGCTGAGGAAATGCGTTTTAAGGTGCCAGACAGCCTAAAGTATTTCTGCCAGAGTGAAGCGGTAGCTTACTATTTGCAGAAGTATGTTGTGTATCGTAAACGTAAGATTTATGTTGGGAAACGTACTTTTACTGAGATGTCACCAATTTTAAAGAAATACAAGAATGAGAAGTTTTTACTTCCATCGTCAGATTCTTTAAAACCTGAAGTGCCTAATGTTCTTAACGATCTGAATTTAAAATGGGACCGCGGTATTTTTTACCGAACTGTTGTAAGTGATCTGTCGCACTTAAAAGACGTGACTTATGACATTCTTGTGTTCTTTAGTCCAAGTGGAATCAAGTCGTTGTTTGAAAACTTTCCTGATTTTAAACAAAATGACACCCGCATCGCAGTATTTGGAAACTCTACAATTAGAGCGGTAGAAGAAGCCGGACTCAAAGTAAACATCAAAGCACCTACACCAGAAACCCCATCGATGACGATGGCTTTAGAGAAGTACATTGACGACGTCAATAAAAAATAATCTTCTGGTTAAGAAAAAATTAAAAGGCTCCTGATTAGGAGCCTTTTGTGTTCAATTAACTATCCTAGCGGAGGTTGTCCTTCTAGAATTTCTTCATTTGCATAAGCTTCAAACTTTTTAAAGTTCTCTTTAAAAGAAGCGGCTAGTTTGTGTGCTGTTGCATAGTAGGCCTCATCATTGCCCCAAGTTTGACGCGGACTCAACACCTCATCAGGAACTCCCGGGCACGTGCGTGGTTGTGCTACTCCAAAAACAGAATGCGTATGATAGTCCTCGTGATTGATAGGGCCAAAAGCATCGTTTAATACCGCATTGATCATCGCACGCGTATATTTTAATTCCATACGCTTACCAATACCGTAGGGTCCGCCGGTCCATCCTGTATTGATCAACCAAACATTGACCCCGGATTTTTTCATTTTTGCGCTGAGCATTTCAGCATAATGCGTGGGGTGTAAAGGCATAAATGGCGCTCCAAAACACGCAGAAAATGAAGGTACCGGTTCATTTACACCAGCTTCTGTACCGGCAACTTTAGCTGTGTAGCCGCTAATGAAATGATAAGCGGCTTGCCCCGGTGTCAATTTTGAAATAGGAGGCAATACTCCAAAAGCATCTGCTGTGAGAAAGAAAATATGCTTTGGATTATTACCTACAGAAGGTTTTTGAATATTTTCAATATGATGTATTGGGTAACTCACGCGTGTATTGGGCGTGATCGATGTATTGCTGTAGTCCACCTGTTTCTGATGATCTACGATCACATTTTCTAAAAGCGCACCCCGTTTTATAGCATTAAAAATATCGGGTTCTTGCGCTTCAGATAAATTGATCACTTTTGCATAGCATCCTCCTTCAAAATTGAAAATTGTATCGTCAGCTGTCCAACCGTGCTCATCATCACCTATTAACTTACGGTTAGGGTCTGCGCTAAGCGTGGTTTTACCGGTGCCTGACAAGCCAAAGAAAATTGCTGTTTGATCATCTTCACCTACATTGGCTGAACAATGCATAGGAAGCGTATTCTTTTCGGTAGGCAGTACAAAGTTTAGTACAGAAAAAATACTCTTTTTGATTTCGCCGGTATAGCCGGTACCACCAATCAAAATCGTTTTTTCTTCAAAACTGATGATCGCAAAATTTTCTTGACGCGTTCCGTCAATTTCAGGATCGGCCTTAAAGCCGGGCGCATTGAGCACCAGCCAGTCTTCCTTAAAATTCTCGAGTTCATCTTCACTTGGTCTTAAAAACATATTGTAGACAAATAAGTTAGACCAGGGGAATTCATTCACCACACGCACGCCCATTTTATAGCGGTCATCAGCGCAGGCAAAAGCATCGCGTACATACAATTTACGGTCAGAAAGGTAGGTAGTCATTTTTCCCTTTAAACGGTAAAATTTGGCTTTGTCAAAAGGAATGTTGATAGCGCCCCACCAGACCTTGTCTCGGGTGTATTCATCGATCACAATAAAGCGATCTTTTGGGGATCTTCCGGTAAATTTCCCGGTTTCAATTGCTAAAGCACCAGAGTCTGTAGTGGTGCCTTGACCTAAAAGTACGCATATTTGATGCAGCTCTTCCGGAGGCAATTGATAATGAATTGTTGCATTTTTGATTCCATATTGCGTCATCGCAATCGTTTTCGTAAATAAGGCAGTTGAAGCCATAAATTTGAATTTTTAGAAATACGATGTAAAGCTAATGCTTTAAAATTATCAAATAGTTAAAAAATGATAATTATTTTAGTAATTTGATAAAATTATAAGTGATTGCAATCCAGGCTGAAATAAGCAAAGCACCACCTATTGGAGTGATCCAAGCGATCGCCGAAATATCAATACCTGTGATAGGTCTTGTGGTGAGTAAGTAAATAGAGCCGCTAAATAAAATCACGCCGATTAAAATCAGATAAAAACTGATTTTCTGTGCTTTTTGCGATAAAGGCAATACGGTTCCTACTAGCAGAAGTAAAAAAGCGTGATACATTTGGTAACGCACTCCGGTTTCAAACGAATCAATAGCTTCAGGGGTTAAACTTTCTTTGAGTCCGTGCGCACCAAATGCGCCCAAGATTACAGCAGTTAGTCCTAAAAGCGCACCGGTGATCAGAAGAGTTCTTTGCATAGCTTCGGTTTAAAATATGCGATCAAATGTCTAAATTATACTATGTAAAAATACGCTTTTATTATGCGAAACATCTTGATTATTGGTGCAGGAAAATCTACTGCGCAACTCATAAAATATTTGGCAGACAAGGCTTCCGTAGAACAATTGCAACTCACGGTTGCAGATCGTGATCCGGCTCAAGCAGAACGGTTGGTGGGAAATCTTGCCTGTGCTAATGCGATGACACTAGATATCGCGAATGCTGAAGAACGTCAGCAGCAAATCAGCAAAGCCGATATTGTTATAAGTATGCTTCCTGCGCGTTTGCATATTGACGTGGCACGCGATTGCCTTACGCTTAATAAAAATCTGGTCACGGCTTCCTACATAAGTGATGCGATGCTAGAGCTTGATAACGAGGTAAAAAAGAAAGGGCTTGTCTTTATGAATGAAGTAGGTCTTGATCCGGGGATTGATCATATGAGCGCGATGCGGGTGATTGACCGAGTTCGTGATGCTGGCGGGAAAATGCTGTTGTTTGAGTCTTTTTGTGGTGGTTTAGTCGCTCCCGAAAGTGATACGAATCTTTGGAATTATAAATTCACTTGGAATCCCAGAAACGTGGTGCTTGCCGGTCAAGGTGGCGCTGCAGAATTTATTCAAGAAGGTACTTATAAGTATATTCCGTATCAGCGGTTATTCAGAAGAACCGAATTTCTTGATGTGGAAGGCTATGGAAGATTTGAAGCCTATGCCAACCGAAACTCCTTAAAATACCGAAGCATTTACGGTCTTGAAGATATTTTAACGCTCTATCGCGGTACGATGCGCCGTGTAGGATTTTCTCGCGCTTGGAATCTTTTTGTTCAACTAGGAATGACTGATGATAGCTATACCTTACAAGACACCGAAGCGATGAGCTATCGCGAATTTACCAACCTGTTTTTACCGTATTCACCTACCGATTCTGTGCAGCTCAAGTTGCGTCATATGCTTAAAATTGATCAGGATGATTTGCTTTGGGATAAATTGTTAGAGCTTAACTTGTTTGATGACAATAGAAAAATAGGGTTGAAAGAAGCAACACCCGCGCAATGCTTGCAGCGAATTTTGGAAGATCAATGGACGCTAGCGGAAACCGATAAAGATATGATCGTGATGTATCATAAGTTTGGTTACGAGATCAATGGCGAAAAGAAACAAATTGATGCGACGATGGTAAGTGTTGGCACCAATCAAACCTACACTGCAATGGCAAAAACTGTTGGTTTGCCGGTAGGTATTGCAGCGCTCAAAATACTGAACAAAGAGATCACTACTCCCGGTGTTCAGCTGCCGATACGGCGTGAAGTTTACAATCCAATTTTAGATGAGTTGGAAGAGAATGGTATTGTTTTTAAGGAATATGAAGTGCCTTATTTAGGGTACAATCCGCACCATCAATAAATCAGACTGATTAAAAATTTAAAGTTTTTTATAGGGTTACGCTTATAGTAATGGAGTTAATTGCTATTTTTAGTTGAAATACTATAGGTTATGAAAATCGTAAACGAACAAATAGCAATAGACGGAATTGATAAAATTATTCTTCGTCAATTGATGGATGATGCACGTAAACCCATTTTAGAGATTGCTCGTCAAGTCGGGATTTCTGGAGCTGCGATACATCAACGTCTCAGAAAATTAGAAAAATCGGGTTTGATCACCGGCTCTAAGTTTACCATAGACCCAAAAATTTTAGGATATAACACAATGGCGTTTATTGGGATCTATTTAGATCGGGCGATGAGCAACCCTAAAGCTGTTAAGCAGCTTGAAGAAATCCCGGAAGTTTTGGAGTGTCATTACACGACCGGGAACTGGTCTATTTTTATCAAGATCCTGTGTAAGAACAACGAACACTTAATGCATCTTTTAAATAAAAAAGTACAGGCGATTGATGGCGTTTCAAGAACCGAAACGTTTATCTCGTTAAATCAGCAGATAGAACGTCAGATTCAGATCTAAGAGATTCAGAAAGAAGCCTTAAAGCTCTTGAACCCCTTTAGCGGAGCCAATAAAAAACCCGGCACTCTTTCTTATCAAGTAACCGGGTTTTCCAACTTAACTAACCAACCAATTATGAACATTTATTGAGTCGGTTATATAGGAGATACCTTACATCTTTTTTTCAAAAAAATCACAAAACCATCAAGTTACAGCCGCGAATGTCTGACGTGTCAAAGCGACCTAAAATCTCAAAGCGGTTTTCATCGAGTTTTTTACCTAAATCTTGAGTCGCGATAAAAGGACACGAATAGTGATTGGCGAGATCGATCACGTTGATTCCGCCGGTTTTTCCGGGCGCTACATAGTTTAAAGCATCTTCGGTATCGCGCATAAAAACCTGCATCCAAGGCGGATTTGTAAAAATCCCATTTCCGTTAGAATAGCCTTGCGAAAGCAATTCGGTCATACCATATTCGCTATGAATTTCAGTTACACCAAAGCCTTCTTTTAGAATTGCGTGTAATTCTTCTCTAATAAGCTCTTTTCTTCGGCCTTTCATACCGCCGGTTTCCATCACAATGGTATTTTTCAGCTTAAATTCAAATTGCTCGACAAGATCAAGCAACGCAAAAGAAACCCCAATTAAAAGCACTTTTTCGCCTGCGGCATCCAGACGTTTTAATTTTTCGCTCAAAGTATTATAATCATTCAGATAAAAGCCGCTATCCCGTTTTTTGCTGTCTTTGATCAAACAGTCAACCATATAAATAAGAGACGAACCATCGCGTTCCAGGTAAGACGGGAGCAATGCAAGCACCGTAAAATCTTCAATAGCGCCATAATGCAGTTTAAAGCTTTCGCGAAAGCTCTTCTCGTACACTTGTAGATCGGTGACATAATGTTTGCTGGTGATGCTGCCGGTAGTTCCGCTACTGGTAAATATCGTTTGAACAGCTTCTTCTGAAGCTATGATTTTAAATTCTTTAAAAAATTGAATGGGCAAAAACGGAATTTGATCAAGCTGAGTAATAACAGCAGGATCAACTTTTAAATGATCACAAAATTGACGGTAAATGGTGTTATGCTCCCACTGATAATTAAACGATGCTAAGGCAAGTTCTTTAAACTGATCTTGGGTTTGAATTTGGAATATAGAATCTGGAAGCATACATAAATTTAGAGGATGTAAAGTTATTTAAAATCAAAAAGCAGGCTAACATTTATTATTTTTAAAGCAAGCTAAGTTTATCTAAATGTTACCAATGCAGTTAGCATGACCGTGCCAAATATTAAAATGTATCTTTACGATTCGATTAAATTTTTAGTCTTATGAAGAAAAAAGAGATTAAGATTTTGCTTGTTGACGACGAGCCGGATATTCTTGAGATTGTAGGGTATAACCTGAGTAATGAAGGTTATCAAGTCATTACCGCTTCAAACGGAAAAGAAGGGGTAAAAGCAGCTAAAAAGAATAGTCCGCATCTTATTATTCTTGATGTGATGATGCCTGAGATGGATGGTATCGAAGCCTGTGAACAAATACGTAAACTGCCGGGTCACGAAGAAACGATCATAACGTTCTTAACGGCGCGCGGAGAGGATTATTCACAAGTTGCCGGTTATGATGCCGGTGCTGACGATTATATTACTAAGCCTATCAAGCCCAAAGTTTTAGTAAGTAAAGTAAAGGCGCTACTGCGTCGTCTTAAAGAGGAAGAAGAGGGTGACAGTTCGGTTAAAATAGGTGATCTGGTAATCAATCGTGAAGAATACAAGATCATTAAAGACAAGAAAGAAATGGTGCTGCCACGTAAAGAGTTTGAACTACTTTCTTTGCTTGCTTCAAAACCCGGGAAAGTATTTAAGCGAGAAGATATTCTTGACAAAGTTTGGGGAAATGAAGTGGTTGTAGGTGGCAGAACCATAGACGTTCACATTAGAAAACTACGTGAAAAAATAGGCGATAAAAAATTTAAAACCATTAAAGGTGTAGGGTACAAATTTGTGGTTTAAATGGCAGTAAATTTTAAAAAATCATACCGTTTTGCAGTGTTTTCATCACTGATGATCACGGTAGCCTTAACGCTCTTTGTGAGCGTTTTTTTCTATATGACCGCCAGCATAGATTGGGTATTTACCATTCTATTTGCGTTGGTGTGTTTTGCGTTGTCTTTTTTGTTGATCCAAGTGCGGGTAGAACGATTTATCTACAACAGGGTCAAGCAAATTTATGATGACGTTACGCTTCTGGATGTAACCTCTTTGCGTCGTGGTCAGATCACGACAGATATGTCTAGCCTTACAAAAGAGGTAGAGCGTTTTGCTGCAAGCAAAAAGTTAGAGATAGAATCGCTTAAAATCAGAGAAGAATACCGAAAGGAATTTATGGGGAATGTGGCGCACGAACTCAAAACACCTTTGTTTACTGCGCAAGGTTATATTTTGACGCTTCTTGATGGGGCGATGAAAGACAAATCGGTACGTAAAAAGTATTTGAAGCGTGCAGGAGCATCTATTGAGCGCTTGGTGTATCTCGTTAACGACCTGGATATGATCGCTAAGCTCGAAGTGGGAGATCTTAATATTCGGTATGAATATTTTGATATGGTCGAGTTGGTCAACGATACTTTTGAGTTGCTAGAGATGGAAGCTGCGAAGAAAAATATTACGCTCACCACAGATATGGATTATGATTATCCTATAATGGTTAATGCCGATCGGGAGCGTATTCAGCAGTTGTTGACCAATCTTATCGTAAATTCAGTAAAGTATGGAAAACAAGACGGAACCACAGAGATTTCGATAGAAAATCTTATTCAGAATAAAGTAATTGTGCGTGTGACTGATAATGGTGAAGGGATTTCTTCAGAGCATATTCCACGACTGTTTGAACGTTTCTATCGCGTGGATAAAAGCGGTTCGCGGCGTGAAGGTGGTTCAGGACTTGGGCTCTCTATCGTCAAGCACATCATTGAAGCCCATGACGAAAAGATTTATGTTGAAAGCGACTTTGGAGTGGGATCTGAGTTTTCGTTCACCCTTGAAAAGGCCGAAGAGCTCCCTGAAGCTCCCCTGGTTAAATCTGACTTGGTCAAATGATGAGGTAAAACCACTATATACCTTAACCTTACTCAAATCTTTTAAACTGAATTTTTCCTGATCCTTGTACGGGATGATGCCTAAATTGTGCAGACGCTTAGCAAGATATTCTTGTTCGGTTTGGCCGGGAGTTGGAATAAAAAAAGCTTTCTTTTTCAGCTTATACAAATCCATTACGGTCGTGTATCCTGAACGACAAATAATAAGATCACTTGCGCATAAGGCTTTTTGCAAATCTTCAGTTTCCATAAAGTTTACAATTTTAACCTGCTCTTTACGCGTGACTGTTTGCTCTTCTTCAACTACACCGCGCACGAAAAGCACCTGACCTTTGTAGTGCTTCAGTTCGTGCATTAAAAGCTCTTCTAGTTCTGTGCGCTGGGGCTCAGGACCGCTAAGCAACACCATAATGTCATAGCTAGAAGTCGTTTCTACCGGCTCAAGACGGGATAAAGCGCCAATGTATTTTACCGGGATCTCAAACTTTTTAGGATGCCCAAGTTTTCCGCTGAGGTTTGATTCTTCAGCAAAATCAGGCACCCAGCATTCATCAAATTTCTTGATGTAATTGCGGTGCATCGCAGAAGTTAGTCGGGTAGTGCTTCCGCTTAAAACCTGAAGTTGATGCGTGATAAATACGGTAGGAATCTCAGTATGATATAAGCCCAAGCGATTGTCTGAAATTACACCATCTATTTTCTTAGTTTTTACCAAACTTTTAAGTTGCTCACGTTCTTGCCTGATGGCTTTGAGCACTTTTGGACTGCGTAAAAGCATTTTCCATTTAAAGCGTTTTGCTTTTTTTGCGTATTCAATTTTATAAGAAGGCAACTCGATGCTTTCTAACTGCGGAAATTCTTTTTGCAACAGCGTAAGCGCCATACCGTCGCTTGCTAAAATCACCTCAAAACCTTCGGCGATAAGCGCGTAAATGATGGGAATGCTTCGGGTAGCATGCCCAAGACCCCAATTCAGCGGAGCGACCAATATGGTTTTATGTAATTTCATTGATACAAAGTTGTAACATCACTGAAAACTAAATGTTTCAGCTAGTTTATCAAACTATTAAAATTACGGTTTAGTATAGTAAATTTAAATTTTTAAATAGCTGTTATTTAGTATTTTAAATTAATTTCGAAATGTTACGTAGATGTTAGCACCGATAATCCTAAATAATACGCAGTGCATTTGTAAGAGTACACGTATATTTGAGCCGATTTTTTTAAAATGCCGGGGTGATGATTAGTATACGGCATTTTAGTCGTCAGAATAGTAACATCCGCGGTAGGAATAAGAAATCAGAGCTTTTGGGAAGTAAAAATAAATTAAAACGCTTTCGCGAAAATGAGACTTTTGAAAATGTCATTCAGCCCAAAAGGGAAGAATTGACTGATCAAGAGTTTCCCTTAAAAGGAAATTGGAATCGTGATTTCTTTAATAATGATAAGCCTATTGTTTTAGAATTAGGCTGTGGGAAAGGAGAATATACCGTTGGTTTGGCGCAGCGTTTTCCCGAAAAAAACTTTCTGGGTATTGATATTAAAGGAGCTCGTTTTTGGCGTGGAGCAAAAACAGCCTTGGAGGAAAATATCACCAATGCGGGTTTCCTGCGTACGCAGATTGAGCTGGTTGATAAAGCATTTGCCGAAAACGAAATTTCAGAGATCTGGATCACCTTTCCTGATCCTCAGATCAAGTACAAGCGCACCAAGCATCGTATGACCAACCCTGAGTTTTTAGCACGCTATAAAGCGATCTTAAAACCTGATGGGTTGATGCATTTAAAGACAGATAGTGAGTATATGCACGGTTATACCTTAGGACTTTTAGAAGGGCTGGGGCACGAGATTTTATATGCGCACCATAACATTTATATCAATCACGAGGCGCCAAAGGAAGTGGTTGGTATTCAGACATTTTATGAAAAACAGTATCTTGAAAAAGGGAAACCTATTACCTACATTAAGTTCAAGATAAACTAAGTATTTGTGGAAATAACCAAGCTCTTTTTCATTACTTATTTTGCGGCCTTTTTAGGGGTTTTGCCACCGGGTTTAGTAAACATGTCTGTTGCTAAAACCTGCGTGCATCGCGGGATGCGTAACGGAGTGCTTGTGGCTATAGGCGCGTCAATCGTGGTCTTGATTCAGGCTTTTGTGGCCATTTTATTAGCGCGGTATATTTTTAGTCATCCGGTGGTGCGTAATACGTTACTGCGCACCGGGATTGTGATTTTTGGCATTTTAGCAGTATACTTTTTTGTTGCAGCTAAAAAAAATCGCGTAAAAAAAGTTAAGATCCCTAAACACAGCGGGCGCCGAAGTTTCGCGAAAGGACTTTTTGTTGCGGTGATCAACGTGTTGCCTATTCCGTATTTCTGTGCGTTAAGTGCTGCATTTAATATCACAAGTGTGAGTAATAACGGCTGGTTAGAGATAGGTTTGTTTACACTGGCTGCTGCATCAGGGACGTTTACAGCTTTATATCTTTATGTGGTGGGCTTTAATCGCATTCAACACGAGCCGCGCAACTTCGCCAAATATTCTAATTATTTTATGGCTGCGCTGATGATCGTTCTGGTAATTCTCACGCTTATACGTATGCTGTATGCCAAAACCTGAAACGCTTAATTTTTTTCAAAAAGTATACGAGGTCGCTCGCAAGATTCCCTACGGAAAAGTGACTTCGTATGGGGCTATTGCTAAATGTCTGGGAGCTCCACGAAGTGCGAGAATGGTTGGTTATGCTATGAATGGTGCCTCAGCTATGGAAGATGTGCCGGCGCATCGCGTATTAAACCGTAACGGATTGTTAACCGGAAAACATCACTTCCCGGGAACGCATTTAATGCAACAATTACTAGAGAGCGAAGGGCATACCGTGGTAGACGATCAACTTCAGGATTTTAAAAAGCATTTTTGGGATCCGGTGGAGGTGATAGGTTTTGATGAGTAAACCGACTAGTAGACTAACTTAAGCAGCTCCCAATGTCTAGATGTTAGAAATGCATTTTAATTATAGCGCGATAGTGCGAAGACGGGGATGCTCAAGGCTGTGACAAGGCTAATTAATAGCGCAATTCTAGGCTTGTTTTTTCTGTGGAAAACATAAGGGTTTTCAATGGTCAGATAACAAATAACTCTTTCGAGTTCTGAAGATTTCAGCCTATATTTGCAGCAATAGAATTAATGAAAGAACGACAACGTGAAGTTAGAAAAACTAGCAATTTATGACGCTTTAAAAACCATTAGTGTGCCGGGAGAAGGCGAGGATATGGTGACAAGCGGCGCGGTGACCAACGTGGTTACCTTTGGAGATGAAGTTATTGTTGATATCACGATAAAAAACCCAAGTTTACAAGCCAAGAAGAAAACCGAAGTTGAAATCCTGAAAGCGATTCACGCTGAGGTGCACCAGAAGGCTAAAGTAAAGGTTAATGTACGTGTAGATGCTCCTGAAAAAAAACAGGTAAATGAGATTAAAGGGAAGCCAATTCCCGGGATTCAAAATATCATTGCTGTTGCTTCCGGTAAAGGAGGGGTTGGAAAATCTACAATTACGGCAAACTTAGCAGTGAGCTTGCAAAAAATGGGCTTTAAGGTAGGGATTCTCGATGCAGATATTTACGGGCCTTCAATCCCGATTATGTTTGATGTACAAGACGAAAAACCCCTTTCGGTAAAAGAAGATGGTAAACAGAAAATGAAACCTGTAGAGAGTTACGGGGTGAAGATTTTGTCTATTGGCTTCTTTACAAAACCCGATCAGGCTGTGGTTTGGCGTGGACCAATGGCGTCAAAAGCTTTAAATCAAATGATTTTTGATGCTGCCTGGGGCGAGCTTGATTTTCTTTTAGTAGATCTTCCTCCGGGAACGGGTGATATTCACTTGAGTATTGTACAGGCGATGCCACTTACCGGTGCAGTTGTGGTGAGTACACCGCAAAATGTAGCTTTAGCCGATGCTAAAAAAGGGGTGGCGATGTTTCAGCAAGAAAGTATCAATGTGCCGGTTTTAGGAATCGTAGAAAATATGGCTTGGTTCACTCCAGAGGAGTTGCCTGAGAATAAATATTTTATATTTGGAAAAGAAGGTGCACGTAATTTAGCCGAAGATTTAGATGTGCGGTTACTGGCGCAAATTCCGTTAGTGCAAAGTATTCGTGAGGCAGGAGATGTAGGTCGACCTGCAGCTTTACAAGATGATACCATCTTATCAGAAGCTTTTGAGACGATGACGCGTAACAGCGTTGAAGAGTTGGTGAAGCGCAACGATAATTTGCCTCCAACAGAGGCTGTGAAAATTACAACTATGGCTGGCTGTGCCGCCGTTAAAAAATAAGATATGACAGACACAGAATTAAAAGGCAAGGTTGAAGCAGCTTTAGAAGAAATCCGTCCGTTTTTACAAAATGACGGTGGTGATATTTCGTTGCTTTCTATCGAGGACGGCACGATTGTAAAAGTACAATTAGAAGGTGCTTGCGTAGGGTGTAGTGTAAATCAGATGACACTTAAAAGCGGTGTTGAAATGACGATAAAAAAGCACGCGCCACAAATTGAGCGTGTGATCAATATGGAGGCTTAAAAGGCTTCCATGTACATTATTTTAAAGTGAAAGCTGCCAGGAAAACTGGGCAGCTTTTTTTTTGAGCCTAACGATCTCAGAAAGGCCGATTAAGTAATGTTTGGAAATGAATTTTAAACGTAAAATTTACATTTAAATAGTATATTTAGCTTTTGTTATTTTAAAATCACAACCATGAGTCACTCTAAAAGCCGAAGAAACGCTTTAAAAAATATTGCGCTAACCACAGGAGGTGTTAGTTTAGGTATTTCAGCTTTAAGCTGTAAAGATGCCAATCAAGACAAACCACAGACTACTGCGGTTGAAGAAGATCAGGCGCTTAAGGGTAATATCAATCATTCGGCGTGCTACTGGTGTTATAATTCTTTTCCGCTGGAAGAATTTGCACAAGAAGCAGCAGCTTTAGGACTTAAAGGAATTGATTTACTCAAACCTGAAGAATGGGAAACCGCCAAGAAATACGGTTTAGAATGTGCAGTAGCTACCGATAGTTTTGCGAGTATCACTAACGGATTTAATGATCCCACAAACCATAAACCGCTTCAAGAGCAGTATGCAAAGCTTATAGATCAGGCGAGCGAAGCCGGGATTAAAAATGTGATCGTTTTTTCAGGAAACAAGCGTGAATTGAGCGAGGAAGAAGGTTTGGCTAACTGTGCCGAAGGTTTAGCGCCTTTAGTAAAGCAAGCCGAAGAAAAAAATGTTGTGCTTATTATGGAACTGCTTAACAGCAAAATTGATCACGCAGATTACCAATGCGACAATACTCCTTGGGGTGTAGCGCTCTGCGAGCGTTTAGGCTCTGAGCATTTTAAGTTATTGTATGATATTTATCATATGCAAATTATGGAAGGTGACGTGATACGCACCATTCAGGATTATCATCAATATTTTGCGCATTATCATACGGGGGGCGTACCCGGTCGCAATGAGATTACTGAGGTGCAAGAGCTTAATTATCCTGCAATAATGCGAGCGATCAAAGAAACGGGTTACGGCGGATTTGTAGCACAGGAATTTATTCCAACCTATCCGGATAAGATCAAAGCGCTAAAAGAAGGAATCAAAATCTGTGACGTTTAAATAATCCTAGTAAAATAGTAGGGTTTTAAACGGTTTAAAGCAGGATTTTTACTAATTTTGCAGGTCAAAATACAGCACTATGCAAGATGTTACGATTACAGTAATAGACCGTGAAGGAGTGGCTCACGCACTGGAGGCACCCACTGATATGAATTTAAACTTGATGGAAGTATGTAAAATGTATGAACTTCCGGTTGAAGGTACCTGCGGCGGAATGGCGATGTGCGCTTCTTGCCAGTGCTACGTGCTTTCTGAGCATAAGCTGAATGAAATGGGATATGATGAAGAAGCGATGCTTTCTGAAGCTTTTAATGTAGAAGAAAATAGCCGCCTGGGATGTCAGATTCCTATTACTTCAGACTTACACGGGCTAGAAGTAAAACTGGCACCTGAGAGTTAAATCACAGTTATAAAAGCATTAAAAAAGGGACTTGAGTTTATCAATGTCCCTTTTTTAGTATCTAAGATTGCTCTCGAAGCAAACTCAAAACAAAAGGAGAGAGCCGTTCGGTAAATTCAGCATAAGCATCTGCTGAAGGGTGCAAACCATCGCGCGCAACGAGATTAGGCTCAGCGATCCCTCTTCTGGTAATATCGGTGATATTTATAAAGCGCACTCCACGGCGTTCTGCAACTTCTCTGGCATAAGCGTTATACGCATCTATTTCTTCAGAGATCTGCTCAGGATTTCCGCTATTTTGACCAAATGGGGTGTACGCATAATCAGGGATAGAAACGACTATCACTCGGTTTTTTTTACCTTTTGCCAAATTGATCGCTGTCATCAATAATTGAGGAAACTCAGTCTCATACTGACTAAAGCTGCGTCCTTGATATTGATTATTCACGCCTATAAGTAGGGTGACAAAATCATAATTCTCAGAAGGTTTTTCGGTATTGATCGCGTTGATAAGATCATCGGTGCGCCATCCTGTAGTTGCGATAATATCAGTTTCAACTGTGCTGCCTGTTTGCTCTTCAATTTGTTCTTTAAGTTGAATGGGAAACCTGCACGTAGAACAAACGCTTTCCCCTATGGTATAACTATCTCCCAAAGCCAGATAGGTATAATCTGCTTCTGAAGTATTTGTCGGAATTTCTTCTATTTCACTAGTGTTGTCGTCACCATCAGCGCAGCCTAAAATGGCAAAGATGATAACGGGTGCTACTAAAGCACTTATGTATTTAAGCATAATATTTTTTATTTTGTATGATAAGCTATCAGTTTTTGCGGGCCTTCCAGCGGAATACGTATAATTCTTAAAAAGCCGTCTTCAGTAGTCGCAATTTGCCATTTTATAAGCGTTATTGCGCCATTTTCGATTTCTAAACCCGTAATACTGCGTGGGTGTACACAGCTTCCGTCATTAAAATAAGCAATGTCTCCTGGTTCTGGAAATCGTGGCCGGTGTGTATGGCCGGTTATCGTAAACTGATTGTCGCGTTGGGTGATCCATTTTTTTGTACGGCGTTCAACTTTTATGAGTTCGTAATAATTTTTTGCGGGACTCGTAGGATCTGAAATTCCTGCGCCCTGTAAAGGACGCCACAAAACACGTACCATAAAGCGGTTAAACTGCCAGGCAACATAATTCATCCAGTCGGCTTGATGCCCGTGGCATAGAAAGAGTTCTTGGTTGGTTTCGGTATGTTTTAAAATAAGCGCTTCGTGCACTTTTATTCCCGGGAACAGGGGTTGGTCGCTGTCTGTTTTTCGGTCAAAAAATGTGTGAAGGTGCTTTTCTACATAGTTTTGATTTTTGTAAACCATATCGTGATTTCCCCAAATTAAATGCAGGCGTCCTTCAGCATAAAATTGCTGCATAAGACCGTAAACATTTTTGTGGGATTCAAAGATCGTATCAAACGAAAGATTTTCCCATAACTCATCACCATCTCCAAGTTCGCAATAGGTAAACCCGTTTTGATAATATTGCTTGAGCGCGTGAAAGTAGATGTTTCGGTTGTTAGCAAAATCGTCTGCGCCACTATTATCACCGCGATGAC
This sequence comes from Leeuwenhoekiella palythoae, assembly GCF_020310025.1. Classification (GTDB taxonomy): domain Bacteria; phylum Bacteroidota; class Bacteroidia; order Flavobacteriales; family Flavobacteriaceae; genus Leeuwenhoekiella; species Leeuwenhoekiella palythoae. The sequence continues at coordinate 1,987,145 of NZ_CP084318.1, forward strand.
AATCGCTAAACAGAATAAATTTGCTTTCGTCTGAAAACGGAATTACCGGCGCATTAGCAAAGGCACGATCAAAACGTGTTGTAGAAGACATCTAAGCTTTTAAAGCTAAGATACGACTTAGGATATTATTAAAAGGGACCTCGGGAATGTGAAAATCTAAGCGGTGATTTTATCGGTTATTTCCTGTTCAATACCGCTCCAGAGTACGATGCGTCTGCGTAGTGCTTCGACTGCTGTATGTTTTACTTCTTCCCATTTAAGCGAATCGGTTCCGCAGAGTTCTTCGATCATTTTTAAAGCCATTGGTCCGTGCTCGTCACCATCCAGTTCAATGTGACGATCAAAATAATACTTGAACAAGCTCAAGTCTTGTTTTGGGAAATTGGTTTGTATTTCAGTAATGATCTTACTGAACATATCTGGGATCAAGTCTTCACGACCAAAGGTAAAAGCAGCAGCGATCTTGTGCGGTTTTCCTTCAGCAATAATCTCAAAAGTAAAGCGTAAAAACTCCTTTACACTTTCTGGAATGTCACTCACGGCGATGACTAAGAAAACGTCTGTGCCGTGCGTGATGTGGTTTAAAAAACTATTGATTTGCTCTAAAGAAGCATCAGATTTTTTCATCGCATCCAGATACATTTCAAAATGGCTCTGGCGCTTACCCTCCATATTGATGTCTGTTTCTTCAGCAAGAACGATCTCATTGATCAAGTAGCGAATCTCAGGATTACCAATAGGGTACCACGGAGTTGAAACCTTAGTTAGATCAAATTGTAGCGCTTTAAGAAGAGACATAAAATCCCAAACGGCAAACACGTGATGCTGCATAAAAGATTGCAGATCTGCCGGAGTGCGTAATTTTTTATAGAGCGTGTGATTTAACAGTTCGTCCTGATACGGTGCAATCGCCTTATTGATATACTTAATCATCAAAAACAAATTTTTGCAAAATTAAAAAAACCAATTTGACTATATGCTATTTTAACCCGTGATAATCCTTATACTGCTATTATTTAAACGCATTGAGGCCGGTAACATCCATTCCGGTGATGAGGAGATGAATATCGTGCGTACCTTCATAAGTGACCACACTTTCTAAATTCATCATGTGACGCATAATGCTGTATTCACCGGTGATGCCCATTCCGCCCAGTATTTGTCTAGCTTCGCGGGCAATTTTAAGTGCCATTTCTACATTGTTGCGTTTGGCCATTGAGATCTGTGCTGAAGTTGCTTTGCCCTCATTTCTAAGACTTCCCAAACGCCAGGCAAGAAGTTGCGCCTTAGTGATCTCGGTGATCATTTCTGCAAGTTTTTTTTGCTGAAGCTGAAAAGATCCAATGGGTTTACCAAATTGCTCTCGTTCTTTTGCGTAGCGTAACGCCGTGTCATAACAATCCATCGCAGCGCCTATGGCACCCCAGGCGATCCCAAAGCGTGCCGAATCTAAACACATCAAAGGAGCACCCAAGCCTGACTTATTAGGTAGCAAATTCTCTTTCGGAACTTTTACATTATCAAAAATGAGTTCGCCGGTGGCACTAGCACGCAGCGACCATTTATTATGCGTTGTGGGCGTAGAAAAACCTTCCATACCACGCTCAACGATCAAGCCGTGTATTCTCCCGGATTCATCTTTTGCCCATACCACCGCGATATCTGCAAATGGAGCATTTGAGATCCACATTTTGGCTCCGTTCAATAGGTAATGATCGCCTTTGTCTTTAAAATTAGTGACCATCCCGCCGGGGTTAGAACCGTGATCAGGTTCAGTAAGGCCAAAGCAACCCATAAATTCACCGCTGGCAAGTTTGGGTAAATACGTTTTGCGTTGTGCTTCGGTACCAAATTTAAAAATAGGATACATAACCAGCGACGACTGCACTGAAGCTGTTGAGCGTACACCGCTATCGCCACGCTCAATCTCTTGCATGATGAGACCGTAGCTTATCTGGTCTAAACCGGCGCCACCGTATTCTTCAGGAATGTATGGACCAAAAGCACCAATTTCGGCAAGACCTTTAATGATTTCCTTAGGGAATTCAGCTTTTTGGGCAGCTTCCTCAATGATAGGAGAAACATCGCGTTTCACCCAATCGCGAGCAGCGCTTCGCACAAGTTTGTGTTCTTCGGTTAAAAGATCATCAAGGTTGTAATAATCGGGAGCTTCAAAAAGATCAGGTTTCATAAAGTGCTTATTGAAAAACAGCCTAAGCTGTTGAATTATTAATGCTTTAAAGATTGTGTTTTGTAACTATCTAAATTTAGCATTTTGCTAAAGCATCAGAAACAATTCTTTAAAATTTTCAATAGCGCAAGACAAGCTTACATTTTTAGATAGAAATCTTTTACCAGTTCTTGATAAGCTTCGGTATAGTGGTGGCGCGAAATTTCGATAATTAATTCGTCTTTTTGCGGAGTGGTTTGTGTTCTGCTGAAAAGCAGCAGAGCGCGTTTTGCTTCGACCTGAGCGTTTCCTTTTATACGGGTTATTTTCTTCGGAAATAAATTTCCTTGGGCAGCGAGATCAATAAATTCTTGCTCACGATTATAAGGAATCACCACACTGAATATTCCGTTAGGATTGAGCAATTTATTGGCCGAAGCTACAAGCAGTTCAAACGGCATAGATTCTTCAAAACGCGCCTGTTCACGGGCAGAACCTTGCTGCTCGGCTTGCGGAGCATTTCCTTCAAAAAATGGCGGGTTGCAGGTGATTAAATCGTAAGTATCTTCGATTTCGGTTGCAAACTCATAGAGATGTGCGTGATAACAAAAAAGGCGATCGCCCCAAGGCGAAGCTTCAAAATTTTCTACCGCCTGCTCATAAGCATCTTCATCAAGCTCTAGCGCATCTACAAGTTCTGCATCACAGCGTTGGGCGAGCATCAGTGCAATAACCCCTGTACCGGTACCAATATCAAGTATCGAAAGTGGATTATGGTCTACCGGCGTCCAGGCACCGAGTAAAACGCCATCGGTACCTATTTTCATCGCACAGCGATCCTGGTGAACAGTAAATTGTTTGAATTGAAAAGGTTTTGTCAAAACGTAACCGGTTGAGAATACTATTACAAATAAATACCAATAAGCCCTTCGGGCGTATCTAGAGTGATGGTTTTAGTGTTTCGATCTACTTTTTTGATAAAGTCGTCATTTATTGGGATAAGCACTTCTTTACCCTTGTGATCAATTTCAAAAAGGGCTTGAGCGGTATTATCGTTAACACCGGTAATGGTGCCTACTTCACCAAAATAGATATCCTTTACTTTAAAGCCAATGATCTCGTGGTAGTAAAACTTGTTACCTTCAAGTTGAGGAAGCATAGATAGCGGTAGATACAGCTCAGCATTTACAAGATCTTCTGCATCTTCTTCGGTGTTGACATCTTCAAAATCTATGCGTAATAAAGTAGACTTGTGCAGTTGGCACGATTGTATAAAAAAAGGAACCAGATTGCCGTTAAATTCGACAAATACTGATTCCAATTCTTCATACATTTCGGGTTCGTCTGTGTCTAGCTTTGCTAGTAACTCGCCCTTAAAGCTAAATTTTCGCACGATTTTGCCCAGATAGAAACATTCTTCTTTGCGCATCGTGGTACGATTTACTTAGCCTCTTCTTCGTTGCTTTCTTCAGCAGCAGGAGCTTCTTCAGTAGTTGCTTCTGCTTCAGGAGCAGCCTCTTCAGCTACTTCTTCTTCAGGTTGTGCAGCAGCGATACGAGCTTCGTTAACCGCTTTTTCAGCAGCTAAAGCCTCTTTGCGTGCTTTTTCCTGAGCTTTAGTAAGACCTTCTTTTTTAGCTTCAACTTTAGAAGCTTTTTCTTCTACCCAAGCATTGAATTTTTCTTCTGCTTGCTCTTCTGTTAATGCACCTTTACGCACACCACCAGCTAAGTGATTTTTAAGCAATACACCGGTGTAAGAAAGTAAACGTTTTGCAGTTTCGGTAGGCTGAGCCCCGTTTTGCAACCATTTTACTGAAGAATCTACGTCTAAGTCAATAGTCGCAGGGTTTGTGTTTGGATTGTAAGAACCTAGTTTTTCTAAGAATTTACCATCACGTTTAGCGCGCGAATCTGCCGCTACTACCCAGAAAAAAGGTTTACCTTTTTTACCGTGTCTCTGTAATCTGATTTTTACTGGCATAAAAATTAATTTTTGGGGTACCCGACCCCGGTTATAATTTGTAATTAACTATCTTAAAATGAATAGTATTAAGACAGCTTCTCTAAATGAGGGCGCAAATATACCACAAATTTCTGGCTGTCAACATGTTTTTGGAAGATAAAATTCTAAATTTAACCCAATTAACCAGAATGTCACTTTGCTTAGCATTTATAAAATTTGCTGTTAAGGGTAAAGTGCATTTTGAGATTAGTTTGCTAAACCGTACTACTGCTATGATTAAGTACTTTTTATTTGCGATGAGCGTGCTGCTTTTTTGTTCGTGCTCTGATGATATTACGTTTAACAGTCCGGCTTTTCAAGGGGTTCGTGACACTGTTTTTTACAAAGCCGATGCGATGCGTTACGAACTTACCGATGCTGGTGAAGTAACTATTTATGGGTCTTTGGGAACGCAAACGGTGCAACTGGTTTTGCCTAATTATGGCGAGGGTACTTTTGAATTAGGTCCTACAAATGCTGCGCGGGCAAATTATACCAACGTAAGAGGAAAAGTATTTTCTACCAATTTTGATGGAGAAGGAGAGGTGATTGTAGAGCGTGCTTCAGACAGTACGTATACCGGCACATTCAGGTTTAGAGCAGTGACCTCTGTAGATACTACCGAAGTATATTTCACCAAAGGTGTTTTTTATGAAATACCCTATTATTTTGAACCTGTACCACCGGTGTTAGATCCTGTGGTCCCTAATTCTTTTTATTGCAGAATAAACGGTACGGCTTTTACGCCACCCAGTGTAAGCGCATCGGCGGGGCCTAATTTTATCACCGGAACAGGAGCAAACAACACCGCTAATATTAGACTTCGACTTCCCAGAACGATAGAAAAAGGCACCTATCCATTAACAGATTTTACTGTTGATAGTCCGTATCAAGCGGCTTATTTTAGCGGATTCAATACGCTTGTACAATCAGGCACGGTGACCATCACTTCGCATAATACGCAAGAAGGATCCATTGGAGGTACGTTCTCTTTTACCGCGCAAGGGGCATCTACCATTCAAGTAACTCAGGGAACCTTTGGGTTCAATTACTTGTAAGCAAGTTTCGTTTTTGACTTTTTTGATTTCGCGAATGCGAAAAAACTAATAATAGCGAGCACGATCCAAGAGACATCTATAAATGCAATTTGCACGTGGCCTTGAGCAAAGGTTTGCCAGAACCAAGCTTGGCTAAATATTCCGTTGCAGATGGGAATGAGGACTGCTAAAAATCCACCGGAAAGTAAGCAGAAATCACTCATATATTTGAGATCTTTTTTTAGAATAAGAAAAACACTTAAGACAGCCCATAAGAGAAAGTAAAACCAATAAAGAAATGATTGGCCGGCGCCTTGATTCACCTTAACAGCAATAAAAGCCGCTGCGGTAACAGGGTACATGCTTAGACAAATTGCCATATAAATACGCGCTACGCGATTATAAAATTTGCGTTTTTTCTCAGGTAGATTTTTTCGGTCTCTGGCAACCAGCCAAATTAAGACTCCTGATATAATGACTATACAAGATAAAATACCCAGAATAAAAGAAACGACTCTAAGAAAATAGCCCCCATAGTCTCCAAAATGAAGTCGAAACATAACATTTTTTACCGCATCGAGATAGGATGCCGGCTGATACGGATCTTTAATAATGCGTTGCTCTGAAGTAGCAGGGGTGTAAACGATACTTCCGGGAGCGTTAAATTTAGATTGATAGTCTAATTTTCCGTTTAGCGTGACCTGCATATTGGCATCGCCATAATTGTGGATGGCAACTTCGTTTAAATCATAATCTTCCCACTCTTGCTGTGTTTTTTCAATATAAGCATTGATCGAAGGAAGTGCTTGAATGGGCTGGTACGTGAATTCGTAAACCGGGATGTCGTACTCAAGATCTTTATACAATTGCGCCTGATCACCGTGATACAGCGACAATACACTAGGCGCAACGAGCAATGCTTTGAGCATAAAAAACGCACCGGTCACTGCCAAAATAAATTGAAAAGGCAATCCTAAGATTCCTAATGCAGTGTGTGCATCGGTCCATAAGGTTTTTAACTTAGCCCATGGCCTGAAGGTATAGAAGTTAGAAACTATCTTTTTCCAATGAACGAGAACGCCGGTAATGATTGCAAATAAAAAGAAAAACGCCACAAAGCCTGAGAGGTAATAACCCACGGGATAATATATTTGAGCAAAAAAGTGCAGGCGATATAAAAATTCTCCCAGGCTATAGGCGTCAGTATAAGATTGCTCTTCTAAAGAGACAGGATCGATATAAAAAAATGCAGCCTGTTTTGCCTTTTCAGGCGCCAGACTATCTTTTGAAGCGCTTAGATTAACAGCAATTGCACGTTCGGCGTAGTAGGTTTTGAGATTGACATCTCTTCCCTCTAGCACATATTTTTCATCCAGATGGGTTAAGATTTGATCAATGTCTTGCGGAAGGTTATCTTCATTTAAAGCTTGCTCATTGCGCTCCCAAGCGACAATTTCATCCCTAAAAAAAGAAAACGAACCCGCAAAGAAAATAACATAAAGCGCTACACTGATCACAATACCACTAACGGTATGCAGGTTGAAAAGAATATTATAAACGCGTTGCCCCATAAGTTAAGAAGGTAGTGTTTCTAGTGGCGGAGCCAGATAAATAAAAACTGAAAAAACAATACTGATCGCTAAATATAAGCTCCAAATTTTCCACGGATTTCTGGCTAAAAAAGCTAAAATGATCAAGACCGCCCAAACGATAAATAAACTAAACGTGGCTGTGATCAAGATCACCACGTGATCTAGATAAGCAGCCAATGCGAGATGCGCCGTCTGAGCAACCAAATAACCGCCTAGAATACCTGCGCTTATTTTGCCAAAACGTTGCCATCCCGAAGAGGTAAGATATTTAGAATTTGCTGGCATAAATTATCTTTTAAAAAGGTCAAGAGGTTTTAAAAGTACAATTAAGCTTCCTACGGTCATTAGACAAACAAACCAGGTGAAAATTCCGGTTGCTAATCCCATTGCAATGGTAAAGAGTATAAATGCCAAAATCAGCAGGAGTACTCCGCTGATTTTGGATCTTATTGGGTATCGGTAAAACACTTGAGGTTTGACGTGCTTTTTTTTAGGTTGCATTTTAGTAGACGTACTATACAACACATAAAAGCCGCAAATAAGTAGTGCTAATGCCAGATAACTCATTATAAATTACAATAGGTTGCGCAATGCCAGATAAACTCATAAGCATCTCCTTTGAACTTGCCGGGCACTTTTTCGTTATGCGTGATCTCTAAAATATATTTAGTGTCAAAAGGCTTGTCAAAATTTAGATATCCTTGTTTATCTGTGGTAACTTTTTTAGTCCAAAGGTCTTTCATAGATAATGTTCCTTCTCCTTCGGCTAGTGGTTTTCCTTTGTAAAATACCTGTAATTTAACCGCATCAGCAGTATTGCTTACCTCTTTGATGATAAGTCCTTCGGTGTATTTTTTTACTTCTACTGGTGTTTCAGTACCTACAAGCACTTGCTTGAACGACTGATATTCTGGTTTGAAAATCCCAAAATCATATTCGGTATAATCCAGCACATTGATGTTTCGGTTTTCAAGATAAACCAGATAAGCGCCCTTTTCAGTAGGAGTGAATCCAGCTGCAAAATGATCTTTTTTTGCAGTGGTGTTCAATTGCATTTTTTTCCCAGAAGGATCAACCAACCAAAGTTTAAAGTCTGCAACACCTTTAAATGCATCGCCTTCAACTTCTTCGATTACTCCGTAGGTGTACTCACCAAAATAAACACGTACTTCTTGCTTTTTGTTTTGTTTGCCGGTCGCTGCTGTTTCTACCCACAAATAGTGCGCTAAGGCTTTGTTTGAAGCGCTTAAGAACAACGCAAGGACTAGAAGATAAACTGTTTTCATAAAGCTTTTAATTAAAAGTTATAGGTGAAATTAGCAAGCAAAGATCTTTGGTTTTGCGGGCTGATCGTTGACCATCCTTTAAAGTATTCTTTGTTTGCAATGTTGTCAAGTTTTAAGCTGATGCGAAAGTCAGGAGTGCCATAAAAAACCGAAGCATTCAAGATGGTGTATTCAGGAATTGTGAAAGTTCCACCAAGGTTACGGTTGAAGATTTTGTTTTCGCTGGCGTAATTTCCACCAAAACCAAAGCCTAATCCATCAAGAGTACCTGAAGTCAACTGGTAGCTGGCCCAAAGATTGGCAAGGTTTTGAGGACCTGCGCTTTCTGGACGTAATCCTACAAAATCTGCAGCGCCTTCAGTCAACTCGCTGTCATTATAGCTGTAGCCTGCAATGATGTTCAAACCGTCTATAGGGTTTGCGATAAAGCTGGCTTCAAAACCTTTACTTTCCTGCGTTCCATCTTGAGTGTAGAAATAGTTGGTTGCATCAACATCTATACGCAAAGCGCGATCTTTAACCTGAATATCATAGTAGCTTAAAGTAGCGCTAAGTCTTCCGTTTAAAAGATTGAATTTAGTACCTGCTTCAAATTGATTGGCGTGCTCAGGATCTAATGCGCGGTTGGTAGTTACGCCATTGGTAACTTCGTCTACCGGTGCTACGTTGCTAAAACCGTTCATATAATTCGCAAAAACCGATACTTTATTAAGGATTGGCTGGTAAACCACACCAAATTTAGGCGAAAGCGCAGTCTGCGCGTGGTTTGCATTACTAAAGCGATCTATACGTAAACTTGCCATCGCAGAAAGTTCTGGTAAAATGTTGATCACATCTGAAGCGTATGCGCTAAAAATCTCCTGTTCTGTTGTTGAAGGATTGATAGGGCTTCCGGCAAGTAATGCATCTGTCCCCGGCTGATTTAAGATTCCGCTGTCATCGGTGTAATTCGCAGGATCTGTAATGCCTAAAACTTCTTCATTAAACTCTTGAAGGTTATTACCAATGTAAATTCCACCGTTACTTACATAAGCCGAGTTGTTATTGATCACGTTGGTTTTTAAATAATCAAGACCTACAACCATACGATTGCGCATAGTTCCTAGGTTAAAATCACCAATAAAATTCTGCTGAATGTCAGTAGCGATAGTTTCAGAATTTTGTTTGCTGATGTAACGGTTAAGCACGATTCCTTCGTCAACGGTTGTGTATTGGGTTCCTTCGTATAGATAGGAATAGTACCCGTCAGATTTAGAATTAGAGCGTGAGAATGCTGTTTGTGAGGTCCAGCTGTCGCTTAACTTATAATTCATTTGCCCTTGAAAACTGTATGTAGGCGTATCTATATACAAATCATTTCCGGTGTAAGAGCGGTTGATATCATAACCTAACTCGTCAATATTGGTTACCCGTAAAGGAGCACCACGATCTAAGAACAACATCGTCTGGTTTGTGCTTCTTCCATTATAAAATTCAGTATTGATGTAAAATGATAAACGATCATTTACTTGATATGCAAGTGATGGAGCAAAGAAAAATGATTTTCTAAATCCGGCGTCTTGATAGCTGTTTTGCGTGTGATAAGCTGTATTTACACGTAAAGCGATGTTCTTTTCTTTGCTTAAGGTAGTATTCACATCTGCTGTTACACGATTTAGACCATAGCTTCCTGAAGTATAGGATACCGAACCGCCAAAGTCATAATAAGGTCTTTTTGTTGTGATGTTGATCAAACCACCATAAGAGATGAGGCTGCTTCCGTATAAAGTTCCTGAAGGGCCTTTGATCACTTCAATACTTTCAATATTAGCAGGATCCGGACTTCCGTTAGTTAAGGCTGGTAATCCATTTACTAAAGTAGGCTGAACTGCAAAACCACGTAAAGAGTAATATCCTGCACCATCGTTACCTCGACCGGTAGATTCCCAAAGTTTGTCAATACCCGGTGCGTTTTTAAGAGCATCGTCAAAGTTGGTTACGATTTGCTCTTCAAGAAGGCTTGACGTGATTGTGTTGTAAACCTGCGGATTTTCAATATCAGCCAATGGCATTTTTGAAACACTTACGCTCGTCTCGCGGGTAAACTTGTTATGTTTTTTACCCTTAATACTTACAACACCTAGCATTTCTTGAGCTTCAACAAGCTGAATAGTGCCAAGGTCTTTCGTGCTGTTTGCACTAACTGACACATCTACGTAAAGTGTTTGAAAACCAACGTAAGAGATACTTAAACGATATGCGCCTACAGGCACACGGTTTAATTCAAAGGCACCGGTGTTATCTGTAGTGGTGCCTAAGGTGGTTTGATTTAATTCTATTGTGGCTCCAGTTAGTGGAGTATTATTTTGGCTTGTAACCAAACCTTTTAGAGTAGCATCTTGTGCTGCTGCGCTTAAAGTAATTCCTAGAAAAAGGAGTACTTGTAAAAATTTACGCATACCTATTTAGATTAAATTAAAATTATTTTGAGCGCAAATGTACTAGGTAGAATTAGAGGGTCAAAGTTTATTTAGATTTATTTTAAATAATTTTCTGTTTGTTAATTACAAGCTTAAAAAAATTGATTTTTTGAATATCAGAGCCGTTTTGATTGAATATAAATCAAGTTATTGGTAGAATTGGTGACAACTATATAGCAGTTTAACAATTGCCTTTTTGGTTTATGTCTTCATAATTTGCTTAAAAAGGCATTATGCAAATGTTATAAGTTGATGCTGAAATGTTAAGCTTTTCAACGGGAACTTCTTTTTATTTTAATTTTGACCGAATAGGCTAGTTGGAGTTTTTCATAATTTTTACAAAGAATTCTAACGAGCGGTATTCAATTCGTAAACCTGTACGTATGCATAAAATTTTACCTCTAAGTCTTTTAATCCTTCTTTTTACCAGTCAAATGTGTTTTTCTCAGGAGGATACGGTTGAAGATCTTTTTGATAAACCCACCACTGCCAAAGAAAAAAATATATGGAATTACTTTACCTACGATATGGGTAATGTATTTGCCGGCGTGGGGTTTGCCTATTCGCGTCCGTTGCATTGGCAAGGGGATGATTTTCTTAGATTAGGCGGTGTGGCCGCGGGAACCACCGGACTCTTTTTACTTGATGACGAAATACGCCATAATTTTTTATCGCATAAAGATGACGTTCCTGATGTGTTGCTCAGTTACGGGCGCTACGCCGGAGCTCCACAAAATAATTATGGTCTAACCGGTGCAATTTATTTAACCGGGCTCGTTACCAAAAATGAGAAATTACGCCGCACAGGGGTTTTGATGATCTCTGCCGCAACAGCAGCCGGATTTTTACAGCAATTGAGTAAAACTTTGGTAGGGCGAGCACGTCCGGGTGCGGGATTTGGTAATCACCATTTCAAACCTAACGGAGGTTCTGCAGCGTATCGCTCGTTTCCTTCGGGTCACGCAGTATTGACCTTCACCACTTCCTATGCCATCGCCAAGCAGTTTGATAATAAATGGGTAAAAGGCGGAATCATAGCCGTTGGCTTGATCCCGGGATTAAGCCGTATTTATGAGGAAGCACACTGGGCGAGTGACGTTGCGCTAAGTTGGGCGATGAGTGCTTTTATAGTGGAAGCCATAGACAAATATCTAGATCGTAAATATGACCAGAAATACAACCCTGATGAAGATGGAATGGCCATGAAAAAGTCAGATTTTGAATGGAATCTGACCTTTGGAGGCAATCAATTAGGTGTTGTGTTTCAATTTTAAATGCTTAGGTTCAGCGCTCTATTTTGAAATCAAAAAAAAACATCTACGCGCGTTTAGGGCTTTTAACTAAAGCCTTATTTTTTCTATGCATAGGTGTGGTAACGGCTTTAGAGGCTTTTGGCCTTGGTGGTTTCAAAGCAGGCACTTCTACGTTGCTCAATGTGATTGTCAAAGAAGAATATGGTAGAGCCATACTTATTCTTTTTGCTGCCGGGCTTTTTGGCTACGTGTTTTGGCGGGTATACGAGAGTATTGTAGATAACGAAAATTATGGGACCAGTCTTAACGGTCTTGCACAGCGCATCGCTTTCTGTTTTGGAGGCTTGGTTTATGCTTTTATTGCCTTAAATGCGATTCAGGTGGCGCTGCAGGCTTCGGGCGTTTACTGGTTTTCTTCCTCAGATTTTCAAGATTTTATACACAGTGATTTGGGTTCTGTGGTGGTGCTTGGCGCTGCAATAGGTATGCTTGGCGGCACGTGCAATGAATTTTACATCGCATTCTCCCGAATCTTCACAAAAACCATACATTACGACAAAATTCCTGATTCTTTTAAAAAGTGGGCTTTAGCCTTTGGAATCATCGGCTATGCAAGCCGAGGCTTTACGCTGGGAGTGGCTGCATTGCTGTTGCTTGATGCTGCTTTTACCAACAGGGATATTTCTAGCGCCAATAAAGAAGCTGCTTTTACGTACATGCAGTATAATTTTGGTACGTTCATTTTAGGGATCATCGCTTTAGGTTTTATTGTGTATTCCTTTTATGTTTTAGTCGAAGTGCGTTACCGAAAGATTTTCATGTAAAAAAAGCTGCCCGAAAGAATATTTTAGACAGCCTTTAGTATGTTTAGTTAGCTCTTTTAATTACTTCTCTAATAAGCTTTCATTGAAGAGTTTTAAAATACGTTTGTATTCATCGGTCCAGCTGCTGGGTTCTATAAAACCATGACTTTCTACCGGATAAACCGCCAGTTCCCAATTATCTTTTCCTAATTCGATCAAACGTTGTGTAAGGCGCACCACGTCTTGAAAATGTACATTGGTATCTACCATTCCGTGCTCTATTAATAAATCTCCTTCTAAGCCTTCGGCGAAGTAAATAGGCGAAGAGCGTTTGTAAGCGATAGGATCTTGAGAGGGCTCGTTAAGAATATTGGCTGTATACCCGTGGTTATAATGCGCCCAATCAGTCACCGAGCGTAGTGCAGCTCCAGCTTTAAAAGTTTCCGGCTCATTGAATAATGCCATTAGTGTGATAAAACCACCGTAGCTTCCGCCGTAGATGCCTACCTTCTCTGGATTGATATCGTAGTTTTCGATTAAATATTCAACGCCATCAACCTGATCAGAAAGATCTTTTCCGCCCATATGGCGATAAATTCCGGTTCTCCAATCGCGGCCATAACCGGCGCTTGCACGATAATCAATATCGATCACCGTGTAACCCAGATCAGTCAACATATTGTTGAACATGTATTCTCTAAAATAGCTTGACCACCACTTGTGCGCATTTTGCAAATAACCGGCTCCGTGTACAAAAACCACCGCCGCATTATTTTTTACAGATGCTTCAGGAACATACAAACGTGCAGGCACCATAGCACCGTCGTCTGCTTTAAAGGTAATGTTCTCAGGTACGCGCCAATCGTAAGATTGAAAAGCTTCAGACTGCCCCGAAGTCAATTGCTGCGCATCTTTAGACGAACCAGTTTTCTTAAAATACAATTCCCAAGGTTTATTGCTGAAGGAATTGCGAATCGCCATATACTTCTCGTCAGGAGAAAGGCTTACTTCATTATTTCCGGGCAGGTTGGTAAGCTTTTGCATCGTACCACCCATCACCGGCATTTTGTAAAAATGACGCTCTCCCGGCCCAACTTCTGAAGTGGTCAAAAACCAAGATTTTTTATCATTAGACAAAAACGGATCGAACACTTCGTATTCCCCTTCAGTTAAGGCTTTTTTGGTTCCTGTGGTTACGTCTAACAAATACAGGTGTGAATACCCGCTTGCCTCAGACTGAAAATAAATATGCTTATTGTCTGGCAACCAACCTAAAGTTCCACCACCAAAAGACCAACCGATCCCGGGACCCGCGATCCAGGCTTCGTCGCGTTGACGGTCTAGGGTTTCAAGACTACCGTTTTCAAGATTCAGCAATGCGATCCAGCGGTCTTTATTGTCTTTAGAGCGAATGTTTACGATGGCTTTGCTGCCATCTTCAGAAAAGATCGCTTGGGAAACAATCACCTCGCGCTCTTTTTCTTCCCATTCTTTGTCCGGATAATCCTTGGTATAATCAGGTAGATCTGTGATCCCCGGAAGTTTTGAAGTGTCAACGCTATAAACCGTGTCTTTCTTAATGTTGTAAACTGCCAAAGAAACTTCGGTTTTATCTTCGCCTACTTTACTACGGGCGCGCAAGTTTTTGGTATATCCGCTTGCGTCGACATAATTGGGTACGTCAGTGCTTTCGCCGCGGTCACGTTCCATCAACATAATGGTGACAAAATCAGCTTTTGGGCTCACTTGCAATCCCGCTACTTGTTTATCGCCGTGATAAAAGGTGTAGGGCTCAGGATCTGCGGTCATCTCACGATAGGCTTTAGAAAGCGAATCTTGCTCCTCGCGCTCGCGTACAATTTGCAATAAACTCAAATTTTCATCTTTCAACCATTGGTTCTTTTCAGAAAGTTTTTCTTCTCGATCTTCTCGTGCTTTACCTTCTTGAATATTAGTCAGCTTTTTAAGCGTTCCGGTTTCTGTATTCAGCACATAGGCATTGTCATCATATTCGAACGCAATTTGCGCTTCGTCAGCTAAAAATGTGGGGTTTCCTAAACGCCCACCAAGATTGACAAGTTCTTTAGAAGTATCTTTTTTCAGATCGTAAAGATGAAGTGCGCCGTCTTCAGAATATAACTTTTTGGTTTTGTTTCGATTCCAAAGGCCGTACGGACTGGTCATCGTTTTACGCTCGGCAAGTTCTACTTTTTGGATCTTGTCAAGATTTGAAACTTCGATCTTATAAAGACTGTCTGACGGATTTTCTTCTGGATTGTAATTGAAGTAAATGGTTTTACTCTGCGGACCCCAATTAATCCGGTCAGGAAAAGTTCCCATCCATTTAGGGTCTTGCATAATTTTTTCTACCGAAAGTGCACTAGACTGTGCAAAAAGAGCCGTACTGCCTAAGGCTACAAAAGCAAAAAGCAAGGTGTGTAGTGTTTTGTTCATAGAGAAGTCATTGAAATTTTAGTTGCGGTAAGTTACAGAATAGTTGCAAAAGCAATTGATTGGAATACTCTAAAAAAAGCACAGCTTATTTATAAACTTGCTAATGGCAGAAACCTTTTTTATTGGCACCGCCAAAGGGTTAAATATTCCGTCCCGATAACAACAGGGATGCCTAGAAATTGAAAATTTGTTTCTAAGCAATGCCTCTTGGGGTTGGTCTGAGTTAGTTTGCATCAACTATATTTGCGTTCATTCCAGAAATACGCGTTATGTCGTTTAAAAAATTGATAGAGCCCTTGAAAGAAACTTTGCAACGCAAAGGCTTTACAGCTCCTTTACCTTTTCAGAAAAAGATCTTTTCAAAAATAAAAGGAGGTATGAGTATGTTTGCAATAGCTCCCGAAGGTTCCGGCAAAACCACTACTATTGTCATTAGCACAATTCAGAAATTGAAAGGAAAGGCTTTTGAAGAAGCGCCGCGTGTGCTCATTTTTGTTAAAGACAAGCAAGCAGCTTTAGATCTTGAATCTGAATTTCACAGTTATACTCAAGGCACAGATCTTCGTGTTTATTGTGCATACGATGAGAAAAACATAGACGATCAACGCGATGAGATTTATGATGGTACTGATATCGTCATTGCGACTCCTAAGCGCCTCAACAAGATTTTTTACCTAAACGGAATCAACCTTAATAAGCTACAAATGTGCATAATAGAAGATGCAGGGTTTGTTTTTAGAAACAGTAATCTTTCTGAAGTAACCCGCACGCCTGAAAGTATTGGAAAATGTCAATACCTCGTTTTTGCAGAAGAATTTGACAGCAGATTTGAGCGGTGGTTAGATAGTTTTATGTTCAACGCACCAATTATAAAAGCTTAGAGCCTTTTTTGAATCGTATTTAAAACAAAAAAGCCTCACCATTTAAGGTAAAGCTTCTCAAAGGTTTCACTACAAAACCAGTTTTCGGTGTTACCCGAAAACAACACAACTTCTTTATAAAGTACCGAATCGGGTGTTCGGATTAATTTCTTGAATAAAGCACAAAAGTAGTATTAGTTTTTGAATTTTTATTAGATAATTCAAAAAATTAAGGTTTTAAGTCTATCAAAACGTAAACAGGTAAGTGATCAGATGGATAATGTAAATCTTTAGAATCGCTTAAGGTTGCGTGTTTTAACACTTTGCTGTTGTTGCTTTTTGCCTGAAAAATATAATCGATTCTTCGGGTTACGGGCTCAGTGAATTTGAAGCCATTAAAAGTTCCTATTGGGCCAAAAGCACCATTTGGCGCTAAATCGTGCGTGTCGTCAAGTTCGGTTTTTAGCACAGCTATAGGTGCGCTGTCAGGTTCCAGATTTAGATCGCCGCTTACAAAAGCTGGTAGATTTTTAGGATTCAATTCTTTGATTTTTGCTAAGATCAAAGCGGAAGCATTTTTGCGCGCTTCAATACCTACGTGATCAAAATGGGTGTTGAATACATAGAATTTTTCACCTGATTTTTTGTCTTTAAACAACGCATAGGTACAAATACGCGGAAGCGCCGCATCCCAACCGGTAGAGATTTTTTCCGGAGTTTCAGAAAGCCAAAAGGTATCGTCTTCTAAGACTTTAAGTCGGTCTGCATTATAGAATATAGCCGAAAATTCCCCTTTATTTTTTCCTTCTCGACCTACGCCTACGTGCTTGTAGCCGGTAAGGTGCTTGCCTAAATAATCCATTTGCTCAGGCAATGCTTCTTGCACACCCATCACATCCGGCGCATAGAACAACACTTGATTGGTAAGATATTCTTTGCGTTTGCTCCAAGCGTCTGCTCCGTCAGATTCAGTTGACATTCTAATATTATAAGTCATTAGGCTTACCTCTTGTGCGCTGAGTAGATTGAGGCAAAAAAACAGACTAAAGCCTGCAAGGAGTGATTTCATAGTTGAATGGATTTAAGCAATTAAAATTAAAACAAAAGCCCTCAATACATATCGAGGGCGTGTTATGAGATCATTAAGCTACTGCATCGGCGTGCCGCGCAGGCGCTCAAAGTTTTTATACTCACGCGCAACGCGTTCTGCCGGAGCTCGTTCAAATTCTTTTTCAGTAACGCCATAAACCTCTTGAACAGAATCAAGCTTTTCGTGTAAGCTTTCGATCACATCTGCATACGCAGGATCATCAATTTTATTCTGAACTTCTTGCGGATCACTTTTCAGATCATAGAATTCCCAAGTGTCGATATCATCATAAAAGTGCATCAACTTATAGCGTTTGGTGCTGATTCCGTAATGCTTTTTGACCATATGAAAGGCAGGAAAATCGTAGTAATGATAATACAGCACGTCTCTAAAATCATCATCAGCAACTTGTTGCTCCAGTACAGGTCGCAAAGATTGTCCTTGCATGTCGGTAGCTAAGTTATTACCCTCGGCATAATCGAGAAAGGTTTGGGCAAAATCTAAGTTTTGTACCAAAGCTTCGCTGTGACTTCCGGCTTTGATCGCTTTAGGATATTGAACCAATAAAGGCGTACGGTAAGATTCTTCATACATATACCGCTTGTCAAAAAAGCCTTTTTCACCTAAATAAAACCCTTGGTCAGAAGTATAGACCACAATAGTATTTTTGTCCAAATTGTTTGCTTCCAGATAGTCTAAAATATTCCCCACGCCTTCATCAACCGCCGCAATCGTCGCCATATAATCGCGTAAATACCGCTGTCCTTTCCATTCGGCTAAGGCTTTGCCGTGCAAATCAGCTTTGTGAAACGCATCATTTTTCGCTTGATACGCTTTATCCCAAGCAGCGCGTTGCTCCGGCGTCATGCGTTCAAAATCGGTTGTCCAGGGATTATGTGCCAACTCAGGACTTCCAAGTTTCTTGGTCATTTTTAGATCGTGGCCTTCATACATATCTTTATATATCGTCTGCAGTTGCTCTTTAGAAGCCTTTGAGCCTTTGTGATCTGTAAAATAAGTTTCCGGTAACGGAAAGTTTATCGAGTCGTATTTATTAGCATAACGCAGTGCCGGCATCCAGTTTCTGTGCGGTGCTTTGTGATGCACCATCATAAAAAAGGGCTTCGTAGTATCACGCTGTTGATCAAGCCAAGTAATCGCATCTTCTGTGATAATATCTGTGGCGTACCCTTCAATCTGTGTAGTGTCGCCCGCTTCAATAAAATTTGGATTATAATAGTTTCCTTGATCTTGAATGATCTTCCAATGATCAAATCCTTGTGGATACCCGTGCAAATGCCATTTTCCTAAAATGGCGGTGGTGTACCCTAATTCCTGAAGTTTTTTAGGAAGCGTAGGTTGATCGCCATCAAAACGATCTCCATTTTGTCTAAAGCCATTGATGTGGCTGTGTTTTCCGGTAAGAATTACTGCGCGACTGGGTCCACAAATGGAATTGGTAACATACGCGCGATCCATGCGCATTCCGTTTTGAGCGATCCGATCAATGTTGGGAGTAGGTGCTAACTGACTCACCGGATGCCCGTAGGCACTTATTGCCTGAAACGCGTGGTCGTCAGACATGATAAAAATAATGTTGGGTTTTTCAGGTTTTGCTTCGGTGACTTCGGTATTTTTCGTTTCGGTTTTACAAGAATATAATGCCGAAACTATAAGGAGTAAAGAAAGAAGCTTTTTCATAAAATTATTTTTTTTCAACACGCTCTTCGTGCTGAATCAATTGATTTTCATTGACCACCGCATTGATAAATGTCGCGATCTCATTTACAAAAGCATAACCCAAATTTGCCCAGTCGTGATTACCTTGAGGTGCCGTAAGTAGGGTGTAGGAGGCATCAAGATCTTTTAATCGAGCCGCTATAAAAGCATCTCCATCCAGCGGAAGAAACCCAGGAGTATCAGGCGCGCAAAAGTGATGCGGCTGACTGTTGTAAGGCACCAAATTGTCAGCATCTCCGTGGATAAAAAATCCGGGTATGGCATTTTCTTTGGTGATGTAACGTGCATCTACCACCGCTCCCGCAAGAGAAACCACAGCTGCAATTTTAGGATAGTCGCCTAGATATTTGAAATCCGGGTGATTGGCCATATAAGTCGTATTCAAAACTCCTTCTGCACCGGCACTGCTGCCTGCAAGAATGATCTTTTCAGCATCAAAATGGAATTCAGCATTCGACTTTAAATAGGCGATCGCTTTTAAAATATCTGCGGTGGTTTGCTTAAAGGTGTCCATTTTCTCTGAAGCAGGACACGCACATCCAAAACCGGTGGCTTTGCCTTTTCGGGTAAGATTATAGCTTATGGAAGCCACCGCATAACCTTTAGCAGCTAGTGCTTGAGAAAATTTGACCTCCATTGGGTTATCGCGTTTACCGCCGCTAAAACCACCACCATGAACCAGAATAACTAAAGGTCGGTCGCTGTCGTTCTCCGCTTGTTTTGCGGTATAAAAATCCAGTTTCAGCGTGTCGCTGTAGGTGTGTGTAGATTTAACCAGATCGGCATAGACTTGTCCGACAAATTTTTCCTGAGCTTGCGCAACAAGAGTGATAAAAAGGAAAACAAATAGAATGCTGATCTGGCGTTTCATCTGGCTAAAAATTAGTTTAACGTAAAGGTTTCTTTAAGCGAGGCATTACTGTCTCCGCCTACAAAAACTTCAAATTCTCCGGGTTCTGAAATGAATTCAAGCGAACCGTTATAGAATTTTAAGTCTTCTGCTTTTAAAGTTAGCGTAACGGTTTTGGTCTCGCCTTTCTTTATAAATACTTTATGAAATCCTTTTAATGTGCGCATAGGTGGCGTGATGCTGCGTACTACATCGTGAAGGTAGAGCTGTACTACTTCTTCACCGTCGTAAGCTCCGGTGTTGGTTACATCAACCATCACGGTAACGTATTCATTTTGCCCGATGCTTTTTGAGCTCAATTTTAAATTGCTATACTCAAAAGTGGTGTAGCTCAATCCGTAACCAAAAGCAAGCGCAGGAGCGTTAGCAGCATCAAGATACTGTGATTTGAATTTTTGAAATTCGGTAGATGGAGCAGGACGTCCGGTGGTTTTCATACTGTGATAAACCGGGATCTGACCTACATTTTGCGGCCAGCTGGCTGTTAATTTTCCTGAAGGATTATAGTTTCCAAAAAGTACATCTGCAACCGCATTACCCGCTTCAATTCCCGGATGCCAAACCTGTAAAATACTTACCGGAAGTGCTAATTCTTCTGTTATGTCTAGCGGTCTTCCGCTCATTAAAACGAGAACTACAGGCTTTCCTGTTTTTACTAATTCTTGAATTAAGGTTTTTTGACTTTCAGGAATAGTGATGTCGGTACGGCTTGAAGATTCCCCGCTCATTTCTGAAGCTTCACCCACAACGGCTACAACCACATCTGCAGTTTTAGCATTTGCAAGAGCTTCGGCAAGCATTGCTTCAGGAGTTGCTTCTGAAATTTCAATACGCGGACCAAATACATTTATTTTTTTCGCGAAAGCGGAATCATTAGAAATATTCGCACCTTTTGCGAAGCTGATTTCAGCATTAGGAGCTACATTTTTTAAACCTTCAAGAATAGGTGTTGAAAGCTGTGGATCACCCGTAGGAGCCCAAGTTCCTAACATATTGTTTTTATTGTTAGCCAAAGGACCAACCAAAGCGATTTTAGCCGTTTTGGCTAGCGGAAGCGTTTTATTTTCATTCTTCAACAACACAAAAGATTTGCGGGCTGCTTCACGCGCCACTTCTTTATTTGCTGCAGTTAAAATGTCGCGTTCTGGACGCTTATTGTCTGAATATTTATAAGGATCGTCAAAAAGACCGAGTTTGTATTTTGCTTCCAAAATACGACGGCATGCGTTTGTGATGGTTGCTTCAGAAACTTTACCTTCGTCCACAGATTTTTTAAGTGTGGTAAGGAAACCTTCGCCCACCATATCCATATCTAAACCGGCATTGATAGAAAGCGCAGAAACAGCTTGTAAATCACCAAGACCGTGAGCGATCATTTCATTTACAGAGGTGTAATCTGAAACTACAAAACCCTCAAAGCCCCATTGCTCGCGAAGCAAATCAGTCAATAACCATTTGTTTCCACTTGCAGGAACGCCGTCTACGTCGTTAAACGAACTCATCACACTTTCAGCGCCGGCATCTATCGCGGCTTTGTACGGCGGCAAGTATTCGTTAAACATTTTTACACGGCTCATATCGGTGGTGTTGTAATCGCGACCACCTTCAGAAGCACCGTAAAGGGCAAAGTGTTTTACGGTAGAGATCATCGTGTTTTCTTCGGTAAGATCTTGTTGCTGATAACCGGTAACCATTGCTCTTGCGATCGCCGAACCTAAATATGGGTCTTCACCGGCACCTTCAGAAATACGTCCCCAACGAGGGTCACGCGCAATGTCAACCATTGGAGAGAAGTTCCAGTTGATTCCGTCAGCAGTGGCTTCTTTTGCAGCGATCTGAGCGGTTTTTTCGATCAATTCCATATCCCAGCTACTAGATAATCCTAACGGAATAGGAAAAGTGGTTTTGTACCCGTGAATGATATCAGAACCAATTAAAAGCGGAATTCCCAATCGGGTGTTTTTTACAGCGATCTCTTGCGCCTGACGGATTTTATCAGGTCCGGTCACACCGAATAAGCCACCTACATTTCCGGCTTTTATTTTTTCTTCCACATTCTTACTTACTACAGATCCTGTAGCGACACCGCCGCCTGGCGTAAGCAAGTTAAGCTGACCTATTTTTTCTTCTAAGGTCATTTTTTTAAGCAAGGCTTCAACCTCAGGAATGTGTTGTGCTTCCTGAGCGAAGGTTTGTGCGCCGATAAGAATAACGGCAGCAAGAATGAGTTTTGAGAGTCTATTTTTCATTAGGGTTGCAATTTTGTCTTTGTGTGTATTTTAGTTTTTGGTATGACTAAAAAGCCATTGGAGAAAGTCAGGTTCTGCAAAAGCAGGATCCCAACTGTTATGATTGGCGTGCTCATAAACCGTAACACGAGGTTTTGCACCGGCTTCAAGCATTGCGTTTGCTATTTGTAAACTGTACGTGGGTTTTACCACATTATCGTCAGCACCGTGAATGATCCAAAACGGGGTTTTCAAGGCGTAATTTTTTACATGTTCTGTACTGCCGGCGCCACAAATGGCGATCGCAGCAGCAAAAGTGTCGGGGTGGCGTTGTACCATCTCGTAGGTTCCCATTCCGCCCATGGAAAGTCCGGCAATGTATACTCGAGAAGTATCTACTTTTCCTTCATCGATAAAAAAAGAAACGAGTTTGCCGGCCATTTTTAAATGCGGCGTAGGTTGTTGATCTGGGTGAAAGGTGATCCCAATAGGATAATTGCTGCGGTCAACATCAACATTGGCCCAGTATGAATCCTTAGGACACTGCGGAAAAATTACAATCGCCGGAAAAGCATTGCGCATTCCGGGATTTGCAAAAAGCGCAGAACCGTGTGTAAGCTGTGATTGGTTGTCTGACCCGCGCTCGCCCGCGCCGTGTAAGAACAAAACCAAAGGATATTTTTTTGTTTGATCGTAGTTTAAAGGATATTGAATGCGGTATTGCAAACTGTCTCCCTCACTATGATACACCGCTTGTTCAAAACTGTCTTGAGCTATTGCCAGCGTAGTAGTGAAAAGCAAAAAGAGTATAGAAAGTTGGATCTTCATATTATTGAGGTATGGTGTAGTTAAAATTGAGTTTACCTAATCCCGCTTGTACTCTTTCATTCTGCATAAAAAGACGCCAAAGTAGGCCACTACGGTAATTCTCGATCATCACGATAATTGGACCTTGATCTATGGCGAGATAGGCTTCGGCTACGGCATAATTTTGTTGCGGACTAAACGCATCATAAAATCCGGCAGGTCCTAACAGTATGTTTTCAAGATCATAAAAACTGCGTAAGGCTGCCATGGATTCTTGTGGCGTATACGGAAACGAACTCAATGCAGCAGTAGGTGAAATCACACCGGTATCATCACCCGGACGATGCGCCTTGTAGCCTAAACTTCCGTCTGCATTTAAGGTGTAGCTTGCGGTTAATCCCCACAAATCTTGACCATAATCGCGCCATCCTAAGGGATTTTGAACGCAATAGGCATAGTTGCTTAATGCGTGATTTACCGTTGCGGTCTCGTAGTTCACATAGGCATCAGAAAGGCCAAACGGATTTAAACCCAAATAAGAATAATGTGCCCAAAAAAGCGGGCCACCGGTTTGTTCTGCACCCGCGTGTTTTACTTCTAGCGGATACCCATAAGCGTTGGCTGAAGATGCGATTCCCCCGTTTTGTGACCAGCCTTGATTATAAACTTCAGGTTCAATACTGAAGTTTTCTGAAGCTGCAGCTAGTATGTACGTGATGAGCGTCTCGTTATAGCCTTGTAATTTTAGGTTGATCGCAAAGTCATTATTGGGGCTCCAATGCCAGTACAGCACATTTTCGCCTTGCGTAAACCAATCCCATTCTACTGCGGAAACCAGTTCAAAAGCTTGCGTAGCTAATACTTGTTCATCGCTAGAACCGGATTTAAAATATTCACCCACAGTGATCAATCCTTGAGCAAGAAATGCAGTTTCTACCAGATCTGCCCCATCATCTAAATCTGAAAACGGTATCACTTCTCCGGTGCTTCCGTTGAGCCAATGTGGCCAGGCACCGTGAAAACGATCTGCATTTTCCAGAAAATCTAGGAGGGTTGTAAGTCGGTTAAAACCTTCGGTTCTGGAGATAAAGCCACGTTCTATTCCTACCAAGATTGCCATCATTCCAAAGCCGGTTCCGCCGGTGGTGACAATATTTTGATCCTGACTAGGATTAGCCGGAAGGTAACGCTCTCGCGCACCGCCAGATTCCGCGTTAGCAAAATTCCAGAAATATTTAAAGGTTTCTTCTTGAGTGAGATCTAATAATTCATCATCAGTCAACTCCGGTTCAGGTGTGGGATTTTCTCCACCATTTCCTTCCTCGGGCGTTTCCTCAGGAAGTTCAGCGACAGCATTGCCGCTGTCGCTGGAACACCCAAGTAGTGCTAGTGTTAGCGCTATGTAGATTGAATACTTAATCTTCTTCGGTTTTTAAATACGGGCTTGAAAACCCTAATTTTTGAAGTCCGTTAAGGACGTCTTCATTTTTCATAAACAGATCCCACAGTAATCCGCTTCTATAATTCTCGATCATTACAGGAATTGGTCCTTGATCAATCGCCAGATAGCGTGGTAAATACCAATCCTCCTGGAGGCTAAACGCATCATAAGGACCGTAAGTTCCCACGAGAGAATCCAGATCAGTGTAGAGATGATCTAAAAAGGCCATGCTTTCTTTAGGGGTGTAAGGCATAGACGATAAAGCTGCAGTAGGAGAGATCACGCCAAGATCATTACCCGGGCGGTGACCGGCATACCCTTTCATAGAATAACTAGACGTCATTCCCCAAAGGTCAGGACCGTAGCCTTTGAACTCCTTAGGATTATCTATTGCGTACTCATACTGAATTTTTGCGTGATTGACGTTCAGTTTCCAATAGTCACCAAATTGATCGGTCAAGCCTTTTGGATTAAGACCTAAGTAGCTGTAATGTGCCCAAAATAAAGGACCTACCGGAGCGTCATCATTATGCTCATAATGGTTGAGTATCGTACGCATCCCATACATCGTGGTATCTTTTGCGATCTGACCGTCAACACCCCAGCCTTTTTCATAAACTTCTTTTGAAATAGAGTGGGTAGGAGAAGAAGCTGCGAGAACATACATCACTAAAGCTTCGTTATAACCACCCACGGGGAAGTTCATCTTCCAACCTACATTAGGCGACCAGTGCCAGTACAATACGTCTTCACCTTGCGTGTACCAATCCCATTCTACTTCTTCCCACATACGCTGAATTTGCGCTGCGAGTGCCTGCTCTTTTTCAGAACCATTTTTGTAATATTCGGCAACGGTAAGTAATCCTTGAACCAAAAATGCGGTTTCTACTAGATCTCCACCATCATCATTTTTACTGAAAGGTTTAACCTTACCGGTCGTACCGTCTAGCCAATGCGGCCAGGCTCCGTGAAAACGGTCTGCTTTGTCTAAAAAATCAACCATTTTCTGAAGGCGTACAAAAGCCGAATCTTTTGCGATAAAACCACGTTCTGCTCCGGCAACGATCGCCATCAAGCCAAAACCGGTCCCCCCAATGGTGACCACGTTTTTATCATCAGATGGATAAATGTCATCCATATGAATACGCTCAGGAGCTAAGCCTGAATCTTTATTGGCACCATCCCAGAAATAATTAATGGTTTGCTTTTGAACTTCGTCAAGAAGTTGTTCTTCATCTATGGAAGTTTGGGAAGTGGTGGCAGCCACTTCCCGGTTTTCTTCCGTAGTATTTTGATCCTTGCAGGCAACAAAGGCTGCAAAAATCACTACAATTAAAATAAAACGCATAAAGCTTCTTTAATGTGTTTAGTACCCAGGATTCTGAGACATTTCCGGAGTTTGTACCAATTGGTTATTAGGAATTGGGAATAACTCGTGCTTGCCGGTTACAAAGGTTTTACCGTCTGCTGCCATTGCAGCTTCTGCTTGCCCGGTACGTATAAGATCAAACCAGCGGTCGTGCTCCATAGCTAATTCCAGACGACGTTCTGTCCAGATCGCTTGGCGTACGCTTCCCTGATCTGTAGAAGTTACAGCGGGTAACGAAACGCGTGTTCTTACTTGGTTAAGCGGTGCCAGAGCAGCACTAGATTGACCAAGTTCGTTTAACGCTTCAGCGCGAATAAGCAATACTTCCGCGTAGCGCAACACTCTGATGTTCTTATCTCCGTCGCCTTGACCTGCATTGATTGAAGAATACGCTTTCTCACTGTAACGTGGATTTTCAACACCAGCGTTAACCTCGCGACCGTCAAACAGAGTTTCTCCTGCAAAAATGATCGTTGCATCACGACGGATCTCATCACCAGCAGCATTAAATGCATCTTCTAAGTTTTGAGAAGGTGAGTTGAAACCCCATCCCCAACCGTTAGTACCACGGGCACCTTGAGTTTGAGAATACTGTTGTACGCCGTGCTGAGGAATTTCACCTCTTGCTTGAATTTCAAATAAAGATCCGGGACCGTTTTCACCGGTTTCTCTCCAGATATTGGCGTAATCAGGATCAAGACTATATTGGTTAGAAGTGATCACATTATTTGCCATATCTGCAGCATCTTGCCAACGCTCTTGGTATAAATAAACCTTAGCCAGTAAGCCTTGAGCAGCACCTTTAGTAGCACGACCAAGGTCTGTGCTAGAATAGTCACTCTTAAGAGGAAGCGCATCAATTGCATCTAATAAATCTTGCTCGATGTAAGCGTACACTTCGTCAACCGGAGCGCGCTCAACCAAGTCAATTTCCTGAATTGGGACAGCTCCAAATGAACGTACTAACCAGAAGTAGTTAAGCGCTCGTAAAAACTTAGCTTCCCCAATTACACGTGCGTTAGGCACCTCGGTCTGGCCTTCATAGTTTTGCGCGATCTCAATAGCCTGAGAAGCACGACCTACAGTTTTATACCACTGGGTCCACATTGCGGTCACTGATACAGAAGAAGAGGTAAAGTCTAGATTATCTAAAGCTCTTTTGTCTGTACCGGTATCAGTAGGCGAACTACCTTTATCTGAGTTATCAGAAATCATATCGGTGATGCCTAAATAAGAGAATGCATAAGAGAAATCAGTGTGCATCCCGTAAACGCTTGTCAAAAACTCAACAGGTAAATAGTCATCGCTATTTTCGGCGGTAGGATCAACGATATCTACGTCTTCAACAAAGTCATCACAACTGCTAAAGACAAGTCCGCTAAACAGACTTAATAAGAGTGTTTTATATATAAATTTCATAGTACTTTGTTTTTATAATTTGAAGTTTGCTCCTACAATAAATGAGCGGGTGTTAGGATAAGCAGAAAGCTCAATACCCGTTGTATTCGTTGGATCTCCATTTTGATTCAACTCTGGAGTGAATCCTGAGTATTTAGTGAACATAAATGGATTCTGAAGCGTTACATACAGGCGAGCACTATTGATAAAATTAGTGATCTCTGGCACTGTATATCCTACGGTGATGTTGTTGATTCTAAAGTAAGAACCATCTTCTAAGTAGTATGATGATGCTTCTACATCACGGTCTGCTCCAGGGTGTACATTGGTAGATCCCGGTCCTGTCCATCTGTTATTAAAAATCTCTTCTGAAATATTTTCACCACCAATTCTGGTGTTGTAAAGACCGTTATAAACTTTGTTTCCACCTACACCAAAACCAGAAACACTTAAGTCAAAATTTTTGTAATTGGCTCCAATGTTGATACCGTAATTGTAAGTTGGGATATAAGACCCGAAGTGCTTTTTATCGCGGTCATCAATGATTCCATCTTCGTTTTGATCTACATAGCGTAAATGTCCAGGTGCTGCACCGGCAATAGAAGTATTGTTATCAATCTCCTCTTGTGTTTGCCATACGCCATCTGCTTCATACATCCACCACGCAAAAATAGGCTCGCCTTCAGAAAGACGTTTGGTGATACGACCATTACCTAAACTACCACCAATAGCACCGTCATAAGCAGGCTTCACGTTCTGAACGCGGTTTTTGTTAGTAGAAAGGTTTACTCCAATATTATAGGTAAAGTCAGAACCTATCTGATCTCTCCAGTTCAGTAAGAATTCAAAACCAGAGTTTGAGATCTCTGCTGCTTCATCAAAATAGTTATTAGCATATTCTGAATTTAAAAGCGGACGTACATTTAAAATGGCATTGGTGTTCAGACGGTTGTAATAATCAATAGTACCCGAAAGTTTTCTATTGAATAATGCAAAGTCAAAACCTGCTTCAAATTCTTCAGTCACCTCCCAAGAAAGCGGTACTGCCGGAGTTCCTAATGCAGAACCTACGATT
The DNA here is from genome assembly GCF_020310025.1 of Leeuwenhoekiella palythoae. Taxonomy (GTDB): domain Bacteria; phylum Bacteroidota; class Bacteroidia; order Flavobacteriales; family Flavobacteriaceae; genus Leeuwenhoekiella; species Leeuwenhoekiella palythoae. The sequence continues at coordinate 2,015,121 of NZ_CP084318.1, forward strand.
AAACTCTGTGTAGGACCAAAAACATAGTTGGTATTTCGGCTTCCGTCACCTCTGTTGATCGACTGTACGTTAAATGGAATCGCTTGGTTACCCAATTTACCCCAACCTGCAAAGAACTTTAAGTTGTCTAACACGCCGTTGTCTTCCATAAAGGCTTCGTTGGTCATTGTCCAACCTAAACTTACCGCAGGGAAATAACCGAAGAAATTGTTTTCACCGGTAGCAAAATCACTGGTTCCATCACGTCTTAATACCGCACGTACATAATACCGCTGATCGTAGTTATACTCTACACGACCAAAATAAGACTGTAGGTTAGTGCTCTGATAAGTATCTCCGGTTACATTGTCATTAAATAACTGACTTGTTCTTAAATTGAAGTTACGCAGGTTAGGATCAGCTTCCACATCGTAAGCCTGAGATTCAGTGAATTCTCCACCTTGATAGTTCTCGCGGCTGATACCTACGGTTGCGCTCAAGTTATGCTTGTCAAAAGTCTTGTCGTAGGTAAGGAAGCTTTCAATATTCCAACGATAAGATTCTGTACGTCTTATGGTGTATGAGTTGTTTGCATACTCTGTAGACACCACACCATCTTCATCAGGAACACGCTGTGCATCAAAAAATGCTTCGGTACGGTTAGGATCTGCATTTAACCACTGATCTCTGATGTCTGTAAATGATTTGCTGGTAGCATAGTATTTGGTCGCACCAAAACGGGTGGTCAACATTAAGTCATCTGTAATGTCTAATTCAGCAGCAATCTGCCCTTGCAGGCTAGTGGTGTTAATTTGCTGATCTTGGTAATAAACCTGAGAAACAGGGTTTCCGTGAGAATTTAAGCGACCAAGTGTTTCTCCAGGTTGCGTAGTAAATCCTACAACTCCTGTAGATTGGTTTACAAAAGATTGACCAAAACGTCCGTTGTCATAACGTACCGGTACTAACGGCGACTGGCGATATGCTGTACTAAAAGCTCCAAAAGGTTTTGGAGTTTCATTGGTATATGCCACGTTTAAGTTTTGTACAAAACGTAAACGGTCGTTAAATAAATGGTAGGTATTATTACTACGAATGGTACCACGATTATATTTCTGATCTTCAAGAATACCTTTCTCTTGATACAGGTTGTAGCTTAAGAAGTAGTCAATATTTTCACCTGCTCCTGATACCGAAAAGCTGTTGTTGTTGATGGTTCCGGTTTGTAGCAATTCGTCATACCAATCTGTATTGTAACGCTGATTTTGCTGAAGTAAGAAACCTCCGTTTGCAGCACTTTCTTCATTGAAGTACTGAATGTACTGGTCAGCATTAGCCATCTTAACCGGGTTCAATATGGTTTTAGCACCATAATACGATTCGAAGTTAAAGATGGTTTTTCCTTGTTTACCTCTTTTTGTGGTGATTAAAATAACCCCGTTTGCAGCGCGTATACCGTAAATGTTAGCATACGAAGCCCCTTTTAAGAAATCGATTGATTCAATGTCGTTAGGGTTGATACTTGTGATGTCTGACAAAGGCTGACCGTCTACAATATATAGTGGTGATCTACCACCTTCTGCAGTACCTAAACCACGCATTAAAACGGTAGGTGTAGAACCAGGTGCATCGTTTGCGATAATATTAACACCGGCAACTTTACCTTGCACTGAGGTCAATGCTGAAGTTGCAGGTTGCTTAGTAATCTCTTCACTATCAACAGAAACAATAGCTCCTGTAATATCAGATTTCTTTTGATTACCATAACCTACTACAACAACTTCGTCTAGTTCGCTAGACTCATCTTGCAACGCGATGTCATAAACATCGTCATTAGTAATAGAAAACGTTTGCGTTTGGAAGCCTAAATACGTGATGCGTACTTGATCTCCAACAGCAACTTCTAAGGAGTAGTTTCCGTCAAAATCGGTAACAGCATATTCGTTTTTGTCAACGACTTTAAGTTCTGCTCCCGGAAGAGGTACATCGCGAGTATCGCGTATTGTACCGGTAACTGTTTTTGTCTCCTGTGCGCTCACACTAAATGTGATCAGCGACAAAAGAAACAGAAGGGTTATTTTAAGTTTCATACACTAAAGTTTGAGTTTGTTTTATGTGAAATTTGGGTCAATATAGCAGAGTTATAAGTTAATATTGGTACATAATAAATACATCAACTTGTTAAAATGAATTAAATAATTGATAATTAATTATTTGTAAATTTAAATTTTGAGTTATAACGTTTTCGTAAAAGCGTTTGATGTAGTAATGAGAAAGTATAATTGCTTGAAATAAGCAATTGAAGTATGAGAATTTAATAATTTTTAATAAGATATTTTGATAAATTTTTACCGCTCTTCAAGTCCAATTTTTTACGTAAACGGTACCGATGAATTTCAACTCCGCGAACCGAAATTGCCATTAACGGAGCAATTTCTTTAGTGCTTAAATTCATTTTTAAATAGGCACATAATTTTAAATCCTTGGAGCTAAGCGTAGGGTGATTTTCTAATAATTGCTGGAAAAAATCATTATTGATTTCTTTAAACGTTGTCTCAAAAACCTTCCAGTTGTCTTTGGCGTCAATAATGTGATTGATCTTATTTTGAATAGAATTTACCTTCTTTTGATTGTCACCTTTATCCTTAACAGCTTCAAGATCATTTTTAATATCGATCAGACTGCTATTACGTTTGGCTGCTAAATATGTAGTGTTGGCCAATTCTTTACGTTTAGCGTTGATTTCTTCAAGAAGGTTATTGCGCTCAGCGAGTTGATTTTTACGCTCTTGTTCTTTTACCAGTCGCTCTTCTAGTTCTCTTCGGTGTTTATTCAGTTTTTGTTTATTGATGTAAGCCACCAAGAAGATCACACCAAACAACAAGAGCACATACACCACGATCATTAAATTAGACAAGTACCACGGTCTTTTGATCAAAAAGGTTACGTTTAACGGCTGATCCCCGCGTTGCCCGTTAAGTTCAGGCCAGATCTTTAAGGTGTAGCTTCCGGCCTGTAAATTTTGAAAATTCAGAGTTCCATTAGATTGACCTGATAATCCATTCGATAAGCTGTAAAAGAATTTGGGGTTGTGCAATTGAGGTGCTGCGATAGCTATTTCTATCTGTCCTGCTTCTTTAAACGGAATTTCAATACTTTGATCAAGGGCTAAAGCTTTATTGTTGGTTTTGATGCTATTCAGAAGTGGTGTACTAAGATTCTGGTTTGCGTTGTTTCGCTGAAGTTGAGCCAGATTGAGTCGGGCAAAACCTTCGTTTAAGGTGATGTAATAAATGCTATCGTTACGCTTTACGATTTTTTCATAATTCTTAATGATGCGAGATTCCAGTAGCGGTTCTTCGATAAAAATACTATCTGAACTAAAATTGGTATAAATAAGTCCGGCTCCGTTTCGGTTTTTAAACCAATAACTGTTGTCTTGATTGCTCAATAGGGCATAAGAAGTATAGGCTTTGAGATCTTCAAATTCCTCGAGAGTATCACTTATACTATTGTAGCGGTACCACGAACCGGCATTATAAAAAGCGATTTCACCTTCTAGCTTATGTATTTCGGTTTTGTAAGCTGCTAGGGCTTCATAGTCTATGTAAGACTCTTTGTTTTCAATACGTTGTTGTTGATTATTCAACTGTGCTCTGTAAAAACCTTTATAAGGATGCGCTGCCCAAAAGTAGTTTTGATCCTCAAAAATCACGTGTTCTACCGGCGCTCCACCACCTTCGGCTAGGGGTTGATTTAGGAGCGTACCTTCGGTCAACGTGTATTTACGCAACCCGTTATAAGTAGTATTAAAGTAGGATGACGGTTGTGGAATCGCGGTAAGGCCAAAACTTCCGGATATTCCTGAAACCAATTTTAGAGCATCGTTTTTCAGTTCAAACAAACCGAGATTGTGATTTACAAACAAACGCCCTTCAATCTTGGTTAAGCTCCATACCTGACCTTGAGAGCCGGGAATAAAGAAAATACCTTGTTCGGTTATTTTATGTACTCCGGTATTGCTGCCAACATATAAACTTCCGTCAAGCGAAGCAATATCATAAACAGCACCCAGCTGGCCTGTATTGTCCAGTAAATATTGAATCGCTGTGTTAGGAACCACCACGTCAATACCATTGTCAAGACCAATCCAAATCTTGGAGCGGTCTTTATGCAAAGAGAGTACGGTGTTGTTTTGCAAACCATTTTGTCTAAAATGATTTTTTAAGGCTCCGGTCTTTGGGTTGTAATAAAGAATACCGCCTTTAACCGTACCCAGAATGACAAGATCCTGATCTACCGGCTGAATTTTATTTAGTTCGTTGACTGCCAGAAATGCCTTTAACGCTTCGGAGCCCCAAGGTGAGAACACACCATTTTTTAAGCTATAAATACCTTGGCGTCGCGTGCCTGCTAAGAGCTGATTATCATAAGTGCTCAACTCAATGATAGAACTCGCGCTTATGCTATTCTCGGCATAAGACTGAAAACGGTCTTGATCAAATTCGAAAATTTCCCCATAATTAGAACCTAACAGCAGCTTATCATTATGCACCTGCATAGCGGTAATGATGGTTTGCGGTCTTTGCGTAGTAATGGTCTGGCCGTTGTAAACGTATAAATTACCAAAAGATCTAAATACGATTGCGCCTTGCCAAGCGGTGATTTGCCAGAATTCTTCATTGGCAAATGTGGTCGAGATGAGTTTAGAAAGCGATGTGTATTGCAGGCTGCCGTAGGCATCTTCGGTCCAATAGCCAAACTCTTCATAAGAGCCGGTGTAAATGCGGTCTTTGATGCAAAACACAGATCGAATCGCGGTCTTGTTAGGCAAGGTAAATACTTCCCAGCGTTCACCATCAAAGCGCAATAGGCCATCGTTATTTGCGGCATAAAGCGTTCCGTCACTATCGGTGCTTAATCCCCAGTTTTGGCTGGCAGCATTATAAGTAGTGCTGTTGTAGTTGGTAACCGGCGGAAGAAAATTTTGTGCAGAAGCGCAAAGGCTTAGAAGCAAACCAAGCGCTACAAATACAAATCTATAATGGAGTTTTAAAAACATTCTCAAAAATGAACAATTACGATATCGATTGAATTCTGAATGGTACTACGGAATTCCTATACGGTTTTGGCAAAATTATTAAAACCCCAAAACCTGTTACACTTTTTGGCGCTACTTTATAAGACTACAAACTAGCCGGCGGAACGCTACCCAGGCGTTGCGAGTTCAGAATAGCTAAAACAAGCAAGCCGAAGAGCGTTAGCATCAAATAAGGAAAAGCGACTCCTTGATCAATTAAAAAGCCTATAAGCAGTGGTGCCGCTGCGGTACTTAAAATCATAGACATCGAGAACAAGCTGTTCACGGCACCTAACTTTTGAGTTCCGTATACTTCGGCTAAAACTGCAGATTTTACCGTACCTGCTACTCCGGTAGTAATACCAGTCGCGATCAAAAATAGAAGCGCGCCGATAATACTGTCCATAAAAGCAAACGGCAAGAGGCCTAAAGCCTGCGGAATTAGAAAAAAGCGATAGAGTTTTTTTGCAGTGAATTTGTCAACCCATAACCCGCCAACGATCGACATCACAAAGCGTGTGATGGCATAACCGGTAAAAAATGCAGCGTATAGCGATACTGACCAGCCTTTTTCTTCCACAAACGTATATTGATATAAAAATACTGCGGTAGATGTAAAGCTCAGCATAAATGTAGAGGGCATCATAATAGCAAACCGGCGGTCTTTGATGATTCCGCCAAAGTCTTTTGCCAATATTTTTAAAGAAGGTTTTTGTGCGATGCTTTGTTCGGTATCAAAATAACTAAGATCTCTAAAGGAAAGCAGAAACAAGTATAAAATCAAAAAAGCGGCACTCGCCTGTGCTGCAACCTCAAACCCAAAAGTTACTATTAAAGTGGTGATGCAAATTGGGAAAATGGCCTCGCCCATCGGGAATCCCAAAGCTGCAATACTAAGCGCTTTTCCGCGATTTGCACCGTAAAATCGAGACATAACCGTCTGACTAATGTGACTGAGCATACCTTGCCCTGTTAGTCGCAAACCTATCATAGCGATGATTAAAAGTGCGATGTGATACGCAGAAAAACTCAGCAACAAACAACTTAGGATAAGACCGATAAAGTTGAGAAATACCACTTTTTTTACCGGTTTATGATCTATAGTATGTCCAACGGTTATGAGCACCACCGAAGCGATCACGGTACCCAGCGCGTAAATACTTCCAAAAGTTCCTTCTGAAATAGCAAAGGTTTTGATGAGTTCGGGAACATACAGTGAGATCAAAAAAGTTTGGCCAAAACTGGAGAGAAAGGTCAACACCCAACCAAAACTTACTGTCTTAAAATTAGTTCTCAGAAAATAAGCCAGGCTTTTCACAATGCTGCTTTTTTTGGTGTCGATAAAGGTTCTCTACCGCGATGGAATTTACATCTTGGTAATGACAAAATTAAAAAACGTGTACACGTTACGAGTCAAACTTGGGTTCAGCTTTTCATTTTTATATAATCTGAAATTTAAAGCGCGATCTTTCAAAGACTTTATAGCAATTGTATTTAAAATCAGGTTTTTTGAGAATTTAGTACGGCAAGGCATAACATTTGCACCCTTTTAAGAAAATTGAAAACGGTGCTTGCGAACTTTGTTCTTGTAAGCCTATGAGAAGCTACAATGCGCTTTTGGTTTACAGCCTTGAATTTTTCAGGCTTCTTTAAACTATAATACAATGAATTTTATATCCTATACTTCGGCATTATTAATCGCGCTACTCACTTTTGGAACCTTTGAATCGCCCAAACCCAAAAAGAAAAAAGGAAACACTCTAGAGATTGTAAAAACATGGGAGCTTCCTGATGCGTTAGAAGAAGTTTCGGGGATTGCCTGGGTAAGTGATGCTAAAATCGCCGCTGTTGAAGATGAAGATGGGTTGATCTACATCTATGATTTGGCAAAAAATAAGATTGATAAAACCATTGAGTTTGCAGACGATGGCGATTATGAGGGCATTGCTGTTACCGGTGAGGATGCTTATGTGATGCGCAGCGACGGCTTGCTGTTTGAAATTCAGAATTATGCAACGGCGCAGCCCGTGACCAAAACCTATCAATCTGCGATGTCACATAAAAACAACGTAGAGACGTTATCCTATGATGCAAAAAACCAGCGCTTGTTGACCGCTCCCAAAGATCTGGACCCTAACGATGAAGATATAAAGGGGATTTATGCTTTTGATCTCAAACAGCATTTAATGTTGCCTGATCTGGTAGCGAGAATAGATATGAAAGACAAGGCGTTTAAGAAATTTGAAAAGAATAAAGCCTACCGAACTTTCAGACCTTCAGATTTAGCGATTCATCCTAAAACCGGTGAAATTTATATGTTAGAAGGAGTCAACCCAAAACTCATTATTTTGGACAGGACGTATGCGATTAAAAAAGTGTACGAACTGGATAAAGACGATTTTGCGCAACCCGAAGGCATTACTTTTAGTCCTGATGGTACATTGTTTATTTCAAATGAGGCACACGGAGGCACAGCAAATATTCATCAAGTGGAGTTAGACTAATTGTATTTAGGTTTCATAAACCAAATACCGTCCAGGCTAAAATTGAGCGATAAAGAATGAATATTCTCGCGAATAAGTCCGTTTGCGATTTCTCCATTTCTTCCATAGGAATACATCAGGTTCAGCTTAGATCCGCTTCGGCTCACCGGCAATCCCAGACCTACGCTTACCGCATAACTTGAGACATCGCTACCGGCTATGTTCAGGTAGCCTGTGTCGTAATTAACACCGGCACGATATTCTACATTTTGCCAATAATATAAACCACCGGGACGCGGTGTAAAATTTAGTCCGGCTTTAAAACTGTCCTGATCTTTGTAGGTATTGAGCGAAGATTCTTGTTCGGTTTGCGACCATAATTTTCTGGTATAATCGGCATATACGGCATAGCTTTTACCAAATTTAAATTCAGTACCAAAACCCATTTCTAGCGGTAAATCAAAATCTTTAACCGAAGTTTCTTCGGTGATTGCATCATCATAATCTTGAGTGATGATGCTGTTTTGTGTCGCTTCTAAAGCAGTGGGTAATTTTACAGTTGATCCTATCGAAATACTTTCGGTTACATCATATTGCAAACCTGCTCCTAAACGGAAACCATTATACCTATTTTCACGCTGAATGTCTAGCGCATACCCTACGATGCTGTTGTACTCGGTTTGTTCTGTTTTTCCGAAGAAATAAGAGCCTGTCACCCCTAGGCGCAACCGGTCAAAAAAGTTGTACCCGTAATTGAGATCAAGACTATTAACCGAACCATTTGCAGTGACGTCTGAGGTATAAAATGAAGTGGAGCCTTCAATACTTCTAGAAATTCCGGTGATGTCGTAACCCACATTTGTATAAGGCGATAAAACCACACTTACAGCCGACTTCTTAGTCACCGGAAACGCCATCGCCAGATTAGAAAAAGTTGAATTGCTTTGTTTAGAACTCCCCGCGCCTTGACTCAAACTATACAGTTGTGTTTTATAGCCTATGTCAAAATAGAAGTGTTTTAAAGGCATTGCACCCAGTGAGGCGGGGTTGAGGTTGTTAAGCGAATTGTCTGATTTTAAAGCAATCCCGGCACCTCCCAACGCATTTGTTTTTCCGGTGGTAAAGGTATTAGGGATACCAATACCAAAAACGGAGTAAGGGGAATTAGAAAGCGCGTTGGTCTGTGCCAAAAGACTGCTTGTTGCCAATATCAAAAAAGCGATTGTAAAGCATTTATTCATCGTCATAAACCGCGTATATAAGTATGATTTGAAGTTTGAGATCGTCGTCTGCCGCGTGCTCTCCAAAGAATGCATAGCGGTTAACCGACTGGTTGTTTTCGGGATCAACTAGGGCTAAATACCAGTTGTCTCCATTAGAATCGGTGCGTTTTTCATCTAAGAAATAATGAATAGGAAGCGCGTAAGTACGTTGCGAAAATTCATCAGACTCTGCTGCAATGCTGGCGGTAGCCTCACTTCCTTCGTAATCATAAAGGGTTCCCAGCGCTACATTTTTTTGATCTATGATATAAGAGGACAAGGTTTCTTGTGCCGGTAACGAAGTGCTTTCGGTAGCGGTATTAAGAGAGATCACAAGGTTAGCACTCAACAAGGTGCCTTTACCTTCTATATAATCCAAACCGGCAAGGTTAGGAATATCTATACGTGTGGCCAGGCCTACGCCTCCTTGCACGTAACTCATCATATTGGTAGCACTAGAGGCAACCTCATCTTCCTGTTCTTCTAATGTTGAAAAATAGGTGTCATCACGCTCGCTACTGATGTTGTGAAAAGTATAACTACTGTTAAAGGTCATATCAAAAGACTCACTTTCGTCAACTTCAACTTCGTTAGGAAGCGAGTAATAAATGCGCAAAGTACTGGTAGGTAATATGCCTAGAATGGTCGTATTGTCGCTTCCCGGATCTAAAAGGAGTCCGCGATGATAGCGCAAAAATTCATCGGCATTGTTGATTTCATTCTCTTGAATTTCCGAGAACAAAAGTTGGCCATAGTCATCATCAAGCCGCAGATGTAGCGAATCTTCATCAATGGGGCGCGGTACAAACTGTACATCTCCTACCGTATTTTCATCATAATTAAAAGAAGTGGTATTATAAAAATAACCATCCTCTGTGGCTTTAATATCCTGAAGCACTTCGTGGATCTTTAAGCGCTGCACTTGAGTAGTGTCATTATAAAAATAATCATCATAATTAAGGATCAGCGCTATAGAATCAAAGACTGCATCACTATCTAAAGTATACGTGCTGTTAGACAATTGAGTGAAAATCTTACTGGTGGTTTTGCCAAAAATAGGATCGGTATACGCACCCAGTAGAAGGCGATCTGTAGAAGAAACCTGCACCGAATCAAATTTAAAAGTGCTGCTGCTTACCGTCATCGTGTCTATATAAAGTACACGTGTATCGCTTTCTACCCAATCTTCCCCTACAGGAAAGCTCGAGTCGTCTTGCGCACAAGAGGTCAATAACAAGAGCAAGACGCCCAGCGGGCAAAGCATCTGTATGCATTTAGTAAACATAGGCTGTTGAATTTTGGGCAAACCTAGCAGGCAGGTTTGGGCTGCTCAAATACAATAGACCAATCGGTAAAAAGCTACCCTCAACGCCAAGTTTTACCCTACAAACAAGGAAGCGCGAGGTTAATCGGTAAAATACCGGGGTGGGTAGAGGCATTTGCTGGGCTCATCTACTATTTTTTTTAGACTGAAATTCCGCCGGTAGTTTTGGTCAAAATTAGAATTCAAAAATGCACAGGTATTTCATTATGATCTTTTTGATTGCACATACGATAGGCTACAGTCAGGACAGCGTATTCCAAGCTGAACTTGATTATGCGCTTATACCGGCGAGCAATCAGCGCGTTTCAGCACAACAGGTTGAGGCCGCTCTGAAGGTGCCCTTAGATTTTGGTACTGTGCAATTGCAACCCACAATAGGCTTGCGCAATTATGATTTTGAATTCTGGGAGAGCATGACTTTTAATACACACCCGGTAGATAATGTAAACAATTTTTTTGCGGGTGTTGATGCAACCCATTCACTTGATGATCAATGGCAACTTGATGCCTGGGGAGAAGCGTCTTGGGCTTCGGGGATCAACGCTAATGAAACCGTATTAACAGGAGCAGCAGCGCTTCAATATACTTTTAAAACGTTTCCGGTACATTTGAGGCTGGGTGTACAATATGATACCCCTCTGGGAGATCGAGAACTCTTACCCTTGGTAGAATTAGCCGTCTCTACCCATCAGTTTTATTTACAATTAGGTTTCCCGGAGAGTCGTATCAGCTATGCTTTAAGCGAAAGCAGCACCTTGAGTACGCATTTTGATTTTGAGGGTGATTATTTCTATGTGCCGCAAACTGTTGATTTTGCTACGCAAACAGCAAATCAAGTAGGGATCGCCCGTCAAAAACTAGCGCTTGATTATGCATATACCATAGACGCTATGTGGTCTTTTTCTTTAAGCGCCGGGTATTTATTCCAAAACGAGTTGAAGTTTTACGATAGTGCCCAGCACGCAGTAAACACCTTAAATATGGGCGCCGGGCCTGTTTTTTCTACCGGAATTAAATTCAATTTTTCAAAACAATAAACATGAAACGCATGACTAACAATCGAATAGTATTAACGCTTACCGCACTTTGTGCTCTGGCTCTGGGAAGCTGTAGCAGTGATGATTCTGGAGATCGCGGAAACTGGAAACAACGCTCTGTTTTTGACGGTGTTCCCCGCAGTAATGTGGCTGCATTTACCATAGGAAGCTACGGTTATATGGGTACTGGTTACGATGGAGACGATTACCTAACCGATTTTTGGCAATATGATATTGAAAATGATTATTGGGTACAAAAAGCAGATTTTCCGGGTGCGGCGCGTAGTAGTGCAAAGGGTTTTGAACTAGACGGTTTAGGCTATGTAGGCACAGGATATGATGGTGATTTTGAACTCGCTGATTTCTGGGAGTACAATCCTGACAGTAATGTTTGGACGCAGAAAGCCGATTTTGGCGGGGGAGTACGCCGTGCCGCAACCGCGTTTAGTGGTTCTGGATATGGATATTTAGGTACAGGCTATGACGGAGATAACGATAAAAAGGATTTCTGGAAATATGATCCAGCAACAGACAGCTGGGAAGAGTTAGTAGGTTTTGGTGGCGATAAACGCCGCGATGCAACCGCTTTTGAACTTAACGGTTTGATCTACTTTGGAACGGGCGTAAGCAACGGACTTTATTTAACTGATTTCTGGAGTTTTGATACTTCAGCAGATACCTGGACGCGCCTTACCGACCTGGATGAAGAGGATGATTATGCCATCACCAGATCTAATGCAGTGAGCTTTAGCATAGATGGTTTAGGCTACGTAGTGGCCGGTTACAGCGGTGGTGCTATTGCCAGTACTTGGGAGTATGACCCGCTAAGTGATGAATGGGAAAATATTACTGCGCTTGAAGCCACCGCGAGACAAGATGCGGTAAGCTTTACTACCGGAACGCGTGGCTTTGTGGCTCTGGGAAGATCAGGTAGTTTGTACCTCGATGATGCCTATGAGTTGTTTCCGCAGGAAGAATACGATGATGAAGATTAATAATTGAGTTTTTTTGTTTCCCCGGGGTGTTTTTTATAATGTACAGAGAAGTTTTAGCACCCCGGGTTTTTTATATACACTATTAAGATGCGTTTACGAGCAGGATTACTTTATACCGGGATAACCTTATGCATTGTGCTTATAGCAGGTGTGTTGTGGTTTATTAATGAAGAGCAAACCGTGTACACGCACGTTTTTGAGACCGAAAGTGGCTTTGGTTATGCCATCATAGATCACGGTCAGATTCTCATACGACAAGAGCATATTCCTGCAATTGCTAAAGAACAAGGCTTTTGCTCAGCAACCGATGCAGAACGAGTAGGAGATTTGGTACTTCAAAAGATCAACCGGAAGCTGAATCCGGCAATCACCCGGCAAGAACTTCAAGAGTTGGGTGTACTTATAGATTGCAACCAATAGCTTAGACGATAGCCGAGATTGAATGCTCGGATATCTGATGATTAACAATTGCTTGTAACAGGCTTGATTTTAGCTCGTAGTTACTCTTGAAAACCCACAGAATTTAATCAAGCAGCGCTTATGTCTAGAAAAGTACTACTTCACGCAGGAGTCTGGCTTATATTTTTAAGTCTGCTCACCGTTGAGATTTATTGGAACGCAGAGCGCTTTCCTATGTTTGCAGCTTCGGCATTAGTACTTAATATGCTGTTGTTTTATTTGAACTATTCGGTATTAGTGCCTCGGTTTTTATTGCGAAAAAAAACCAAAACTTATATCCTTAGTATCGTTTTAGCACTGGCGATAATGCTGTGTTTCCGCGAGTTTGTAATTGTAGATCAGCCGCCGGAAGGAATGCGTAAACCTTTAAGACCTCTAGGTCCCGAACCGCCATTTTTCAATATTTTAAAATTCCTTTTTCCTTTTTTTATTTCCTTGAGTTTTGTGGTGATCGGCACTGCAGTAAAAGTCTATGAAGAGTGGAGCCGAAGTTTGGTTGAAGAAAAAGAGATCGAAGCTTTTAAAACCCGTACCGAACTGCACTACCTCAAAAATCAATTGAGTCCGCATTTTTTATTCAATTCCTTAAACAGTATTTATTCGCTGATCAATGCAAAATCTGAAGAAGCTTCAGAAGCGGTGATTATGCTTTCTGAACTTATGCGCTATATGTTGTATCAAGCAGATAGTGAATTTGTAGCATTAGCTGACGAGCTGGCCTATACTCAAAATTATGTGCGGCTGCAGCGCTTGCGTATCGCGAATAATGAGAATGTCACCCTCAATATTCACGGGGCGGTAACCCACCAGAAAATCAGACCACTGCTGCTGATTTCTTTTATAGAAAATGCCTTTAAATACGGCACCGATTATAAAGGAAATACCGAAGTACGCATTGTGATCACTGTTAAAGACCAAACCCTAGAATTTGAATGCCGAAACCTCATTGGCGCTAGAAAACGCGACCAACATAACTCTGGAATTGGACTGAAAAATACCACAGACCGACTCGAATTGCTTTACGCAGAGAAACACCACCTGAAGGTGTATGAAGAAGACTCAAAATTTGTGGTACATTTGAAACTAAATTTAGATTAATGCGTTGCATACTGGTAGATGATGAGCCTTTAGCATTAGATGTGCTTTCTTCGTACTTAGAAAAAGTAGAAGGGGTGCAACTGGTTGCGCGATGTACTAATCCGCTTGAGGCGATACGCATTTTGAGCGAAGAGGCGATAGACCTCGTATTTCTAGATATCGAGATGCCTAATCTTTCGGGCATTGACTTGGTGAAATCCCTAGACCGTTTACCACAGTTTATTTTTACTACGGCTTATCCGCAATATGCTCTGGAAGGCTTCGATCTAAATGCCACAGATTATTTAGTGAAACCAGTGCCGTTTCCGCGATTTCTTAAGGCGATCGCCCGTGCAAAAGAAAAGCACGAAGCCGGGCAAAAACCTACAGAAATTAAGGCAAATGCTACGCTTGCGGTTCCGCAGGAAAATCTACCCGATTTTATTTTTGTAAAATCTGAATATGAGAATATCAAGATCAATACGGCAGATATTAAATACCTACAAGGCTTAAAAGATTATATAAAAATCTATACCAATCAGGGTGATAAGGCCATTCTTACGCTCAGTAGTTTTAAAGAGCTTTTAGACAAATTGCCCGGAAGTCATTTTCTACGTGTACATCGCAGTTATGTGGTGAATATAAACGCCATAAGAGCGGTGCAGAAAAGCAAGATTTTAATAGGAGATATTCGCATTCCCATCGGGGAAACCTATAAAGAAGAGGTATTAAAACAGCTTAATATTTCTTAAGCGATCTTACTAAAATTCAATAAGCACCAAGTAGGCATTGTTGGCCAGTGCTTCTAAAGCTATCGCTTGCTGATCCCAGAGGCAAATTCCTTCGCCAGTTTCTACGAGTCGGTTTTGAAATTCAAAAGCGCCCTGTAACACGTACGCAAAGACCGAGGTGTTCTCCTTTTTATAATGGTAAACGGTTTCTTCACGACCTTCAAACTGTCCTAAATGTACTGCTAAAGAAGCTTGTACGTCAAGGTTGTGCAGTTTATTTATAGCCTTAAGCGTATAGTCTTGAATTTGGAAAGGAACTGTGGAATCGCTTTTGATCAAAAACAGTAAGAAGCGTACACTATGATCAGGATACACATTTTTAAACCGAAGCTTAGTACCTGCTTTTACCGAAACCTGAGCCACCTGATTGATGTGAATAAAGGTTTCATCAGTATTTACATTACATTCTATTGCGCCAAAAAGCGGTACAATAAATAAGGTTCCTGTGGTGGTGATCCATTTGTTGTGCATAGTCCCCGGCGGAATGAAAATATCAGCAAAAAGCTCAAAAGTTGTTGCAGTTTTGGGATTACCAATCGCACGAATCTCACGACCACGATCATCTGCTTGGCGTTTTCTATAAAATTGTGCGGGAGCTTGAGCTGTTGGTATCATTGCAGGACTGATTTTAGGTGTTTTAAGATGAATCTGCAGGGATACACTTGAGGTTTTAGGAGAAAAGAATGTATCCCCTACAGATTACTATCAATCAAAAAACTATTGTTAAGCTTTTACATTAATTATATGATCCAGAGTATAGCCTTCACTCACCGAACCACTAAGCGTTGCAAGTTCATTAGCGACGCCATCACTAAATACATTATCATTAGCATTATAGGTATAGCCAGACATTCCTTTGGTATATCCATAATCTGAAGCTGCGTTTACGGCAACCACAGCACTATCATCTCCCTCAGGAAATGCGATTTGAGTTACTAATAATGAAGTGCCGGTAGTATTATAGATGTGCACGTGTATATGAGTCGCACGACCATTATACCAGCCCGGGAATATAGATTGAAACTTTACCAAACCATCGGCATCGCTTATTTGTCTTCCTCTTAAAAAATGATAATTCTGATAATTGGTGCTTTGCATTCCACTACCGCCATATTCAGAATAATTCCCATCGGCATCACAATGCCAGATATCTACAATGGCATTTTGCAGCACGGCACATGCATTATTCACATCCCGAATTACGAGGTTGATGGCAAGAGCAATGCCGGTGCGATCTCCGGTGATATCAACACGCTCCAAATCTTCGGGGTCGTTGGTAGGGAAAGGTCCCGCAGTTTCAGAATTGGTGACCGCACATTCAGAACTGGTCGAGGTCACATCTGTAGCTCCAGAAGAGTCGGTATTGCTATCGGTGGCTGTAAGAGCATCATTATCTGACGAACATGCAAATAAACCTGCACCGGTAGCCGCAAGGCCCATTAGTCCGATTCCTTTTAAAAATTCTTTACGATCCATAATACATTTTATTACAGATCAAATGTAGCTGAGTAGGTTGGGGCTAGAAAAAAGATGCGGTAAAGCAGGCAAAGTTTGCGGTAAACAGGAAGCTTTTGCTTAGAAATTCTTATTTACCTGATCTTTATACGTTGTGCCAATAGGAAATTCTTTGCCGGCAATTTCAATGCTTCCGGCTTGTACGGCTTCCACTTTAGCAGTGTTGACAATAAAAGATTTATGAATACGGGTAAACAGGGTTTCGGGAAGTTTCTTAAGAATGCCTTTCATCGTAGAACGTGCGACCACCGTAGATTTATCTACACGATTGATCTTGACATAATCATCCATCGCCTCAATAAACACGATCTCATCTAGCGGAATATTATACAATTTATAATCTGCTCTTATAGTTAGATGCGTATTTGCTGAGGTGTTCTGTTGTTCTAGATCTAGCGTGCGTTTTACTTTGGCCACTGCTTCTTCAAACCGGTCAAAAGCAATAGGTTTTAAGATATAATCGCTGGCACTTACATTAAAACCTTCTACGGCATACTCACTATAAGCGGTGGTGAAAATAACTTTGGTTTCTTGCTTAAGCGATTTATAAAGATCTATCCCATTTTGTCGCGGCATTTGTATATCTAGAAAAAGCAAATCGACTTCAAATTTATTGAGATAGCGTTGCGCTTCTGCCTGACTGGTAAAAGTTTTTAGGAGCTTGACGTACTCAATACGCGCGCACAAGGCTTCTAGGATCTGGAGCGCGAGAGGCTCATCGTCTATGGCAACTGCTTTGATCATAACAATTCAATATACAGCTTTACGCGATACATCTCCCCATCTTCATCAATAGATAATTTGTATTTAGAAGGATATAAATGATCCAGACGTTTTCGGGTGTTTTTATGGCCTTCTTCAGAAATTTCAGGAAGCAGCGTTTTGTCTACCACAATGCGGTTGCTTACGTGTAGCGCTATTCCTTTTTCTTTGGCTTCAACGTTAATTATGATCTCTGAATCTTCATCGGGGTTGATGCCGTATTTGAACGCATTTTCTATGTAAGTAACTAGGATGAGTGGCGCGATCTCCAGATGTTTTGGGTCTCCCGTGATGGTAAAGGTCAGTTTTACATCTTGAGCCAAGCGCAATTTTTGCAGGGCTACGTAGTCTTTTAAATAGGCAAATTCTTTCTTTAGCGGAACTTTAGTATGCTTGCTTTCGGTCACCACGTAACGCATCATTCCTGATAACTTCAAGATGGCTTCAGGGGCTTCGTCAGACTTCCGAAGCGCTAACGCATACAAGCTGTTTAGCGTATTGAATAAAAAGTGCGGATTGATCTGTGCCTTTAAATACGAGACTTCTGCGATGAGTTTTTCTTGCTGTATTTGCTTTAAGTGGGCATTTAGTCTCATCAATAACGAAAGTCCCGCCACAATCAAAAACTGAATGATATAGCTTTCGCGAAAGCTAAACAAGGTGGATGGTTCATTAGGATTAGAAACTCCTGCAGGCGGCATTCCACCCGGCGGTTGCATCCCGTCAGGAGGGCGCATTCCTTGAGGTGGTGGTCCGCCGACACCGGGACCCGTAGGTTTAGGAATATCAAAAAACAGATCAGGAACATAGGTAATGATCACATAGGAGATCATCAAAAACCCGGTGAACATCCAGTATTTTTTAGGAATGTAATACTGCGGGATAAAGACATAATAATTGACATAGAAAAATACCAGCAGCAATAAATACCCTATAAAATTGTACTGAAAAGGTTTGATCTGCAACAGCTTGATCCCTGATTGTAGATCAGGCGAAGTGATAAAAGGAATGCTCAGCAGCACGATCCCAATAAATACCTGTGCAAGTGGGGTGCGTAGTTTCAAGACTTAATAGTTTGGTTCACACTTGAGAAGCATCAATTCTAAATTAAATGAGCGCTTCTCAAGTAACACGTAAAGCTACTAAGAAAAGCGGTGTGCAACTAAAGCTTGCGGTAAACCCGTTTTAAATTGCGGTAACTAGGTAGGCTAAGGTTTCTTAACGCAATGTTAAACTGCAGGAGCGACGGGAGTACTTATATTTTGTTTCTTTTGTTGCAAGCACATTTTAAATGCAACATCAGGTTTTACAGAACAACGATCAAGAACTACAGCAACTGCTTAGAACGCAGCCTAAGCTGGGTTTTGACCGTGTTTTTGAAACCTATTGGCAGCGGTTGTTTAGCTATGCCTATCAGATTTATGCAGACGAAAGCATTTGTGAAGATATCGTTCAAGAAGTGTTTGTAAGCCTTTGGGAAAAGCTTGAACATACCAGTATTATCAATCTGGAAGGCTATCTTTTTAGAGCGGTAAAATATAAAGTCTTCAACCATTTACGTGATTTAAAATTCACTCAGGAGCATCAGGAGGTGTTGGAGCAGATCGCGATGCCCGCACGTGCAGAGGCAAATTTAGATTATGATGATTTTGAAAATTTGGTGCACCGGGAAATTGATAAACTTCCGCCAAAATGTAAAACGGTATTTATGCTGAGTAGGTTTGAAGAAGTTTCTAATGCAGAAATCGCTCAAAAGCTTAATATTTCTATCCGTACTGTTGAGAAACACATCAGTGATGCGCTAAAGCATTTAAAATCAAATCTTCCCGTACAAGAGCTTTCGCTTATCGTTACCTTAATGTTTCAGTAATGTAAAGAGGTTATAGGCAATTTAAACAAACCATTAAATGCGTTTTTAGTACTACGTGTGTTAGGGTCAAAATGGGACTCTCTTGTAAAAGCAAGATATTTTGACGCAAAACGAATTAAAAACCTTAGCCGAAAAACACCGTCTGGGGACCGCTACCAAAGCAGAAGAACAGCTACTGCATCAGTTTGTAGATACGCTACAACTACAGCCTAAAAAACAGTTTAAGCCTTCTGCTCAAAATCGCTTGCGTATTGTAAAAGGTATCGAAGCTAAAATCGCAACCACAACAAAACCTGCGGTCCACTATAGAAAAATACTGGCGTATGCTGCGGTATTTGTCGGGATCATTACTATGGCAGCTTTTAGCACATCGCTGTTTGAGTCTCAATGGGTGACTAAACAAACCGGAAAAGGAGAAAAACGCAGTCTTACCCTAGCCGATGGTTCTGTGATAATCCTCAATGCTAATTCTTCGGTAGAATACGCTAAAGACTTTACCTCATCGCGTCAGGTACACTTAACCGGGGAAGCCTATTTTGAGGTACAGCGTGATACTGCACATCCCTTTACCATCACCACAGGAGCCATACAAACCCAAGTTTTGGGAACGACTTTTAATATCAATGCGTACCAGCCAGATGAAGTCAGTGTGAGCGTTAACAGCGGTAAGGTAGCTGTTGAAAATAGGCAAACCAAGCAAAAAGTAGTTCTCAAAAAAGATCAGCAAGTACTCTTTAAAGGAGCAGCTGCACCGGTAGCTACTGCTGCCAACAGTGAAGATCAACGGGCTTGGACGCGTAATATCATTGCACTCAATAACACCTCACTAGCCAAAACCGCCGGAATACTAGAGAATTGGTACGACGTTGAGATCGATTTTGAAGATGCCACTATCGAGGAGCTGAAGATCACAGGTAAATTTAAAGAAGAGCCACTGGAGACGGTGCTGCAAAGTATCGCACTGATCAATAACCTTAAAATAGATACCCTAACTCAAAAACACTTTGTTATTCGAAAAAACAACACTACACCATAAAAAACCCATCGCTGCTGCAACAGCAATGGGTCGAATTTTAATAAGACTACAAATCCAAAATTATAGCCATAATAAAAATGAAAACTAAACTACAAATTTTAAGAAAGTCTACCTTTCATAAAGTACACTTTTTGGCGTTTTTACTGCTGTTTGTCAGTATGGCTACCAGCGCCAAAACTAAAAACCAAGCTATAGACGAAGTTTTTGTGACCACCCGGTTACAAGATGCGTCACTAAAAGAAACCTTTGCTGCGATTGAGGCACAAACCGATTTTACTTTTGTATTTGACAGTGCTTTGCTTAAAGAAACCGCAGCAGTGACCCTCATTGTTAATGATGCCAGATTAAGCACGGTGCTGCAACAGATCACCACGCAAACAGGCCTATCTTTCACCCAGATCAATAATACGATTACCGTAGTTAAAACGTCACAGCAACAACAGGTAAACGGTACAGTAACTGATCAAGAAGGCGTGCCGCTGCCGGGAGCTACGGTAATGGAACAAGGAACTTCAAACGGAGTGACTACTAATTTTGATGGTGAGTTCAGCTTGGCGGTTGGTGCAAATGCGACGCTTGAGGTGTCCTTTGTGGGTTTTGAAACCCAGACCGTTGCTGCAAATCCGGGGACGGCAATCCGCATTGTTTTACAAGAAAATGTAAACGCGCTTAATGAAGTCGTTGTAACGGCTTTAGGGATCAAGCGTGAAGAAAAGCGCTTAGGATTCTCGCAAGCGACTATTCAATCAGATAATCTTGCGCAGGCGGTACCTTTAAACTGGTCTTCAGGATTGAAAGGGAAAGTAGCCGGGTTGAATATTGTTTCCTCAGGAAGCGGACCTTTAAATTCTCAGCAAATTACGCTACGCGGAAATAACTCTTTAAATCCTAACGGAAACAATGCGCTAATTGTGGTTGACGGTGTTCCGGTTAATAATGAGATGACTACTTCGGGCTCATCTGCAAGTTATATTGGTGAAGATTCTCCTATTGATTATGGGAATGCTATTTCTGATCTTAATCTTGATGATATCGAAAGTGTAACGGTATTAAAAGGTCCGGGTGCAACGGCCCTTTACGGAAGCCGTGCAGCAAACGGTGCATTGATCATCACTACCAAGTCGGGTAAAAAAACAAGTGGTTTAGGACTTACCTACACGTCAAGTGTGAACCTTGATGTGATTCAGCGTTGGCCAGACTGGCAATATGAATACGGTCAGGGGACCGGAAAAAGTTTTAATGACGCCGGCGAACCTTATTATTCTTACGGGGGTTCTGAAGATGGTAACAATACCGGAAGCACCAGTAGTGCTTGGGGACCGCGTTTTGACGGTCAGGAATATTTTCAGTACGATCCTACTGTAGAAGGGCAATCCTTAGAACGTCAGCCGTGGCGTGCTTATAAAGACAATCGTAAAGATTTCTGGAGAACCGGGGTGACGTTTACTAATAATCTTTCGCTTCAGGGCGGAAACGACAAAGGCTCGATGCGTCTTTCTGTGGGGCATTCTAAAAACGAATGGATTATGCCCAATACCGGTTATGAGCGTATCACTGCTTCGGTGAATTCTAATTATCAGGTTTCAGAACACATTAAAATAGGTTCTGTGATCAATTACAACAACCGCAGTAGTGACAACCTGCCGAGCACAGGATACAATAACGGTTCTATCGCTTACTTTATGATTTTTCAGAATCCTAACGTAGACTTAGACTGGTTGCGTCCCATCTGGCAAGAAGGACAAAATCAAATACAGCAGATTCAGCCTTTCAGCTCCTATATTGATAACCCGTTTTTGATCGCTTATGAAGCTACAAATCCGCTTGCCAGCAGCCAGATCGTAGGTAATGTATTTACAAATATTGACCTCGCCCCTAATCTTGAATTAATGTTACGCGCCTCGTTAAACACCTACAATCAGGATCGTGAGCAACAGCGCCCGTATAGCATCAACCGCTACAATCAAGGTTTTTATGAAACTCAGGATATCTGGAAGCAGGAGGTGAATACTGATTTCTTATTAAGCTATAAGAATCAACTGACTCAGAACATTGGTTTAAATGCATCGATCGGGGGTAATGCAATGGACTATAAATACCGCAGAACAGATGCTTCGGTAAACGGTTTGGTAGTTCCGGGAGTATACAAACTCGCAAACGGAATCAACAATCCTATTGTGCAAACCTATGACCGCAATAAAAAGGTGAACAGCCTTTATGGTTTGGTTTCGCTTTCGCTTGATAACTCTTTATTTCTGGACCTTACTGGAAGAAACGACTGGTCAAGTACTTTGCCTACCGCTAACAATTCGTTCTTTTACCCTTCGGCGAATGCCAGTGTGATCCTTTCAGAACTGTTTAGCCTGCCTAAAGCGGTAGATTATTTAAAATACCGTTTTTCATTTGCTGAAGTGGGTAACGATACAGATCCGTATAAAACCAGTAAATACTACAGTCAAAGCGCTTTTGCGAGCTCGGCGACGGTTCCTACCAATTTATACAATGCCAACTTTAAACCAGAGATCACCACGAGTTATGAGACGGGTATTGAAGCACGTTTGCTCAAAAGCCGTTTGATTCTGGATGCTACCGTGTATGAGACCCTTACCAAGAACCAGATTATTTCGGTACCCTTAGACATTACCACAGGCTATAGTTCTGGTGTTTTAAATTCTGGTGAGGTGCGTAACCGTGGAGTCGAACTTACCCTAACCGGAAAGATTTTTGACACTGATAGCTTTAAGTGGAGCAGCACGCTCACGTTCTCTCGCAACTGGAATAAAGTACTTGAGTTGGCAGACGGTATTGATGGGCAACAAGAAATTGGCTCAGGAGGTAATGCTACTTTATTAGCCAAAGTAGGCGGGACCACCACAGCGATCTATGGTTATGGTTTTGTGCGTTCTCCGGAAGGTGAGATCGTTTACGATAACGGCGGACTCCCGGCATACCCTGATGAAATTCAGTACATAGGCGATGCTAGCCCAGACTGGAAAGCCGGACTGTACAACAGTTTTAGTTTAGGTCCCGTAACCCTTAATATAATGCTAGACGGGCAATACGGCGGAATCATCTATTCTCAATCTCATCATAAACTTACGCAACAGGGTAAACTGCGCAGTACGTTTATGGGGCGTGAAGAAGGTTTCATAGTAGGTGACGGTGTGGTACTCAATGACGATGGCACCTACAGCCCTAACACTACCGAAGCTATTACGCCTGACTGGTACAACCGCTACTACCGTAGAGCCAATGTAGAATCAAACTCGTTTGATGCTTCTTTCTTGAAGTTGCGTGAGGTGAGCTTGCAATATGCGTTTCCTAAACGCTGGTTGGGCAACAGTGGTATCACAGCACTTAACCTATCGGTATTTGGGCGTAATCTAGCGACCATTTCAGACTTCCCGATCTATGATCCTGAAACCGCTGCGCTTAACGGAGATACCATCTTACCGGGAATCGAGATGGGGCAAATGCCTTCGCCGGCAACCTATGGTTTTAATCTAAGAGTAAATTTATAATTCACTACGATGAAAAATTTAAAAACACTATTTACCGGTCTTAGCGTATTGTGGTTACTAAGCGCGTGTACCGGCAATTTTGAGGAGGTTAACGAAGACCCTAACCGCATTGCAGAGATCAGTCCGGGTACCTTGATCAATCCTATTATCTATGGGCTGGCAAGTCATAACGCTGGCAGAGCGCACGCGATCACCTTTGACTTAATGCAGGTTACCTTACCATTTCCCAGCGTTTCCGGTGGATTGCACAGGTATGATGTGAGTCAGAATATAGGGAACTCTTCTTGGTACAATTATTACCGATGGCTTAATAACATCAAAGAGATGGAAACCGCTTCAGTAGCTGCTGAAGATCCTAATTATGAGGCAGTAGCGCTTACGCTTAAAGCTTGGGTTTATGCAAACCTTACTGATCTTTTTGGTCCTGTACCTATGACCGAAGCAGTAAACGGAGAAGCAGGTAATTTGTATCCGACTTTTGATAGTCAGCAATTGATCTACGAGACTATTTTAGCCGATCTAGAACGGGCAAATACGCTTTATGATCAAGATCTTGATATGGTATATGCCGAAGATATCCTTTTTGCTAACGACGTAAGCCTATGGCAGAAGTTTACTAATTCGCTGCACATGCGTTTGTTGCTGCGTATCTCAAACCGTACAGAAACCAATGCGTTTCAAAAGCTTACGGCAATGATCAACGATCCTGAAACCTATCCGGTATTTGAAACGGTTGAAGAATCTGCAGTGCTTCAGGTAACCGGAGTAACGCCTAATATCTCTCCGTGGGGGCGTCCGCAGGACTTTCCGTTAGGAGTGAAAATGGCAGCCTTTTTTGTTGATAATCTGAATGCGCTTGAAGATCCGCGCCGTCCCATTATTCAAACGGGAGCACAAGATCTAGATAATAATCCCATTGGATATAAAGGGATTCCTAGTGCCTACGCCGGACCTGAATCTCAATTTGAGTTTAATGCCAGCACCTTAAACCGAGCACAGGTTGAAAACCCAATGCAGATCTTTTTAATGACCTATGCTGAGGTTGAATTCATCAAGGCCGAAATGGCGCAACGCGGCTATACCACCAATGCTCAGGAACATTATGAGGCAGGGGTGACCGCAGCGATTATCCAGCTGGGTGCAACAACCACCGAAGCCTACTTTGATAATCCGGTAGCTGCATATGATGGTTCGCTCGAGCAGATTTTATTGCAGAAATACTATGCGCTGTACTTTGTAGATTATCAGCAGTGGTTTGAATTCCGTCGTACGGGACTGCCAGAATTACCTACCACCGAAGCTATGCTGAACGATGCGATGATGCCGTCGCGCTTTTTCTATCCGTCAGATGTACAGATCAGTAATCAGGCTAATTACCAGCAAGCCTTGGAGCTGCTTGGAGGACCTGATAATATCAACACCAAAGTATGGTGGGACAATAACTAAACGCTAATCCAATACAGATGATAAACACATTAAAACTAACGCTATTAGCCGGCTTACTTACCGCCGGGTTAACTGCACAGGAACAAGCTAAAGGTTATGTTTTTGAAGACCTTAATGCTAATGGTAAAAAAGAACGTAAAGAAAAAGGTATCCCTAATGTGGCGGTGACTAATGGTGAAGCGGTCGTGCTTACTGATGCTAAAGGAAGGTATACCTTGCCTGTTGCTGATGGGGATGCCATTTCAGTGATCAAACCTGCGGGTTATGCCTTGCCGGTGGATGCCAATAACCTACCTCAGTTTTACTACAGTTACCGTCCGCAAGGTTCTCCACAATCAGATTTTAAAGGGATTGCTCCAACAGGGAAATTACCACGTAGCTTAGACTTTGCACTGACTGCCACAGACGAGCAGCAATCGTTTACCGCATTGATCTTTGGGGATCCACAACCCTATACACAGCAAGAAGTAGATTATTTTGCGCAAGGGGTAGTCGCTGAGGTAGAAGGGATTCAGGATGTAGTATTCGGGCTAAGTCTGGGAGACCTTGTTGGTAACGATCTAGACTTGTTCAACCCCTATATTGATGCGATCAAGCGTGTGGGTATTCCGTGGTTTAACCTGATGGGGAACCACGATATGAATTTTGATGCAGAGCAAGATGCCTTGTCTGATGAGACGTATGAGGCGCATTTTGGTCCGGCGAATTACGCCTTCAACTACGGTAAGGTGCATGTGATCGTGCTTGATGATATTCTTTACCCCGATCCACGAGATGGTAAGGGCTACTGGGGTGGATTTAGAGAAGACCAGTTGCGTTTTGTTGAAAACGACTTGAAACACGTAGCCAAAGATCAATTGATTCTTTTAGCATTTCATATTCCACTAAGCGAGCCCGAGGGAGATCCCTTTAGAGATGCAGATCGTGAGCGCTTATTTAAAGCTCTGGCTCCTTTTGAAAACACCTTGAGTCTTTCGGCGCATACGCATATTCAGCGTCAGGATTTTTTCACTAAAGAAGACGGTTGGCTGCGCGAGAAACCACACCACGAGTATAATGTAGGGACAACCTCAGGAGATTGGTATTCCGGAAAATTAAATGCAGCAGGGATTCCTGTTTCTACGATGCGCGACGGTACGCCTAAAGGCTATGCATTTATTCATTTTGAAGGCAATCAGTACACCGTAGATTATAAAGTAGCGGGTAAACCGGAAGACTTTCAGATGGAAATATTCGCTCCTAAAGTGGTCGCGCAAGGGCGTAATACCAAAGCAGGGATTTATACCAATTTTTTTATGGGAAGCGCTACAGATACTGTGGAGTATCGCGTAGATCAGGGCGAATGGAAACCTATGCAATACGTGGAAGAGCAAGACCCGGCATACGAACTCAGCGTGTATGAGTGGGATACTGCAGAGCAGTTGATGCCAGGGCGCCGTTCTAGTAATCCTATCAAGAGTACCCACTTATGGCGCGGCAGCGTTCCTGCAAAACTGGAAAAAGGAACACATACTGTAGAGGTACGTGCTACAGACAGATATGGAAAAACACATACTGGTACCACAAGCTACCGCTTAGAATAATATTGAACGTGCTTGTTTCGAGGGCCTGCCCACCTTCATCAATAATCTCGGGTGGGTCCTTTTTTTTATCTTTTGAATGCCAAATAACCCGTAACTTATCTTTTATGAAAACCTTACTTTTAACAGGTCTTGTCATAGCAACTTTATGCAGCTGCAAATCAAAATCTGAAGAAACCAAAACAATGAGCACCGCACAAAAAGACAGTTTAAACATTCAAGTACAAGGGCACAGAGGGGAACGCGGTAATCTGCCGGAGAATTCAATACCTGCTTTTTTAGGCGCGTTGCGCAAAGGAGTAGATGTGCTGGAATTAGATGTGGTGATCTCCAAAGATCAGCAGGTGGTAGTAAGCCATGAGCCGGTGATGCTTCCGCTATATATGCTCACACCTGAAGGGGATAGTATCGCTACGGAAGATGCTGAAAAATACAATTTGTACACCATGGACTATGCGGAGATCAAGCAGTTTGACGGCGGTTCTAAAGGGAATGTGCGCTTTCCGCAGCAGCAAAAAATGAAAACCTATAAACCCTTGCTGAGCGAGGTTTTTGATACGGTAGCGGCAACCATAAAGGCCGAAGGTTTAAAGCCGGTAAAGTTCAATATTGAGATCAAATCGGTACCTGAGGAATACGACGTTTTTCAACCCCAGCCTGAAGCTTTTGTAGCTCTGGTAATGCAGGTCATTCAAAAACATACTATGGAAGCGCACGTAAATGTGCAGTCTTTTGATCCGGCGATTCTGGAGGTGATGCACAAAAACTATCCGGATATTGAACTGGCGTATTTGGTGGGTGAAAACAGCTATGCTGAAAATAAAAGTAATCTAACATTCCAACCCGAGATCTACAGTCCATATTTTAAATTACTCGATTCTAGCGAAGTAGCACAAATTCGTAAAGACGGTTTAAAAGTCATTCCGTGGACGGTTAATGAACCGGAAGATATCGAGCAGGTGATTGCGCTTAAAGTAGATGCCATCATTACCGATTATCCCGAGCGGGTTTTTAATGAATTAAATTATTAAAATAGAATAACCCTGAATTTAAGAGATCGTATAAAATTTGAATTGGCATTTTTGCCTAAGGGTGCATTAAAGGGAATTGTGTTCCTGTTTGGTTCTATTATTTTTGTTGGAATCATATATAATGTGTGCAATTTTCAAATGCTATCTTCTCGCAAGGAAAAGGAAAGGGATTTTTGGGTAATTAGAAATGCTGTTCTTAGTGATATTAAGAGAATTGAACACTTTGGTCAGGATTTTCAGGGAAATCACGTAAATATAGTTGGGTATCGTTTCAATTATTTTTATGAGGTAAACGGAAAAAACATAAACGGTCAGGATATTTTGCGATATCAGGATTCGAATTATAATGATATCGAAATTGTAGACAAATTAGAAGTTGGAGATAGTGTTTCAATACGTGTAAATCCTGAAAACATAAGAGAATCACTTATAAAATTCAATAATTAATGAACCTCAAATCCATCCGGCCGTTTATAGGTGCTAAAGACTTTGAGATCAGCAGGGCGTTTTATCGTGCAATGGGTTTTGAAGAAGTCTTGCTTCCGCCCAAAATGGCGCTATTCCATATAGGAGATTTTGGGTTTTACCTACAAGATTATTATGCTAAAGATTGGGTAGACAATACTATGCTGTTTCTTGAAGTAGAAGATCTGGAAGCGCATTTAGCTCAATTGAAGGCTTTAGCACTTCCTGATCGTTTTCCCGGAGTTCGTGTGTCAGACATCGTGCACAACGATTGGGGTCCTGAGTTTTTTGTTCACGACCCGTCTGGAATTTTATGGCATATAGGCAGTTTTAAAAATTAGCCGCATCTTTGAGGCGTTATTGCACAAAGCTTTTAGTTTTGTGCGCTCTGAAGTCGGTTTATGCTCGCATCACGTTTTAAAGCGCTTATTTTAAGTTGTTGTACCACCGCTATGGCGGTGTTGTACTTGGCAGCTCCCGTGCATACCGAAGTGCTTCAATGGGTGCACGATCTGGAACACGAGTTTGACCATATAACACAAAGTGAGCATCAGCACGCTTTTCTTTCCGAAGCAGAACTTCTTGCGGAAGCCGGCCACGATCACCGCACTTTAGAATACATCAAGCAGGTTTTAGAACCTTTTAAAGACGACCTTCAAAAGGAGAAAAAACAGTCACAGCCACTGAAAATAGACAAGCATCTGTGTACTGATCGTATAGAGCCTTCGACGCAAAAGACTACAGCTTTTAAGAAGCAATACTTCGATTTTAGAATAAGTATGCACCGGCCTTTGAGTTTGCTGCAGCCGGTACCCCCTCCTGAAGTTTAAGAATAGCGTTCACATACGTAAACCTGATGCCACGGCATTCAGGTTCTAATAAGGTAGGTTTCTATAGCCCAAGGAGTATCATTCTTGTGCGACTAGGACTTACCCCTATTTTCTATTCTTAACAAACACTATAATGAAAAGCATTTTTATCGTGTTGCTGTTATGTTGTGCGCCACTTTCTGCACAAAACCTAACAGGAACCGTAACCAATCAAGCCGGTCAAGCGCTTGAAAACGTAAATATTTATAACCTTAATAATGGCAAACACGCCCACACCAATGCCAATGGAACTTTTTCACTTCCGGCAGTAGCCGTTCAAGATTCTATTGCATTTTCCCGTCTGGGCTTTGCGACGCAGTATCTGGTGGTTAAAAAACTTAATGGGTTGAACATCAGTTTGGCAGAGGCCAGTACTGCCTTAGATCAAGTGGTGCTTACTTCTGAAGTGAACAGCCTGAGCAGTGTGGTCGCGGTAGATCTCAAGCTGAATCCTGTAAAATCCTCACAAGAGATCTTGCGCAAAGTGCCCGGACTCTTCATCGGGCAGCACGCCGGAGGCGGTAAAGCCGAACAGATCTTTTTACGAGGCTTTGATGTAGATCACGGTACTGATGTAGCGATCAGTGTTGACGGGATGCCGGTGAATATGGTCTCCCACGCGCACGGTCAGGGTTATGCCGACTTGCATTTTGTGATCCCAGAAACCATTGATAACATCAACTTTGGAAAAGGGGCGTACTATGCCGATAAAGGGAATTTTAATACCGCAGGATATGTAGACCTTAGACTTAAAGAAAGCCTAGATGCGAGCAGTCTTTCGCTTGAAGCGGGGCAGTTTAATACGTCACGCCTTACGGGAATGTTCAACCTGCTCGATGAGCAAAACCATTCAGCCTATCTGGCTTCAGAAATGTACCTGACTGACGGCCCTTTTGATAGTCCGCAGAACTTTAACCGCATCAACGTCTTAGGGAAATACACCTATACCGATGCCAACAAAGACAAGATCACCTTGACCGCTTCGCATTTCCAAAGCAAATGGGACGCTTCAGGACAAATCCCACAGCGTGCGGTAGATCAAGGATTGATAGGTCGCTTTGGTGCTATTGATGATACCGAAGGCGGACAAACGAGCCGTACCAATCTTACGCTTCAGCACTTAAAAAATTTAGAGCACAATGCCGTGCTCAAGACCAATGCCTATGTCTCAAAATATGACTTTGAATTGTATTCTAATTTCACCTTTTTTCTGGAAGATCCAGTGAACGGCGATCAGATCAAACAGCAGGAAGAACGTTTTATCGCAGGCTTGCAAAGTACTTATGAGCGCAAACATATTGCCTTAGGCGAAACCCGTTTAGACTATCAGGCGGGTGTGGGCTTTCGTTATGATAATGTAGATGATATGTCGTTGTCGCACACGGTAAACCGGCAAACGCTTTTAGATCGTTTGGCTTTTGGAGATGTTGACGAACTCAACGCTTTTGCGTTTTTGAATACCGAATTTAAAACCGGGAAGTTTACCTTCAATCCGGCGGTGCGTCTTGACTATTTTAAGTTTGATTACTACAACAAACTCACCGAGGCCTACGACAATCAGAGCGAAAGCAAAGTGGCGTTCAGTCCTAAATTTAATACCGTATTTGCACCGTCTCAAAATTGGCAGTTGTTCCTCAAAACGGGTATTGGTTTCCATTCAAACGACACACGTGTGGTTGTGGCAAATGGCGGGGAAGAAATTCTACCTGCAGCTTATAGTGCAGACTTGGGCACGATTATAAAGCCGATGCCGAGACTGGCACTGAATGCTACGCTTTGGACACTGTTTCTTGATCAGGAATTTGTGTATGTGGGCGATGCCGGAATTGTTGAACCTAGCGGAAAAACCCGCAGAATGGGAGTAGAAGCCGGTGCACGCTATCAACTAACCGATTGGTTGTATGTGTTTGCAGATGCCAATTATACCCACGCCCGAAGCACCGAAGAAGCAGACGGCGAAGATTACATCCCGTTGGCGCCTAAGTTTACCTCTGCAGGTGGTTTGAGTGTAGATAATCTTTCTGGGTTTTCAGGATCTTTAGGCTACCGCTGGTTGGGAGATCGTGCAGCCAATGAAGACAATTCGATCGTTGCGGAAGGCTATTTTGTAACCGATTTCAACGTGAACTATACGATCGAGAACTGGACGCTGGGCGTGATCGTAGAAAACCTGCTAGATACTTCGTGGAACGAAACCCAATTTGCAACCGAAAGTCGCTTGTTTAACGAACCGGCACCGGTGGAAGAAATTCATTTTACTCCAGGAACGCCCTATTATTTAAGAGGAAAGATCACCTATAGATTCTAAACCTGGCACCGCCAGAGGGTAAAATACTTCATCCCTATAGCTATCGGGATTCCTCAAAATTGAAATAATACCTCTTGGGCCTGCCCTGAGGTAGGGTTACTTTTCTAAACGGTCTAAGCCCAGTTTGTCTGGGCTTAGACCGTTTTTTATGGGTACCGCCCAAGGTTATCTATTGCTCGTATTTTTGCATTACGAGATACTTCAGTTGTGTATTCCCTGCATTGCTGATGCCGTGCATGCTGTTTGACGGGCAGTACAGACTGGTGTAAGGGCCGACTTCAACAGTTTTTCCGTCCAGATAAAATTCCGCAGTGCCTTCTAGCACAAAGAAGAACTCGTCTTGCGGATGCTGGTGCGGCGCGTGTGTAGATTTTCCCGGGTCGACCACACTGAGTTTTATGGTTCGTCCATCGGTAAAGTCTTTATCGGCAAAATAGAATTGATGCCCCACTTGAGTTTCCTGCGCTTGTTCTTCAGAATAGGTAGTCACACAATCCTCAAAACTGTAGGTTTTGTCGGTTGGAGTATGTTGCCCAAATGAAAACTGAACAAGTAAGCCTACGAGCAAAAGAATACTAGGTTTAAACATAAGATGCTGTGATTTTTATAGAAATATACAAAATTGCTTGGTGTATTTTCTAGAGGGCTTTGCTGTACGTTTTACCAAGTTGTTACGACTTACTGCTAAAGTTGAGACCTATGCAGTTAAGAGATTTGTCCCGCTGGAATGCTTCTTTACCCAATACCGAAAAAATGCCGGTGTTGTTCTTAGGGCACGGAAGTCCTATGAATGCTATTGAAGAAAATCAGTTTGTCACCGAATTTAGAAAACTGGGACAGGAGTTGACCCGCCCGCAGGCGATCTTATGTATTTCGGCACACTGGGAAACCCGCGGTACTTTTGTTACGGCGATGGAACACCCACAGACCATTCACGACTTTGGCGGCTTTCCACAAGCCTTATTTGACGTGCAATACCCCGCACCGGGCAGTCCACAACTGGCGCTGGCCACGCAAAAGTTGGTAACAAGCACCGAAGTGCACCTTGATGACAAATGGGGACTCGACCACGGCTCGTGGAGTGTGATCAAACATATGTATCCCGATGCACAAGTACCCGTGATCCAGATGAGTATCGACTATACCCAGCCGGCACGCTACCATTATGATCTGGCTAAAGAACTGGCAGCCTTACGGCACAAAGGCGTGCTTATTGTGGGTAGTGGAAATATGATCCATAACCTGCGCCGCGTGGCTTGGGATAAATTGAATGCGCCCTATGCTTATGATTGGGCTCTGGAAGCTCGCGAAACAATGAACACGGCGATCCTTACTCACGATCACCAAACCCTTATTGATTTTAGAAAGCAAGGCACCGCCTTTGACCTTTCGATCCCAACTCCTGAGCATTACCTACCGTTGCTTTATGTTTTGGCCTTACAAGACGATCACGATGAGATACAGTTGTTTAACGATGAGCCCGTTGGCGGGTCCTTGTCTATGACGTCATTGAAGATTGCATAAAGTGTTTACATTCAATCATGTTTGTTCATTTTCTTTACTCGTGTGATTTCTATTTCACGGGAACTCGTGAACCTCGTATCCTCGGTTTGTCTTGTCCAAAGAAATCCTTCGACTATCGCTCAGGACAAGCTCAACAAAAGAAATGACCTCTCGTTTTTAGGTATGAAGACTGTCACTTCGAGTGACTGAATACTAGCGATAGCAGGGATTCAGTTGTATCGAGAAGTCTTTGAAGTCAGTGCGTTTATAGTTAACCAAGTTGCTGTTTCGAAAACTTCTCGATACAATCCTTTCGCACTAGGGTGCTCAAGAATCACTCGAAGTGACAAAACGTATATAATGACTATGGAAGTAAGTAGCGGCATACTTTTTACATCTGTAGTAAAACAAGAAAATGCCGCAGCGTTGGGCAGTGGAGCCTGCATCCGACGAGTGTAACGAGAGGAATGCATAAGCGTAGCGGTTTGCCATCCGCAGGCAAAGGCGTTTGCGTAGTTTTCAAGGATGTAAAAATAAGCCTAGCGTTTTTTGGTTCTTTTTTGGGCGATGCAAAAAAGAATGAATATGAATAGAAGTAAAAATTATACTAAACCAAAAAATCATTTGTAAACAATAGCGCTAGTGGTATTTGTGGGATGAGGTAAAAGATTAAACTTTCGTTAGAAAAAACAAATCAAAAAATCCATTTGAATACCTAAATTTGAGAGATAACCCATTTTTAAAGTCTTATGAAAAAATATATAGTTGTTGCACTCTTGTGTCTTACAGGTCTAGTGCAAGCTCAGGAGGCCTTATTTAGCGGACAGCAAGTGAGTTCGCCTCAGGTGAATGACGATAAAACCGTGACGTTTCGATTATCAGCGCCTCAAGCCGACACGGTACAGGTTACCGGCGATTTTCTACCTTCGGTTAAGGTCGATACTCCAATGGGAAAAGTAGATGGACCGGGAAAGGCGTTGCTGACCAAGAACGAAGAAGGAGTGTGGTCGTTTACGACTGCTGTCCTAGCACCCGAACTCTACAGCTATGCATTCATCGTAGACGGATTTAAAACTACAGATCCGGCCAACCCGTTTTTGATACGTGATGTGGCATCGGTAACTAATATTTTTATTGTTCCGGGGGAGCAAGCTGATCTCTATCGCGTGCAAGACGTGCCTCACGGTACCGTTGCCAGCCGCTGGTATGATGCTAAAACCTTAGGGTTTGACCGTAAGATTTCGATCTATACGCCACCGGGTTATGAGTCTTCCACAGCTGAATATCCTGTACTGTATTTACTGCACGGTGCGGGTGGAGATGAAGAAGCATGGTTGTCGCTAGGCCGTACGGCGCAGATTATGGACAACCTCATTGCGCAAGGCAAAGCCGAACCGATGATTGTTGTGATGCCCAACGGAAACGTAGGTCAGGATGCTGCTCCGGGAGCTGGAAGTGACGGTTATTACACCCCGAAGTTTATGACGCCAGAAACCATGAATGGCAAATATGAAGCCCAATTTAAAGATATCATCAGCTTTGTAGAAAGCAATTATCGTGTAAAAGCCGATAAAGCTCACCGTGCGATCGCCGGACTCTCCATGGGAGGCTATCACAGTTTGCACATTTCACGGTATTATCCCAACACCTTTGACTATGTAGGGCTGTTCTCGGCAGCGATTATGGCACGCGAGGACAAAAGCGGAGCAGGTGTTTACGATAACTTTGAGGAGACTTTAGAAACCCAGAAAGACAATGGCTACCAGCTCTACTGGATCGCTATAGGGAAAACCGATTTCCTTTATGACGCTAACACCGCTTTCAGAAAACAATTAGACCAAATGGATATGCCGTATGAATACACCGAGTCTGAAGGCGGACACATCTGGAGAAACTGGAGGGTGTATTTAAGTGAGTTTGTGCCGTTGTTGTTTGAAGACTAAGACTAAAGAATATAGAGAAAAGAGCAAAGACTGTTTAAATAGAAAAGTAGAAATTGGAGATACAAAATACGCAATGCGCTGTCTCTTAGAGCATACTTGGGTAGCTATTGAGAGAGAAGGGGATAGCAGCTTGTGTGATCTCTCCTATCGTCGAGATGACTAGACATATTCATACCCGAAGGGTTACGAAATCACAATTCCCTTGGTTCAGAATAGTTGCAGGAAGCTCCGAAGGACAGGAGCGATAGCGACGCGGAGCTGACAAAGCGGTTTTTGCCTGATAAGGCAAAAAATTCCTAAGCGAGGGTGTCTTTTCTTTTGGTTCGTTTTCTTTGGACAAGCAAAGAAAATGAACAGAACATGATTAGTTCCAACTCATACTAAAATCGCCGTTAAGCGATTACCTCATAAACCTAATTTTGAATCTTGAATTTTAAACCTGGAATCATCAAACCACTAATTCCGTAAACAAACATTCCAATGTGGCTTCGAGATCTTCACTAAACCCCGGGTGGGTTTTGGAGGTTTGAATCACCGAACTACGAGTCGCCGTTAACCAACGGAAACGCTCTGCAGGTTCCAGTTGAGCGATAGGTCCGCCGTTTTGAGCGCCGGCGCAGATCGCTTTAAAAGCTTCCAGGTTTTTTTGTACCTGCTCCACATCGAGTTCGGGGCAAAAGGCTTCCAGTTTTTTAGCATCTAGCTGAAAGCGCATCCCTATGAACCGCGGGCGTTTGCAATAGAGCACCACACCTACATTAAAAAACTCCTCGCGTTCTACCTGAGGCACCAGGCGTATCACCGCATATTCATACAAGTGTTTGTCGTGCATCTTGAGCGGTTTTAGTGAATAAATCGGCGTGGGTTAAACGGGTGCTTAAAAACTGAAAATAAACCTGTCGCAAGGCGTCCGGACTTTCCTCATAACCTTCCCAGTCGAGCCAAGTATCGGGAATGAGGCTTACCATATGCTGCAAAACGTCGTCGGTAAGTAAGGCTTTCAGTTTGATGTTAGCTTCATCCAGTTGTGAAGCCTGAGGCAACAACACGTGATCTTTGATCATCGCAAAAGGCGTCGCCGCACTTTGTTCCCAATTGGTAAAACTGTGATGAAAATAAAGGGTTGCGCCGTGATCGATAAGCCAGAGCTCGCGATGCCACATCAGCATATTGGTATTGCGAAACGTACGGTCTATGTTGGTCATAAAGGCATCAAACCACACGATCTCAGAAGCCAGTTGAGGGTCTACGCTGGTTACCACCGGATCAAAGTTGATCGCACCCGATAAAAAATGGAGTCCGATGTTCAATCCTTGAGAGAATTTTAGTAGATCTTGTATTTCTTCATCCCCTTCGGTACGACCAAAAGCCTCATCCAGATCAGCAAACACCACTTCGGGTACTTTAAACCCGAGAAACCTGGCGATTTCACAGCCTAGTAATTCGGCGATCAGGGCTTTGGGACCGTGCCCGGCACCTCTAAATTTCACCACATATTTAAAGCCATCGTCTGCATCAGCCACAGCCGGGAGCGAACCACCTTCACGCAAGGGCGTGATGTAGCGGGTGACGTTAACGTGACGCAAGTCTGGGAGTGTTGCCATAGTCTGGTTTCAATAGGGTAAAAGTACAGTTTGTGAGCGTCTACAACAAGACTAAAACTTGTGCTTTGAAAATATAGAGGATAAGCTGTTACATTACGATATTCCCAAATATTAAGGATCATAATTCTTAAGCCGTAAATAATTCAAGCTTTAGCCTAAAAGCTTACGGATTACATTCTAAAAATCACTAATTTACAGGAAACAACTACGCTAAATCCTTCTCCAATGCGTTATTTATTAGTGCTGCTTCTGGCGGTAGCCGCCTGCAAACAAACTGCTCAAGAGCCCGAATCTACAATGGATTATAAACAAATTCACGACTCAGCCGTGTTTATAGATACGCATAATGATATGCTCACCAAAATGGTCGAAGACAGCCTGATGCTCGACAGCGACCTCACCGGAATCACCCATAGCGACCTCACTCGTATGCGTACCAGTGGGCTAGATGCGCAATTCTTTTCGGTGTGGAGCGATGGAACGCTAGAGGCGCCCTTTGACTACGCTAATCGGCAGATCGATAGTCTGGATGCCGTGATCGCCCGTAATCCGGATACCATGCTCAAGGCGACCAATACGGCAACGATACAAGAAGCAGTAGACCAGCAGAAACTGGCCGCTTTGATCGGAGTTGAGGGCGGACATCATATCGAAGACAGCTTGGACAAATTAGATAGTTTATTTGCCAGAGGGGTACGCTATATGACCCTTACTTGGAACAACTCCACCGCTTGGGCGACCAGCGCGACCGATGAATGGGAGATAGATGGAGCTCGAAACAGCGAGGGCAAAAAAGGACTCACCGCTTTTGGGAAGCAAGTGGTGCAGACCATGAACCGCTTGGGTATGCTTGTCGATGTTTCGCATATTGGGGTACAAACCTTTTGGGATGTGATGGAAGAGACCACCAAGCCGGTGATCGCCTCGCACAGTTCGGCACTGGCACTGCATACGCATCCCCGTAATCTTAATGATGAGCAGCTAAAAGCGATCGCCAAGAATAACGGGGTAGTTCAGGTAAACTTTTATTCGGCATTTATAGACAGTACGTTTACCCGCAAGCACGAGGCTTTTATGCTCAAGCATCAGGATAAACAAGATTCTTTAGTGGCTGCAGGTCTCAACGACTATGCGGTAAAAGCAGCCTTGTACAAACAGTTTTCGCAAGAAGCCGAAGCATTACGTGCACCTTTTGAGGTGTTGATGCAGCATATCTTTTACATCGTTGATCTGGTGGGTGTTGATTATGTGGGCATCGGTTCTGACTTTGACGGCATCTCGTTTCCACCGCAACAGTTAGATGATGTTATGGGCTACCCCTTGATCACCAAAGCTTTGGTCGAAAAAGGCTACAGCCAAGAGGATATTCATAAAATTTTAGGCGGAAACCTGCTACGGGTGCTTAAAGCCAATGAAGTAAAACTTTAGGGAAAAGGGCAAGTCAAAAATAGTGACGCCTGTTTGTACTGGATAAAAGTCTAAGTACCCATTTTTCTTTTGAGCTCAAATAGCATGATTTGATTTTCAATTGATGTTTCTGTTCATTTTTTAGCTCGTGCTTGTTCCTATTTCCCGTGAACTCGTGAACCTCGTGCCTCGGTTTCCATCGATGAAAAAACGAACCAATCCCGATAGCTATCGGGACTAGGCTTATTTTTACATCCTTGAAAACTACGCAAATCCCTTATTCTGCGGATAGCAAACCGCAGCGCTTATGCATTCCTCTCGTTGCACTCGTCGGATGCAGGGCTCCACTGCCCAGCGCTGCGGCATTTACTTGTTTTACTACAGATATAAAAAGTATGCCGTTGCTTACTTCCAAAGTAATTATGTACGCTATGTCACTTCGAGTGATTCTTGAGCACCCTAGTGCGAAAGGATTGTATCGAGAAGTTTTCGAAACAGCAATAAGGGTAACTATAAACGCACTGACTTCAAAGACTTCTCGATACAACTGAATCCCTGCTACCGCAGGTATTCAGTCACTCGAAGTGACAGTCTTCATACCTGAAAACGAAAGGGTCTTTTCTTTTGTTGGGCTTGTGCTGAGCGATAGTCGAAGGATTTCTTTGGACAAGAAAAACCGAGGATACGAGGTTCACGAGCTCCCGTGAAATAAAAAATAACACCAGCAAAGAAAAGAACAGGCAAGCACAGGATAAAGAGCCTTAAGCATTCTCGTATTTTGTTGCTTTATCCGTAGCCTATGAAACCCTTTAGCCTTGCATTGCTTTTAGCTTTTGCTGTTCTTTCCTGTACCACCCGGGCACAGGAACATAAGATCACCAACGACCGTTTTTGGAATACTGTAGACGGGCAACCCATCTATTCGCAGGGCGGTGGCGTTTTTCAGTTTCCTGATCCGCAAAGCGGAACTCCCAAATACTACTGGTATGGGGTGCATTATCAAGAAGCCGAAACTTATCGCAACGACCCTTCCGTGACTTTGGAGCGCAACCACTTTGAGGGGGTGACCTGTTATACTTCGACAGATCTGGTGAACTGGACCTTTGAAAAACACGTGCTCACTAAAGAGGCCGTGAACTTTGAAGAAAACCCTACGTGGTTGGGACGCATGGGGGTGGCGTATGTCGAAGCACTTGAGCAGTATGCCTTGCTCATCCAACATGGAAAAAATGTGATGATTGCCTTGGCCGATTCGCCTTTAGGAGATTTTAAAGTACACAGACATATTGATATGACCTCGCGTATTGGCACGCCCAATACAGGGGATCAAACCGTTTTTACCGACCCCGACACCGGGATTTCCTACCTGGTTTATTCGTATGGGCAAGGGCGTAATAAGATCTATATTTCCGAGATCGGCGTACGCGATGGCAAGGTAGATTTGCTTGAAGTGCACGAGATCTTTAGAGGCGCGAGCCGCGAGGGCAATTGTATGTTTAAATACAAGGACAGGTATTACATGGCGGCTTCCAACATCTACGGTTGGGACGGCTCCTTTGCCTATTACCTAGTTTCCGATGATATTTATGGTCCGTATAAACCGATTAATGAGATGCAGGTGATGCCGGGTAGCGAACAAGACTATGCCCATGTCTCGCAAACCGGATTCTTTTATACTGTGCGCGGAAGCGAACAAGAAACGGTACTCTTTTGTGGAGACCGCTGGGCGGAGTTTGCCGGTAACGGACTGGGCTACAACCAGTGGGTGCCCTTGTCGTTTGATGGGGAAACGCCGTATTTCAATTCGTTACACAGTTGGAAACTCAACG
This sequence comes from Leeuwenhoekiella palythoae, assembly GCF_020310025.1. Lineage (GTDB taxonomy): Bacteria > Bacteroidota > Bacteroidia > Flavobacteriales > Flavobacteriaceae > Leeuwenhoekiella > Leeuwenhoekiella palythoae. Next base: position 2,054,297 of record NZ_CP084318.1, read on the forward strand.
AAACCACCGGAACCTGGAGCGTCGCAGCAGATAATAATTACATCAAGAACCCAAGTTTTGAAGCCGACCGCCGCCATATCCCCAGCAACAACAAACCCGTGCAGGAACAGTTATTGGGTTGGCATACCGAGATCCTGCAAGGGAATTCCATTTCCACTACCGAAGCTACTTCACCCGTACTGAATCATTTCAACACCCAACAAGACCGCCAGCATGTAATTGGGGAGAAGAGTTTGCACATCAGCGATCAAGTCCTTTTTGAACGCCGCATTACGCAAGAACTAAGCAGCACACCTTATGTAAGTTTACCTGACGGAAAGTATAGCCTTTCCGCCACCATCATAAACACCACCGGCTTTGAAGAACTAAACCTTTACGCCCAAAGCGGCACCCAAACGTTTAAAACGTCCTTCAACACCTCAAACTCTGAATGGGCCACCATCACCATAGACGAAGTCGCCGTAGTTAACGGTAACGTCACTGTTGGGATCTATGTCAAAGGAGCTGCCGGTGCGGAGGCTTGGGTTGATGATGTGCGTTTTGAGCTATTAGACTAGAGCTGATAGACGGGAGATAAAAGAGAATAGAATAAAGAGTAAAGACAGCGTGAACTACGAAAGTACAAAGTAAGAAGTACAAAATACGAAATACAACGCACTGTCACTTCGAGTGATGCTTGAGCGCCGGAGCGCGAAAGGATTGTATCGAGAAGTCTCACTAGATGAGATGCTGAAACAAGTTCAGCACGACATTGTTTCCGAGCTGTCTTTATACAATGTTCTTGCACGATTGTATCGCGTGTTCCTTGTCTCAAGGTTTATAGGGAATTGCATCGCGTGTGGTTTAAGTTTTAAACTTGAAGTTCCTTTTTGTAAACATACAGTCATTTCGACCATCGGGAGAAATCGCATCCTGTATCCCTCATCCCCGGCCCTTCTCCCAATAGAGAAGGGAGTTAGCTTGTTGCGAGATCTCTCTTAACGTCGAGATGACTAGGCGCATTTGTACCCAAAGGGTTATACGAATTCAAAATACCCTTGGTTCAGAATAGCTGCAGGAAGCTCCGAAGGACAGGAGCGGTAGCGACGCGGAGCTGACAAGGCGGTTTTTGCCTGATAAGGCAAAAAATTCCTAAGCAAGGGGGTCTTTTCTTTTGTTACTTTTCTTTGGACAAGCAAAGAAAAGTAAGGGACATGTTTAAAAGAAAATACCCCTTAACTCCTTCACACTTTAACCATAGATTACTCATAGATCCTCCATTGTTTTACCATTAAAACCCAGTATTTATGGAGGATGAATGGAGAAACAATGGACAAACTATGTATAAAGACCGAAGAAACCCCATTGAAAACTAGGAGGTTAACCGGGTAAAAAGTACTTTAGAGTATTGATAACCAGTAAAATACTTAAGGCTATGGGACAGTTTATTGAAGATCAAATAGGCATGATAAGCGGAGCTATAGGGCCGGTGGTGTTTGTAAAAGGGAATGATGGTAAAGGCATTGTACGCAGCAAACCCACACCCAGCAAAGCTCCCGCAAGTCCTAAACAACAACAAACCCGGAACAAGTTCGCACTCATGAAACATGTTACCGGGCTGTTCTATCCCATTTTCAAGGAATGTTATACCGACTTCCTTGGGAAGGACAATGCACGGGATGCGGTGCGCAGTTATTATATGGCGCAGGTGATCCAAAAAGAGCAGGACGCCTGGCGTATCGCCTATGAGAAGGTATTGATCAGTACGGGGCGGGTACGGGCCTATGTGCCGGTGTCGCAGTCGCGCGATGCACAGCAGGTGGTGCTGCACTGGCAGGAAACCACCCAACAGCCTTTTGCTGAAGCAAGCGATCTGCTTAGCGTCTTGCTGTATGCTCCCGATACTGAATACTTTGTGTTTTACAAAGCCTGCACCACCCGGGCGGCAGCAACACATACCCTCGAACTCCCCGAAGCCCTAAGCGCACAACCTTTAGAAGTCTATACCACCTTTAGCACTGCTACCGAAACCGAGTATGCCTTCTCTACCTATTTGGGAAGGATGATTTAAAAAGTACGGGTGTTTTTCCCCTTTATGTGTATTAATTACAAGTATTTACGGGATTGCGTACGTTTTAATGGAGGGGTTTTGGTAGATTTATGTCTTGGATAGAATTGATTGTTAACCTGAATTTATTATTGGGATGACAAATAATTTTTAAGTAATATAACTAATTGGGCACAATTTATAAATAAACAGTTAATGTCTAAAATTACAGAAACTAGATTAACTCTTGCAGCTCTTATATATGGTGTTGAAATAGATTTAAAAAACACTATAAAAAGGAATGTCACACCATACTTCGAAAACTTAGCATTCTTAAAAAATGTAGAGTTAGAAAGAAAGGTCATTGAGAGATTTGAAAAAGATAATCCAGGAGTTAATTATTTAGAAAATTTAGATGAAGTTGTTGAGTTTCTTGATTTTCAAGACACTTTTACAATTTTGAATCAAAACAAAGAATTTTTAAGAAAGGAAACAGCTCGATATCTTAAATCTAATTATAAAAATTTAAGCGATTTAACACCTATTCGAAATAGAGTTATGCATACCAGGCCTTTACTTGGTGGTGATTTCTCATTTACATATGATTTTGTTTCTACTCTAAAAAAATCAGACCCAATTGAGTGGTCAATAACTATCGATACAAGGGAAAAAATCGACAATGATCCTTCTTATGTTTTAACCTTGAAATTCCCAACTAATCATCTGGATGAAGAATTATCAAAAGTAAGTCACAATTTACCTGTCCCTGATTTTGACGAGACTGGATTTATAGGAAGAAGTGTTGACATTGAAGCTTTGACTAAATTAGTGCTATCTAATAGAGTTGTATCAGTTCTTGGTGATGGAGGTATAGGAAAAACAGCATTAGCTTTAAAAGTAGCGTATGATATAGTTGATATGAGCGACAATTGTCCATTTGAACTTATTATTTGGACTTCTGCTAAGACAACGATGTTAACTTCAAAAGGGATAGAGGATATTTTCACCACCATTACCGACTACACAGGTCTTATTTCCGAAATAAGTGACTCAATCGGAACAGAAAACAGGCTAGATGAAATTCTTGAATACGTTACTTACTTTAAAACTTTATTAATTATTGATAATTTAGAAACTATTCAAAGTCAAGAAGTAAGAGATTTTATTAGAGAAGTTCAAACGAAATGCCACATTTTAATAACATCTAGAATAGGCCTCGGAGAATTAGAATATCCAAGAAAATTAAACGGACTATCTGAAACTGAATCAGCAAAACTTATTCGCGAAATTGCTAGAATAAGAAATAGTGAGACTCTATTAAAGCTTCCACAATCTACTTTAGTTGATATTTCTAGTAAACTTTATTTTAATCCTTTAGCTATTAAATGGTTCGTAAGTACTGTAGAATCTGGAATACCACCACATGAAGTAATTAACAATAAAGAAAACCTACTTGATTTTTGTTTAACTAATGTCTACGAAAAATTAAGTCATGGAGCCATTTCAATTTTAAAAACTATTAGAGCTTCCAGGAAAAAGGTTACCAATGCAGAAATAATTTATTTATCAAACTATAAACCATTAGAAACTCGAAAATATTTGATAGAGCTGTTTAAAACAACTTTAATATCAAGGGAAATAGAAGATGGAAATAACTACGAGGAAGTTATTTATTATATATCTGATTTTGCTAAAGATTTCCTTTCAAAAAAATATCCGATTGAAGAATCTTATATTAAAAACAATATTAAAAAGTCTAAGGAATTGAACACTGGAATTAGACAGATTAATAAAGTCCAAAAGTATAATGAATTTGCTTTAAATGCATTGGTATATGATAATCAAAATCAGATGATTAGTGCTAAATTCTTACAAGAAGCATTATTTCATTCAAAAAATGGAGATTTTGATACAGCTTTATTAAAAGTTAAAGAAGCGAAAAACATTGACCCCAATTATTTTGAAGTTTATCGTGTAGGCGCTTTTATTAAAGCATCACAAGGTGATTTATTAAGTGCTGATGAGGATTACCAATTGGGATTAGAAATTGCTCCAGAAAACCCTAGACTTCTTTTTTATTATGCTCAATTTTTGATGTTTAAATTAGAAGACGTTGATGGAGCACTAACCTACGCAAGAAAGGTTTATGATCAAAAACCAAATCATCCTTATACCGCCTTTTTGATTGCAAGATGTTTGAATAGTGCTCAAGATTTTGGTAAAGCCATACAGGTAATTAAGAATTTAATTGAAAATGTTGAATTAGATTCAAAAAACTTGAGAATTGCTAATACAGAACTAATTTCATATTACATAGAAATAGGTAAAAGCGCTTTGACTATTCAAACGGATATTGAAAATGGTGTTAGTCACTTTAAAAAAGCATTTGAATTATTTGAACAATGTACACACGATAATCTAGTTGATTACAAAATGGCTAAAAACTATAGCATTGGTCTTTTACATTTTGTAAGAATGACACCTGTAGTAACGATAGAAGGAAATAGGAATTATATTAAAGAATTAATTACTAAAACAGATAGCTATATTGACTTGACGATTGACTTGAAAAGAAAAATAATTTTGAAATATCAAGAAAAATTTAAGGATGATTCATTAGATAATCTTATTGACTTAGAAACAAAAAGTGAGAAAAAATTAGGGAATGTAATGAAAACTCAAAAGCCGAATAATTTTGTTTTTATAGAAACTGGTAACAACAGAATTTTTGCTCATAGATATGACTTTCTAGATATTGCAAATTGGGTGGAATGGAAAGCTTTAGAAAATGGACAATTAGTTTCGTACGAAATTGGAGAAAATAACACAGGAGTTTGTGCTATTAACATAAAGCAACTATAATTTAAACGGAATCAAACTTAAGATGCCTATAAGTAATTGCAAGGTTGATCATTAAATCACTTAACATTAACATCGATAACATTAAACATCATCAATCACCTTATCATCTAAGCGTTTAAACCTTGGTGTTTCGTTAGTCTGGCGTTGTTGTGGAGCAGTTGTGTCAAGTTTAAGATCGAGACTAGGTAGTTATCAGGATGTAATCAGTGTGACAGTAGAAATCGGAAAAAAAACAGCTTATACTATTTATTATTGATAATTTCTTATTCCGTAGAGTAGGTTTATGGGATGCTGAAACGATCCCGATGGATATCGGGACAGCATGACGTTTACATTAGGCAGTAGTTTTTAATATTGAATTTTAGCTTTTGAATTGAGCATAGCCTGTGACACCACCCCGTCATTCGCTTAACGCCTTTAGGCTATTAAGCGCCTGCCACCCCTCCTCCGTAAGGAGGGGAGCTTTTTGTTTTTGGTTTCTTTCAAGTTTGAATTTTAGTTTTTGAATCTTATATAAGATAGCACTTCGACAGCGCTCAGTGTGACACTGCCAACAGAAAACAACAAACCGAAAACCGTATTACCCTTGAACCTTCAACGCGCTTTGGCGTTTCCGCAGATCGCGTTTTTTAAAATAGCGTAGTGAAAAGAAGATCACTACGGCCAGTGGGGCGGCGATGAGCAGGTAGCGAAGGGCCATATCCTTGGTGTCGGCAATGCTTCCGGAGTGGGAGATCACAAAACTACCCATCGAGGTAATGATGTACAGGAGTCCGCCCATAAGGCCGCCGGCGATCCCTGCGTTTCCGGGAAAGAATACCATATTCTGCGTAAAGTAGTTGGTAAACAAAAACCCGGAGCAGATGTGTACGATAAAAGCAAAACCTACGAGCAGCACCAGATTGTCTATCATACTGCCTAAGCCGATAAAGAGGCCTATCAATACAAGTTGCGTCAGTGAGACCAGACGGATCTTTTTAGTAAAGTTCACGGGCGTAAAGCGCTTGCTGAGAATACCACCTATCATCCATGCAAAGCCCAGAACGAGGGTGCAATACCCAATGATCACGGCGTTGTAGTTAAAATGCTGTTCTACCACAAACGGCCCTGCGATGTTAAACACCATCACCACCGAATAGGCGCAGCCCAAAACCGCGATGCCTAAGATAAAACCCGGGTTCTTCAGCATTGCCAGATACAGCAAGCCGGTTTTCTTGAGGTTGAATTTCTTGTAGTTGCGTATGGTCTCCCCACTGAATACGAGTTCGCCTACAAACAAGATGGCCGCATAGATCGCGAGGAAGTAAAAGTTAGACTGCCAGCCCAGATGCTCTTCGAGGAAGCCCCCTAAAAAAGGCGCGATGATGGGTCCGCAGCTCCAGACGATAGTAAAGTAGCTGAGGTAGTGTTTTCGTTTTTCATCGTCAAAGAGGTCAACAAAATAGGCGCGTTTGGCGACTACAATAAAGGCGGTGGCGATCCCTTGTACGATACGCAGCAGACTGATCACCAGCACTTCGCCGGTAAAGGTCACAGCAAGGCTGCTCAGCAGCAATACCGCCAGCGAGATCAGCATAGGTTTGCGCCGGCCTACACTGTCGGCTACCGGGCCTACAAACAATTGGGAGAACCCGTAACTCAGAAAAAAACAGGTGAGTGTCAACTGAATACTTTGTTCTGAAACGCTGAGGTTGCGTGCCATTGATGGAAACGACGGCAGGTAAATGTCGGTCATAAAGCCCGAAAGCGGAATCGACAAAAAGGTAAGTATCGTAGCGATCTTTTTACGTTGGGGAGAAGCGTCGCGTAAATGCATGAATAAAGGGTGTATTGACGTTAGGGTGCCACAAAGCTACTACATAAAAAAGAAGGATAGGTTGATGCGCTGAAGCTTTGTAGGCTTTTTGCACGACTCGCCTCGCGCCTGTCTGGCGGTGCCATTACACTACCTCAGGGCAGACCTATGAGGCGTTGGTTGGAAACGAATTTTTAAATTCGACATAAGCCTCGGAGTATTAAACCCTTTGGCGGTGCCAATAAAAAAGCCCTCTCAGTGTTGAAAGGGCTTGGGTTTTCTTTTTCTTCTTCATAGTTCAGCCTAGTGGCTGTTAACTTTTAAAAGTTCGGGGAACTTTGCTTTAAATCGGTTTAAACGGGGTATCGACACGTTTTGGATATACGGGTTTTCCGGATGCTGTACCTCGTAGTTTTGGTGATAAGCTTCCGCGATCCAGAACTTCTCAAATGGCTTGACCTCAGCAGCTACCGATTCGCCTAATTCTTTGGCCAAAGCGGCTTTCTTTTGTTCGATGATCTCTTTTTCGGCATCATTCTGATAAAAGATGATTGAGCGGTATTGCGAACCTTGGTCGGGTCCCTGACCGTTTACCTGCGTTGGATTTTGCGAACCGAAATACACATCTACGAGCTGGCTAAAGCTGACCACGCTAGGGTCATAGATCACCTTAACCGACTCGGCGTGTCCCGTAAGGCCGGTGTTGCTGTCTTCGTAGGTTGGATTTTTGGTATGCCCTCCTGCATAGCCCGAAACGGCTTCGTCAACGCCTTTTACGCTTTCATACACCGCTTCGACACACCAAAAGCATCCGCTGGCAAAATAGGCAGCAGCACGGTCTTGAGGCACCGGTGTTTCGGCAGGAACTGCAGCTTCTTCGGCAGTGCCCGTGGTGTTGAGTGCAACAGCATTAGTAGTCTGTGCGGTATCGTTAGATTTCGTCGCATCAGCACAGCCGTTAAACAACAAGCTCAAAGCGATCGTTGCGGCCAGTAATGCGGAAAGAATGATTCTGTTTTTCATAACACTATAAAATATACGAAAGTTGTACTTCGCTGGTTTTATAGACGCAAAGGTGCAGCTAAACTTTCTTAATAGGGTGCTAAAATTTGAGGTATAATGATAAAGGGTTAGCTTTCTTACTTTTCTTTGCTTGTCCAAAGAAAAGTAACAAAAGAAAAGACCCCCTCGCTTAGGAATTTTTTGCCTTATCAGGCAAAAACCGCCTTGTCAGCTCCGCGTCGCTATCGCTCCCGTCCTTCGGAGCTTCTCGCAGCTATTCTGAACCGAGGGAATTTAAGATACGTTTAACCCTTCGGGTGTGAATACACCTAGTCATCTCGAGGAGTCCCGATAGTTATCGGGAAGATTACATAACAAGCTTACTCCCTTCTCTCCCGAAGCTTCGGGAGGTGAAGGGCCGGGGATGAGGGATCAAAGATGCATTTCTCTCAATGGTCGAAATGACTGTCTGTTTCAACATCTATCATAAAGCCAAGTCTCCCTTCCGATAACTATCGGAAGAAGGGAGATTTAGAGGGATGTTAAGATTTCGTTTGAAAACATCCATCCCCAACCCTTCCTTCGAAGGAAGGGTGCTAGTATTCGACCTCAAAAGAAAAACCTATTAGTTTAAGTTTAAGCAATACGCGATGCAATCGCGCGAAAACCTGGGAATTTGTGTAATCCTTCAGGGATGAAGACTGTCACTTCGAGTGACTGAATACCAGCGGTAGCAGGGATTCAGTTGTATCGAGAAGTCTTTGAAGTCAGTGAGTTTATAGTTACCTTATTACTGTTTCGAAAACTTCTCGATACAATCCTTTCGCCCTAAGGCGCTCAAGCATCACTCGAAGTGACAGGGCGAAGCGTATTTTGTATTTCCAATTTCTACTTTCGTATTTGATGCTGTCTTTACTCATTGTTCTCTTCTCTTTTGTCTCCCGTCTATCCACCGCCAACTGCAGACTGCTACTGCTTATGATTTAAAGTTACTATCACTCAATCTACGTTAAAAGCAAGTAGGGGATGAGGAAAAAGATTAAGAAATTAATGGAGGGTGCGATTTCTCCCGATGGTCAAAATGACCGCCTGCTTCAAGAGTTTGCTTCAAAAAAATCTTCGAGTTGAGATCTAACGAACACGCGATGCAATCGCGCGAAAACCCGGGAATTCGTGTAACCCTTCAGGGATGAAGACTGTCACTTCGAGTGACTGAATACCAGCGGTAGCAGGGATTCAGTTGTATCGAGAAGTCTTTGAAGTCAGTGACTTTATAGTTACCCTTATTGCTGTTTCGAAAACTTCTCGATACAATCCTTTCGCGCTAAGGTGCTCAAGCATCACTTGAAGTGACAGGGCGAAGCGTATTTTGTATTTCCAATTTCTACTTTCGTATTTGATGCTGTCTTTACTCTTTGTTCTATTCTCTTTTGTCTCCCGTCTATCCACCGCAAACTGCAGACTGCTACTGCCAACTGCTTATCCGTATTTCTAAGGATTTACTGCAAATCAACAAGGCATAGCGTAAAATGCGTTTTAGACGTGTGCTCATAGGCTCAAAAGTAGCAACTCTCGTAGATTCTTTGCGTAACCTAAGTAACAAAAAACCCTTTCATTGCTGAAAGGGTTCTCCGGTGAAGATAAACAGTTTCTGGTGATGGGGTGGCTGCTGTGAAGGTTGCGGCCGCCCCAATTGTTTATCCCTCTTAAACACACACGAATAATTATTGTTACACGCCGGGCGTGTGTATGGTTTAGTACTACGATCCTTTTACTGAAAATTTATAGACCGAAGTCGTCGCATAGGTTTCATTGGGTTCCAAGACAATACTTGGAAATTCCGGTTGATTAGGCGCGTCAGGAAAATGCTGAGTCTCTAACGCAAAGGCGGTTCTAAAGTCATCTTTAGCACCGGTTTTAAAGGTGTTTTTACTTTCCATAAAATTCCCACTATAAAACTGCAGTCCGGGCTCTTCGGTAAAGACTTCCATCACGATCCCGCTTTGGTCACCGCTGATCTTTGCTGCCGGTTTGAGTGTTCCTGAAGCTTCTTTCAGTACATAATTATGATCATAACCCTTACCAAAGGTAAGTTGCTCATTAGCCGTTGCTATACGCTCCCCAATGGTATGCGCCTGGGTAAAATCAAAGGGTGTTCCCGCCACCGAATCTAAAGTCCCGGTAGGGATGAGTCCGCTATCTACGGGGGTATATTGATCGGCGTGAATCACAAGGCTGTGGTCCAGGATGCTCCCGCTGCCTTCGCCGTTCAGATTAAAAAAGGCGTGATTGGTAAGGTTCACTACAGTTTTTTGATCGGTAGTCGCCTCGTATTCCATCTTGAGTTCGCGATCTGCCGTCACGCTATATGTCACCTGTACGTCTACATTCCCCGGAAAGCCCATTTCCATATCTGGTGAGCGATACGTAAGAATTAACGTCTGTGCATTAGGTTTACGCGCGTCCCATACCTTATACTGAAACCCTTGATCACCCCCATGTAAAGCATTGTCGCCGTTATTGGTAGGTACTTGGTATTCTTTACCGTCTAAGGTGAATTTACCATTGGCGATACGGTTGCCCACACGCCCGATGGTCGCTCCGAAATACGGTTCGCTTGCATCAGCAAAAGCTTGCACCCCGGCCATACCTACGACCACGTCAGTCATTTCGCCTTCTTGGTCAGGCACCCAAAGCCCAACGATTCGTCCGCCGTAGTTGGTAAAGGCCACTTTGATGTCTTTATTTTCGATCCAGTACAAGTTGGTTTTCTTTCCGTTTATCGTCTGCTCAAATGCAGCAGCGTCCAGAAGACTTGTTTGCGTTTGCTCTTCTACGAGTTTCTGGGGTTCGGTGGTCTTGTTTTCTGATTCTTTACAGGAATACAGACTTACGCCTAACGCAGCAATCAGGCAGTAGCGTAGTATGACGGTCGTGGGCTTAGTAAGCATCGTTCAATTTTTTGATGAGGTCTACTTCGTCCTGACGGTAAGGCGTACCGTCTTTTCTGAATACATCGTGAAACCATTCTACCGGCTCTTCGCCAGAATCTATTGGGGTATTCCACGCATAGATGGTATTGGTCTTTCCGTTCACGAGTCCCCAGTTGATCGCGCCAATGTTGTTTTCGGCAAGCATAGGAAGTGTGGTCGAAAAACGGCTGTCGTTAGTACGCGCCATATATTCGGTACAGATCATTGGCCGGTCATGGGTTTTTAAGAGCTCGATCACGCGGCGGTGCATATCAGCATTTTCATAATCATGGTAGGTGATGATGTCTGAGTGCTGCGCCTGAAAGGTGTTCAGTTCTTTATATCCCCAACTCCATAAACCTGCAGAAAGTGGCTGGCTAGGGTTGATCTCTCGTGCCCACTGGAATACATTGGTAAGCAGCGGAAGACTTTCGGTATTCTTACCGTTGTTTCCGGGCTCGTTATACAAGTCCCAGAATAAGATGCGGTCGTCGTCTTTAAAGGTTTTGATGATGTCTTGCACATACGCTTTTAGCTCGGGTGAATTGGCCATCTCGTTAGAAGCAGGATAACCGGGATCTTGCATCCAGCCGCTGTTGTGTGTTCCCGTTTTGGGGTCGCGCTGCGTTCCTATTTTAGGGTTCGCATCCCAAACGTCGTCAAAGATCACAAAGATGGTTTTGATATCGTGGTTATCGGCAATACTCAGGTAGTCTTGCACACGCTTTTTAAAGCCTGCTTTATCTGCCTTATAGGCTAGACTGTGCAGGTACACCCGCATAGTGTTAAAACCGATACCGGCGACATAACCCAGTTCGCGATCTATGGTCTTCGGGTCATAGGTAGCTTCTTGCCACATCTCCAGCTGGTTGATGGCGGTGCTTGGGATAAAATTGGCTCCGCTAATCCAGTCGTGCTCGGCATACCAGGCCTTTGCTTTTTCTTTAGACCATTTGTTGGCGTCAAGATTTGCCCCGCTCTGGCTAAAGCCAAAAAAACCAAGAGCGAGTGCAAATACTAAAAGTGTTTTTTTCATAATAGGTTTGAATTATACGTTTTAAAATTTTTCAGATGGAATAGGTAAAAGCACTGTAGTAGGAAGCGGCGTACCTATAAAGGGTGTGCCGTCTTCGTTCCAATATAGGCGTTGCATACGCGGTGCGCGTTTATTGCCACAGCCTTCTCCGGGATTGGAGTTGGCGTGGTATAAGATCCAGTCTTCGGTTCCGTCAGGAGATTTAAAAAAGGAATTATGTCCCGGTGCATACACCCCGTTTTCCGGTGTTTGCTGAAAGATGGGTTCTTCTTTTTTGGTCCAGGCCGAAGCATCCATAGGGTCTGTTCCTTCAAGGCTCAGCAAGCCCAATGCATAGTAATCGGTCCAGCAGCCACTCGCAGAGAATACGATAAAGAGCTTACCGTCGTGTTCTAAAAATTGCGGCCCTTCATTCACAAAAACCTGCTCAGGATTGCCATCTGTGCCCAGATCGCCGTTACGTTCCCAAGGGTAGGTAGGCGAACTGATCTTTACACGTTTCCCTGAAAGGCTTGTGGGGTCGCTCATTTTGGCAATAAAAATATCTTGTTGTCCGTTAGTGTCGCCTTCCCAACCGGACCACGCCATATAGAGTTGGTTGTTGTACTCAAATACATTGCCGTCAATTGCCCATTTGTCGGAGGGGGCAGCGAGCTTGCCTTTAAACTCCCATTGGTCATTCAGCGGATTGGCAGACGTATTTTGCAACACATACATGCGGTGGTTTTCATTGGTGCCGTTATCGGCTGCGACATACACATACCAGGTATTGTTGATGTAGTGAATCTCCGGAGCCCATACATTCCTACTGTACATGGTTCCTTGCGGAGGCGTCCAGATGGTCTTAGATTCTGCTTCACGCAAGTTGGCCAGATTCTCAGTTTTCCAAAGCACTACACGATTGCCCATCGTATGCGTATAGTAATAATAGCCATCTACATATACACTAAACGGATCTGCACCCGAGTCTAACAATGGGTTCTGAAACTGCTGTGCAACAAGTGTACTGCTGCATAGCAATATACACAGGGATAGGTATTGAAAAATGTTCGTTCTTAATAAAGCGTTGATCATCATAGGTAACCGAAAACGTTATAGTGACGAAATTGAGAAAAGTGCTTTCAAAAAATAAGTTGGCTTAGCTCATTCTTGCGATAGATCGTTTCAAAATGACCGTTTTTTGGCTGCTGCACGTGCCTTGAGACAAATTGATGAAGTTTGGGATGTTGCTTTTTTCAAAAAATATAGGAGAACTGACAAAAGTCATAAAATAGGAATCGTGCTCCCGGTACTTTTACCCTGTAATTTGATAATCATTAAATTTTTCAGGTATGACAACGCTATCAAAACTCCAAAACGATTTTACCAACAACATCATTGGCTATTCGGCTATAGGCATTATTCTAAGCACCTGTTTAGGAGCTGTAGCAATTATGACGACTTTAATGCACGGGCATACATTACTACAAATGCTTTTTGTAATGATCACAGTGGTTTTTTGCAGCCTGCACAATGCGTCGATTCTTACGGTGCAAAAGCCGCAGCTTATTTTTAAACTCTTAGTAGCAAGCACGGTGGTGAACACCTTGATCATTGCAGGAGGAATGCTTCTTTAAGCGCTTAGCAACCTACGGTGAGGTTTTACAAGAACCGTAATTCAATTCTTAACCAAAGCTTCCGGAATCTTATATATTAGGTTTCCGGGAGTTTTTTGATCAGTAGCAATGACAAGTCTAGTACGTAAATATAATGTTCCCGGCCCACGGTATACCAGCTATCCTACCGTGCCGTATTGGGATCAGGAAACCTTTAGCCTTAAAGAATGGAAAGCCACCTTTAAAGCCAGTTTTTTAGAAAGCAATAAACGCGAGGGCATCAGCCTGTACATTCACTTACCCTTTTGTGAGTCGATGTGTACCTTTTGCGGTTGTACCAAACGCATTACCAAAAATCACAGTGTCGAAACGCCATACATCGATGCGGTGTTAAAAGAGCTCGCACTGTACAGAAGCTTTGTAGGGGAGCGACCTGTACTACAACAAGTGCATCTAGGTGGGGGCACCCCCACCTTTTTTTCAGAACAGAACCTTGCTCGTCTCATCAATGGCATCTTTAAACACGCTGATAAAGCCCCGCAATGCGAGATGAGTTTTGAGGGGCATCCTAACAATACCACGCTTGAGCATTTGGAGACTTTGGCCTCTTTTGGGTTTAAACGAGTATGTTATGGGGTTCAAGATTATAATGAGACCGTGCAAAAAGCCATCAATCGCATCCAGCCTTTTGAGCACGTACAACGTGCTACAGACCAAGCACGCCAGGCGGGGTACACCTCGGTGGGACACGATATTATTTTTGGTTTGCCTTTTCAAACGCTGGAACATGTAAAACAAACGATAGAGAAAACCATACAGCTGTTCCCGGATCGTATTGCGTTTTACAGTTATGCACACGTACCGTGGATCAAAGGCAACGGGCAACGCGGATATGACGAAGCCCATTTGCCTACGGCGGAAGAAAAGCGCGAGCAGTATGAGGTAGGAAAAAAGCTGCTTGCCGAAGCAGGTTATGTTGAGATCGGGATGGATCACTTTGCCTTACCTACAGACGATCTGTATCACGCACAGCAAGAAGAGCGCATACACCGCAACTTTATGGGCTATACTGCTTCTAAGACGCAGGTGATGCTAGGACTGGGCGTGTCGGCCATTAGTGATAGCTGGTACAGTTTTGCACAAAACGTAAAAGGCATCAATGAATATTATCACCTGTTAGAAAATGAGATCCTACCCGTGTTTCGAGGACATATACTCACCGATGAAGATTTAAAAATACGGCAACACATCCTCAACCTGATGTGTCATTTTAAAACCAATTGGGAGACTCCGGCGCTATATTTTGACGAATTGCCCGAAGTACTGATCAAACTGAAAGAACTGGAAGCTGACGGACTGCTCGTTTTTGAACACAAAGGCTTACGAGTAACCGAAAAAGGGAAACCCTTTGTGCGCAATATCTGTTTACCTTTTGATTTGCGTTTACAGCGTAACAAGCCGGAAACCAAACTCTTTTCAATGACCATTTGAGTCGGGCCAGGCTCATTTGATTTTTTTGATTGGTGAAAGCCTGCTCCTGTGACTGGAGCAGGCTTTTTTCTTTAAGTGCTTTTGTTCATTTTTTCCATCGATGAAAAAACGAACCAAAAAAATCTAGGCTTATTTTTAGACCCTTGAAAACTACGCAAACGCCTTTGCCTGCGGATGGCAAACCGCTGCGCTAGGCCATCCTCCACTGCCCACCGCTGCGGCGCCCGCTTGTTTTACTACAGCTCTAAAAAGTAGGCCGGTGCTGACGTTGAAATAGAAATGAGATTTCAGAAGTAAAACAAAAGATAAATTACTCATATCCGAAGGGTTAAACGAATTCAAAATTCCCTCGGTTCAGAATAGGCGCAGGACGTTCCGAAGGACAGGAGTGATAGCGACGCGGAACGTACAAGACCGTTTTCGGCCGTAAAATGGCTTTTAAAAAGAGTGCCGTTTTCGCTCAAGGACTTAAATAAGTCTAAAAACCAGATCATTAGCTATAAATCTCGATTATCGAGCAAAAAATTCCTAAGCGAGGGGGGTCTTTTCTTTTGTTACTTTTCATTGGACAAGACAAACCGAGGATACGAGGTTCACGAGCCCCCATGAAATAAACATTACGTGAGTAAAGAAAAGTAAGGAGTCTATTGATGTGAAGGATTATACAAACCGACTTTAGAAGGTTCCTAACTTACTTAGCATCATAAAGAAATAAATTTAATGACAACTATGTGTTGCTGCGACTTCTGCTACGGCGACTTGATTGGAGGGAGAGATGTAAGGAATGCCGAGTCCCAGACCGCGTAGGATAAACAGGCACCCCATAAGCACTACGGCTAAGGGAATGGCTTTAACGAGCAGCTGTTTGGTTTTTCCCTTTAAGAAATTACCAAGGTAAATGGCGGTGGTCATAAGCGGTAGGGTGCCTAATCCAAAAAACAGCATATAGACGCCACCTTGTACACCACCACCGGAAGCGATGGCTCCAAAGATTGCCATATAGACCAAGCCGCAGGGAAGGAGACCGTTTAAGAGGCCCAGCGTGAAAAAGGTAGACGCCTTCTTCTTTTTTAACTGAACGCCCAACGCGGTTTTGAGTCTGCTAACCAAGCGATATGCAGGTTTAGAAAAGCTGTACGTTCCCATACGCTTGTGGGGTATGAGGATCACGAGGATCATCAAAACCCCAACAGCGATAGAGACTTGTTGTTGCAGGCCAAAAAGTTGGAGTCCACGCCCCAGATAGCCCAATATCAATCCCAGCATCGCGTAGGTGAAGAGTCGACCGCTGTGGTAACTCAGCACCTGAAAAAAGCGTTTAACAGGATTGCTGCGATCTACCGGCATGAGAAAGGCGATGGGGCCACACATACCTACGCAGTGAAAACTACCCAAAAGTCCGAAAAGTAATGCCGTCCAGATCATCGTTTAATAGGTTACGGGTTTCTCAAAGCGGTATTTTTTGCCTTGATACGCCCAGTTTACGGTAATGTTCCAGCGACCGTCGAGCAAGCGGCTGTCAGGTATGAGCAAAGTAGAAGTTGACAACGCTATCGGAATGTCAAAATCAAGGTGCTTGCCAGACGGTCTGTATAGGAACACTTTTCCGGTTATTTCTTTAGGATCAAATGTTTCAGGAAACTGAAGCTCGTAACCGGCTTCGGTTTTGCTACCGGTCACCGGAGTTTCCAATTGTGCCTCATTGGTAGCGGCATCAATAGTTTCCTGCAATTGCATTTCTTGTTTATAATAATCTTCGGCCACCAGGTCGTGGCTGTATTTATCGTCTGTGGTCATGGTGATCACAAAAAACATGATAAAGCCCATAAATAAGACCATACCTATGACCAGACCGGTTCCCCAATTGATTTTCATACTGCTAATTTTATAGTTGATATATAAGCGACCCCGTGTGGGTTAGGCATATTTTTCTGCCAATTCTTCCTGACTCAAGGCTTTGCGTTCTTCGGCTTCCTTAAGCAAGCGCACTTTACAATTATGATTTTGTCCCGGGTAGCCGTTTTTGCATCCTAAGCAACAGTTTTGGTTTGATTTTGTACTCATAGTTCTAATTATTTATAACTGCGGGGTCCTAAAAACACCGTAGTCGTGGTTTCAATAAGTTGGTCTTCACTATAGACCCCTATTTTCAGTTGTTCCTTTTCGTCTTCGAGTTCGTGACTGTCTACTTCTATAAACAGCGTTCCTTCGGCAAGGCCTTGCTCAGGCACTTGAATGCGATCCTGTGATACGACGCGTATGATTCCTTTATGAGAGATCAATTCAAAGTGCACTTCAGGAATCTCTTTGGTTGTTTTATTGATGAGTTTGTAGGTATACACATTGCTGATGATGTCTTCGCCTTTATGCTCATACAATTGCCCCGGAAGTCGCAATACGGTTGCTTCAACATCATTGCGCAAAAACAACATTCCTGTAAGTAAGCCCAGCAGGATCACCAGCACAGCGGTATAGCCTTTTAAGCGGGCATTGAAGGTGAACTTAGCCTTCTTCTCAATATTCTCTTCACTCGCATACCTAATGAGATCTTTAGGCAGATTCACTGCTTCCATCATCTGGTTACACGCATCGATACAAGCGGTACAATTCACACACTCCAGCTGGGTGCCGTTGCGAATATCGATACCCGTAGGACATACCTGCACGCACTGTGCACAGTCGATACAATCCCCTTTTCCGGTTGCAGCGCGATCTTCAGACTTTTTAAATTTGGCTCTGCCGGCTTCTTTTTCTCCACGCTTATGGTCATAAGCCACAACGATCGATTTGTTGTCGAGCAGTACGCCTTGCAGCCTTCCGTAGGGACAAACGATGATGCACACCTGTTCTCTAAACCAGGCAAACACAAAGTAGAATACACTGGTAAAGATGAGCAGCGAGATCAAGGTACCCACGTGATTGGCCGGCCCGTCTGTGATGTACTCAATAAGACGATCACTACCTATAAGGTATGCAAGAAACACATTGGCAATAAGAAAGGAGATCACAAAAAAGATGCTCCATTTAATACTACGTTTTCTTAGTTTCTCTGCATTCCATGGCATTTTATCCAGACGCATTTGTTTCCCGCGGTCGCCTTCGATCCAGTATTCAATTCTGCGGAAGACCATCTCCATAAAAATGGTCTGTGGACAAATCCACCCACAGAAAAGCCTTCCGAAAGCGACCGTAAAGAGTACCACAAAGACCACGCCCGTGATCATAATGATCACAAACAGATGAAAGTCTTGCGGCCAAAAGGGAAACCCAAAAATATTAAAGCGGCGTTCCAGCACATTGAACATCAAAAACTGATTGCCATTGATGTGAATAAAGGGGGCGCCAAATAAAAAGATCAAGAGCACATAGCTTACCAGCTTGCGGTACTCATAGCGTTTACCCACCGGTTTTTTAGGATACACCCACGAGCGTTTTCCTTCCTCGTTGATGGTTCCTATACTGTCTCTAAAATGTTCTTGATCCTGAGAAGCCATGGCTTATTCTTTAGTCTGAATGATATCTCCGGTTACGGTCTCTGTTTCTAACAACACTTCGATCTGTGTTGAGTCTTGCGTTACCTGAGCTTCTTCAATTGGAGCGTTCTCATCAACCCAAAGGTCACCCTGAGGCTCTTTAGCATCTGCGGGATGGGTACCGTGCAGGCTCAATACATAACTGGCAACCTGAGCGATCTCACTCGGTTTCAAGTCGGTTTTCCAGGCGATCATCCCTTTACCGGCACGACCTCCTTCAGAAATGGTATGGAATACATTTTTGATGCCTCCACCTAAGATCCAGTAATCATCGGTAAGGTTAGGGCCGATACCACCGCCACCGCCGGCTTTATGACATGCCACACAATTACCGCTGAAGATATTCTCCCCGGCTTTGATGTCTGAAGCATCGGTAAGCAATTCTACTGTGTTTTCATCTACAAGATCTTTTGCGGTTTTCTTGTACTCTTCGATCTCTATTTTTGCCTGAGCCACTGCTTGCTCATACTCGTCGATCTGGTTGTCGCCGCCCAGCACTTCAAAGCGAATGAGGTAAATGGCCGCAAATAGGATGGTAGCGTAGAACCCGTATACCCACCACGGCGGGAGGTTATTGTCAAGTTCCTTGATGCCATCGTAGTTGTGGTCTAGGATGATCTCGTCTTCCTCTTCAATAGCTTTTACGCGGGTGAGTTTTGCATAAAGACCTTTAAACCAGGCGGTGCGTTGTTCTTTTTTTGCAGCAACTTCAGCCTGATAGTGTGCTTGAGCTTCCGGTTTTAGGGTTTTAAAAAGTACAGCGCGTAGGCTTTCTATACAGATCTCAAAAGCGATGTACATAAAAACCAGCACGGCATAAATGGCCCACAACCAGTTTTGTGTGGTGAACACCGAAGCTTCGTCTTCGGGCGTTCCTACATAATTTAAAAAGAGGTAGGCAAAGCCGGCGAAAACCAGAATGCGTATAAGTGATGCGATACTTCTCATGAGTGTTCAGATTTTAGTTGCTCGTCTAACGGAATGTTACTCACTTCGTTGATGTGCTCTTTTTTGGCTGTAAATACCCATATGAAGAGCGCTACAAAAAAGAGGAAAAAGATGAGTAGGGAGATGATGGGGTAGATGCTTACCCCATCAATATTTTCTAGATTCTGTTTTACAAATTTCAACATGACTATTCGGTTTTAGCAGCGCTTACTTCAGGGCTGTTTTTAATTTTAATATCGGTTCCTAAGCGTTGTAGATACGCGATAAGGGCAACAATCTCCCGGTTGCGCATTTCTACGAAATCTTCACCGTTTTCTTGCGCATAGGTTTTATCAGACTCATAGGTGTCTGCAAAATCAGGATCGGTATAGAGGTTTTGCTCTATTTGGGTTCCCTGCTCGGTCATCCACTGTTGTGCGCGTTCAATATCTTCAACCGTGTACGGCACGCCCAGTTTTTGCATTGCTCTCATCTTATCTTCGGTCTTCGATTTGTCTAGTTCGCTGCGTATCAACCAACTGTAAGAAGGCATTATCGAACCGGATGAGGTACTCTGCGGATCGTACATATGGTTAAGGTGCCAGTTGTCTGAGTACTTTCCACCTACACGTAACAGGTCTGGCCCGGTACGTTTACTACCCCATAAGAAGGGATGGTCATAAACATATTCTCCTGATTTGGAATACTCGCCATAACGCTCAACTTCACTACGGAAGGGTCTGATCATTTGTGAGTGACACGAAACACAACCTTCTCTGATGTAGAGGTCACGACCTTCTAACTCAAGTGGGGTATAGGGTTTTACGGTGGAGATTACCGGTACATAATCGTCAACGATCAAGGATGGAATGATCTGAACCATACCTCCGATCAAAATAGCGATGGTTGCAAAAATGGTAAGTTTTACCGGGCGACGCTCTAACCAGGTATGATAGCCTTCTTTTGCAGTACGCTTGCTGGTCACGCGTTGTAGCGGTGCAGCTTCAGCGAGTTCGTCAGTTACTTTGCTTCCGCTTTTTACGGTTTTAAATACGTTGTACAGCATTACAAAAGCACCCAGAATATACAAGCTACCTCCTATGGCACGCATCCAGTACATTGGGATGATCTCGGTTAAGGTTTCCAGGAAGTTTCCGTAGGTAAGCGTTCCGTCAGGATTGAATTGTTTCCACATAGACGCTTGCACAAATCCTGCAACATACATGGGTAGCGCGTACATAATGATCCCTAAAGTCCCTACCCAGAAATGCACGTTAGCCAATTTGGTAGACCAGAGTTTGGTTTTAAACAAGCGCGGTACTAACCAGTAAACCATACCAAAGGTTAAGAAACCATTCCACGCCAAAGCACCTACGTGTACGTGTGCGATCACCCAGTCGCTAAAGTGTGCGATCGCATTTACATTTTTGAGCGAAAGCATAGGGCCTTCAAAGGTGGCCATCCCATAACCGGTAATGGCAACTACCATAAACTTCAAAACAGGATCGGTACGTACTTTATCCCAAGCACCACGAAGGGTTAATAATCCGTTGATCATCCCACCCCAAGACGGTGCGATCAACATTACAGAGAAAGCTACCCCAAGGTTTTGTGCCCAGTCTGGTAATGCAGAATATAATAAGTGGTGTGGTCCTGCCCAGATATAGATAAAGATGAGCGACCAGAAATGGACGATAGAAAGACGGTACGAATATACTGGGCGGTTTGCCGCTTTAGGCACAAAGTAATACATCAAGCCTAAAAACGGTGTCGTTAAAAAGAAGGCTACCGCGTTATGGCCATACCACCATTGTACCAGTGCATCTTGTACACCTGCATATACCGAGTAACTTTTAAGAGCGCTTACCGGGATCTCGATGCTGTTTACAATGTGCAGCACCGCTACTGTAACAAAGGTTCCTAAGTAAAACCAGATCGCAACATATAGGTGACGCTGTCTACGTTTTAAGATCGTACCGATAAGGTTGGCACCAAAAGCCACCCACACCAAGGCGATAGCGATATCAAAGGGCCACTCGAGTTCTGCATATTCTTTTGAAGTCGTATAGCCTAACGGAAGCGTAAGCGCAGCACCTACAATGATGAGCTGCCAGCCCCAGAAGTTAAAGTTGCTCAGCCAGTCTTGCCACATGCGCGCTTTAAGCAGGCGCTGGGTCGAGTAGTAGACCCCGGCAAAAATGGCATTCCCTACAAAGGCAAAGATCACAGCATTGGTATGTAAGGGACGTAGGCGCCCAAAGCTGAGCCACGAGATGCCATCTGTAAGGTTGGGAAATAAAAACATAAAGGCGAGCAGTAGTCCTACGCTCATACCAATGATCCCCCAGAAGATGGTGGCATTGATAAACTTTCTTACGATCTTGTTATCGTAATAAAACTGTTCTGTTTGCATGATTACTTCAGTTTGCGATTAGCGTTGTTTTGGGTTTTAGGTTGTGGTGTAGCTTTTGAAGTTTTAGAAGCAGCTTTTACGAGTTCGTCTTCAAAAAGCATACGTACAGATGGGGTATAGGTGTCATCATACTGTCCCTGTCTTACCGAGAGAATAAAGGCCACAAAAAAGACCACAGCCACCACCACGCTTATCGCGAGAAGCATATAAATGATACTCATACCTACCTGATTTTATATTGTAAAATTACCGGGGTGTGTTTGCTTAAAAGATGACATAAATCAGCTTTTAGAAATTGCTTCGGTTTTTTCTTGTTGTTTTAGTTTACTTCCGTAGAAATAGGAGCTGAGCGTAGTGAATACCACGATGCTTATAGAACTCAGCGGCATAAGAATAGCGGCATACACCGGTTTTAAATTACCCGAGATCGCCAGAACCAGTCCGGCTAAATTGTAAAGCAATGAGCATACAAAACTCCACTTAATGATACGTTTTCCTCGTTTTGCCAGTTGAATAAATTGGGGAAGATCCTTAAAGCGCGAAGCATCAAGAATTCCGTCACAAGCCGGGGAGAATACATTGATATTTTCTGAAATAGCGATGCCTACATCACTTTGCGCCAAAGCGCCGCTATCGTTGAGACCGTCACCAATCATTAACACCCTTTTGCCCTGTTGTTGTAAGCTTTTAATAAAATTGAGCTTGTCGTCTGGTTTCTGATTGAAATGCATCTGCACTGGTTGTTTTATGAGACGTTCTAAAGTTTGTTTTTCGGCGGTGTTGTCACCGGAGAGAATTGCCAGATCAGCTGTTGTTGAAAGTGCCTCAAAAACAGCAGGTAAACTTTCGCGGAAGCGATTATAAAAAACATAGCAGCCTTTGTAAGTGGCATTGGTACTGATGTGCACCACCGTGCGTTTGCCATTTTTGAAGATCCAATTGGCGTTTCTTCCGCCTACAAAATCATACGAACCTATTTTAACGCTGTTGTGGTTTGCTGTCCCATAAATCCCGTGTCCTACTTCTTCTTCAAATTCATCAAGCGTTTGAATATCGTGATTCTGAAGGATCGCATAAAGGCTTCGACTCAGTGGGTGGTTTGAAGCTCTTAGGGTACTGGTGACCAGCGATTCTTCATCTTCGGTTAAGGCCAAGCCTTCATAGCGAATTGCCGTTTCGGCAGAAGTGGTAAGCGTGCCCGTTTTATCAAAAACAATATGGTCTACGTCTGCCAGCTGCTCGAGGATGGCCGCATCTTTAAGATAGAGTTTGTGCTTACCGGTGATGCGCAGCAAATTACCCAGCGTAAATGGTGCTGAAAGTGCCAAAGCACAGGGGCAAGCCACAATGAGAATTGCGGTAAACACATTAAGCGCCATAGACGGGTCGTAAACCAGCCAGAACAAGCCGGCTACGGTAGCAATACTGAGCACGCCCCAAGTAAAGTGTTTACTTATTTGTGCCGTAAGGCTATTCAGGTGGGTTTGTTTCTCTTTTTTAAAGGCTTCGTTGCTCCATAATTGCGTGAGGTAACCTTGCTCTACGGCTTTGGTTACGCGCATTTCAATGATACCGCCTTGCTGTCTTCCACCGGCAAAAAGCGTGTCGCCAGCATTTTTAGCAACGGGTTCGGCTTCGCCGGTAACAAAACTGTAGTCGAGTAAACCTTCTCCTTTCAGCAGTATTCCGTCTACGGGTATGAGTTCGCCATTGCGAATAAGAATACGGTCGTCCGGTTGCAGTTCGTATACAGGAACTTGTTGTTCTAAATACCTGTTTTTAAAATACTTTGCCGGCTTCAGAAGGGTGACAGCGATGGGGAAATAGGACTTGTAATCCCGTTCAAAAGACAAAAATGCATAGGTTTTTTGCTGAAAGAATTTCCCCAGTAAGAGAAAGAAAACCAGACCGGCAAGACTGTCAAAAAAGCCCGTTCCGGTTTGGGTGAGCACTTCGGCGCACGAGCGAACAAAAAGCACCAGAATGCCCAATGCGATGGGTACATCTATGTTGAGCAGTTTTGAGCGTATGGATTTATACGCAGCGCGGAAATAATCCTGAGCAGAATACACCACCACAGGAATCGAGAATGCCAGCATTAAGCCCCTGAAAAGATGCTTGTATTGGTCGAGCCAGAATTCTTCGACCTCAAAATATTCCGGAAAGGATAAAAACATAATATTCCCAAAAGCAAATCCGGCAACGCCAAGTTTATAAATCAGGGAGCGGTCTGTTTTCTTTTCTTTTTTATTAAAATCTTCAAGTGAAATCGAAGGTTCGTAGCCCAATCTGCACAGGAGTTCTACTACTTCTTTGAGTGAGACTTTAGTTGCATCATAGGTGATGCGTATGCTTTTCTCGGGAAAATTGACCTGCGTGCTTTTTATGGCAGCGTTGAGTTTGTTGAGGTTTTCTAGAACCCAAATGCAGGAGCTGCAATGTATCGCAGGGATCGTAAATGAAACGATCTGTGTGTTTTGCTCGTTAAACTCCAGGAGTTTATCAAGAATGGTTTCGTTGGTGAGGAAGTCAAACTTGCCTTGCACCGCTTTAGGTGAGATCCCGGGATTTTGGTCAAGGTTGTAATAGTATTCCAGATCATTCTCATGAAGAATGTCGTACACCGTTTTACAGCCGTTACAGCAAAACATCTTGTCTTGATGCGTTATGCTGTCGCTTAAACACGGGTCACCACAATGATAGCAGTTTTCCATTTTAATGTAATTTGCTCAAATACCTGATACAAAGGACTAAAAGAAGGGAGGCTTAAAAGATGACTTTTGTCAGTTCTCAAAAAAATAGTGGTATTTTTGAAGTATGGCTGCACACGAAGAATCCAGATGCGAAAACTGCATTATCAGACAGTTGAATTCGCTAAAAGCTCTTAAAAAAGAAGAGCTTAAAGCCATATCTGATAGTAAGGAAACCCGTACCATTAAAAAAGGCGAACCGCTTTTTAAAGAAGGAGAAAAACTCAATGGGGTTTTTTGCGTGCGTAACGGGGTTTCTAAACTTTCTAAAATAAGTGACAACGGAAAAGATCAGATTGTCAAGATCGCTTCTAAAGGAGAGGTGATGGGGCAACGTTCGGTGATTGCAGAGGAAGCTACCAACCTCAGCGCGGTTGCACTTAATGATATGGAAGTGTGTTTTATTCCTAAGACTAACATCACTGCACGTATAGAAGACAATCCGGCTTTCACTCAGGCTATATTAAAATATATGGCTCAGGAGCTCAAACTCGCCGATGATGTGATTGTAAATATGGCGCAGAAAACGGTTAACCAGCGACTGGCTGAGGTTTTACTGTATTTAGATAAAACCTTTGGTCAAGACGATGAAGGTTATCTCGCACTTATTCTATCACGCTCTGATATTGCTGATGTGGTTGGCACCGCCACCGAACTGTGCATACGTACCCTTGCCAAATTTAAGAAGGAGCAACTGCTTGAGACCAAGGGAAAACGCATAAAGCTTCTGGACAAAAAAGGCCTAACCCAGATCAAAGAAGGCTTCTAATAGCTTTTCGCTCTATTATAAAAGAAAGGTCTTTATACGGTAACCTTAAAACTATGCTTCTGTAAAGCTAAGATTAACTCCTAAGCGTGCTATGTTACTAAATCTACAATAACGCGGTATGCTGCTTTTAAGTGTGAAAATGTCATTTATTCTGTCTTCTGAATGAATTTGCCGGCTTTTCTGAGAATACCTTTAAAAGTAGTTGCTAGAATCAATGATTCTTTAAAAACCTGCGTGCTTGCTCCCTTACCTTTCCTACCGCCGACTGTTAAAGCTTACTTAATACTTACGTAAAACCTTTTAGCGGGAAATTCAATTATTTAGCGGCTTGAAATAAGCATCCCTAAAACGAATTTCTATGTAACACTCCCAACAAAAAACGCAGCTGCTACCAACAACTGCGCCGTACATTATTAAGCATTGTGTCCAATCAATTACTTAACCATGAATTTTAAAAATAATACTATTACGTATAAAAATATAGTTGCGTTCGCTTCAATTGTATTTTTTTCTACACAAACCCAAGCGAAGACGCCGTATTTGGCACTTAAAACGAGTATAGCTCCTGTTGCAAGCGCAACCCTACAACAAACGATAACCGGTACTGTAACTGATAGTGACGGGGTATTATTACCCGGAGCTTCAGTAATGGTGCAAGGAACCTCTATAGGAACCACCACAGATTTTGACGGAAACTTCAGCATTGATGCCAGTGCCGGTGATGTGCTTGAAGTCTCTTATGTAGGTTTTGAAACGCAAACCATCACTGTTTCTCAACAAACTAATTATAATATTCAGCTTGCCGCAAATACTTCAGAATTAGATGAAGTCCTTGTTGTAGGTTATGGTACTCAGAAGAAATCAGACTTAACCGGAGCGGTAAGCTCTGTAGTTGCCGATGAGTTTAACAAAGGAGTGGTGAACAACCCGGGGAACTTGTTACAAGGTAAAGTGTCTGGTTTAAACGTTACTAACGCAAGTGGTGAGCCGGGAGCCGGCCAAGACATCATCATACGTGGTGTGGGAACCCTACGCTCCGGAACTTCTCCACTTTATGTGGTTGACGGTTTTGTCCTAGACAACTCCGGGAACGGTCTGGCAACAAACCCGCTGAACTTTATCAACACCCAGGATATCGAATCGATTAACGTGTTGAAAGATGCTTCGGCAGCTGCGATCTACGGTTCGCGTGCAGCAAACGGGGTAGTGGTGATCACTACCAAAAAAGGTAAAGCAGGAAGAACGCAAATGAACTTTTCGGCTTCAACTGCTATTGCAACTATTGCTAATAAAATTGATGTGTTCTCAGCAGATGAGTTTAGAACTATCGTCCCACAAATAGGCGGAAGCCTTAGCGATAATGGTGCAAATACTGATTGGCAAGATGAGTTGACGCGTACAGCAATTACCAACAACATTAATTTTTCGATGAGTGGTGGTACGGCGACAACCTCATATTTTGCGTCTATTGGGGTTGATGATCAAGAAGGTATTATCAACAACAGTGATTTGAAGCGCTATTCGGCACGCGCCAATGTAACTCAAAAAGGCTGGGATGATCGTTTAAAGATCGATCTGAACCTTACCGCAACCCGCACCGAAAATACGCGCCCTAACATCGGCACCATGGTGAGCAATATGTTGAGCTTGAACCCAACAACGCCGGCGTATACTAACGGTGAACCTACTGTGTTTGGTACCGGGATTAACCCGCTTATCATTGAGGATATCTACGGTGATTATTCTAACAATAACCGTATGATCGCTAACATCGCACCTTCGTTAGAATTTGTAGATCATCTAACCTATAAATTAAACTTAGGCGTAGATTATTCTACTACAGATCGTGATATTCAATACATTCCGTATTCTGCAGATCCTGATTATGCACAAGGTTCGATCACAACGTCATTTACGATAAATCGAAATACGCTGGTTGAGAACACGCTAACCTACGATAATACGTTTGGCGATCACGGATTAACCGTATTAGCCGGACATTCGTACCAGAAGTTCTACATACACGAAAAAGGATTCTATTTTGAAAACTTCCCAGACAACGGTATCGAACCGCGTTACCAGCTTGAAGCGGCGCGTGGTGAGAATGCAATGCAATATTCAGATGCGGTTAGTAACGAACTCCAGTCGTTTTTTGGTCGTGTAAACTATACCTTTCAAGACAAATATCTGGTAACCGCAACCTTGCGTTCTGACGGTTCGACTAAGTTTGGTGAGAATAATCGTTATGCGACTTTCCCTTCCCTAGCCTTAGGATGGAATATCTTCAAAGAAGATTTTATGGCAGACTCAGGAATCAACAACTTAAAGTTGAGAGCGAGTTGGGGTAAATCAGGTAATCAGGAAATTCCATCTAAACAAACCCGTTTAAGCTATGGCGAAAGCTTTGCAGATGATGATATCTATCCTTTAAACGAAGGGATCACCACACGAGAAGGCTACGACTACGGTTTAGTATTCGCACGTACGGCAAACCCTGATCTTCAGTGGGAAGAAACTACGCAGACAAATATTGGTTTAGACTTCGGTTTTCTGGATTATAAATTGAGTGGTTCAGTAGATTATTTCTTAAAGGAAACCAATGATGTATTGCTTTATTTTTCTACTCAAGATCCTATTGACGAAGTAGGTTATAAGTGGCAGAATATTCCTGATATGAAGATCAAAAACAGCGGTATTGAAGTCGCTTTAGACTACCAAAGTGATCGCAGCCGTGATTTTTCATTCAATATAGGAGGAAACATTTCCTACATCAAAAATGAGATCACAGATTCTCCTTTTACCATTGTAACCACAGGAACCGCAAGTGGTGCAGGGCAAACCGGAGCGACCATCAACGGATATATGAACAATCAGCCAATAGGTAATTTCTTCTTGCGCGAGTTTACAGGTATTGGCGCTGATGGATTGAGTACCTATACTGATCTTAATGGTGACGGTCAAATTGATGATAGCGATCGTATCTCTGCAGGAAGCGCAGTACCTGATATTCTTTATGCATTCTATTTAAAATTCAAGTACAAGAACTTTGACTTAGGCTTGAATTTTAACGGAGTAAGTGGTAATGAGATCTACAACCATACCCGTATGAGTTTGTTTAATAAGACCCAATTATCCAACTCCTTGAATACTACAGATCAAGCGATAGAATTCGCAAATGAAGATCCAAGTAACACCAATACCGTTTCTACTCGTTTTCTTGAGAATGGTGCGTTTTTACGTCTTAATAATGCGACACTCGCTTATAGCTTAAACCCTCAAGTGATCGGGATGGATAAGTGGTTAGACAATGTACGCCTATCAGTAACCGGGCAAAACCTGTTTATCATTACAGACTACACCGGTTTTGATCCTGAATTGAACACCGGTAGCTCTACCGATTCAAAATCCTACGGTATTGACTACTATACGTATCCAAAAGCACGTACGGTGGTATTTGGTTTAAATGTATCCTTCTAAAAAATTAAAAATTGTTTACAATGAATTATAGAATTTTCACACTGGTTGTAGGGCTTAGTGCTTTACTCTTCAGTAGTTGTACAGACCTTGAAGAAGAAATATTAGATGAATCCCTAACGGGAACAGACGGACTCGCAGAGCCTGTTACAGGATCGATCTCTGCGGCTTACGGTATTTTACCACAAACCTTCAGACATACGCGTTATTTTGGCTTGCAGGAAATTCCTTCTGATGAAGCGATCCTTCCTCCGCGTACCGGTTTGGGCGGAACGCAGTGGGCAGATAACGATACCTATACCACAGCACACAGACACCTGATGTCTTCTAGCAATAGTTTGGTGACAGAATCTTGGAGTTACCTAACAACCGCATTGTTTAGAACGGTAGCAGCAATAGATGTATTAACGCCGCTTGCGGAAGCTGGTGATGCTGAAGCGATTCAGGGATTGGCAGAAATGCGTGCGCTACGTGCGTATGAGAACATGTTGTTTTTAGACAGCTGGGGACTTACTTTTAGAAAGGAAGCGACCTCAGAAACTTCAGAAGTTTTAAGAGGTGCCGAAGCGGTAACCTATATCGAAGAAGAATTTCTTGCTGCACTAGAAAACCTGAGTACTACTAACGGTCCCGGGCGTATGACGCAAGATGCGGTTTATGGATTTTTAGCCAAATTATATCTGAATGCAGGCGTTTATAGAGATCCTTACGGAACTCCGGTATTTACCGATGAAGATATGGCGAATGTGGTAAGTTATACTGATCGCATTATCAATAACGGAAGCTATGCGCTTTCACCGGAATATTTCGATCTCTTTAATGACGAGAATCACGACAATGCTGAGCTTATTTTTGCGCTTGATCTTCGTGGGGTATTGAACAACGATCACAACCGCTGGGCGTACTGGTCTATGTCTGGTTCGTTGTTCCCAAGACCGGGTGATTTTTACCTGAGTATGGACGGTACCGATGGTCCTGCCGCTACGCCTGAGTTTTATCAAAATTGGGTAGACGCTTACGGTAATATAGATCCTGCAGATGCAGATGCGCGCTTTTATCAAAAGAATGCGCAGGTGCCTGCTGAACTAGAAGATATTTCAGGTTTGACTCCGTATTCTAAAGATACCTTAGGCTTAAGCACAGATAAAGACCATTACTTCATTGCCGGAGAAGATTTTGAGATCGACCGTGGAATCATTCGCGGTACGATGTGGGCGCCACGTAAAGAAAACTTTAGATCAGGAAGCTTTATGACCGGTACCGATGGTAACGGTAACAGCGGATTTAGAATTTATCCGCTTGCTGAGGCGCGTGAGAATGGTTCAGACCCTGAAGATATTGTGTATTACGTTGACCATACGTTAGACATTAGCCTAGACGGAAGTGCAGGTTATGCAAGCGGTTATCGTTTTGCTAAGTGGCAATTCAGTAAAACTTCAGATGATGGAAACAATTACAGCAGTGTAGACTTGGTTTTATTACGTCTTGCAGATGTGTATTTAATGCGTGCTGAAGCTAAATTGAGAATGGGCGATGCGGCAGGTGCCTTAACCGATGTAAATACCGTACGTACCTCTAGAAATGCACGACCAGAGCAAACCCCGGCTGCTCTTACTCAAATCACCTTGCCTACTTTATTGCGTGAGCGTGGCTTTGAGTTCTACTGGGAGATGTCACGTCGTAGCGACCAAATTCGTTTTGGTACTTATGAAGATTCGTGGACCTCAAAAACAGACAGTGATGTACATCACAGATTATTCCCAATTCCTCAGGAAGCGATAGACGGAGCGTCAAACACTCCGGGATATCTAGAGCAAAACGCAGGATACTAAATTTTAAGTGTGTGTTAGTAACAGCGGCAAGAGGCAACTCTTGCCGTTGTACTTTTTTAAAAAATATACAATGAAAAACTATTTAATCAGCGCAAGTGTGGCAATCAGTGCATTGGTATTGCAGGGTTGTGGTACTGCGCAAAGCATAAAACAGGAAGCCGTAGGTTACGAACCTTTAAATGTCATTTTAATGATAGGAGACGGGATGGGAATTCCGCAGGTATCGAGTGCTTTTTATTTTGGAGACCGAAATTCAAACTTTGAACGTTTTGAGACCATAGGTTTGCATAAATCTTATTCCACAAGTCATTTGATCACCGATTCTGCCGCGGGAGCCACAGCGTTTTCTACAGGAGAGAAAACCTATAAACGAGCGATCGGTGTTTCAAAAGATAGCATTCCGCAGGAGACGATTCTAGAAAAACTGAAAGCAGAAGGTTACCAGACGGGACTCATCAGCTTAACGAGTATTACGCATGCTACGCCCGCAGCATTTTATGCGCACGTAAAGGATCGCGATATGCACGAGGAGATTGCGGCGCAATTGGCTACGGCTGATGTAGATTTTTTAGCCGGCGGTGGGCGTAAATTTTTCAATGAGCGTAGTGATGATCAGGATTTGTTTCAAACGCTCTTAAATCGAAATTATAACCTAGATACGCTCGCGCTTAGCAAATCAAAACCTGATATGCGCAACGCCTTTATTATCGAAGATGAAGGCCTTCCTTCTAAAACCGAAGGGCGTGGGGACTTTTTAAAAAACGCAAGTTTAGAAGCACTGTCGTATTTTGACGCGAATAACAAACCCTTCTTTTTAATGATCGAAGGTTCGTACATCGATTGGGGCGGACACGCCAAAGATGCCGAAATGATGATACAGGAGGTTGCTGATTTTGACCAAACCATCGGTGCGGTTTTAGACTATGTAGAAGCACATCCCAATACGCTATTGGTCATCACGGCAGATCACGAGACCGGCGGGGCGAGCATTGGTAAATATTATGAGGTTGATGAAGAAACCGGTAAGAAAACCGAAGTGCCAGAAAAAGTCGCAGTCTATTTCATTACAGACCAACACAGCGGGGAGCTGATCCCGGTTTTCGCTGCCGGAAAAGGTGCTGATAATTTTAAAGGAATTTATCAAAACAGTGCGATTTACCACAAAATTTTAAATGCCATCAAGGGTAAAAACTAAGAATATGAAAAACAGCATTTTAATCCTTTTCCTTTGTTTGTGTAGCCTGAGTTTTGCACAGCAGAAGGTCAACTATAAAGTTCACGCGCATAACGATTATGCACAGGAATTCCCGTTTTGGGAAGCTTATATTGGCGGTGCCAGCAGTATCGAAGTCGATGTGTTTTTAAAAGAAAACACCCTTTTTGTTACGCATAGCGAAAATGAAATCAAGAAGGGCAATACGCTTGAAAAACTGTACTTGCAGCCATTTAAACAATTGCAAACAGAAGGCCGATTGAGAAATATTCAGTTGTTGATCGATATAAAATCTGATGCTGAAGCTACGTTGAAAGCCATCACAAAAGCCATCGAAAAGCAAAACTTAGATGAGGTTGAAGGGCTGCGTTTTGTGATTTCCGGCAACAAGCCGAAGGCAATAGACTATTCAGAGTATCCTGATTTTATTCAGTTTGATCATCAAAATCTAGACGATTTGGATAGCATTGATTTAAGCAAAGTTGCTTTGGTAAGCGTGAATTATAAAAACTATTCCGTTTGGAATGGTTTTGGAAATATGGTTGCTCCAGAACTTGAAAAAGTAGAGGCTGCGATTGCAAAAGTACACGAGGTAAATAAACCGTTCCGCTTTTGGGCAAGTCCGGATACCAAAATTGCTTGGACGCGTTTTGCCAATTTGGGTGTGGATTTTATCAATAGTGACAAGCCTGCTGAAACCGTGTCTTACCTGAAAACGCTTGATCAAAACACCTATGTAAATCCACAGAAAATAGAAGTGTATCAACCGGAATATCAGTTTGACTATGAGGGCACGCCGGTAAATGTGATTTTGATGATCGGCGATGGCAACGGACTAGCGCAGATCACTTCCGCGCAGGTTGCTAACGGCGGAAACCTTACGGTAACGCAGTTAAAAGACATCGGTTTTTCTAAAACTGCGGCGACAGACGACCTGGTTACTGATTCAGCTGCCGGAGCAACGGCAATGGCCACGGGAGTTAAAACGCATAACCGCGCGATTGGTGTAGATCCTGATGATCAGCTGCTTCAAAACATTACAGAGCTTTTGGGCGGAAAAGGTTTTGCTACCGGGTTGATCACAACAGATGCGATTGACGGGGCAACTCCGGCTTCGTTTTTTGCCCACCGCAAAGAACGTGATGATGCAAAAGGTATTCTTTCGGATCTGGAAGGAAGTGAAATTGACTTTTTTATCGCTGGTGGAAAATCTAAAGCAGCGCTGGTTCCTGACTCGTATCAAGTAAAAACCTTAGCCGATTTTAATTCCATCGAAGAAAAAACCGCAATTTATGTGGGTGATGGGAAAGTACCTTCGATCGCCGATGGTCGCGGACCGCTTTTACCTAACAGTGTAAAACAATCGCTAGAAATTCTGGAAAACAATCAAAAACCCTTCTTTATGATGATCGAAGCGGCGCAGATTGACAGCAATGGGCATGCTAACAATACCAGCGGAATTGTACAAGAAATGCTTGATTTTGATCAAACCATTGCCGAAGTTTTAAAGTTTGCTGACAAGACTAAGAATACGCTAGTGGTGATCACCGCCGATCACGAGACTTCCGGGTTTGGTATCATTAGTGGCGATCTAGATAAGGGAGAGCTACACGGCGAATTTTTAACCACCAACCACACGGGAATTATGGTTCCTGTTTTTGCCTATGGTCCGCAAGCGGAAAAGTTTAGAGGAGCATACGAAAACACAGAAATCTTCCATAAGATTCTAACCGCTTTAGAGTAAAAACTAGGATCAAATTTAAATAAAGAAAGCCCGTCATTTGATGGGCTCTTTTGTTAAACAAAACACGTCTTCTGTTTAACGATTTGACGTCTTTAAAGCGCTGCGGCAGAAATTTTAACAATTAAATCGTGTAGTTTTTTTATCAGAAAAACGTTTTAATAGCGGTGTTTAAAGGGCTTAACGATAAATGCTTAGGAGTGTTATTTTTATTTGTACTTAGTCTAAATAGGTTTTATTTTGCGCCTTCAAGTTTTACTGATGAAGCAAAATTTACTCATTCTTTTTCTCTTACTCCCTGTTATTGCTGTTGCTCAATATTCATTGAGCGGTATCGTAAAAGATGCTAACGGCTACCTATTAGAAGGTGCGCAGATTAAACTAAGTAAAGGTTCTTTTAAAAAGGAAGTTCGTACCAATAGTGCAGGTTTTTACAATTTTAAAAACCTCGCTACCGGAACCTACCTCCTTGAGATCGCTAGCGGAGATTTTATTGCATTTGATCAGGCCTTTATAGAAGGTGCCAGTTTGCGTAAAGATATTCGGTTAGATAATGCGAAAGATTATGAGCTAGATGAGGTAGCGGTACGTGCAGAATCTATTAAAACCACTATGGAGAAAAAGGGTTTTGCAGTAAACGTAGTCAGTACCGAAGAAGCTGCACAGCGCAATATTCAGACTAACGAATTACTAAATACCACAGTAGGTGTAAAAATTCGCCAGAATGGCGGCTTGGGCTCGCAAGTGCAGTACAGCCTCAACGGACTTTCAGGAAGTGCGGTGCGCATTTTTATAGACGGGATCCCTATTTCAACGTTTGGGTCTGCCTTTAATTTGAACAGCATTCCACCATCGATGATTCAACAAATCGAAGTGTACAAAGGGGTGGTTCCCGGGCATCTTTCTGACGATGCTTTAGGAGGAGCCATAAATATTGTTTTAGATAAATCTGCCGGAACCAATCTTAATGCTTCGGTATCATACGGATCATTTAATACATTACAAGCTAGTGTAAATGGGCTGTATCGTTTTGAAGATTCAGGATTTACAATTAAAGCTTCCGGCTTCCATAACTATTCAAATAACGATTATAAAGTATCAGGTAGAAGCATTGTAGTGACCGGTTTGGGTGGTGTGCAAACGCCTATTACCGCAAGACGTTTTAATGATGCTTACAGATCTACTGGGGGTGTTGTACAGGTGGGTTATACTAATGTAGATTGGGCAGACCAGTTTTATCTTGGGTTTACCGGTTCTGACGATTATAACGAAGTGCAACACGGTGCCTTTATGACGATTATGCCCTACAAAGGAAGATTTTATGAGTCTGATGTGGCGCTTGCAAATTTAACCTACCAAAAGAAAGATTTATTTACCAAAGGTTTTGAGGTCAATATCAATGGATATTACGGTACGCGTAATCGGCAATTGAGCGACACAGTTGCTGCAGCGTACAGCTGGAATGGGGAACGCGCGATCGACTTTAGGGGAGACGAGTATGAGTATACTTGGGGTTCTCAACAAGAAGGCGGGCCAACCCTAGCTAAGATCAGCAGAAACGTAGCCTCTATCAGAACCGGTTTGGCGTATGCGTTTAACGACAATCACAAAGTACTGCTTAATCATGTCTACAGCGGTATTGATCGGGAGGACAGTGATGCGCTGCGTCCCTTGCTTGAAAATACGTTTGTAGGAACCCGCGACCTGCATAAGAATATCGTTTCTTTAACCTATGAGGTAAATGCCTTTAATGATCGGTTAAAAGCGAGTTTATTTGGAAAATACTACCAGCAAAAAACCATAAGCAAAGATCCCGCGGTAGTGACCAATGAAGCAGGCGAGCGTGTGATTGTTGATGAGGTCGTGAGCAGCAATAAAGAGTTTCAGGGCTATGGCTTTGCAGCATCTTACGGTTTAACACCAGAAGTATTCTTACTGGCTTCTGCCGAAAAAGCAATACGCCTACCTAACGAAACCGAAATCTTCGGAAACGACGGAGATAACGTGGTGGCCAACTCAAGTATCAATCCTGAACAAAGCAATAATTACAATCTTGGTTTTAGACTAGGTGCCTTTAACTTTAATAAGCACAGGGTGACTTTGTCTACCAACTTTTTCACGCGCAATATTAAAGATCGCATAGGTTTACCTATTGAAACCTCGCTGAATGTTGATGATGAACTTATCGTTTATGTGAATCAGGGTAGTGGTACCTCGCAAGGTTTTGATGCGCAGGTAAATTATGTGTATAACAATAATCTTTCGGCGAATTTCAATATCTCAAAGTTTGATTTAGAAATTGAAAACCGTGGTACTTCTGTAGCTGTGCCCAACACTCCGTTTTTGACGATGAACGGAAACTTGCGCTATTCTTTAAAAAATCTGTTGCAGAAACAATCTCGTGTAGATCTATTCTATACGCTGTATTATACCGGTGAATTCTCCTATTTGGTTCCGCAGGGATCCAATACAGTTGGAGATGATTTCTTTAAAGTGCCTGAGCAATTGGCGCAAGATTTTGGGGTGAGTTACTTCTTTCCCAACAAGAGTTTTGTACTCAGTTTTGATGTCAAAAACATTTTTGACAAGCCGGTGTATGATAACCTTTCGGTACAAAAACCGGGAAGAGCATTCTATTTAAAACTTAATTATTCATTCAATAAATTTTAACCGTTTAACACAATAAACAATGAAACGCGTATATCTAAATTTTAAAGCTTTTGCTGTTGTGACTTTAGCAATGGGTCTTATGACAGCATGTAGTACAGACGATAGTGCAGATGCCGGAGGAGAAGAACCTGAAGAAGAGGCATCACGATGGATCACCGTAGCAGCCGCCAGAATGGGAGAC
Source organism: Leeuwenhoekiella palythoae (assembly GCF_020310025.1). Lineage (GTDB taxonomy): Bacteria > Bacteroidota > Bacteroidia > Flavobacteriales > Flavobacteriaceae > Leeuwenhoekiella > Leeuwenhoekiella palythoae. Next base: position 2,090,579 of record NZ_CP084318.1, read on the forward strand.
AATCCCGGCGACGGAAACGGGGGAACTTTGATCTATGCTTTAGATAGTGAAGAAGCAAAAGATCCTACTGTTTCTATAGAACCTTTTGATAATGGCTTTATCGTACCTTCTAACCGTACAGCTCGATTACAAGCATCAGAAGATGGTACTACCATTTTTAACATTAGTTATGCCGGAGATACCGGTGGAAATTACACCAAATACAATGTAGAAGGTGGTCAGGATTTCGTACAAACCGGGTCAGAAATCAGTATCGCTCCTTATGTAGGTTCTGCGCCGCGCTGGATCAAGTTATTTGATGGTGATCAAACAGGAGCAGCAGTTTATGTTTCTACTGAAAATCAATTTAACGATAACGGAACTCCAGAAGACGAGACTGATGATTTTTACGAGCGTACTGAAGCAACTATGGGGATTGTGACTTTAGATCTAGTGAACTCACAAATTCTAAACTTTCAGGAGCACAGTGTGCCGCTTTCTGCTGAAGAAGAAGCACAGGGGTATTATATTTCAAGAATTGATATGCCAACTTTAAATGCTGCCGGTGATAAATTATACATCGGGGCACGTTTGAGTAAAGTAGATCCTGAAACAGGTGAACGTGATAGTAATGGTGAAACTCTTGCATCAAAGTCTATTGTTTTAGATTACCCTTCTTTAATGAATCCTGTAGTGATCACTTCTGGTGTAGGCCTTGGGAATACTAACGGTTATCGAAGCATCAATGCTTTTGAGTATAACGGTGCCGTATATCAGGCAAATCAAGGAGATCCACAAGGGTCGCACATTTTAAGAATTGGTTCAAATAACCAGTATGATGATTCTTACGAATTCAATCTTGATGAGGCTTTAGGTGTTGAAGAAGCTTATATTTTAGCTTGGAGACCAGCAGCCAATGGTAAAGCTGTTTTGGCGTATCGCCATGCAGGTTCTGCCGAAGGTGTTGCAGGAGCACAAGGGTTCTTCGCATTGGTAGACTTAGAAGCGAGAACTGCACAGCAAATTACTGAGATTCCTTATGATCCTGATTTTTACTTATTCCAGTATCAAGGATTTGCCGTAAACGGTGATGAGATCTATGTAACTCAAGCGCCTGTTGGACAAAACGGAAATATTTACGTAGTTAATACTGCAACCGGTGAAGTAACTAAAGGAGCAGAATTAGTAAACGTAGAAGGAAGCCACTTTATTGGTGCTTTCTAATATCAGAAACATACGCAATAGGAAAGCCTCGAGAGATCGAGGCTTTTTTTTTGGCACTGTCAAAAAGAATGTACCTAATGAATAAGTTTCTGTCTTTTTCAGAATTGCAGCGTAAACTCAGTTCCGGCGCCAGGTTCACTTTTAAGCTGAATTTTCCCTTTATGTAAGGTCATAATCTGTTTGCTTAAACTCAGACCGATACCACTGCCGGTCTTTTTGGTACTGAAAAAAGGAATAAAAATACTTTCTTTAATTTCCTCAGGAATGCCGCTACCGTTATCTAAAACTTTCAGTTGCACACGACCTTTAGCATTTAGCGTGGCGTTGACATAAATTTTAGGTTGAGCAACCCTTTTTGTGGCATCAATAGCATTGAGAATAAGATTGATCAAAACCTGCTCGATGAGGTAACTATCGATTTCTAAAAGCATCTCCGGCTGATCCATTCCAAAGCTTAACTCCACAGGTTTGTCTGCAAGTGTAGGCTGGAGCAGGTCGTTTATATTTGTAAAGAGTTCGTTGACGCTTATTGTTTCTAGATTGAGGTGTGTGACTTTACTCAGGCTACGATAGGTTTTTGCAAATTTCATCAAGCCTTCACTTCGCTTTTTGATACTGCTGATACCGGCGTGCAGATCATCCAGATCAATTGTAGTTTCTTGATTGGTTTTTGAAGCTGCGATATGCTGTTGTAGGGTTTCGGCAAGGGAAGAAATTGGCGCAATACTATTCATAATTTCGTGGGTCATCACACTTAGCAATTTCTTCCAAGCATCAGATTCATTCTGATTGAGTGTGTCTTCGATATTTTGCAGCACCACCAGTTTAAAAGCATCTTCTTCCACTTGAAAAACCGTTTCAGAGATCAAGACTTTTAGATGTTCATTTTTCAAAGTAATACTTATAGAAGTCGCTTCGGTACGATAGGTATCAAAAAGTTCCTCGTAGAGTTTCGGTCTTCTTTTTTCAACAAAATGAATATTCTTAAACGCCGGTAGATCAAGCGTGCTCAGTATAGATTCGTTGGCCCAAAGAATAGCGCCGGAATCTAAATTGTAGGCGATAATGCCCACATCAACCATCTCCAGTATTTTCTGAAGATAGACAAATTGCGCCTGGCGCTCATTGTTGATCGCTTTAATGGTTTTGTTTACTGAATTAAAGCCTTTATGCAAATTTCTAAGATCCTGCGGACCGTGTTTTTCTGAAAACCATCGTGAGAAGTCGCGGTACTTGACGGCTTCAAAAAAATCATCCATCGCTACAAAACGCCTGATGAGAAATTGATGTAAAAAATAGAGCAAAAAGAGGCCAGAGAGACTTCCTGCGAGTATCGCATAAGTATTCAATTTTACGATGCCAAAAGCCAACACCACCAATGCTGCCAGCAAAAGCAACACTCTGATTAAGAGTCCGGCGGTATAGCGTTTATAGGTCATATTTGTTGAGTCTGCGGTATAAGGCCGTACGCGTGATACCCAATTCTTTAGCCGATTTGGAGATGTTGCCTTTGTTCTTTTCGATCACCTTTAGGATGGTATTTTTTTCAACCGCATCCAGATTGGTCGTTTTTAATTTGAGCTCAGTTTCGGGCTGCTGCTCGATGGGTGAAAAGGCTAAATCTTCAGCGTGTAGAATTCCTCCTTCGGCCATAATAACAGCGCGTTCTAATGCATATTGCAACTCCCGCACATTACCGGGAAATGGGTGCTCTTTAAGCTTTTTTATAAAGCCGGGATCAAGTTCAAAGGAAGCTTTGCCATATTTTTCGGCATACATTTTTACAAAATAATGCGCGAGTAAGCTAAGGTCAGATTGGCGTTCCCGCAACGGCGGAATGATCAAATCAACTGTATTGATGCGGTAGATAAGATCTTTTCTAAAGGTGTTCTCATCCGCAAGATCCTTCAGGCTAAGATTGGTTGCGCAAATCAATCTGATGTCTATGTTTACAGACTCATTAGAACCTAGCGGAGTCACCTGCCGGTTTTGCAAAACTGTGAGCAACCGCGCTTGTTGCCGTAAGGGAACATTACCTATTTCATCAAGAAATAAGGTTCCGCCATGGGCGGCTTCAAAACGTCCTTTTCGGTCTTCGCGCGCATCAGTAAATGCACCTTTTTTGTAGCCAAAAAGTTCGCTTTCAAACAAACTTTCGGTGAGCGCACCCACGTCAACTTTTACAAAAGGTTTGTCTTTGCGCAGCGAATTCTCGTGAATAGAACGTGCGATCAGGTCTTTACCAGTACCGTTTTCGCCTAAAACCAAAATATTAGCATCGGTAGGTGCTACTTTCTTCAGCTTTACAAAAACCTCTTGCATAGGTTCGCTTTCCCCAATGATCTCGGTCGCCGAATCTAGCTTGATTTTAAGGTTTTTGTTCTTGCGCTTTTTGGTTAGGATTTCACTGATCGCATCAAGAAGCTTTTCGTTTTTCCAGGGTTTAACGAGAAAATCAGAGGCGCCTTCTTTTAGCGACCGTATGGCAAGATCAATATCACCATAGGCAGTGATGAGAATCACGTCTGTAGCCGGTTTCCAGGATTTGATTTTATTCAGCCAAAAAATACCTTCGTTGCCGGTATTTACCAGTCCGTTGTAATTCATATCGAGAATAACAACATCAAAATCCTGCGCATTGAGGAGTCCTTGCAGCGCATTAGGATTTTTCTCCACGACCACCTGTTTAACTTTGGGTTTGAGCAAAAGCCGTAGCGCGGTGAGCACATCTTCATCGTCATCAATGACTAATATATGAGCGTCTTTGAGTTGCATACGTACAATATTACAATTTATAAGGCTTCAGTTTTTGGGATTAAAAGACTTATTTCTGCAGGTTAACAAACTGTATCACAGGCGTACATGAAGTGTATCAAAACCGAACACTTTAAAATCGTACTTATTGATTAAAACACTGTAAATCAAGTTTTTGAAATTTTGGCACAGTATTGCTTAACTAGAAGGTGCAAACAATTTATTTATGGACATCCCTTTAGAAAAAAAGCGTTTTACAACTTCTAAAATACTGATGATCGTTGGTGCTATCACTATCGTGGCGCTTATCCTTTTTGTGATTCTATCCACTACCGGAAATGCAAAACTCAATGTGCAAAAAGAACGCATAAGTATTGCCACTGCGACGCAAGGCGTTTTTCAGGAAAATATCCCAGTGAATGGGGTGGTAATGCCTATCACAACTATTTATCTCGATGCCTTGGAGGGTGGTCGCGTGGAGGAAAAGTTTGTTGAAGATGGGGCGATTATGAAAAAAGGCGAACCCATTTTACGACTTTCGAATACTGACTTAGAATTGAGTTTGGTCAATCAGGAAACGCAGGTGTATAATTTGCTGACGCAGATGCAGATTTCGCAAAACGCAGCGCGCCAGAATACCATTAATAAACTCAATCAATACACTGATGTAGAGAACAGTCTTATTGAAGCAAAACGTTTATACGAACTCAACAAAAAACTTTTTGATAAGGATGCGATTGCGCGTCAAGATTTGATCAAATCTGAAAATGATTACAACTACCAGAAAGAGCGTATGCAGCTTGCTAAGCAAATTCTGGAGCAAGATTCATTGGCGGTAAAACAGGAAAAAAATCAAGTGAGCAGTTCGTACCAGCGGACGCAAAATGCCTTGGAGTTGATGCGTCGTAAAGTGGCTGATCTCGTGGTGAAAGCGCCGGTTGACGGGCAATTAACATCGCTGGATGCTGAAATTGGTCAGTCTAAAAATAAAGGAGAGCGTCTTGGGCAAATCGATGTACTGAGCGGTTATAAGGTGCGTGTAGATATCGATGAGCATTATATTTCCAGAATTTACACCGGTCAAACCGGAAGCTTTGATTTTGATGGAAAGAACTACACTTTGGTCATCAAAAAAGTATACACGCAAGTAACGAACGGAAGGTTTCAGGTAGATATGGAATTTGAATCTGAAGTTCCTGATGGTATTCGTCGCGGGCAAACGCTGCAAATACGCGTAGCTTTAAGTCAGGAAAAACAAGCGCTATTAATCCCGAAAGGTGGCTTTTTTCAAGAAACCGGTGGAAATTGGATTTTTAAAGTAAGTGAGGATGGAGCTTCAGCGTATAAAGCAGACATTTCACTAGGCAGTCAAAACACCGAATATTACGAAGTCTCAAGCGGCTTAGAACCCGGGGATCGCGTGATCACCAGCAGTTATGATAACTATGAAGAAGTGCAAGAATTGGTACTTCAGGATTAAAATATAAATCTATGACAACACTAATCATCACAGTATTAACACTAATCGTTTCCTAATGATAAAAATTACAGACTTAGAGAAATACTACGCCACCGAAGAAGTACGTACGATCGCCTTAAATAAATTGTCTTTTCAGGTTCAGGAAGGTGAATTTGTAGCCGTTATGGGACCTTCGGGTTGCGGCAAATCAACTTTGCTTAACATCCTTGGTTTGCTGGACGATCCTGACGGTGGAAGTTTCATTTTCAACGGAATTGAAGTTGCAGGCTTTAATGAGCGTAAACGTGCCGATTTGCGTAAGCACAACATCGGTTTTGTTTTTCAAAGCTTTAACCTCATTGACGAACTCACCGTTTTTGAAAATGTAGAGCTTCCGCTGATCTACACCGGCGTAAAACCTGCAGAACGTAAAAAGCGTGTGGACGAAGTACTTGAGAAAATGCAAATCATGCACCGTCGCAAACACTTTCCGCAGCAATTATCTGGCGGACAGCAGCAGCGCGTGGCCGTTGCACGCGCCGTGGTCAATAACCCTAAACTCATACTTGCCGATGAACCTACCGGAAATCTGGACAGCAGCAACGGTAATGAGGTGATGGATTTGCTTACCGAACTCAACGAAGCCGGGACGACGATCATTATGGTTACACACAGTGAGCACGATGCCAAATACAGCCACCGCATCATTAGGATGCTAGACGGTCAAAAGGTAACCGAAAATGTACTGACCGAATATAAAAGCAATACGCTAGAAGTTTAGAATTCCGTGCGGGGATTCATTCATCAATCGGCAACTGCCGAAAATCAATCAAATAAACGGGACTTCATCACTCCCAATATAACATCAGTTATGCTTAAAAACTATTTCAAAATCGCCTGGCGGAATCTCAAAAAAGACAAATCCCTGTTCTTTTTGAATAGCAGTGGTCTTGCCATTGGGATTGCTAGTTGCTTGATGATCTCGCTTTATGTTTGGGATGAGTTGAGCTACGAGCAGTCTTTTGATAATGCCGATCGTTTAGCGCGTGTTGTGCTTCGCGGAAACGTAAACGGAGAGGAACTCAAAGAGGCCATGGTTGCTGCGCCGGTGGCCAAATCTTTTAAAGCAGATTTTCCGCAAGTAAAAAATGCCACGCGATTGAGTATGGTGTACAATCCGCAGGTGCAATACAAGAATACCAGCTATGAAGAGTTGAAAGCCGCCTTTGTAGATCCTAATTTCTTTGAATTATTCCATTTGAATTTCCTCAAAGGAAATCCTAAAACTGCGCTTGAAAATAGCAACAGCATCGTGCTTACCGCATCTGAAGCTAAAAAGTATTTTGGATCAGAAAATCCTATCGGGAAACGTGTTAAATTTCAGGATATTGAAGAAGCGCTCGAAGTAACCGCGGTGCTCGAAGATCTACCGCAAAACACCCATCTGCAGTTTGATGTTTTTATACCTATGCAGCACAATACGCGCAGCACTTCAAATTCTTGGGTAACCTCAGGTTTTGCGACCTATCTAGAGCTTCAGCCGGGGACCGACTTGGCACAGCTGGAAGCACAAATTCCTGCGCTTTTAGAAAAATATATAGGGGATCAGGTCAAGCAGGCTATCGGGATTTCTTATGAAGAATTTCAGCAGAACAATAAGTTGGGCTTGTTTTTACAGCCACTTACTGATATTCACTTACACTCAGATTTTAGTCCGAACACCGAGCTGTCTCCCACTGGAGATATCAAATACGTCTATATTTTTAGTGCGATCGCGTTATTTATGTTGTTGATTGCCTGCGTTAATTTTATGAATCTCGCTACGGCAACTGCAACAAAACGCAGTAGAGAAGTAGGTATTCGTAAGGTGTTAGGTTCGGCAAAAAAGCAATTGATCACGCAGTTTTTAACCGAATCTATACTCACTACAACTTTTGCCACCCTTCTGGCGATCGGTATCATGGCCTTGCTTTTACCGGCGTTCAATACCCTAGCCGGAAAAGAACTTGCGCTGCTCGATTTTATTTCCGTTCAAAATATCTTGCTACTTATAGTCTTCATTTTGGGCATAAGTCTTTTTGCAGGGGCGTATCCGGCATTTGTATTGTCTGGGTTTAAACCGCTGGCGGCTATTACCAATAAGGTTTCGCGTAGCGGTCGTACCACAAGCTTGAGAAGTGGGATGGTGATCTTTCAATTTGTGATTTCGGCTTCTCTGATTCTTGCTACAATAGTGGTGTATAAGCAAATGCAATTCATTCAGCACAAAAAATTAGGCTATGAGAAAGGTCAGGTGATCGTGCTGAGAGATGCCTATAAAATGGGATCAGAACGTGTAAATGCTTACAAAGAAGAATTGCTTCAAAATCCCGGAATTGCCAGTATAAGCAGATCGGCTTTTGTTCCTGCGGGAGAAACGGATAATCATTTGCGCGGAATTTTTAAGAATAATACCTACCTAAGAAAATTCTTCTTTTATGATGTAGATGAGCAGTATATCCCCACGTTGGGACTGGAATTGATTGAAGGACGCAATTTTTCTACGGAATTAAAAAATGAATCTGATAAAGTGATCCTGAACGAGCAGGCAGCTAAAATTTTAGGGCTAGGCGAAAATCCTATAGGAGCAACTTTTGAACGTGCAGCCGATGCAGAAAATGAACGTTTAACGGTAGTAGGAATCATTAAAGATTTTCATTTTAAATCCTTACACAGCGAGATCGATCCTTTGGTTCTGGCGTACAATCCTTACGGCGGTTTGATCGTAAAAACCAAGAATGCAGACGTCGCGGGAGTTCTCGATTTTGCTAAAGAAAAGTGGGCAACATTCAATCCTGAGCAAGCTTTTACCTATTCATTTTTAGAAGATTCTTTTGAGGAAACCTATCGCAAAGAAGAAAAAATGGGAGTGATTCTAAGCATTTTCACGATGCTAACCATTTTTGTGGCCTGTCTGGGCTTGTTTGGCTTAATCACCTTTGCCACCGAACAACGTTTTAAAGAAATAGGGGTTCGTAAAGTGTTGGGTGCCAGCGTTGCCGAAATAGTTGCTCTGCTTGCCAAAGACTTTATCAAGTTGGTTGCCATTGCCTTTTTGATCGCGTTTCCGATAGGCTATTACTTAATGCAAAAATGGCTGCAGGATTTTGCATATCGCGTGGATCTTGAGTTGGGTCAATTTGTGCTAGCCGCGTGCATCACGCTTTTTATCGCAATGGCTACGATAAGTTTTAAGAGCATAAAAGCAGCGCTTCAAAACCCTACTCAATCGCTTAAAACGGAATAGGAAAACCATCAACTGAAAACCAATACACATGCTTAGAAATTATATCAAAATCGCCTGGCGGAATCTCAAAAAAGATAAGTTCTACAATCTTATAAGTTTGTTGGGGCTTACGATAGGACTTACCATTGCCATTTTTATCGTAATCTGGATTCAGTCAGAACTGAGCTATAACAGTTTTGCCGGCAATCACGATCAGATCTACCGAGTTTCGAGTAACATTAAAAGTGGTGGTACTGTTCAAACCTGGGGCTCTTCAACAGGTCCGGTGGCGGCGTATGCCTTAAGTGATATTCCTGAGGTGAAACGTGCAGTTCGACTTCGGCAAAATTGGTCAAACCGACTCTATACTGTAAATAATACCGATTATGAGCTCACCGGAGCTTACGTAGATGCAACGTTTTTTGATCTTTTTGAGCGAAAACTTTTAGCAGGAAACAAAGGAGACTTGCTTAACGATGCTAATGCAGTGGTGCTTACAAAGGCTATTGCTGAAAAACTTTTTGGAACCACGGATGTCGTTGGCAAAACCTTAGAGGCAGATCATCAAGAAAACTACATTATTACCGGAGTGGTTGAAGATATACCGCAAAATTCGAGCGTTTCTTATGAGCTGTTTTTTTCTATGGAATCGCTTAAAGCCGGTTACGCAACCAGCAAGTATTGGAAATCTTTAGATACCGATTGGGGCAATTTTAATTACATCACCTATCTCGAGTTGCGATCTACAGATGATGTTGCTGCAGTCACCCAAAAACTTACGCGTATTCAACAGCAAAATGATCCTAATGCCGACCTGTTTGATGATAAAGAAGCCTATTATTTACAGCCTATTACCGCGATGAATTTGTATAATTCAGCTGGCGAACCACGAGGAATCAATACGGTTAAGATTTTTGGTATTGTTTTGTTACTTATTCTAGCGATTGCTTGTATCAATTATGTGAATCTCGCTACTGCAAGAGCTTTTCAGCGGGCACGAGAGGTGAGCATTCGTAAGATCATAGGAGCAGGTAAACGCAGTTTATTTGGGCAGTTTATTGCAGAGTCTATCTTGTTTTTCAGTATAGCGATCTTTTTAGCTATTGGGCTCGCTTTTCTTTTAGCACCTAAGTTCACCCAGCTTTCTGGAAAGTCGTTGCGTTTAGAATTGATCCAAGGGCCACTGCCACTGTATATCTTGGCAATTTTTATAATCACGTTGGTGGTTTCTTCAATTTATCCTGCTTTGATGCTCACTTCTTTTAAACCTTTAGAAGCGATAAAAGGTCGAGTAGGAGGCGTTAGCCGAGGAACCATAAGGAAAGTATTAGTTACCGTACAGTTTGTCTTTTCGGTTATGCTCATTATTGGCACGCTGGTCATCGGGCGTCAACTTGATTTTTTAACCGAAAAGAATCCCGGCTACGATCGCAGTCAGGTGCTTAACTTTTGGATGAGCGGCAGTATGCAGGAACACGCCGAAACGGTAAAACGACGTTTGACTAACATTCCGGGAGTCACAGGTGTTTCATTTGCTTCTAACCCTATTATTGATAATCAGAATTCTACCGGGGACATCCAATGGGGCGCAGGGGAAGTCGATCACGAGTTGGTTGTAACACCAATGGCGATAGATGAGCAGTTTATTCCGCTCTTGAAAATGAATCTGATTGCCGGAGAAAACTTTAAAGGCATCAGTACAGATTCTACACATTTCATCATCAATCAAACCGCGGCTAAAGCGATGGGAATGACCAATCCCGTGGGACAAAATCTGAAATTATATGAAACTAAAGGCACCATTGTAGGCGTTGTTGAAGATTATCATTTTAGAGATTTAAAAAGCGATATTGGCCCAGCAGTTATGTATTATGCTCCCGACGCCTACCGCGTATATCTCAAAACTTCAGGAACGAACACTACAGGAACTATCGCCGCGGTCGAAGAACTATGGAAAGAATACACCCCTGATTTTCCGTTAGACTATTCTTTTTTAGATGCGTCCTATGAAAAGATGTACCGCGAAGATCAACGCACCGGAAAACTGTTTAACATCTTTTCGGTGATTGCAATTCTCGTTTCTTGTTTGGGACTTTTCGGACTAACCACTTATGCCGCGCAATTAAAAAAACGAGAGATAGGAATTCGTAAAGTATTAGGAGCTTCTGTGTTTCAAGTCACGCGTCTCTTGTCAAAAGATTTTCTAATTCTTGTGGTTGTAGCGGCAGTAGTGGCGATCCCATTGGCGTGGTATGTAATGCAATTGTGGCTTCAGGATTTTGTGTATAAAACAGCTATGAGCTGGTGGATTTTTGCATTAGCGGGCGGAATCACCTTGCTCATAGCGATGCTTACCGTAAGCTTTCAAGCCATAAAAGCAGCAATCGCTAATCCCGTAAAATCACTCAGAACAGAATAACCCTAAGAATAGAAACAACAATAATATGTTTAGAAGCTATATCAAAATCGCTTGGCGCAACATCTGGAAAAACAAACTATTCTCAGCGATCAATGTCATTAGTCTGGCCATTGGCCTGAGCGCTTCATTTGTGATCGGACTCATGGTGTATTATGATTTTAGCTTTGATACGTTTCACAAAGACGGCGATCGCATTTATCGTGTGGTAACCGATTTTGAAACACCGCAGGGCAGTTTAAAAAATGGAGGAGTTACCCCGCCGATGCGCATTGCCGCTAAGGAGCAACTCACAGGTGTTGAGCAATCGGCTTATTTTTATAATTGGTGGATTTCGGAAGCAAAGGCAGAAACAAGCAAGCAGGCTTTTAAAGATCCAGAACACATTATTCTTACCGAAGCAAGCTATTTTGACATTTTTCAATACAATTGGATCGCGGGTTCTAAAGCAACTGCCTTACAGAAACCTAATAGTGTGGTGTTAACCCGAAAGCGTGTAGAAGCATATTTTCCGAATATGCCTTTAGCTGCTGTAATGGGACAATCTTTGGTCTATGACGGAACCATTTCAGCAACTGTTTCCGGGATTGTTGAAGATTATGATAAGCGTACCGACTTGAACTTTAATGAATTTATTTCGCTAGAAACCGCAAAGCAAACCGAAAGCAGCGATGAGATTTTAGGAGATGAATGGGGAAATACCAATAATGCTTCCCAATTGTACATCAAGATTGCGCAGAACAGCACGCCTGAGCAAATCAAAACACAATTAGCCGCTTTAAGCAAAGCGCATGTTGATGATGATATGGTCAAGTACAACAATAA